>JAJQCA010000019.1 GCA_021202985.1 Alistipes sp.
GCCGTCCACGGGTAGCCCATAGCTTTTAGCCGTTGTTCCTTACGGTCGGGAGCATCGTCGCTGTCGATAACGGCCAGAACCTCGGCTTTGCGCACCAGATCGCTTTCTTCGACCAATACCCGAAGCCCGTCCCAATCTTCGGCCACCGACGAGGTACGGATAATATTCGACGGGACTCCGTAGTTTTGGGCAATGTAATTCGAGAGCGCCTGCGCCCGTTCGGCCGCCAACCGCTCGTTGGACGCGTAGCTGCCTTCCGGTGAGGCGTAGCCCTCCACGAACAGGCCCGTTATCTGTACATCCGGGTCGGACTGTACCTTACGGATAGCGGCCTCTATCTTTGCCAGTTCTTCCGGGTTGCGACGGAACGTCGGAACTATCACCGACCTTCCCACTACAAAGTCGAGGAACGCCTGCCCCTGCATATTGCGCCGCTTGTCCTCGCGTTCGGGAAGGATAAAGTTCGGCCGGGCGTCCACCTCGTATGGTATCCTCGGTTGGAGTTTGACCTGCCCCGCATTCGATATGGTATAAAGTTGTTCTTTACGGGCCGGAGAACCGACCACCTGGTGTATGTCGAGCGCGGCCTCGTCCATCCACGGCTCGTAAGGCAGGCGCATTGTGTAACGGACAAGGGTGTCGGTATAGGTCGTTACCGCTATCTTCATTTTCGGCAGGTTTTCCACCACCGAAGAGTTGCCGAACTTTATCATCCGGCGGTATAACTGTTCTTTACCCCAGCCGTTTACCAGCAGGCCCGCCCCTGTAGCCGTACTGTCGCCCGCTATAAGTTCGGGTATCAGGAGGTAGCTGAGCCTGCGGTTCATAACGTCGCCCTGCATCCGCACCTCGATATCCATAAACACTTCGTCGTCCCGTTCGGAGAGTTCCAGCACCGTCACCTTCATCTGACCGGCGTATTCGGTAGGGTCGACGCGGCGGCGTGTCTGAGCCTGGACCGGCACGGCGAACACCGCCGGAACCGAGAACCGGTAACTGGTCGGAGAGTTACCGTCCATCAGTTTCAGGTCGCCCATCTCGACGTAGAGCGAGTCGCCGACAAGGTGGGCCGTGAAGGATTCTATCACAAAGCGGCCGTCGCCCAGTTCCACACGGCCCGTTATGGTTTCAGGCGGCCGGGCGGAGAGGGTAAATGCGAAAAGGGACAGTATAATCGAATAGATATATTTCATAGTTATTTGGATTTAATAAGGTAGATAAAGGACAGGCCGAGGTTGGTAGGGCCCAGCCAGTGCTTGTGTGCGCGCTCGATAAAGGCACCGCACTTGCGGCATTCGTAGCGCTCGTAGTTGTAATAGACGTACCCCAGCCCTGCCGTAAGCTCCAGGTTCCAGTGTGGCGACAGGTACCACTGGTAACCGTAGGAAAACCCCATGCCCGTGGCATATCCCTCGTAGCGGCTATCTTTTAATTTGGACAGCCCGACCAGCGGAATATCCACCCCGCCCGCATTATAGCTCGCAAACAGGGCGTGAACTCCCAGAAAATGCCCGTCCCACCTTTCATAAGGCCAAAAACGTAGTTGTCCAGTTACGGCCCAGTGCCGTATCTTTTTATTGTCCTCCGCGCTGCCGAAAGTCCACGGATTATATGCGCCGCTTATATTTATAGTGGTTTTTAGCCCGGTCGCTATCTCAACACCCAGGTTGGGAGTGCTGGTCGCCCAATACAGTGCGTTGGATTTTATACCCACCTGCTGGGCGGTGATGGTACATATCGTAAGGGGTAGAAAAATTCCTAAAAGGATAAGTAAGGCTTTCTTCATATTGAATAACTTTTGGGCGTATAGATTATATTATATTAGGGGTAGCGCGGGGTGGTTATATGGTGGATAGTGCGTTGCATAATTTCTCACTCCGGGCAAATTGATTTAGTGCCCGGTGGCCGCTCTGTTCGCCGGGCGGTGCGTCCCCGTTCAGCCACGGCTCGGAAAGCAAGAGCAAATCCCACATGGTCATACTGAAAAAACGGCGGTGCAGATGCAACAGCCCTTCCCGCTCGAAAATGATATCGTTCTTTTCCAGCAGGTGCAGAATCGAGAGGGTGTCGGTATTGTAAAATGCTGTTTCGGACAGAAACGCACCCTTGTCGATACCCTTACATCCGCCACCGGCATAAGTGTAGCTGAACGTCCCCAGATATTCGTATATAGTCTGGAAACGCCGGCTGAATAATATTTTATCGTCGCTGTGCATTTGCTCTTCCCGGCGGCCTGTTTGGGTAACTGTCACTGCGTAAGTGACATAAGACCAGAAAGGGCAAATGCTAAAACACGCGCATTTAAATGGTTACACTTAAAACTGCCGTGCCGGGCGTCAAACGCCGGGCAAACAAAATGATGGGAATAAGAAGTTTAAGAGAATTAGAACGGGGTTAGTTTTATTCGGTGGAACAGGGGTAGTAGTTTTTCCTGAAATCTGTAAAGCGTTCAGGGTATATACAATAACTTTAAGAGAAATTTACAGGGGTAGAGTATCGGAAATAGAAAATAATTTTTACATTTGCTACGAATTAAGAGAAGAATGTTTGCCAGACCGTCACTTACGCAGTGACGTTTTTTTATGCCGCTCCCACAGCCCGCGACATCCTCACGCTCAGTTCATCCAACGCCGAACGCTCGAACGAGGCGAGGTAAATCGAGGTTACTTTAGTATCCCGGTGGCCGAGGCCCTCG
This sequence comes from Alistipes sp., assembly GCA_021202985.1. Lineage (GTDB taxonomy): Bacteria > Bacteroidota > Bacteroidia > Bacteroidales > Rikenellaceae > WRDF01. The sequence continues at coordinate 2,696 of JAJQCA010000019.1, forward strand.
CTTATCAGGTTTATCCCGAATCCCATCCTTTTTGCCAGTGTAGCCCAGGTGTGGCGTGCTACGTGCGTCGACAGGTTCTTTTCTATGCCGGCCATTGACGCCAGTTCTTTCAATGCCTTGTTCTGGCGGTTAAGGGCCGATTCGTACTGGATTCTGTAATCCGACATTTGGGGGTCAATAATCGGAAATATGAACGGTGAATATTTGGTGGCGGCCCGGAAAGAGTCCATGATCCTTTTCATCGGCTTGGTAACCTTTACCTCGATATAGAAGCCCGTCTTCTTCCTTTTATAGATTATCGAGCCGTTCTTAAGGTCTGTCTTTTTAAGAAAAGCTAAGTCGATAAACGACATCCCGCGGGCGTGGTAGGCGAAAAGGAAGTAGAGCAGTGCCGGCCGTAGCGCATGGTTCGATGGTAGTTTCTTCTCCACCGATGCCAGAGCATTTATATCCGCACGGTCGAGAGAGCGGCGGCGGGTTTCATAAACGCCTGTGTAAACATCCTGAAAAGGATTGGTTTCGGTGGGGTTGGTAACTTTTGCCGCCACAGCGCGGTAATAGAGTGCCCGCAGGTTACGCATATAGAACGACACGGTGTTCATCTGAAGTCCCCGGTCCAGCAGCCATCGTTCGTACTCCCGCATCCGCGCTCCGGTGATCTCGCACAGCATCATATCCCGCCCGCTGTTAAACTTTACAAGGCTCTTTGCCGCCGAGCGGTAGGCGCGGGCGGTGCGCACACGGCCGTCGGCAGTAAGGTCGAGAGCCGTTTTGATTGAAAAGGACAAAACAGTATCGGCCTCTCCGGTCTTTTGGAACTCAGCCACCACATCGCCGACCGTGTACTCCCCGGCGGCCGACAACTGCTTAACTATACCCTCCAGCCGCAAAAGGTCGGTTTTCATGGATAACTCTATCTCCCGTAACCGCTCCGCGCGGGCGGGATCACTCACCCCATGCCGAAGCCAGCCGGCCCCAGCGTCCCATTCGTGGGAATAAATACCGTAATCCCGCCGAACGTCCCGGTACTTACGGTTGTGGATTATCCGGACGAACAGCGTCCCGGATGCAGCCACCTCACTTGTAGGGGGCCGGAAATGAAATCTAAAACTTGTCATAACATAGTGGATGTTTGATTACTATATTCTCTCAAATATATAATAATGCAAACTACGTGACTTTTTAGAA
>JAJQCA010000004.1 GCA_021202985.1 Alistipes sp.
CACCCGTTCTACACCATTGCGGGCGATGCCCTGCATGAGGTAAACGTCGGGCCGATACACGCCGGGATAATAGAACCCGGCGCTTTCCGCTTTATCTGCAACGGCGAGAAGGTGCTTCACCTCGAAATAGCGCTGGGGTACCAGCACCGCGGGATAGAGCGGCTTATCGCCGGCACGGCCAACCGCCTGCGGCAGACCGTGCTGGCCGAATCCATCGCCGGGGATACGGCCGTGGGGCACTCCACGGCCTGCGTTGCCGTAATCGAGAAACTCGCCGCGGCTCCCCTTACCGGCGACCTGCGGGCAAGGCTCGCCGCCGAACGGGCCGTGGCCCTCGAGTTGGAGCGCGTGGCCATGCACATAGCCGATACGGGCGCCCTGTGTATGGATATCGGCTACCAGCTCGGGCAGGTGGCGTGCGAGGCCCTCAGGACGATAGTTATCAATACCACACTCGCCTGGTGCGGGAACCGGTTCGGTAAGGGGCTGGTACGCCCGTTCGGTACCCGTTACCCGCTCACGCCGGATGTCGCCGCAAATATACGGGCCAATCTCGCCGAAGCGGTCCGCCGTTACCGCGAAGTGCGCGAAGACCTGAAGTCGGCACCCTCGGTGCTGGCGCGTTTCGAGGACTGCGGCGTCGTCTCCGCCGAGCAGCTTGCCCGGATAGGCGCGGTGGGCATGGCCGCCCGTGCGGGGGGCCTGAAGCGGGACGTCCGCTTCTCGCACCCCTACGGGCCGTGGACGGATACGCTCGCCGGTGTCGCGGAGTTCCGGACGCAGGGCGATGTAATGGCCCGGCTGATGTTGCGCGGGAGGGAGATATTCGCTTCGGCCGGATATATAGATAAACTGCTCGGTTCCCTCGACGGCGGGGAGGTGTGCACCGCGCAGCCGGTGTACGGTTCCGCGCTCAGGCCCCTTTCGCTGGCCTATTCGCTTACCGAGGGCTGGCGCGGGGAGATATGCCATACGGCCGTGACAGACGGCGACGGTGCGCTGGCGGCCTACAAGGTTAAGGACCCCTCGGTCCACAACTGGCTCGCCCTCGCCCTTGCCATGCGCGGGGAGGGAATCTCCGACTTCCCGATAAACAACAAGAGTTTCAACCTCTCCTATTGCGGACACGACCTTTAACATAGCGGCTATGACAGGGTGGAACAGGCGATATGTTTTGGAATCCGGTCCGGCAGGCCCGCCGGCCAATATTACGGGTGTCGGTTCCATGCCGGTCGGAGTTTACCTTCCGGCAGGCTTTAATAACGGTGCTTTGTCAGTTCCGGCGACCGGAATCGCCGGGCTGTGCGCTTTTTACTGTTCAACCGGCTGTAGAACGGCCGGATTGATAAATTTCCTGTCAGGCTTAGCTACCGGCATTGCTGTGCGGGCGGCCGGAATCGCCGGGCTGTGCGCCACTTACCGCCCGGCCGACAACCCGCCGGCAGGATGGACCAGTTTGCCGGCCGGAGACCCGGCCCACCGTGATTCAAAGGTGTTCTTAGCCACCCGTACCGCCGGTGTGACAGACCCGGCCCGCCGTGATTTAAAGGCCTTCCCCGCCACCCGTACCGCCAGTGTGTACGACCCGGGCCACCGTGATTCAAAGACGTTCATAGCCACCCATACCGCGGGTGTGCCCAACCCGGGCCACCGTGATTCAAAAGCGTTCTTAGCCACCCGTGCCGCCGGTCTGCCCGACCCGGCCGAACCGATAAAAGATAGCCCGAAAGTATGATACTGTCGCAACTTAAAATACTCCGGAGCCACGGCAGGCAATCGATAAAGGACCTGTCGCGGGCGGAGGTTCCGGCCCCGTTCCGCGGGCGGCCGGAGATAACTGCCGTCGACACGGGTCTCGCCCGCGATATCGAGACGGTCTGCCCGAGCGGCGCGTTCCGTGCGGAACCTCTTTCCATCGATTTGGGCCGCTGCGCCTTCTGCGGCGAATGCGCGGCTATGTCCCGGGGCGGAATACGGTTCACCGCCGACCACCGGATGGCCTCGAACGTCCGCGAAAACCTGGTGGTTAGGCCCGGAATGAGGGAAATCGTCTTCGACCGCGACGCGGTGAGGGACGATATATGCAGCCGTTACCGCCGCGCCCTGCGGCTGAGGGAGGTCAGCGCCGGGGGCGACAATTCCACAGAGATGGAGCTGAACGCCTCGATGAACGTCAATTTCGACTTCGGCCGTTACGGCGTGGAATTCACGGCCTCGCCCCGCCATGCCGACGGGCTGGTGGTGTCGGGACCTGTTACGGCCAATATGCACACGGCCCTCGACATCTGTTACTGTTCGGTCGCCGAGCCCAAGATTGTCATAGCCGCGGGCTACGACGCAATCTCCGGCGGTATATTCAGCGGCAGTCCGGCTCTCGAAAGGTCGTTCTTCGACAACGTACGCACCGACCTCTACCTGCCTGGTAATCCGGTGCACCCCATGACCTTTATCGACGGGGTGATGAAACTTCTGCGGCGAAAATGGTAGCCCGCCCGACTGAACGAGGCCCGGAATTTGAATCCGCACGCCTATAAGTATGCAATCCGAAACCATCGAAAATAGAGGACGCACCCTCCGACTGCTGTTCTGGTCGTTTTTTAAGATCGGCATATTCACGTTCGGGGGCGGTTACGCCATGATTCCCCTGATGCAGCGGGAGGTGGTCGACCGGCGGGGCTGGGTGGCCCGCGACCGCTTCCTCGAACTGCTCACCCTGGCGCAGTCGGCTCCGGGTCCGATTTCGCTCAATACGGCCGTCTTCGTGGGATATAACCTCGGCCGGCTTCCGGGCGCGGTGCTGGGCCTGCTGGGGGTCGTGCTGCCCTCGTTTATCGTTATACTGCTGGTGGCTCTCTATTTCTCCGGAATACGGCACAACAAGGTGTTCGAAGCGGCTTTCACGGGAATGCGCCCGGCGGTGGTAGCACTTATCGCGGCGCCCATTTTCGGCCTTGCAAAAGGGATGGGCGTATGGAGACTGGTCATAGCGGGCGTGGCGGCGGTGCTCCTGTGGCGGTTGCACCTCTCGCCGATCTGGTTTATCATAGCCGGCGCCGCGGGCGGGATATTGTGGCTTAAAACCCTCGGCGGCAGGGCCGCGGCAACGGGTGGGAGGAAAGAACCAGAAGAACCGGCAGAGGATTCTGAACCCCGGCCGCCCGTACCCGAATACCCGTTCGAAACCCCGGGCGGGGAAACCTTCAAACTCCCGGACGAATGATCTATTTCCAGTTGTTCATATCCTACCTGAAGATAGGTTTCTTCGGTTTCGGCGGCGGGTATGCGATGCTGTCGCTTATCCAGAACGAGATAGTGGTGCGTAACCAGTGGCTTACAAACAATGAACTGGCCGACATCATAGCCATTTCGCAGATGACACCCGGCCCGATAGCCATCAACAGCGCAACTTACGTGGGCTACACTATTACCGGCAGCGTGTGTGGCGCGGTGCTGGCGACGTTCGCCGTCTGCCTTCCGGCTATGACCATAATGGTGCTGGTAACCCGTTTCTATCTCAGGCTCCACAACAACGCCTACGTCTCGGCGGCGATGAGGGGAATGCAGCCCATGATGATAGGCATGATAGCCGCCGCCGCGCTGATGCTCCTTACGCCCGATACGTTCGTCGACGTGAAAAGCTGGCTGATATTCGCCGTCTGTTTCCTGGCCTCCATCAAGAAGGTGAACCCCATCCTGCTTATAGTCCTCTCCGGAGTGGCCGGTTTCCTGCTCTATTATCCCGCGGGATAATACCAGATCCCCACCGACCTTCGCCGGCCCTTGCCGGACGTCCCCGGCCCTTTCCGGAC
>JAJQCA010000058.1 GCA_021202985.1 Alistipes sp.
GCGGTGATCCCCGCCGCACTTCACGAACTTCCCTAACTTCACGAACTTCCCGACCCTGCCGAGCCTCCCGATCCCGCCGAGCCTGCCGAGCCCGACGGAGATACTGCCGTAGCGGCCGTGCTGTTTGCCTGTTTCGCGGACGACCGGGCCGCTTTGTCCGCGGCTGCGGTATTACCTGCCCGGCCTTTATCGGTAGCCGGTGCATTGACGGCAGATGCCGTAACAGCCGCACCCGGTGCCGTTTCCTTGCGTTCAACCTCTTTGAGCGACTCCAATTTGCGTTTCTCGAGAAAGTACCAGATGCCGCCCAGGTACTCCTTCACCGCCCCGTCGCGGAACTCGTATACCTTGTCCACCAGCCCGTCGAGGAACTCGCGGTCGTGCGACACCACCACCAGCGTGCCGTCGTATTTGGTCAGGGCATTTTTCAGGATGTCTTTCGACCGCATGTCCATATGGTTCGTAGGCTCGTCCATAACCAGCAGGTTGTGCGGCTCGAGCATCATCCGGGCCATCGCCAGGCGCGCCTTCTCACCGCCGGACAGGACCTTTACCTTCTTGTCGATATCTTCGCCGCGGAACAGGAAGGCCCCCAGTATATCCCGCAGGCGGGTACGGATATCGCCCACGGCCACGCGGTCCAGCGTGTCGAACACCGAGGCCTCGCCGTCCATCAGGTCGTCCTGGTTCTGGGCGTAGTAACCGGTGTTTATGTTATGGCCGATGCGCACGCTGCCTTCCGTGGGTTCCAGTTCGCCGATAAGCATCCGGGCGAACGTGGTCTTACCTTCGCCGTTCCGGCCCACAAGGGCGATTTTTTCACCCCTTTCTATAACGAACTCGGCCCCGCTGAAGACGTGTTTCGGCCCGAAACTCTTACCGGCTTCCTTAACTTCGGCCACAATCTGGCCGGAACGCGGGGCGGGCGGGAACTTTATATTCATCCGGCTCACGTCCTCCTCGTCCACCTCCAGCCGTTCGAGCTTGTCCAGCTGCTTCACGCGCGACTGCACCTGGTTGGACTTGGAGGGCTTGTAGCGGAACCTCTCGATAAACTCCTCGGTCTTCTCGATCATCCGCTGCTGGTTCTGGTAGGCGGCCATCTGCTGTTCGCGCCGTTCGCGGCGAAGCTCCATATAATGGCTGTACGAGGCCTTGTAGTCGTAAACCTTGCCGAGCGATATTTCGATGGTACGGTTGGTTACATTGTCGAGGAACGCCCGGTCGTGCGATATCAGCACCACGGCGCCCGGGTACTCCTTCAGGTAGCTTTCGAGCCACTGGATACTCTCGATGTCGAGGTGGTTGGTCGGCTCGTCGAGCAGGAACACATCCGGGCGGCGCAGCAACAGCTTGGCAAGCTCGATACGCATCCTCCACCCGCCGCTGAACTCACGCGTGGGCCGGCCGAAATCCTCCCGGCGGAAACCGAGACCCAGCAGCGTCTTTTCGATGTCGGCCTCGCGCTGGTCGCCGCCCAGTATATGGTAGCGGTCCGAAACGTCGTTGAGCCGGTCCAGCAGGGCGGCGTACCCGTCGGTTTCGTAATCCGTGCGGCGGGATATCTCGTCGGTCAGCGCGGCCATCTCTGCTTCCAGGGCCAATACCTCGTCGAACGCCTTGGCGGTCTCCTCAGCCAGCGATGTTGTGTCGGCCACCTTCATCTCCTGCGGCAGGTAACCGACTGTGACGCCCGGGTTTTTCGAGACCCCGCCCGATGCGGCGGGCTGCTCGCCCGTCAGCACCCTCAGCAGGGTGGTCTTACCCGCGCCGTTCTTTCCCACCAGACCTATCCGGTCGCGCGGGTTGACGATAAAGGAAATATCTTTGAAAAGGTCCCAGCCGCCGAAACTGACGGTCAGGTTATCTACGGAAATCATCTGTATTAAAAATTTAAGGCCCGCGTAGGTCGTGCGGGAACGTATATCAGAATGTAACGGTAAGCGGCCTCCGGCGGGTTAGGGCGCGGACCGGAGCATCTTTACGATTTCCGCCTCCGGGTCCGCTGCACCGAACACGGCGCTTCCCGCTACCAGCACGTTACACCCGGCCGCGAACACCTCCCCGGAGTTCTCCGAACTGATGCCGCCGTCTATCTCAATCAGGGTTCCCGTGCCTACCGCGTCTATCATCCGGCGCAGTTCGGCAACTTTTTCGAGGCTCCCCTCTATGAAACTCTGGCCCCCGAAACCCGGCTCCACACTCATTATCAGCACCAGGTCGGCGAACTCCAGAAGACCTTCCAGAACCGATACCGGGGTGGCCGGTTTAACCGATATCCCAGACCGTATGCCGTAAGACCTAATCTGCCGCAACGCCCCCGCCGCGTCGTCCACCGCTTCGTAATGGATGGTAACCAGGTCGGCCCCCGCCTCGGCGAACCGACCGGCGTATTTCATAGGTTCCACTATCATCAGGTGCACGTCGAGGAATTTCCCCGTGGCCTGCCGGATGGGCTTCATCACCGGGAAACCGAACGAAATATTGGGCACGAACACCCCGTCCATCACATCTATATGTACCCACTCCGCACTGCTTCGGTCTATCATCCGGGTGTCCCTTTCCAGGTTGCCGAAATCGGCCGAGAGCATCGAGGGGGAGATAATCCTTTCCATAATGTCGCTGTTTCTTCGAATCCCCGCAAAGATAACCAATTTGTCCGTAACGCCGTTTCCCCAACTACCCAAACAGGCGTCCGCCCACGCCTCCTACCACAGCCGGATAACTTTGCGGCGTATGAGCATGGTGGTGGTTACGGCAGACAGTACGGCAAGCAGGATGCCGAGCATGACGGTCGGCAGGAAGCCACCGGCTTCGTACCCCGGAGTCATCCGGGCAAAGAGGGGGAGGTAACTCCCGCGCAAAAGCCGGACTGCCGCCACGGCAAGTACGAGTCCCGTCGCATTGAGCGCCAGCGCCAGCCGGACGTAAGGCGTCGATACCTGTCCGGGTGAAAAACCGAGGAGCATCAGGTCGCGCAGTTTATCCGAATTTTTTTGAAGCAGCAGGAATATACTGAGTATCAATAGGAAAAATGCAAGGACGGTAATTATAAGGCCTACGGTTACCACGATTCCCGTAATCAGTCGCAGGAACCACGCGCCGGTACCCCGGCCGGCGTTTTCGCCTTCGGTCTCGTAGCCGTGGCCGGCAAGGTAGAGCGCCAGTTCGTCCGACGATGCGTCGGTGACCTCGGCGATGACTCGTGAAACTGCGGGCTGCCGCCCGCTGCCGAACCGGGCGTTGGACCAATCCATAAAGTCCTGCGGTACGAGTATGGTGTTAAGCCGGTCGGAGAACCCCTCTATACGGCCCTCGAAACGGTCCGTATGGCCGTTGCCGGCCAGCCGCAGGTCCACGGTCAGCGCCCCGAACAGGTCCTCCGACACCTGCGGAAGCCCCTGAGACCGGGAGAAGCCGTAGTTGTAGAGGTTGAGGTAGTTACGCGGGATGATGATAGGTATCACCTTCGCCGCGGTATCCAGCCGCCAGATATCGCTCCTGACGTCTATGAACGCGTCCGGCACCGCCTCGAAAAACAGGAAGCTCGACATGCCCATTCCCCCGGCCGAAACAGAGGCGTCAATATGGTAGGTGGCCGGGGTGAACACACCCGTGCGGACCACGAAGGGCTGCGAAGCTATGTCGCTGATTTCCGCTGGACGGAAATCGCTGCTGCCTACGCCCACCGACTGCAAAGAGGTAACCTTCTTCGAAAGTATCACATAGTCGTTGCGCATAAACGAATCGGGGCTGTCGAGCAGCGGTGATGCGTCGCGGTATATCTGGAAAGCTCCCAGTATAACCGCCAGCCCCGCTATGTTGGCTATTGTGAAGCCGGCGAACCGCCACAGTCCCTTGTTGCTGTTAAGTACCTTCCCTACCGGATTCATAGCCTGATAATTTTGTCGTACGGCATGTCGAAATGCTTGCCGATGGAAGTTACGATAATGCCGGCCCCCTGCGCTCCGGCCTCTTCGAGCAGCATGTCGCGCATCAGGGCGGAGTTTCCTTCGTCGAGGTGGCTAACCGGCTCGTCGAGGACGATGAAGTCGAACGGCTGGCACAGCGCCCGCACGAACGCCACCCTCTGTTGCTGGCCTGCCGACAGCAGGGCCGCGGGACTGTCCGCCTTGTCGGTGAGGCCCAGCCGCCCGAGCATGGAGAGGATTTCGCCGTCCGTCTTTCGGCCGGTCAGGCCGTTTTTAAGCCGGACGTTTTCCGTGGCGGTCAGCTCCCCGAACAGTTTCATGTCCTGGAAAAGTATTGCCATACCTGTCCGGCGCAGCTCCGTCCAGCGGTTCACCCCGTAACCGCGGATGTCCCCGCCGTCGTAAAGGATGGTGCCCGTGTAATCGCTGCGCCAGCCGTAGAGGTAACTGCAAAGAGTGGTCTTCCCGAGGCCCGACGAGGCCTCGATAAGATATGACCGCCCCCTTTCGAATGCGGCCCGGCACAGCCAGACTTCCGAGCCGACCAGCGGGGTATCTGCAAAAACAGCAGGTATAACCTGCTGTAATTCTATTCTCTCCATCGGACGATATGTTAGAACGGAAAGGCCGAGCCTAACGAACCCATCGCGATGTCCCTGATGTAGTTGGCCATGGATTCCACAGCGTTACTATCTTTGTCGACCATATTGACGATCATCTTGCCCTCGTACGGCGAACTGCTGTAAATCACCACGTCCTCGAACGAGTTAAGGAAATGGAGTAATCCGGCTATTTCGCTGTCGATAAGGCCGTAGGCTGCAAGTTCCAGTACGTCGCCCAGCAGCCTGTTCATATTGAGGTAAACGGCGCCGTATCCCGATTTGAAATGTTTACGTATATCGTTGTCCAGACCGTCGATGCTTTTACCCTTCAGCGCCTCTATCATCACCGGGTCGTTGGCGATATAGAGAACGTCGTCATGGATCCCGAACATTACCGGGAAATTGCCGATAACGGTGGAGTAGCTGTTTTCGCCCTCAGTGCGGATGTCCACAAGGCCGCCGGCCTTTTCGATAAGGTTCTCGAGGATAGCCGGATCGCTGACCGTGGCGGCCAAAATGCCGAGGTATTCGCCGCGCAGGATATCCATTCCGGTGAAGGCGAACATCATATCGCCCTTCAAAGAAGACATGATTTCCCGGGCTTCGGGCGCGAGGGTAAGGAACGAATATTGAGGAACCTGACTAAGGCCGACATAGACCTTTTCTCCGTCGAGATAACCCGAGAAGGCAGCCAGAACGTTATCCGGTATAAGGTCGGCGAATTTACCCGTCATCTTTTCGGATGCGTAGAAATCCTCGAAACTCTTTTTTGCTTCGTCGTTGCTGAAGATCATTCCGTAATCCGTGTCGATTACACCACCCTTGAAGTCCGTTTTCAGATATATATTCGCGGCCGACATGATATCCGCCATAGGCATCGATTCGCCGGCCATCTCGACTATGGATTTATAGGACATGAACACACCAACGTCCGACTTGCCGTCGAAGAAGGCTGCGTTCTGCTTATTGCCGTAGAGCGTCTGGCCCGAACCGGCGAACAGCCGTACGGCGTCATTGACCGCCGCGGAATAGTCTTTCGGAGAGCGGTAAAAGAGGCACGCATTGTCGTCGTAAGCCATCACTACGCTGTTACCGTACTCCTGCGCCACGGGGATGATATTTATGCCTTTCTCTGAACCCACTTTCAACTCGGGGCTGAAGCGGGTGATAATGTCGATGAGTTTGCCCAGTTTTTTACTGTTGCCCACCTTCGCCAGGACACCTACCGTCGGGTCGGGGTTGGCCATATTCCGGCTCTCGAAATCCATGAACATATACACGTCGTGGCTGAAGCTGAGGCCCGAATTGTCGAAGTCGTCGATAAGCGATAGGATGAATTCCTTGTCGTCCGCATTGAGCATGGCACCCATGAAACCGAGCAGTGTGCCTGCCTGGTCGCGGTAGGCGGCCCTTTCGGCCGGAGAGAAGCCCGCTTTTTCCATCAGCGAGTTGCCGTTTACGGATATGGTAAGGAACGAGGTTTCGGGGATTAAGTTACGGTAATCGCCCGAGGACTTCTTGCCGCATGTCACCAGCAATACTGCAAGCATAACGAGCAGCACCGGTTTGAGGAAGGTAAAGATTTTTTTCATAATGCTCTGGGTGGGATTTAATTTGTATTCGACTCTGGTTGAGATTGGAAACTTATACGGTTTACCCGGCAAAGGTAATAAAAAAGAGCGTTGTATGCACTCCCGGTCAGTGAAATTATACAGTGGCCGGGTTATCCGGTCCGGGTAATTATCGTACTTTTGTTAATTATAGGGTTTGCCCCCGGCCCCGGATAGAAGGATAAACGAGGGAAAGAATATTTTTACTTATAAAACACAAATGAACCTGTTAGTCATAGCGACAATAATACTTACGGTAATTTGCGTGCTCTTCGCAGCCATGTGGTTCGGAGCGCTCAGGCGGTCGGAGGCGGCCGGCGCCGCACACAAAGCGCTCGAGGCGGAAAACGAGTCGCTGCGGAAGAAGGTAGTCTCCCTGGAAGAATCGGCCGCAGAAGCCCTCCGCGAGGCCAACGGCAGGCTAACGGAACTTACCGCCGAGAATTCCGGCCTGAAAGCCCGTCTCGAGCTGGCCGCGACACAGGCGGCCCGGGATAAGGAGGAGCTGGCGAAATTGCAGGAGACGTTCCGGCTCGAGTTCCGAAACCTTGCCAATGATATACTGGAGGAGAAATCCCGACAGTTCAAAGACGCCAGCCAGCAGTCGCTGGACGCACTCCTCAAGCCGTTCCGCAGTTCGATAGGCGAGTTCCGCGAAAGGGTAGAGGCGATTTATGCCGACGAGAACCGCCAGCGGGGAGCGCTCCAGAACGAAATACGCAGCCTGCACGAACTCAACCGCAAAATTACGGAAGAGACCACCAACTTGACCAACGCCCTCAAAGGGAACTCGAAGGTTCAGGGCGATTGGGGCGAAATGATTTTACAGACACTGCTGGAGCACTCCAACCTCGTACCGGGTATCCACTTTACCACCCAGCAGAACATAAAGGACGCCGAAGGCAACAACCTCCGCCCCGACGTAATACTGAACCTGCCCGGGCAGAAGCAGATAGTGATAGACTCCAAAGTATCGCTCACAGCCTACGCCGGCTACTGCTCCGACTGCCCGCCCGACCAGCGCGGGAAATACCTGAAGGACCATATCGTTTCGGTACGCCGCCATGTGGACGAACTCGGTCGCAAGGGCTACCAGGAGTCGTTGGCATCGCCCGACTTCGTGATAATGTTTATCCCCAACGAACCGGCGTACCTCTGCGCCATGCAGAACGACCCGTCGATATGGAGCGATGCCTATAATAAAAAGGTGATCGTAAGCAGTCCGACCAACCTGCTGGCCCTGCTAAAAATAGTCGACGAACTCTGGCGCCGGGACGACCAGAGCCGGAACGCCATCGAAATAGCCGAAGAGGGAGCCAAGCTTTACGATAAGTTCGCCGGGTTCGTGGAAACACTCGAAACGCTCGGAAAGAGCATCTCCTCGGCCGGGGCGAACTACGACAAGGCGATGAAACAACTTGCCACCGGCAGCGGCAACCTCGTGACCCGTACCGAGAAGCTCCGCAAACTCGGTGTTAAAGCCCGTAAAGCCTTGAATATTTCGGTTGCCGAGCCGGACGAAGACAGCACGGAAGATATGCCGGGCCTGCCCGGCTGAGTTCCCGTTAGGGGTTATCCACCTCTACGCTCCGGTGTTTTAGAATGACAAAAAAGGTATTTTTTTACCTTTTTTTGCTATTTTAGGGGTGTCATATTAACCCACAAAACTACCGGACCATGAAAAAAGCCCTCTTTTCGCTTTTGTTATTACTTTTCGCCGCACAGGTTTACCCGCAGGACCTGCCCTTTTCGAAGCTGCTTAATATGTCCGCGCAGGAATTGATACAACAGAATTTCACCTACAAATTCAATAAGAACCGCTACGTCCTATCCAAGACCGATGTGTGGGCTGAGCTGCTCGAGACCACCGACACTAAAAGTTATTCGATCGTTTTGCAGTACGGCGATGCGGGTCCGGCGTGGCTCAGGGTGCAGTTTACCAGTCCGAGGGCGTACCATAATATAATGGGATATGTGCTGGATAACGGCATCGAATACCGGGAAACCGTATCGGAAAGGCAGGTAAAGGTCTCCTTCGAGGCGGACGGTTACGGTGTGGAGCTTTACCGGGTACCCGTGAACCGTTACAGGACCTATACAGCCGGGTCCGACAACTGGGCCTATTCCCGCACCACCGACATTTCGCACGAGCAATTCACCTACGTTATAAGCACCGGGAACCCGGCCGCTTCCAAATGGCACGCCAGGAAACAGAAAAAACAGCAGCGCCGTCAGAATTCCGGCAGGAAGGCGCGGAGTATCACCGAGTACATGTAACCCCACCCGGGGCTGTCGGCTACTTTATTACGGTATCTCCAAACGGTAAAAAAGGCGGACTCTTAATCGAAGAGTCCGCCTTTCAGGTTCGGTTAGTCAGGTTAATGAGGTTGCGGGACAATCCCGCTTAACATCTACGCAAAGATATATTAATATTTTATTTATACAAATAAAAGCCGCACATTTCATGCGGCTTATTATTGTGTTATATTTTAAAAATTTACGATATCGGCGGTCTGTTCCAAACCGGTTGTGTCACTGCCGGTTCATCATTGCACCCACCTGCGTGTCGTCCTTGGGTTTGAGCTCTGCTGCCTGGTTGCGACGTGACTCGTTGTGGTTGGTACGGTAGGCCGCGGGGGTCATACCGAACTCTTTTTTGAACAGCTTTATGAAGTGCGAGGTGTTCGGGAAGTTGCACTCGTTGCCGATTTCCGAAATGGATTTACTGGTGGAAATAAGCAGCAGTCGCGAGTGCATCAGTCGCTGGCGGATGAACCACTTGTGGGGCGGCTCGAAGAAATGCTTTTTGAACTCCTTTTTGAACGAGGTCAGGCTGCGGTTGCATTGCTGGGCGAGCGCTTCGATGGATATATCGTTGAAGATGTTGCGGTGGATTATCTGTTCGAAATTTTCCTTGTGACTGTCGGTGTTTTCGAGTATTTTTGTTTTGAAGCAACAGTCCTTCTCGGTGAGGATAAGGTATATCAGTTCGAGCATTTTCATGCTTTCGAGAGTCTTGTCCCTGGTGATATCCCCTTCCCGGATGGACTGGTTGACCATATTGAAGAATGTCTTTGCCGCGTTCCATGCCGGGTAAATGACATGGTTCTGTTCGTGGCAGTTAGGGCATGAATGGTCGTTGACTATATCCATGTTGTAATTCATGCTGAGGTTGGCCAGTATCTTCCCCAGTTTTTCGGGGGAGTAATAGAAGACAATCTGCTCGAAGGGCTTGTTGTCTTCGGGAATCTCCTCGGTGTAGTGGTTGCCGGAACTCAGGTAGAACATCTCCCCGCGGTTGACTTCCTGCCTCAGGTCGCCGTTGTAGATATACTTCCGGCCGCGTATTACGTAACCGATAGCATGGCGGACATAGTTATGGGACTGGATGGCGTTACGCTGGGACTGGATGGCGTTACGCTGGGACTGGATGGCGTTACGCTGGGTCTGGATGAACTTTACGATCATCGGCTGCTCGGTGGTCGGTGAATAGAAGCTGTCCATAATAGGGAATTAATTAAGGGGATTAATAAACATAGTGGGTAGTGAAATAATATAAAACATCCACAAAAGTAAGATAAATATACGTGCGATACAATAATGATTAAAGAAATAATAATATTAATTCAAAAAGACACAAATTATATATTGCAAAATCCTGACAGGAGGGTGCTTTAGCCCCTATACGGGCCTTTGCGAATTATTAAAAAAGTCCGGCAGCCGTATATTACGGGTGTTTCCTGCTTGACGGCGGGACCGATATATACCTTCCGGCAACCTAAATGCAATATTGGATATGGAAACCGAAGAAGAAATTTTGCTCAAATTTGATAAAACTCACATTTGGCATCCCTACACATCTATGACCGAACCCCTTCCGGTCTATCCGGTGGCGGGTGCCGACGGCTGCTTCATCGAGCTTGCCGACGGAACGAGGCTCGTAGACGGGATGTCGTCGTGGTGGTGCGCGGTCCACGGATACAATCACCCACACCTGAACCGTGCGGCGGTCGGCCAGATCGAACGCTTTTCGCACGTTATGTTCGGGGGCCTTACGCACCGGCCGGCGGTGGAACTTGCACGCAGGCTGGTGGATATAACACAGGAAGGACTGGACCGGGTGTTCTATTGCGATTCGGGTTCTGTGGCGGTGGAGGTGGCGGCCAAGATGGCAATACAATACATGCAGGCCTCGGGCCGCACCGGGCGCACCAGGCTGGCTACCGTCCGCGGCGGTTACCACGGCGATACGTGGCAGGCCATGTCGGTATGCGACCCGGAGACCGGGATGCACTCCTTTTACCGCGGGGCCCTGCCCGTGCACTATTTCGCACCACGACCGGCCGTGGCGTTCGGCGAGGAATGGGACCCGTCCGACCTTGCCGCGATGGAAGCCCTCCTCGGGGAGAACCACGAGCGGATTGCCGCGGTTATTCTCGAACCGGTGGTACAGGGTGCCGGCGGCATGTGGTTCTACCATCCGGAGTACGTGCGGGGGGTGAGGGAGTTGTGCGACCGTTACGGGGTGCTGATGATTGCGGATGAAATCGCCACCGGATTCATGCGCACCGGAACCATGTTCGCCTGCGACAGGGCAGGGGTGAGGCCGGATATAATGTGCCTGGGCAAAGCCATTACGGGAGGCTATATGAGTTTCGCCGCGGTTATGGCTACAGCCCGGGTGGCTGAGGTTATCTCGTCGAATCCCCCGTACGTGTTTATGCACGGTCCCACCTTTATGGGCAATCCGCTGGCCTGCGCCGTGGCATGTGCGTCGCTCGAACTTATTTCCGACCCGGGCCTGCCGGCGCGGATAAAGAGCATCGAGCAGACCCTGCGTGAACGTCTGGCACCTGCCGCCACGCTGCAAATCGTGCGGGACGTGCGGGTGCTGGGAGCCATAGGAGTGCTGGAGCTGGACCGGCCGGTGGACATGGCCCGGGTGCAGCGGCGGTGCGCGGAGGAAGGGGTGTGGATCCGGCCGTTCGGCAGGCTGTTCTACATTATGCCGCCGTATGTAATCGACGACGACCAGCTGGCCCGGCTATGCGGTGCGATGCTGAAGATCGCCGCCGAAATGGATGCGGGGGAGTACTGAGTCAGGTAAAAAACGGCAGGAGAGCCGCCGTAACGACTGCGGCGCACATGCCGATATACAGAAGGAGAGGCAGGGTTCCGCGGTGCCGGACGAAAAACGACGGGGCGAGGATGCTCGCCGGGATTGCCAGTACGGCGAAATTTCCCTCCGTCCGGGAGGGCATCGCCATCGAGACCGCGCAAATGACCAGGAACCAGAGGGCGAAAACCTGTATTTTGTATGCACGTGTCCTCATGTCGGCCGCCGCTGACATGAAGGTAAATGCCGAAAGGATTACCGTAAGCGCGATGAGTCCTGCAGCCACTAATTTGCCCGTGCCCGCCGCGCCCTTCGGGAAAAGCGACGCCGCCGTAGGTTCGGCGAACGCGAAGCCGTTCCAGATGGATTCGAACACTCCCGTAAAGCCATACCCGAGTGTCCAGTAGAGGTAGGCGGCGAGCAGGGTGGGGAACACCGAGCCCAGTACGGCCACCGTGGTCTCACGGGTGCACCGGCGGAATACCACCGTGGCGATGGGGACAAGCAGGATATAGATGGCGTTTTGCGGCTCCAGAAGCGGTGTAAGGCCGATAAAGAACGCTCCGCGGAACGTGGTCCCGAAACTTACCGTCCGGACGAATGAGGAGATAAACGCCACCGTGGCGCATACAATAAGGTAGGCGGCGATAATGGCCGCCAGATCGAAGGCCGGAAAGCAGATTCCGCACGAGACCAGCAGATAGAATATGCACGGCAGGTAACTCCGGACCGGATAGACCAGGTTGCGGGATATGGTGCGGGTGATAACGAAGGCGTTGATAAAGACGAAAACCAGCGAAAGCGCCAGCGCTGCGTAAGGGTATAAGCCGCTGTAACGGTTCAACAGGTTGCCCGGAATAAACACATCGCCGGCATGGCCGGATACCGTCGTATCCCCGTTGAGCGAACAGCCCCAAAGCAGGGCGGCGAAGAATATGAACTGGAACAGTATCGCGCCGAATGTCTGCCGAGTTACGTCCGTATGCATCTTATCCGGTAGTGTTTCTTATTAATTTCAGGACCGGGGATTTATTGGTGCAGGCCGTGGTGGCTCCGGCACAAACGCCTCTACCCGCGTATCGGGTGGCGGGGAGGCGGCGTAGGCTGTACTGCCGGTCGCAATTATCAAGGGTCCGGTCTCCTTTCCTCTCCCTCGTTTAAAGATATGCCTGAAAAGCAATATATTTACCCGGTCAGGCTGCCGCCGCATACCGACCGGACATCCGGCCCGGTGCGGCCTGCTATTTAACTCCGTATTTTTTAAGGTCCCTGCCGATATCGCTTCGGAAAGTTTTACCTTCGAACGATATCCCGTCGATAGTACGGTAGCTTTTGGCGAGGGCTTCGTCCAGTGTGGTGCCGAGCGACGTCACCGAGAGAACCCGCCCGCCGTTGGTTACTGTTCCGGCACCCTGCCTGGCGGTCCCTGCGTGGAATATAAGGCTGCCGGTTTCCGCGGCGGCCGTATCCAGCCCTGTTATTTTGTCCCCTTTGGCGTAATCACCCGGGTAACCTCCCGCGACGCACATCACGGTTACGCTGTACCCGTCCGACAGGTCGAGCTGGTACTTGTCGAGCTGACCGTACACTATGGCTTCGAAAAGCGATACTATGTCCGAGCCGACAAGCGGCAGTATCGCTTCGGTCTCGGGGTCGCCCAGCCGGACATTGTATTCGATAACGTACGGCTGGCCGTCCACATTTATCAAGCCGATGAATATAAAGCCCCGGTAATCTATCTTTTCCGTGGCCAGTCCGTTGACGGTCGGTTCGATGATGCGCGTGCGGACCTTTTCCATAAATTCCCCGTCGGCGAACGCTACCGGGGAAACCGCCCCCATACCGCCCGTGTTGGGACCGGTGTCGCCCTCGCCGATTCGCTTGTAATCCTTGGCAACGGGGAGCACCTTGTAATTCTTTCCGTCCGTGGCCACGAACACCGAGCATTCTATTCCGCTCAGGAAGCTCTCGATAACAACGGTATTGCCCGCCGCACCGAATTTGCCGCCCAGCATATCGGCCAGTTCGGCTTTGGCCTCTTCCAACGTGTCGAGTATCACCACTCCCTTGCCGGCTGCGAGGCCGTCGGCTTTGAGTACGTAGGGAGGGGTTAGGCTCCCGAGGAAGGCGTAACCATCCTTCACACTGTCTTTGCCGAAGCTCCGGTAAGCGGCAGTCGGTATGCCGTGGCGGGCCATGAAACCCTTAGCGAAGTCCTTGCTCCCCTCCAGCCGGGCGCCGAGCATGGATGGGCCTACGACGGGGACGTGGTATATCTCGCTGTCCTCGCGTATGTAATCCTGTATACCCTTGACTAGCGGCTCTTCGGGACCCACAACCACGAGGTTTATATTGTTCGTAAGGATAAACTGCTTTACCGTGCCGAAGTTGTTCGGGTTCAGGTCCACGTTGGTGCCGTAGGCGGCCGTTCCCGCATTGCCCGGTGCGATGAAGAGGCCCGCGACCCTCGGGCTTTGCGCGATTTTCCAGGCCAATGCGCACTCGCGGCCTCCCGAGCCGAGCAACAGTATTTTTATGGATTCAGGTAGCTTCATTTATTGGTTGGCTTTGGGGTGTTTATAAATGGTTTCAGGATAGCGTTCAGTTTTTCGGCTTCGACAAGGAACCCGTCATGGCCGAAGTCGGAGCTGAGTATATAAAGTTTCGATGCGGGAATATGCCTGTAAAGGAAGATCTGCTCGGAGACGGGAAATATAATGTCCGACGAAATACCTATCACAAGCGTCGGGCAGGTTATCTGCGAGAGGGCGCTCTCTATACCGCCCCGGAACCGGCCCACGTTATGCGAGTCGAAGGCCTGCGTCAGCCGGTAGTAGGAATAGGCGTCGAACCTGCGGCAGAGTTTATCGCCTTGGTATTGCTGGTAGGTCCCCGCGCGGAAACCGGCAACTTTGAAAAAGTTGTCGTTCTCCTGCTGCGTGGCGTTGTAGGCCGACGAACCGCGGTAACTCAACAGCCCGAGTGACCTTGCCACCCGCATCCCTTTTTTCCCCGCTTCCCCGTCGGGAAGGCCGTACGAGTGGTCGGCCTCTATGGCCATCCTCTGCGATTCGTTGAATGCGATGGTCCACGGCTGGCTTCGTGCCGAGGTGGCGATCAGCACCAGCTTCTTCACGAAGCCCGGACGGGTCAGCGCCATTTCCATCGCCTGAAAACCGCCTATGGAACTGCCTATTACGGCCCGCGCGGAAGTTATCCCGAGGTGCTCGGCCAGCAGGAAGTGGGCGTTGACCATGTCCCGTACCGTGATAAACGGAAAGGCGCCGTAATAGGGTGCGCCCGTTGCCGGGTTTATGCTGAGCGGGCCGGTGGACCCGTAATGCGACCCAATGATGTTGGCGCAGACTATGAAATGCCTTTGCGGGTCGAGGAACCTGCCGCGGTCGACAGTGCCGGGCCACCAGTCGGCCACGTCGGAGTTTGCCGTCAGGGCATGGCATACCCAGACGGTATTGTCCCCCTTCGCACGGCCGAAAGTGTGGTAGGCTATGGTAAGTTCGGGCAGCTCCTCGCCGTTTTCCAACCGGAAAGGTTTGTCGTATCTGTAATATTTTACAGGCATTCCTGTTTAATCCGTTTTGTCGCCTTCCCTTCCGGGCGGCAAATATCATGTGTTCCGCAACCTCCGCCCCGGACAGTAAGAGGCAAATTGCACCCCCCCCCGGTCGCCGGACGGAACCACCGGCCGCTAACCGATGGCGCGGAAACCGTTTTCGAAATCGTTTTTCAGGTCGTCGATATGTTCGATACCGACCGATATCCTCAGCATCGACTGCGCGATACCGGCAGCCTGAAGGGCCTGATCGTCCAACTGCGAATGGGTGGTCGCCGAGGGTTGGATAATCAGCGTCTTGTTGTCGCCCACGTTGGCAAGATGCGATACCAGCCCGAGCGCGTCCACGAACCGCTGCGCATCCTCCTTACTACCCTTGATTACAATCGAGAGCACCGCTCCGAACCCGTTGCGCAGGTATTTTCGCGCAAGACCGTGGGTGGGGTGGAACTCCAGCCCGGGATAGTTCACGCTCTCAACCATCGGGTGGGCGTCGAACCAGCGGGCCAACTCGAGCGCGTTGTCGCACTCCCGCTGTACACGCAGCGACAGGGTCTCCAGCCCCTGCGTTATCATAAAGGAGTTGAACGGCGCTATGGCAGGACCCAGGTCACGCAGGCCCTCGGTGCGGCACTTCATAATGAATGCCAGGGGACCGAACACCTCGGGGAATACCGCTCCGTGGTAGCTTGCCGACGGCTCGCTTATGGTGGGAAACCTTCCCCCGGTCCAGTCGAACCGGCCGCCGTCCACGATAATTCCGCCCATACTGGTGCCGTGGCCGCCCATCCATTTTGTGGCCGACTCCACCACGATGTCCACCCCGTGGTCGATCGGACGGCAGAGGTAACCGCACGCCCCGAACGTGTTGTCCACGACGAAGGGTACGCCTATGCCGTGTGCCGCCTGGGCGATAGCCTCAAAGTCGGGCACGAAGAAATTAGAGTTGCTGATACTCTCGGCATAGAAACACTTCGTGTTTTCGTCCGCCAGTGCGAGGAAATCCCCGGGCCGGTTGCCCGCGGCAAACCTTACCTCGATTCCGAACCCGCGGAAGGTGTTTTTGAACTGGTTGTAGGTCCCTCCGTAAAGGTACGGGCTGGTCACCATGTTGTCGCCCTCCTTCATTATCGCGGTCAGGGCCACCAGTTGGGCCGAATGACCCGAGGCGACCGCCAGTGCCGCCGCTCCGCCTTCCAGCGCCGCCGCCCGCTCTTCGAGCACGGCGGTGGTGGGATTCATCATCCGGGTGTAGATATTGCCCGACTCGCGCAGGGCGAAAAGGTCGGCCCCGTGCCGGGCGTCTTTGAACAGGTATGCCGTGGTCTGGTATATCGGCACCGCCCGCGACAGGGTGTCCCCGTCCGGCTCCTGCCCGGCATGCACCTGTAAGGTCTCGAACCTGTAATTATCCGTATCGTTTTTCATCTTTCAATTCTATTATACTCCCGCCGTCCCTCGGCATAAACGCGTAACAACCGGATAGTAAACCATTTCACCGACCGTCCGGACCGTCCAGACCGCCCCGACCACGACCGCCCATTCCCTCCCAACGGCCGGTCGGCCCGGCCCGTCCTTCCGGATTGGGGAAGCGGCTACTGTACAGGTGCCGTCTCGACCTTGTTCTGCTCCTCGGAGACTATCTCCATCAGCGCTATCAGCTCCTGGTATAAGGCATCGGGCGGTATGCCGATTTTAATCTGCCCGTTGCGGGCCACCGAAATCGCTCCCGTCTCCTCCGACACCACAATTACGATGGCGTCGCTCACCTCCGTGACACCCAGCGCGGCCCTGTGCCGCATCCCGAACGAAATCGGAACGTCGCTCTGCGTGGACGGAAGTACGCACTTGGCGGCTACGATACGCCCGTTGTTTATCACCAGCGCCCCGTCGTGCATCGGGGAGTTCTTGAAAAATATATTTTTCAACAGCGACGAACTGATATTTGCGTCCAGCGTGATGCCGGTCTCGGTAATAAACGACAGGTCGACGTACTCCTGA
Source organism: Alistipes sp. (assembly GCA_021202985.1). Lineage (GTDB taxonomy): Bacteria > Bacteroidota > Bacteroidia > Bacteroidales > Rikenellaceae > WRDF01. The sequence continues at coordinate 16,836 of JAJQCA010000058.1, forward strand.
ATTACTATAAGCGCCCCGGTCTTGCTGGCCGACATGTCCGCGCACGCTTTGACCACCGGGTTCAGGAAGCTCATGTCCGTGGTTTTCTCTTCCCGGAAATCGAACAGCTTGCTGAAAAACGAATTCCTCCGCTGCTTACTCTTCTTTCCGAGCACCTGCAGGAACCGCCTGATCTCCGGTTGGAAGACCACTATCAGCGCCACCACACCGACACCTATTATATGGCCCAGCACAGCGGAGAGCATCTCCATATTTAGCGCCTTCACCACAATCCACAACAGGTATATCAGTATGATACCCGAAAGGATATTGGGCGCCTGGGTACCCCGGGTCAGCTTGTATATATAGTACATTATCAACGCAATAGCGAAGATATCCAGAATGTCGACAATCGTAAACCGTATAAAATCCATCCGGGCCTCCCAGGTACTGTTATTTGTAACTGACAAATTTAATTAAATTCCACGATATACGAAGCCCGTTACGCGCCCCCTTTTCGCCGCCATCTAATTATAATTTCCGGACGGGGTAAAAAGCTACCGGCGGCAGGGGCCCGGTCAAAAATAAAGGATGGCCCCGGGGGCCATCCTTTTCACGATTCGGAAAATCCGGTTTATTTTTTCTTCTCTTCTTTTTCGGCCGTACGTTTCATCAGGTCGTAAGCCACCGGTGTCGCGGTGAAAATCGACGAGAGAGTGCCTATTATCACACCGAACATCAGGGCGAAAATGAATCCGCGGATTACCTCGCCGCCGAAGAGGAATATCGCCAGAAGCACTACGAACGTGGTTCCCGAGGTGTTGATGGTACGGGAAAGAGTGCTGTTTATGGCGTTGTTGATATTATCGGCAATGGACCGTTTGGGGTACAGCTGCTGGTATTCGCGGATACGGTCGAAGATTACCACCTTGTCGTTTATCGAATAACCGATAATGGTAAGGATAGCCGCAATAAAAGACTGGTCCACCTCTATTGTAAACGGCAGTATACCGTGGAAAAGCGAGAACAGCCCGATGGTGAGGAATGCGTCGTGCGCGAGGGCCGCGACGCTGCCGGCGCCCCACTGCCATTTCTTAAACCTCAGCATCACATAGATACCGATAGCCAGCAGGCTGAAGAAGACGGCTATGAACGAGTTCCGGATAGTTTCGTGAGCTATGCTCGCACCCACTTTGTCGGCAGAAATGATACCGTTTGGATTGGTTGCTGTGGTCTGGAACTCGGCTTCGGTTATGGGCGAAGCGTAGATAGGGCTGAGGGCTTCGTAAAGAAGGTGCTCGACCTGGTCGGTAGCGTCGTCCGAATCGTCGTCCGCGCGGTACTGCGTTACGATACGCATCTGGTCCGCGTTACCGAACTGTACTACGCTGACGCTCTTTTCCGCGTCGTCGCCCGGGGCGTTGGCAAATGCCTCATAGAGGGCGTCACGAACCTCGTCGGCGGTGACGTCCCGGTCGAACCTCACGACATAGGAACGTCCCCCGGTAAAGTCCACACCGTAATTCAGGCCCCGTGCCACCAGCGAACCGACGCAGATAAGTATCAGGAATCCGGATATGGCATAGGATATCTTCCTTATCTTGAGGAAGTCAACCTTGGTGTTACTGAGGAAGTTCTCGGTGAATTTAGTGGAGAATTTGATGTTTTTCTCCCTCGCAAGCATCCAGTTGTATATCATCCTCGTTATGACGAAGGCACAGAACAGGGAGGTAAGGATACCGATTATAAGCGTGGTTGCGAAACCGCGTACCGGACCGATACCGAACATGAACAGCACGATGGCCGTAATCATGGTGGTTATGTTGGAGTCGAGGATGGCCGAGGTGGCGTTCTTATAACCCTCCTTTATGGCCGCGGCGAGACCTTTGCCTCCCCTTAGTTCCTCTTTTATCCTTTCATAGATAATCACGTTGGCGTCCACCGCCATACCCATGGTCAGCACGATACCGGCTATACCCGGCAGGGTGAGCACCGCCCCGAACGAAGCGAGCACCCCGAACAGGAAGAACAGGTTGGCGAGAAGCGCCACGCTGGCCACCCAGCCCGCCGTGCTGTAAAACAGTATCATGTAGATAAGCACCAGTATGAATGCCAGCATAAAGGAGAGCATACTGGAATTGATGGATTCCCGTCCGAGAGACGGACCCACCACCGTGTCCTGTATGATTCGCGCCGGGGCGGGCAGTTTACCCGATTTGAGCACATTGGCAAGGTCGGTAGCTTCCTGTATGGTGAAGGTGCCGTTAATCTGCGAGCTTCCGCCCGTGATTTCCTGGTTAACCCTCGGTGCGGAATAGACGTAGTCGTCCAGGACGATTGCGATAAAACTGCCGATGTTGTCGGCCGTGAGACGCGCCCACCGGCCGGCACCGTCGCCGTTCATTGTCATGTGCACCTCTGCGGCAGAACCGAACTGCGAATACTGCGGACGGGCGTCCGTAATGGCGCCCCCGTCCAGCGGGGCCTGTCCGTCGCGCGTGTTGGCTTTGATGGCGTAAAGCTGGTATATATTTGTCTCGACGTTGTTATCCTTCATCGGGCTGACGTCCCATTTGAACCTCACGTCACGCGGGAGCCTCGAGCGGACCTGCGGCATATTGAGATAGGTCATCACCGCCGCGGTGTCGTAAGAATAGGCCATACCTACCACCGGGGTGGAGTAGGCCTGCATGGTGGTATAGTCCACCGACGGCATCAGTTTGTCGAACAGCGGGTTGCTGATGGACTGACCCAGAGCGTCACCGAATTCGTCCTCTTCCAGCTCTTCGATGGCGGACAGGAGAGATGAGGCGCCGGCCTCTTCCGTATCCACGTCGATACCCTGCTCCGCGGCAGCCTCCAGAACCTCTGTGGCACTGTCCGCTAAATTCTCCAATGCTTCATCCGCAGGATCGGATGCCTGCCCTCCCGCCTGGCGCTCCGCAGCCGGGGCCGCCTTCTCTATATCGCGGAGGATTTCGTTTATACCCATGAAAATGGGGAACATCTCGGTATTGTCGTACACGGCCCAGAATTCGAGCGAAGCCGTACCCTGCAGTAACTTGCGGACACGCTCCGGCTCCTTAACGCCCGGAAGCTCCACCAGTATGCGGCCCGAACCTTCGATTCGCTGGATATTCGGCTGCGTCACCCCGAAGCGGTCGATACGGTTACGAAGCACGTTATACGAATTGGCAATTGCCCCGTCCGACTGCTGGCGCAGCACACGTATAACCTCCTCGTTGGAGGAAGTCGGGCTAATTTCATTACGCAGGTCCGGTGTATTGAACACGTTGGCGAGCGGCATGCCTCCCGAAGTCTCGTTATAGGCCCGTGCGAAGAGGGTTATAAAGTCTTCCGAACTGGTTTTATGCGCCTCCTTGGCCTGCGCTATGGCCTGTACGAACGCCGGGTCCTGGTTGTTGTTGGCAAGGGCCACCACCACGTCCTCCACCGAAATTTCGAGGATTACGTTCATACCGCCCTTCAGGTCCAGACCGAGGTTTATCTCTTTCTCCTTGGCTTCGCGGTAGTTGTATTTTATAAACCAGAGATTGTATACCGTCTTAGTTTTGATGGAGTCGAGGTAGGCCTGCTCCTTTTCCGCGCGTTCCTCCACGGGGAACTGGGCGGCGTAACGTTCCGCCTTCTTCTCGACGCGGTATGTGACGTAGGTGAACGAAAGCTGGTACGCACAGGCGATCACCAGAAGGACCACCAATAATTTAAGTGCACCTTTATTCTGCATTTTGTTTGAGTTTACTTATACTTTATTATTTATTATCCGATAAATAAAGCCCTTCGGCACACGGTGCGTGGAAAAGGCGGAGTGCAAAACTACACAATTTTTTACTAAATACAACAGAGTTAACGACCCAAGTTGGCCTTGGGGTACAATAAAGTGAACTGATTACCGTTTCGGGTGCCGGGGCTATCGGCAGAGTGCGCGCGCCGTTTCCTCATTTTCCGGAACAGCCCGCCACTAATAAAAGCGGAAGGACCGGCCATGCAAAAAGTTTCTTCATTGGCTTTCTGCTAACCGGTTTGTAATATCCCCGGGCAGGGTATCCTGAATCCTCCCGCCCCGTATACCCGGAGCGGGACCGAAGACAGGCTGAACATAAAAAAACCGGAGAAAGGGCAAACCCCGCTCCGGCTATCCTGTTGTGCGACAGTCACTATACGGCAAGCTCCGGCATCGCTTCTTCCAACTCGCTAAAAGCGGTACGCCTTATTTCGCACTCCCCGATACGGCGCGGCAGGACAAGGTGTATGTCGTCGTTCTCCCGCTTCTTGTCCATCTGGAGGGCTTTGAACAGGCGTTTTGCGTCTATCCCGCTGGCGGTCGGCAGCCCGGTGTTGGCCACGGCCGATGTGATGCGGCTTTCGGCGGCCTTGTCGAGGCGGCCCCACAGCACGGCCAGAGAGGCGGCCGTAACCATTCCTATCCCTACGGCCTCGCCGTGAAGGAAGTTGGAGGTGGTCTTTTCGATGGCGTGGGCGAACGTGTGGCCGAGGTTCAATTTGCGGCGTTCGCCCGCCTCCTTCTCGTCCATGCCCACGACCGCGGCCTTTACACGCACGGCACCCGCAACGGCCCGCAGCAACAACTCCTTGTCGCTGCGGAAGGCGGTAAGGCCGTGTTTCTCGAACAGGCCGAACAACTCCGCGTCGCCTATTATACCCGATTTGATAATCTCCGCGCACCCGGCGGCGAACTCCCGGTCCGACAGGGTGTCGGTGAGCGACAGGTCGCACAGCACGAACTCCGGCTGGTTGAACGTCCCCACCATATTCTTATACCCCTCGAAGTTGACCCCGTTCTTACCGCCCACGCTGGCGTCCACCTGCGCCAGCAGGGTAGAGGCGATGAAACCGAACGGCATACCGCGCATGTAGGTCGAGGCGGCGAAACCCGTTATATCGGTCACTATACCGCCGCCGAACCCGAGCAGGAACGTCTTGCGGTCGGCGTTGAGCGCCACCAGCTCGTGGTAGATGCGCTCGGCGGTGGCGAGGGTCTTGTTGGTTTCACCCATACCTATTATAATATGCTCGTACGGGTCTATAATTTCGCGGTAGCGGCGGTGGACGTTGGAGTCGGTGACAATGACCACCCTCCGTCCGGCCGTGAGGGCCGGCAGGTCCTCCAGCGCGTCGCCTATAACTATACGGGAAGGCTCTCCGGCCTCCCGGCTGACTTCTATTACCTCTTTCATGCTTAACGGGGAATTCACTTCCGCGGCAAAGATAATCGTTTTGCATTATTTTATTCTTACCTTTGACGCCGTAAATTTCGCGGGGACCGGTCCGCGGGGCTTCCCCCGTCTGCCAGATGCCGACTAACCGCCGTGCTTCCCTGCCGCCGCATCGATCATATCCGACGGCTAAAAATTAAAGAATGGATAAAATAAGGAACATCGCTATCATAGCGCACGTCGACCACGGGAAAACCACGCTGGTCGACAAAATGATTTACCAGGGCAACCTGCTCCGTGAGAACTCCGGCTCCGGCGACCTCATAATGGACAATAACGACCTCGAACGCGAACGCGGCATAACGATACTCTCCAAGAACGTTTCGGTATGTTACAACGGTTACAAGATTAATATTATCGACACACCGGGCCACTCCGATTTCGGCGGCGAGGTGGAGCGCGTGCTCAACATGGCCGACGGCGTGCTGCTGCTGGTGGACGCCTTCGAGGGTACCATGCCCCAGACGCGGTTTGTGCTGCAAAAGGCACTCGCGCTGGGTAAGAAGCCGATTGTGGTTATCAATAAGGTCGACAAGCCCAACTGCCGCCCCGACGTCGTGCACGAGCAGGTGTTCGACCTGATGTTTACGCTCGAGGCCACCAACGACCAGCTCGATTTCCGCACCATATACGGCAGCGCCAAGCAGGGCTGGATGTCGCACAAATGGAACGAGCGCACCGACAGCATCACCCCGTTGCTGGACGCCATTATCGACGATATACCCGCCCCGCAGGTGGTGGAGGGTACGCCGCAGCTGCTGATAACCTCGCTGGAGTTCTCGCCCTACGTGGGCCGTATCGCCGTGGGCAAGCTCACCCGGGGGACCCTTACCAACGGCATGAACGTCACCCTGGCCAAACGCGACGGGGTTACGATGGTTAAAACCCGGATAAAGGAGCTTATGACCTTCGAGGGGCTGGGCAAGGCCAAGGCAGACAAGGTGGAGTGCGGCGAGATTTGCGCACTGGTAGGTATCGAAGGTTTCGAAATCGGCGACACGGTTTGCGACTACGAGAACCCCGAACCGCTCGAGCCCATCGCTATCGACGAGCCTACCATGAGTATGCTCTTCACTATAAACGACTCCCCGTTCTTCGGCAAGGACGGCAAGTACGTCACCTCGCGGCATATAAAGGAGCGGCTCGACCGGGAGCTGGAAAAAAACCTCGCCCTGCGCGTCGAGCCGGGAGCCACGGCCGACAGTTTCATAGTCTACGGCCGCGGTGTGCTGCACCTTTCGGTGCTTATCGAGACCATGCGGCGCGAGGGTTACGAGCTTCAGGTGGGTCAGCCGCGGGTGATAATCCGCGAGATCGACGGCCGTAAGTGCGAGCCTGTCGAGGAACTTACAATCGACCTGCCGGAGGAGTACTCGGGCAAAGCCATCGAACTTACCACCAAGCGCAAAGGGACGCTTGTAAATATGGAGACGGTGGGCGACCGTACGCGCCTCGAATTCGAGATTCCCTCGCGCGGCATTATCGGCCTGCGGAGCAATATGCTAACCGCCACCGCCGGCGAAGCCGTAATGTCGCACCGCCTGAAAGGCTACGAGCCTTACAAGGGTGAAATCGAGATGCGCATAAACGGGTCAATCATCGCAATGGAGACCGGGCAGTCTTACGCCTACGCGATAAACAAACTTCAGGACCGCGGCCGTTTCTTCGTCGCCCCCGGCGAAGATATCTACTGCGGGCAGGTTGTGGGCGAGAACACCCGAAGCGACGACATGACGGTAAACCTCACCAAGAGTAAGAAACTCACTAACATGAGGGCCAGCGGCTCGGACGAGAAGACGAGTATCGCTCCGCCCGTAGTGTTCTCGCTCGAGGAAGCGCTCGAATATATAAAGGAAGACGAGTACGTCGAGGTAACTCCGAAGCATATCCGCCTGCGCAAGATACTCCTTTCCGAAACCGACCGCAAACGGACGGGGAAATGAGCCGGTTACGCTCCGCCGGAATTGACTATGGAGCTGTTCAAATACAATTATAACTTTAATATCCGATGAAGAAAAATTTCTTGGTCGCACTGCTGTTGACGGTGTTGGTTTCGTGTGGAAAGAATCCGGGAACGGGTTCCGGGGAGTCTGCGGTAAATGTTGAATCGGTGGACGCTTTTTTCGTCTTTGCCGAGAAGATGATGGCAGGCGGGGATATAACTGACGAGGATTGGGAAACACTCTTTTCCACCCCCGGGTATGTCATCCTTACCGACCATTTCGGGGAGGAGTTGATGAAGGCGTGCATCTCGTTAGGGTTTTCGCCCGAGCGAAGGGATGAACGGGACGCGTTTATCGGCCGGCAGCTTACCGAGGAAGAGTTTATGGACCGCAATTTTGTTCTCCCGTGGTTCATGGGGGTTAACTTCGCCGAGATGCAGGGTCGTTGGGACGAATTGAAAAATTTTCGTTCGACTTTCGATTTCGACGGTCTCGAAACGGAAGCCACGGCACTGCTGCGAGATTATCTGGTCGAACCCGTGGATTCGCTTATCGAGTTTCCCCGGCTCACATTCGTCTGTATGGACAACAATGCCCGCAGCCTGGAAGAGGGTATCGTAATGGACCTTAACCATGCCTACTCCAATACGTTCGAACAGACGGCCGAAGGTATGGCCCACGAGATGTTCCATACTTACCGGTCGAAACTTATGAACCGGGACTTTATCTTTTCCGACCCCTTGGTCTGGGCCTTGTCGGTCGTTCAGAACGAAGGTATGGCCGACCAGCTCGATAAAGAGCCTTACCGGATGCCTGAAAATCTCGGTGAACTCGAAGAGGGATACAGGATATACCACCGGGCATATGTAGGGACCGATTCCATACTGGCGCGGCTCGACAGTGCCACAATAGCCTTTCTCGACGGGGAAATGAGCGAGGACGAGTTCGATGTCTTTACCGATGACGTTTTTATTTTCGACGGCCATCCCAACGGTTTTTATATGACTTCGCTCATCCGCGAACAGGGACTTCTGGAGGAGATGGTCCGTGAGCCGGCCAACCCGGCCGCCTTCGCACGGGTCTACAACAAAGCCGCGGAAGCCGCTGGAGGGTTCGTTTTCAGTGCCCGTGTGATGGAATATCTCGAGTCCCTCGAAAAGCAGTATCTTTCGGCCGGGGAGTAGGCTCCGTGTTTTATCGTTTTGGACAATTTATTTATAAACACCGGGCGGCCAGATTTTGGCTGCCCGTCGCTTTTGTTCTAAACTGTCGTCCCGAATGGATTTGAGGGATCTACCGCGGGAGTTCTACCCCTCGGGAAGACTTATCGATTTTTTGCACTCCTTAGGAGTGCACCGTCGCCTTTCGAGCGCCTCTTTGGGAGGGTGTAATCTGCAAGCAGCCTCTGCTCCTGCTGCGAGTATCGGATGCAGCAAGATAAAAGTATCATTGTTAAAGACAGATTCTTCGCTGCGCTCAGAATGACATTTTCCTTTTCACCTGCGGTTCATCGGGATGAAACTTTATGCACTCCGTAGGAGTGCACCCGGCGCCTTTTCGAGCGCCTTGATTTTTTTGTGATACTTTTTGT
>JAJQCA010000032.1:0-6402 GCA_021202985.1 Alistipes sp.
GAATATGAAAAAACTCATTTTTACACTACTTGCCCTCGGTGTTATGGCCGGGGCGTTCGCCCAGAATACCGTCGACAGGATACAGGCCGGTTCCGAGCGGACAGTCGACCGGATGCAGGAAGGTACCCAGCGCGGTGTGGACAAAATGCAGGACGGCGTACAGCGGAACAATGCACGTCTGCGCAGCGGCGCGTACAGCCCCAACAGCCTTAAAGGCGGCATGGCGCTGGGCGCGAGCCTCAATTACGGTACCGATATAAAGAGCCTCGGTATAGGCATCCGCTACGACTATATGATTTCCAACTCTTTCCGCCTGACCCCGAACGCCACGTTCTGGATTAAGAACGACGACCTCAGTTCATGGGATATCAACGTGGATATACAGTACCTGATCCCGCTCGCCGAGAGGTTCAAAATCTACCCGCTGGCCGGGTTCACCGTTTCGCACTGGAAATACGACGGCGACCACGATCTGGGCCACGACAAGTGGAACGACACCTACTTCGGCGCCAACCTCGGTGCCGGTATCGAGTACGATGTGGCCCCTAACTGGTTGGTAAACTTCGACCTTAAATACCGAATCATCAAAGACCACGGCCAGCTCGTGCTCGGCCTCGGCTTCGCGTACAGGTTCTAACATCCGCTATTTATAATATCAATCGCCGTATCTTGAGATACGGCGATTTGTTTTTTTTATTGTGTGTCTATCGTTCACTTTAAAGTTGTGTATTATGTTTATTCGCTTTCTTTATTCACTTTATTGTTGTTTTTATTGTTAATTGTATTATCTTTGTTTAACATTATGACAAAGGTGGATGGTAACCAAACAGGATGTAATAAACTATTTACGTAGTTTGAAGGATAAAATCGGGATTTTCGGTATTATTTATCGCAATGACCGGCAGAAAAATTCCCAAACTTTACTGGAACTGGAAATATCCCCGGATAAACGCAATCAGATAATAATTGGACTTCAAGCAGAAGATTATTGTCAAGGTCCGGAAAAAGATGTTCTGAATAATATTTCGGAATTATGGATATTCGGTAAGCAAATTAAGGGAAGAGAAATCTATATTAAAATAACAAAGGGATTGGAAAATAATCCAGTTATATGTATTTCTTTCCATTTTTCAGAGTATCCTCTTGTTTACCCTTTTAAGAAGCAATGAAATGAAAAGTCCGTTTACCAATAAAGACATGGTCCTTAAAAAAGAAATAAGGACGCTGGACTTCCGCAAAGAAAAATTTGATATTGTTTATCACTATTATCTTTGTGAGGATACCGGGGAGGAATTTGAAGATACGCGGCTTGCTAATCTCAATTTTAATCAAGTATTGAACCGTTACAGGGAAAAACATAACCTACCATACACCGAGGAAATAATTGCTATTAGAGAGAAGTATAAAATTTCTGCATCCCGGATGTCCGAAATTCTCGGGTTTGGAACCAATACTTACCTTAACTATGAAAAAGGTGAGGTGCCGAACCATTCCAATGCGAAATTAATAAGGATGGCAGAGGACCCGGTGAAATTTCTTAGTCTGGTCGAAGAGGCTGGATTAGGTCATAAGGAGAAGAGTGAATTAATAAAGAAAATAAATAAGTTGCAGGGTGAAGACAGTCGGCATAATCTTCTTGGGCTTTATGTCAGCTCTAAGACGGGATACCGAAAACCTGATTTCATTAAAATGCAGGAAATGATATTGTTTTTTGCAGAAATAATGCGTCCTTTCAAAACAAAGATGAATAAACTATTGTTTTATTCTGATTTTATGATGTTTAATAAGACGGGCTTTTCGATTACCGGGGCGCAGTACAGGGCTATTAAATACGGACCTGTTCCACGGAATTTCGATGCTTTATTTAATGAAATTTATAATAACGATTCAATCGATTATTATATCGAGGGGGATTTTGGAGAGAAAATAATTGCCAATAGGAAATTTAATCCCTCCGTTTTTAATGGTGAAGAATTGGATGTAATAACGAATGTAGCAGAAAAGTTAAAAACACTTACCGTAAACCAAGTTATAGAATTAAGCCATAAGGAAAAAGGCTGGATAAATAATGTTGCAAATAAGGACATTATAGATTATACGGATGCCTTTTACCTTAATCTATAAAATCATTTTTTGCTATTTATTAGTCCCCTCCGCCGGAAAATTGAACCTTAGCTGCACGGCCTGCTCGAGTTCCGTAAGGTCGTTATTGCTGATGGTCACCCCGGCCAGCCTTATCTTTTCTCCCTCGAGGGGCGCCTGGTCCAGCAGGTCGTAGGCTATTCCCATCATCTCATCCATACTTTCCACCGGGCGCGCGAGGGTCCGGCTGCGGGTGATTATGCGGAAATCGGCGAATTTGAGTTTGAGCGTCACCGTGCGGCCGATAAAATCCTTTTCGGTCTTCCGGCGCCATACCTTCCGGCCCAGCAGGTCGAGTTCGGCCCTGATTTCTTCAGCCGAACCGGTATCGCGTTCGAACGTGTTTTCGGCCCCGAGCGATTTGCGGATGCGATCCGGGTTTACGGGGCGGTCGTCCACTCCGCGGCTATACCAGTAGTAGGCGTGGCCGGCTTTGCCGAACACGTTGGTGAGCTGGCCTTCCGTGAAGCCTTTCAGGTCCTTGCCGGTCCGGATGCCGAGCCGGTGCATCTTCTCCGCGGTGACCTTCCCCACGCCGTAGAATTTCTCCACCGGCAGCCCTTCCACGAACTCCTCCACCTGCGACGGCCCTATAACGCACAGCCCGTCGGGCTTCCGGTAGTCCGAGGCTATTTTGGCCAGGAACTTATTTACCGACACCCCGGCCGATGCCGTCAGCCGGGTCCGCTGGAGAATCTTCTCTTTGATTTCCCGGGCTATCAGGGTGGCGGACGGGTTTCCGAAATGGTTGGTGGTAACGTCGAGGAACGCCTCGTCGAGCGACAGCGGTTCCACCAGGTCGGTGTATTCGAAGAAGACGTCCATAATGGCCGCCGAGGCTTCGCGGTAGACGTCGAACCGCCCCGGCACAAATACCAGAGCGGGGCAGAGCCTCCGTGCCCGCACCGACGGCATGGCCGACCGCACGCCGTACTGCCGGGCCTCGTAACTGGCGGCGGCCACCACCCCCCGCTCACCCTCGTGCCTCACGGCCACGGGGCGCCCCCGCAGTTCGGGGAAGTCGCGCTGCTCGATGGAGGCGTAGAAGGCGTCCATGTCGATATGTATGATTTTACGCAAAACAGATAGCCGGTCGCCTGCAAAGGTAAAATGTTTCCTGTCACCTGCACACCTCAGCATGTCATTATCCCCGTGGGGCCGCGGCGGTAAAGGCATGGGGCATTTTAGCCTATAATTATTAACTTTGCCGTACCCAATTTTCAATTAACCCCTTCCCGCCCTCAAGGACGGGAAACAAATCCTATTTTATCATGGAAGTTTTAAAAAGACTTGCAATCATCTTTTGTGCCGTGCTGATAGCACCGGCGCTGGTCTCCTGCGACGACGACGAGGACGACGACTCCGGTTCGCCGACCGTTCTGCTTACTCCCGACAAGACCACGCTTACGGCGGACGGCGTGGATGCCGTAAAGTTTACCGTCACCGCCAACGGCGAGACAGTTACTGGTGCGGTGATAAACAACCTTACGGCCGGCTCTTCCCTGGGCGGGAACAGCTTTTCTACCTCAACGCCCGGTGAATATGTCTTCACGGCCACCTACGGCGGCGGGACATCGCCCGAAGTTGCCGTGAAGGCCGCAGCTCCCGAGACGGTAGACCCGGAGGAGGTCGGGAAAATCGTCGGTACGTACGAGGTTACCCTCGGCGTCCGAATCGAGGGGGATACTCATCCCACCCGGACCAATATCAATATCGCCGCCGGTGAAGAGGGAACCGTGGACGTGGAACTGGAAGGCTTCCCGGTGATGGGCGGAGCGTTCAGCGTCCAGTTCGTTCGTATCGAAGGTGTGAGACTCTCCGAAACCGACGGCGACATAACGCTTTACTACCACGGTCCCGCCCCCGTCGGCAAGGACGGTTCGGTGGCCGGCTACATGGTAACCCTCGAGGGTACCGTATCCGGCAGCGGGGTGCTCTCGTTCGACCTCGGGATAGACGGTCTGGCGACGCTCTCGGCCGCCGGGGAAAAGAGGAGCGAGGCCGTCACTCTCGAAGAGTCGATTGTCGGCGTGTGGGAAATATACAGGTCCGTCGAATGGATAGTGGAGGACGGGGAGGTAGCTCCCTGGCCTCGTCTGGTCGACGACGATTGGGGAGCGTCTTACGGATGCAGTAGAATTTACAATATCCAGCCGGGCGGCGGCGGGAGCTATACGGTAATAATTACCAACCCTGATCTCGACCCCACCGACATTGACGATACACAGGGGCTTTCCTGGGTTCTGGACGGAGACCGGCTTACGCTTAACTTCAGTAATTATTATGCTTTCGACCCGCGTGAAGATTATGTGGAGAGGCACACGGTCGAAAGCGTTACAAAGGCGCAGTTGGTTATAACCCGCCCCAGTATTTACCATTATTGGGACGAGGAAGGCCAGTCGCAGTGGGGCGATACCGTGCGGACCGAATACTATATCAGGGTGGAATAGAGTCCCGATGTGAGCTGTAACGATAAAGTCCCCGGCCTTAGGCCGGGGACTTTATTCGTTTATAGCCGCCCTTTATTAAAGGTACTGCTGGAGGAACGCGGCGGTGAAGATGGCGAGGTCCTTGGTCTGCGGCAGTTCGGCGAAGCCGTTCAGGAGGCCCCAGTCGTGGGTTACGCCGTTGTATCGGATGGTGGTGCAGGGCACGCCCGCCTCGTCGAGTTTACGGCCCATCAGCTCTCCCTCGTCGCGGAGGATGTCATTTTCGGCTACCTGTATCAGCGTGGGGGGGAAGTCCGCGGAGCTGGTCGGTAGTGGCCCGCACGGGCGAGTAGTAAATCTGGTTCACGTCTGAGGGATTGGCCGTGTAGTTGTCGAACATCCATTCCATAAGGGAGCTGGTGAGGAACCTCTGCTGTCCGTACATCCTCCATGATTCGTAGTCGGTCGAGCGGTCGGTTACGGGCCACATTAGTACGAGGCATTTAATTTCGGGACCGTTCTGGAACTTGGCGTTCAGGGCCGTTGCCATGGTCATGTTGCCGCCCACGCTGTTGCCCACCACCGCCAGACGGCTGCCGTCCACGCCTATCTGGTCGCCGTTAGCGACCACCCATTTCGTTGCGGCATAAATTTCGTTGGTCGGCTGCGGGTATTTGGCTTCGGGCGAGGGGGTGTAGTTCACGAAAACTGCCGCGTACCCCGACGCCACCACCACGTCGCGCACAAGGCGTTTGTGCGTGGGGTAATCGCCGAGTACCCAGCCTCCGCCGTGGATGAAGATAAATGCGGGCAGGTTACCGTTCGAACCCTGCGGTCGCACGATATTCAGTTTTATCTGGAAACCGTCCGCTTCGATGGTGGTTTCCGATTCGTCTATACCCGACAGGTCCACGTTTACCGATTTCTGCGCATTGACAAGCACGTCGCGCGCTCCCTGCACGCCCAGCGATTCCACGGGCGTGGTGCTGGCGTTAAGTACTTTAAGGTAATCTTTGGTGCCCACGCTCAGGTGCGGGTCGGAGAGGTAGTCGGGAGCCTGCTGGGCTAAAGCCTGCACGGCAAATATCGCTCCCGCGGCAACCGCTGTAAGGATAGTTTTTTTCATGATAACTGTTCGTTAATTAATATGGTTTCATAAGTAGGGGTACGGCTACCGGGCCGTACACGGCAAACGAACAGGCACATTTTGTGCCAGACGGCCCGACATGGTTGCAGGACAGAGTATTATATTCGGCGATTGAGGAAATCTTCACTCGACGGAGGTACTGTAAAATATGAGGAAGCACCCGGTCGGATGGTTTACGCGGGGATTCTTCTGCCCGGTGCGGAATCGGTGTGCAACTTTTCGGCGTCAGGGTGTTTGGCCGGGTCGGGGTCCGTACCGGGTATTTATCCGGCGGGGTGGGGAAGGTCTTATCTTGCGGTTGGCACCGGACGTACCGCTTTCCGGTTCGGCGGGGAACAATGTTCGCATGGTGGTACACCGGGTAAAACACACGACAGAATACGCGCTTTCAACCGGTTACGGAAAAACGGTTGCCGGTTATCGAACGTCTTTCCCGTAAATTGAACATGAAGATTATTCCCGCCGACGAAAAAGTAACCGGGTTACACTTGAATCGGGTAAAGCCGGGATATCTTGCGGTCTACCCTTGCCGCCAGCCCCGCAAGATTGGTTCCGGTGTACTGCCTCCCCGCTGCCCGCTGCCCGGAACTGCCGGATATCTCACCGACCCGCCGGCCGGCCCGCTCCAACACCTCACGACGGGTTTATATTATCACCTCCGGGTAATGGTCCGCAAGGTTCGGC
>JAJQCA010000032.1:6502-25225 GCA_021202985.1 Alistipes sp.
AATGGTCCGCAAGGTTCGGCTCGGCGTCCGGCATGGCGATAACTGTGCCGCCGGTAACTTGGGCGGCGACCCGTATAAATTCCCGGGCGAAACCGGCCGCCTCGGAGTATCCCGGCAGCCGGTCACGGATATTGGTAACGGGAGAGGGTACGGAAGGTATCCTGCGGCCGCGGGCCGCCTTGTCTCCGCAGAGGGCCTTTTCGAGGGTGGGCAGGTCGCTGTCGAACAGCAGCGTGCCGTGGAAAATGTACCTCCCGCCGCGGCAGAAAGACGCTGTGCCCGATATTTTCAATCCCCCGGCCAGCAGTTCGCTCCTTTGTCCGGTTGTTACCGTCAGTCCCATGCGACCGAGTATTTCAACTACTGTACGCAGGTCCTCTTTGCCGTCAGCCAGCGACGAGCCGCCGGAACGGATAAAGGAGTAGTTCACATTTCCGTGGTCATGGTAAACCGCCCCTCCTCCGGAAATTCGCCTTATCACCCGGATCCCCCGTTCCCGGCAAAAACCCAGGTCGGCCTCCGCCCCGGCCGACTGGTTGCGACCTATGACAACGCAAGGGTCGTTGACATATACCGCCAGATAGTCGTCCTCCGCGCAGGCGCGCAGGTACGATTCCGTGGCAAGGTTGATTACAGGGTCGGTATGTGGGCTTAGCAGCAGTTTCATAATCGGGCCTTTGCCGTAAAATTACTATTATAACTATTAAATGTCCGGTACTGCTTCACACCATCCGGTTTACTAAGCCTGTCTGTGACGGGCTTGAAGGCGCGGGTGGGGTCTCGCTCAGCAGTTTTAATCCATAGTAATATGGCTTCCCTCACCTATATGAGCTTAAACAATCAGTGCAAAGCTCTAAAAAACAGCGCCCCGAACTAAAGGCGCTGTTTCATAATTTTAATTCTTTGAAATTGAACCGTAGGCTTATCAGGTCGATCGATATATCGTTCCGAACGAATGTTAGCAATCTACCTTTTGTTCAATAAAATGTCATCCTGAACGAAGCGAAGAATCCGATATTATAACGGTGTTAGTTCCTGCACCGCATTCGGGTCGCACCATCGTCACCCGGCTCTGCAGGCAAGCCTACGGGCGCTCCCTCTTCCGCCGGTTCGTCCCGGACCCTGCTCAGGATAACAGTTTTGTCCTGGCGGCCATCATGCCCGGTTCATTCCATTCGACCGGAACTAAGCGTAACGAAGCGCCGGAGCCTATTTCACGTTAAACGCTACCCTCAGCTCCTCTACCTCCTCCTCGTTAATCGGCTGGAGTTCTCCCAGCGAGGCGCCCATAATCAGCGACTTGGCCGTAAACTCGGCAACCTCCAACCGGTCGAAGGTCTGCAGCAGGGCGTCGCCGGTAACCACCACAGAGTCGTTGGCCAGCAGTATGCAGGGTGTGTTCTCCATCAGTTCAGCTATGGTGTTCGAGTTCTCGTACTGCAAGCCGTAAGGCACCGTCGGCACGTCCTTCAGGAGTATCCAGCTTTCGGGTATGGTCCTCACGTCGAACTTCCGCTTGGATGTGGCGAAGCCCATCAGGTGGGGCGACTGGGTGAGGATAATCGAGTTTATATGCGGGTTGCGACGGTAGATATCGTGGTGCATAGCCACCGAGCGGCTCGGGATTTTCCCCGCTTCCACCATGCCGTCCCTGACCTGTACGATGTCTTCCAGTCCGATATCCCAGCGCGGTACCCCGGGAGGGGTTATCAGGAAATCGTTGCCTTCCCACCTTACCGACACCGTCCCGTAAGAGCTTATCATCAGCCCCTGGTCGCAGGCGCGGCGCACGGTCTGCACTATCTGTGTGCGGATAGCCCTCTCCGCCGAGCTGTACGTCGGGTTCATAAAGTGGGGATGGTTTACCGGCAGGGCGCGTTCGTGTACGTTCACCTGCTCGTCGGTGAGGATGTTGGCCCCGCCGAGGATGCTGGCGTTAATAAGGGTCCGGGCGCTGAATTCGAGCGTCTCGAAACGCTGGTAGGCGTCCATCATGTCCTTGCCCCAGAGCACCACCCCGTGGTTCTCCATTATCACGGCCTTATAGTCGGGATTGCTTTCGAACTCGGTTGCAATCTTGCGGCCCAGCTCCTCGCTGCCCGGCAGGCCGTACGGCGCGAAGCCGATGCGCCCGCAAATCCTCCGGGCCTGCGGGATGACGTTCATATCGGGTATCTTGTGTACGATACTGAACGATACCAGCGCGGGCGGATGGGCGTGTATCACGGCCGTTGCCTGCGGCCTTATTTCGTAAATCGCCTTGTGGAACGGGAATTCGGACGAGGGCCGGTGAGGCCCCACCACATCCCCGTCGGGCTTGACGCACACAATGTCCTTAGCTGTAAGCGACCCTTTGTCCACCGACGCGGGGGTTATCCAGATGTTGCCGCTCTCGTCTTTTATGGAGATGTTTCCGCCGGAGGTGGTGGTAAGACCGCTGCGGTAAATCCTGCCGATGATCAGCGTAATCTGGTCCGCCGGATGCATCAGTTTCGTATCGAGTTGTTTCATAATAAAAATACTTTCGCGACCCCTCCGGGTGTCGGGGCCGCCGGTTATCAAAATGCACTCTGGCGCATTTCAGGTTCGGCAGGTTTCGGTTAGCGGTGTGCCGCACGAGGTATATACGTTTTTCGCGGCGGGATGTTTCACACGGTATACCGCCCGGCGCCGTATACTGTAATTTATATTACAATTTACGGCGCGAGCGGGCCGTAATTTTTACCGGAAGGCTTCCGGGTTGGCGAGCAGGTACCGCTCGGCCTCCACGTTCCACAGTCCTTTATACCTTTCGCAAAGTTCGTGCAGGTGTGCGAACGCGGGATTGGATTTGCCCAGCTCCCCGAAGGTGTCTATCGGCGTGAGGGGCATTTCTATGTGGGTGTAAATAAGTTTCTTGCCGCCCGGAATCTTAGGTAGGTTCATCGTGGTGTCGATTACGGCGTTCAGGCCGCCCACATGGGTTACCAGACCCGCCGGATCAAGCCCTTCCGACATCAGCGCGAGGGCCTCCTTCATATCGTCCGTGTTGCCGCCGCTGGTCCCCGCGACATGGGTGGCGGAGTAGTGCACGTTGTAGAAATTGAGCTTGGCGCTGAACTCGGGCTGAGACGGGCCGGCGAAGAAGTTCAGGCATCCGTCGTGTCCCAGTATTGCGTCGCCCTGCTCCACGACGGGAGCGACCGGCGCGAAGACGAACACGTCGTCGTACCCCTTACCGCCGTTGATGGCTTTCAGTTCCTCCGCCACGTCGGTCATGGCCCCGGTGTTCACATAGCGCAGGTCGATGCCCCTTGCCGCGGCCGCCTCGGGCGGGAAGAGCGACGCCGCGCGGGCGAGCCTTCCCTCGTCGATGTCGGTCACCACCAGAAGGCGCGGTTTACGCCCGCGGTTCACGGCGTAGTTGATAGCCGCAAGCCCCATCGGGCCTACCCCGGCCAGAATGGCTATGCTGCCGCCCTCCACGATATCCATCTTGTGGATATACGAACCGGGAGTGGTATGGTAGTTGGCATGCATCGCCCCGATAACGCACGACAGGGGTTCGGACAGCGAGGCCTGGTAGAATCCCTCCCCGTTGAACCTCAGCAGGCACCCGAGTTCCATCACTTCGTTCGGGATGACGATATAGGTTGCGTCGCCGCCTATGTATTTATAGGAGTAACCCGGCGCGCTGAGGACGCCCACCGGTCCCTGCTCGTAGTTCAGGGCCGGCTGGATGGAGAACTTGTCCCCTTCGGTGAATTGCCCCTGCCATTTAGAACCCACCTGTACTATTTCGCCGGCGAATTCGTGCCCGATTATCACCGGGTTCTGCGCCACGTCGCGCGGCACCCGTTTGTGGACGTCGGCCTGCGTGGTGGCTTTGTACGACGACATGCAGATGCTGTCGCAAACCACCTTAGCCAATATCTCGTCGTCGCCTATGGGCGGGAGTTCGAACGTCTCCAGCCGCAGGTCGTTTTTTCCGTATAGCCTTACCGCTTTGGTTTCCATAGATTTATTTTTTATTTAAATTATTTTGAAGTACAGAACCGCCCTTTTCGTAAAAAGGTCACAAAATTTCATTTTTTCTGACACCCCGGAGAATTTTGTGCCAGGCGAAGCCTGCCGGCCTTTAAATCGAATGATAATCGTAAAAAATTTATTTTCAGCGTTATTATTTCGATTTAAAGGTTGCACTACGTGCAAATACAAAATTCCTTTCGCGATACCTTACCCGATGTAAGGAAATGTAGTTTCCGTTAAAATTTTCCGGTTCTCTTTTTAAAGAGAACGGTTCTCCCTGTTCGACCTGCCATTAGGACATCATAACCTGCCCGCCCGTAACGGGAATGGCCTGTCCCGTCTCGCATTCCTGCTCCACGGCGTATATGATGGCCCGCGTTACGTCGGCCGGCGAGGTGCCTTTGCGCATCGGCACCTGTGCCATGTAGAACTCCCGCACGTCTTCGACGGTCTTTGCTCCCGGCACTTTGCCCGCGTTGAGGTACTGTACGAACAGCCCGTTCTCCGGGTCCGACCAGAGCGGACCCTCGTAGAAGTTGCCCGGGCAGATGGAGTTAACTTTTATACGGTAAGGCGCCAGTTCCAGCGCGAACGACTGGGTGAGTCCCACACCGCCGAACTTGCCCCCGGCGTAGGCAAAATTGGCCTTCGACCCGCGCAGGCCCGATTTGGAGTTTATCTGGACGATATCGCAGAACCCGGTGGCGTTGTAACGGTTCTGCAACTTCATCACGGGCGCCACCGCCTTGCAGCAGTAGAAATAGGCGTTGTAGTTTATCCGGGTCACGAATTCGAACACTTCGGGGGTCATGTCCTCCAGTCCCCCGGCACGCAGTACGCCCGCGTTGCTGACGAACAGGTCCACGCCTCCGAAGGCGCATACCGTCCTGTCCATCAGGCCGGCGAGGCTCTCCATGCAGGCAACGTCCGTCTTGACGAAAATGGCCCCGTTACGGCGCCCCCGGGCGTTGAACCGCGCGGCTACGCTCTCCCCGGCCTGCTCGTTGATGTCGGCTATCACTATATTGGCCCCCTCGGCGAACAGCTCCGCGGCGATGCCTTCGCCGAATCCCTGCCCGGCGCCGGTAACTATCGCCGTTTTGCCTTCCATCCGTCCGGCGGACGATGCCGCGGCCACTTTGCGGCGGTAGTTCTCGACCTCCCAGTTGTCGATGAAGTCTATCTGCTCGCGGGTCATGGGGTGCTCCCCGCCGAACGACTGCGCCAGCCAGGCTATCTTCATCATGTCGAGGAACACGTCGAGTATTACCTGCGCGCCCCGGGCGTCGTCGCCCACGGCGACAAGCCCGATACCCTTTATGAGCAGCACTTTGGGCGTGTAGCCGTTGCGGTCGGTGTAGGCGCGGATTTGCGCGGCTATGGAGTCGATATCGGCCGTTTCGCTGTAAATGTACTGCGACTTGCAGTAGACGATTATGTCCGGCGAGAACGGCTGCGACACCAGCCCGAAGTGCTCGGGCGATTTGGAAAATTCGGCCGTCAGCCCGTCGCTGTGAACCCGCAGGGTCTTCAGCGCGCCTTCGCCGCTGAGAATGGCCCTCAGGGCGGGAATCACCTCTTTGGCCTGGGGGCAGCACACCGGCTCCCCGGCGGGAAGCTGCTCCTTGATACGGCCGCCGATAGAGGACATAATCCAGTCGTAGGTCTCTTTTATCTCGTCCGGGGTCTCCCCGCCCACGAAAATGCCGTGGTTCTGCAGCAGGATGGCCCGCGGCTCCCGGCCGTGTGCCGAGCGGTACTGCGCAAGCCCGTCCGCGACCTTGCGGAACAGGACGTAGCCCGGGTCGGTGTAAGGGATGTAGAGCACGCTGTCGCCGAAGATTTCGCCGGTCGCCTTCTCCACGTCCTGCGCGCACATCAGCGCGTTTACCAGGGTAGGGTGGAGGTGGACGACGAAGGCCTGCGGCATGATGTCGTGCAGGGAGGTCTCAACGCTCGGCCGGCGGCCCACGGTGATGCAGGCGGCCGCGAGGTCGCATTTAACCTCCTCCTCGCGCCGGGCGGTGTCGGCGCTGTACTGCCGGGTGGCCATATCGGCGAGCTTCGCCCGGTCGAGGACCGCGAAACCCTCCTCGGTGATGGTCGCCAGCGACGAACCGCTGGCCTTGACCCAGAGCCGCTCCCGGTCTTTGTAAGAGGTGTTGCCGCCGCCGGCTATGACGTACCGGCTGTCGGCGCCGTAATACCTCGATATCTCTACGAGTTGTTCTATCGGTGTCATTTCTGGATTGTTTGTCGGATTAGTTTGTCGCCTTCTTCGATAAATACCTCGCGGCTCTCTCCGGCAGGATTACCGTCGGCGTCGAGGTATCCCGGACGGCCTTCGGCCATTCGCTGCTGGTGGGCCGCCACAATGCACGCCCCCATGTAGTTGAGCCGTTTGAGGTAGTCGGACAGCTCCGCTCCACCCCGCGCCCGGAGCAGTACGGGTTCCATCGCCGGGGTGTTGTGCTCGCTGCCGAAGGTTACCACGAAACCGTTGTCCCACAGGTATCCGGCGTACCGCTCGAGCACCTCCACGCTGTTGCGCGTGGTGATGAACTCCACCGAGTGGAATCCCCTCTGTTTCAGTATACCGGCCACTTTTTCGAGGTCCTCCTCGAAGTCCGTAAAGCCGCCCTTCGCGTCATCCGCCAGGAACGGGTAGGTGGGAAGGCCCCCCGCCGCGAGGATTATTTCCCGCACGTCTTCCAGTGGAAGGAACGCCTTCGGGTCCTCGGCCACGAAAGCCGCACCGCCCGCTTTGAGCAGTTTGCCGCGTATCTCGTTCTCCAGCGCAGCCGCGTCCGTCAGGGGAGATGCCGGAGCCGAGCCGAACAGGCCCGCGTAGAACTCCGCGGCCCGCTCCCCGGTGCCGAATTTCTCCTCCACTGCAAGGCGCAGCGCTTTGGCAAGGTGGCGTTCGCGCAGGCTGCCTTTGGTAAGCCGCGCGGTGATCTCGTCCGCGTCCAGCGCGATGCCGCAGCCGCCAAGCAGTTCGTTCAGCTTTTCGCACATGGCCCGCACCTGCCGGGTCGACTCCCCGGCCACCCCGGCCAGCTTGCGGGCCGGTTCGCCGGCGAGGATAACCGGATTGGCCAGCCCCTTGCCGCTGATGTAGGTGCGCCCCGGGTTGTTCGGGTCGTTCACCCGGATGCCGGCTTTCTGGTCGTCGGACTGGAGGCTTATCATTTCGATGTTGAACAGCGGGAAGAGCGCCCTGGCGGCGCACTCACGCTTCCACTCGTCGTAGCCCGCCGTGGTGTAGAAATCGTTGATTCCCACCACCGCCACTCCTTCCGCCCCGGCCATATCCAGCGCCTGCGGGATACTGTCGAAGGCGCTGAACGAGTAGGGCGTATGGAGGTGGGCGTTTACCTCGGTGTATTTTATGTCGTTCATTTTTAGAAGCTTTACTATTTCCTATGTCATTCTGAGCGATAGCGAAGAATCTCTTACTATGTACTAGCATACCAGAGATTCTTCACTGCGCGTGAGCTCCGTTCAGAAAGACACTTTAATCAAATCCCCTCTTTGGCTCTGCGTATCTGCTCGGCGTCGGTGAAATTCGATTTCGGGAAGTGCCCTTCGAGCGGCTGTATTTTCTCATGGATGGCGTCGATTATCCATGAGGGCTGCGGGAAGAAGGCGTCCTCGAGTTCGTAGGCCGGGGTGATCCAGTTGCGCGAGCCTACGACTACCGGGGGAGCGTCGAGCTCATCGAACGCAAGCTCGGTAATGTTGCGGGCCAGGTCGTTGAGGAACGAGCCGCGGCCCGAAGCGTCGGAAGCTATCACGATGCGTCCGGTCTTTTTCACCGATTCGAGCACCTTCTCGTAATTGAACGGCACCAGCGAACGGGCGTCGATAACTTCCGCGCTCATACCGTACTTGTCGCGAAGGATATCGGCCGCTTCGAGGGCGCGGTAGAGCGTCGCCCCGATAGTGAGGATGGTGATATCATCCCCGGCGCGTTTCACGTCCGGCTCGCCGATGGGTATTTCGTAGTATCCTTCCGGCACGCCGCCTTCATGGAACTGCTCGCCTATCTCGTAAATACGCTGGCTCTCGAAGAATATCACCGGGTCCGTACCCTGAAGGGCGGAGTTCATAAGACCCTTGGCGTCATACGGCGTCACGGGGAATACGACCTTCAGCCCCGGTATATGGGTGCAGAGCGAGGTCCAGTCCTGCGAGTGCTGCGCTCCGTATTTGGAACCTACCGATACACGTACGACAACGGGCATCTTCAGGATGTTACCGCTCATGGCCTGCCATTTGGGCAGCTGGTTGAACACCTCGTCGCCGCACCTTCCGAGGAAGTCGCAGTACATAATCTCGGGTACCACACGGCCGCCGCACATCGCGTAACCGATGGCCGTTCCCACGATTGCCGCCTCGGCTATCGGGGAGTTGAACAGGCGGTGGTAGGGCAGGGCTTCGGTAAGGCCGCGGTACACGGCGAAGGCGCCTCCCCAGTCGCGGTTCTCCTCGCCGTAGGCCACCAGCGACGCGTCCTTGTAGAACCGGTCGATAAGGGCCTCGAAGATACCGTCCCTGAGCTGGTACTGTTTCATTTTCGAAACCGGTTTGCCCTGGGCGTCGGTCACGAAACGGGTCTTGCCCGCTATCTGTTTCACCCTCGGGTTCTCTTCCATCGGGTGGTTCACATCCGGTTTGGCTTCGGACATCGAGTCGACCGAGCCGTTCGAGAAGGTCATTTCGCCCAGCAGTTCCGGGTTCTTTTCAAGGTCCATCCGCGGCGAGAGTTCGTCGTCGATAGCCAGTTTGAAAGTGCCGAGCATTATGTATTCGATCTCCGCGCGGATAGCGTCGAGGTCTGCCTGTTTGGCCACGCCCGATTTTACCAGTTCCTTGCCGTAGGCGAGGATGCAATCCTGCGATTCCCACAGTTCTATCTCCTCCTTGCTCCGGTAGGACGAAGCGTCCGAGGGAGAATGGCCGCTGTAACGGTAGGTCAGCACGTCGAGCAGTACCGGTCCGTCGCCCTTCTCTATAATCTCCCTCTTGCGCCTGTAAGCGTCGATTACCGCCAGCGGGTTGTAGCCGTCCACCCTTTCGGCATGCATCGCTTCCGGGTTCACGCCGGCTCCGATACGGGCCGCGATTTCGTAACCCATGGTCTCGCCGCAGGTCTGGCCGCCCATCCCGTACTGGTTATTCATTATGTTGAGGATGAAAGGCAGGCCGCCCTTCATGTCGCCTTCCCAAAGCTGTTTGAACTGGTCCATCGCCGCGAACGACAGCCCTTCCCAAACGGGTCCGCAGGCCATCGAAGCGTCGCCCAGGTTGGCGATAACGAGGCCCTTTTTGCGGTTTACCTTCTTGTAGAGCGCGGCTCCAACGGCTATCGCGCCGCTGCCGCCCACGATGGCGTTGTTCGGGTAGACGCCGAACGGGATGAAGAAAGTGTGCATACTTCCCCCGAGGCCCTTGTTGAACCCGGTTTCGCGGGCGAAAATTTCAGCCAGCGCACCGTACAGGAGAAACCGTATGCCCAGGTCCTTCGTCGAGCCCTTGAAGCCTTTTTTAACGACGTTCACCGTCGCCCCGTCCCAGAACGAATCCATAATGTCGCCCAGCTCCTTGTCCGGCAGCAGCTGGATGGAACGCAGCCCCTTTGCAAGGATTTCGCCGTGGCTGCGGTGCGACCCGAAGATGTAGTCGTCCAGGTCCAGCGTGTAGGCCATACCCACCGCGGCGGCTTCCTGCCCGGCCGAGAGGTGGGCGGGGCCCGGGTTGTTGTACTCGATACCCTTGTATCCGCCCGTGGTTTTCACAAGGTGGAGCATGGTTTCGAATTCGCGGATAATCACCATGTCGCGGTAGATGCGCACGAGATCTTCCTTTGTGAAGTTGCCGTCCTTAATCTCCTGTTTGACGGTTTTTTTGTAGGTGTTTACCGGTATCGAGGGGATTTTCACCTCTCCGGCGGCCCTGACCTTTGCGGGGTCGATAAATTGACATTTAGGCATTTTTTCTATTTTAATGGTTTTCTATTCGTTTCTGTCGTTATACGAGAAGGTTTTCGATACTTTTTGTCTTGATACATCTGACGCTCGCAGCAGGCGCAGAGGCTGCTTGCAGACTATGCCCTGCCAGGAGGAGGAAAACGAAGTTAAAAAGTATCACAAAAAATCAAGGGCTCAGTCCGGGCCGCTGCGGCGGCAGCGGATTATTTAGCGCATTAACATTCCCGCCAATTCCGTGTGCCGGTAGCCACTACTCCCCCGCGGCAAATATCGTTTCCCTGAATATCTCCGACACCGTGGGGTGGGGGAAGATAACCTCTTCCATCTCTTTCACCGTCATCTCCTGCTCGATAGCCATGCAGGCTCCGTAAATCATTTCGCTGCACGGGTTGCCTATCATGTGCACGCCGAGCACCTCGCCGTGCTTCTCGCCCACTATAACCTTGCAGAGGCCGTTGCCGCCCTCGTTTTCGGCTATAAACCGGCCGGCATAGGCCATGGGCAGTTTCAGTTCGCGGAAAGGAATGCCTGCCGCGGCGGCCGACGCGGCCGTATGGCCCACTCCGGCTACCTCCGGGTTGGTATACACCACGCCCGGTATGGCGTTGTAGCGCATCACGTCGCGGCGCCCCGTCAGGTTGTTCACCACAACCTCGCCCTCGCGGCTGGCGGTGTGGGCGAGCATGGAGAAGCCGGTTACGTCACCTGCGGCGTAGACGTTCGGGATATTGGTGCGCATCCGCTCATCCACCTTAATGGCGCCCCGCTCGGTCTCCACGCCGAGATTCTCGAGGCCGAATCCGGTGGTAACGGCCCTGCGGCCGACGCTCATTAGTATCCTCTCGGCCGAAACCGTGTGGGTGTTGTTGTCTATGTCGAGGTATTCCACCGTGGTGCCCTCGATGCGGGTCACCTTACAGCTCAGGTTGAACTTCACTCCCTTTTTGGCGTAATGGTCGCGAAGCATGGCGCTGATTTCGGCGTCGAGGCCGCCGAGTATCTCGGGAAGCATCTCCACCACCGTAACCTCTGTGCCCAGGCTGTTGTAGAAGCTGGCGAACTCCATCCCGATTACCCCGCCGCCGATTATAACGAGCGACCGGGGCTGCTCTTTCGACGCCAGTATCTCGCGGTTGGTCATAAGGGCGTCCCCGGCCGTCTCGATGCCCGGTATGGGGGGTACGAACGCCTCCGACCCGGTGCATATCAACAGGTTGCGGGCCGTGTACTCCTGGCCGTCGCACTCGATGGAAAT
Organism: Alistipes sp.; assembly: GCA_021202985.1. Classification (GTDB taxonomy): domain Bacteria; phylum Bacteroidota; class Bacteroidia; order Bacteroidales; family Rikenellaceae; genus WRDF01. The sequence goes on from JAJQCA010000032.1 coordinate 17,759, forward strand.
GCCCTCGGCCGAGCGTCCCCGAATCATCGCGGCGCCTTTGACCACGTTCACGTTGTGGGCCTTCATTTTACCTCCCACGCCCGCCACGAGTTTGCGAACCACCTTGTTCTTGCGGTCCACAATTTTGGCGAAATCGAACTTCACCTCGCCGGCCGTAACTCCGTACTTGCCGCCGTTCACCGCGCTTTCGTAAATTTTGGCGCTGTAAAGAAGTGTTTTGGTGGGCATACAGCCTTCGTTGAGGCACACCCCGCCCAGTTCTTTCTTCTCGAACAGGACCACGTTCAACCCCTTGGCCCCGGCCCGTTCCGCGGCGACGTATCCCCCGGGACCGCCGCCTATTATAGCTAAATCGAACATCTTAATCGTTTTTGTAAATGCGAAGTTAATCGCTCTTGTCGTTTTCCGGTTTATACAACTTCCGACCGGACAGGTCCGTCGGCGGATTTGCCGGTCGGCGGCCGCCTTTAAAGCGCCGCCTCGAAATTCTCTATCTGCGACGCTATTTCGGCCAGGAAGCGCGTAGCTTCCCCGCCGTCGAGGGCGCGGTGGTCGTAGGTAAGGCTCAGCCCGATGTGGGGCACGAAAGCGTAGATTCCGCCCCCGATATCCTTCGGGCGCGGGATAATGGTGTTCACGCCGAGGATTGCCGACTGCGGCAGGTTGATGACCGGCGTGAAGACCTCCACCCCGTAATTCCCCAAATTAGATACGGTGAACGAAGCGGCCTCGGACGAAAGTATGTCCGGGTTTACCGACCCCGCGCGGCAGGCCTCCGCCATCTCCTTCAGCTTTATTGCCAGCCCCTCGAGCGAGAGCATGTCCGCGTCGCGCAGCGCCGGCACCATCAGGCCGCGGTCGGTATCCACCGCCAGGCCGAGGTGGACGCGGTTGAAGTATTTCATGCTGTCCCCCAGGAAGTGCGAATTTACCTGCGGGAACTTCTTAAGCGCTTTTATAACCGCGAAGCAGACCATGTCGTTCAGCGTTATATTGGTGCCGCCGGCTTTCTTAACCGTTTTGCGGAACTCCTGTATACGCCTTGCGTCCGCGCTCAGGTGGTGGGTAAGCTGGGCCGAGTTCTGGAGCGAAGCGTGCATGGCCTTCGCAATCAGCTTGCGCATATTGGTAAGCGGTTTTATTACCCCGTCGCCGTCGGCCGTCGCCGCGCCCTGCGGCGCCGCTGCCGTGGCTGTGGCCGCCGGGGCGCTGCCGGCCGCCAGGTCGCGGCTGCATACCGCTCCGGCAAGGCCCGTGCCCTCGGCCGGGACGCTCACGCCTCCCTGCTGCAAATGCGCTTTGGCCAGCGGGGTGGTCTTCGGGGTGCGCTCTATGGACGCGATCACGTCGCGGGCGATTATCCTCCCGCCGGGACCGCTTCCAGCAACGGCCGAAGTGTCGACCGCGTGCTTTTCCGCCAGGCCTTTAGCCCTGGGCGAGATGCCGGAGGCAGGCCCCGCCGCCGCGGGCGCGGGAGCAGAAGCCGGAGCCGGAACCGCTGCCGGAACAGGTGCGGGTGCAGAAGCAGAAGCAGGCGCGGGCGCAGGTGCAGGCGCGGCCTCGGAAGCCGGAGCCACCGGGGCTGTTTCCGCGGGCGCCTCGCCCCCGCCGGGACGGAACCCTTCGGCCGGTTCGCCCGGGTTACCGATAACCAGCACGTTGGTTAGCACCGGGATTTCGTCGCCCTCGTCGAAGAAGACCTCGAGGATTTCGCCGGCCTCGCGGGCCTCCTCCTCGAACGAAGCCTTGTCCGTCTCATAGGCGAAAAGCACGTCGCCGGGCGCGACCTTGTCCCCTTTTTTCTTGCGTAGTTCGGTGAGGATACAACTCTCGACCGATTGCCCCTGTTTGGGCATGATGACCGCTGTTGCCATAGTTCTTGTGATTATGTCAGGTTTATTGTTATGTCGGTTCCGTTGCGCCGGACCCTGTTTCCGGTCGGTCGCAACCGCAAAGATAGTAATATATTTCGTATTTACAAGTAAATTTTTTAGTCGCTTAAAATAAGTGTTTTAAGAAATTATTAACACTTAACAAGTTTAAAACTTGTATTTACAAGTCCGGTGTGATATAAAGCAGGTCCGGCATCCGGAAAAAATGGTTATCTTTGGGGCGTATACAGTTCGCCGCCGAAGATGAAAGACCTGCCCCTTTATAAACAGATTTACGAGACCCTGCGCCGGGAGATCGCCGACGGGAAATACGTCGCCGGAGATATGCTTCCTTCGGAAAACGCTATGTGCGCCGAGTACGGGGCCACGCGGCCCACGGTGCGCAAGGCGCTCGACCTGCTGACGGCCGAAGGCTTTATAGTGCGGCGGCAGGGCAAGGGAAGCATAGTGAAAGGGGCGCCGAAAAGCATCGGGATTCTCTCCCTGCAGAGCACCACCTCGGCCATGTCCGACGACGGGCTGCGCACCGAGATAGTGCTCCGCCCCGAGCTTCGGCACTGGACAGAGGCCATGAACTTCCCGCTCTCGCAGGAGGAAAAGGCCGCCGGCTGTATCTATTTCGAGAGGGTCCGCGTGCTGCACGACGAACCGGTGATACTGGACATAACCATGCTGCCCAACATAGGCCTGCCGCGCTTCACGGCCAACAATATGGAGGACGCCTCGCTGTTCGACCTGCTGAGGACCAAGTACGGCATAACGGTTACGGGCGGCGTGCAGTATTTTTTCGCCATAGGGGCCGACAAGCGCCTCCGTTCCTACCTCAAGGTACGTCCCGGGCACCCGGTGCTCCAGCTTAACAGGAGGATAGAAACGAGCCGCCCCGGGTTTTACATATACAGCCAGATATTCTGCGTTACGGGCAGCTATACCCTGAGCGGTACGTTTTGATGTGCCGGATGGTAAAGGCTGCGAATCCAAAGTGGCGGATACCGGATTGGGCCGCGGGTTGGTGAAAAGCCGGACCGGGTGCATTGAGGCCCCGGACACGGGCCGGACGAGGCGGAGGTGCGATAAATGGTCGTAAGGATAACAAAACCGGTCCCGGTAACGTTTTAATTAGTAATTTCGAACGAGGAAAATTAAAATCAATGGGAGCAATTCTACAAAGCGCCATAGAGACTATAAGGACCGAGGCAGGTGCGATAGCCGGTCTGGAGCCGCTGTTGGACGACGATTTCGAGGGAGCCGTACGGGCCATACTCGGGTGCGGCGGCAAGGTGGTGGTCACGGGGATGGGCAAATCGGGTATCATAGGAAAGAAGATAGCGGCCACGCTCGCCAGCACGGGCACCCCCTCTTTCTTCCTACACCCGGGAGAGGCCTACCACGGCGACCTGGGTATGATCGAACCGAGGGACATAGTCCTCGCCATTGCCAACTCCGGCGCTACCGACGAGGTGCTGCGCCTTATCCCGTTCCTGAAAAACCGCGGCAACGTGCTGATAGGCATGACCGGTAAGCCCGGCTCGCTGCTTGCCAGCCATTCGGATTACCACCTCAATATAGCCGTTCCGTCCGAGGCCTGCCCGATGAACCTTGCCCCGACCAGCTCCACCACGGCGATGCTCGTCATGGGCGACGCGCTGGCGGTGGCCCTGATGCGCGAGAGGGGTTTCACTCCGGAGGACTACGCGGTATACCACCCGGGCGGAAGCCTGGGACGCAGGCTGCTCACCCGCGTCGGCGATGTGATGCGGACGGATGTGCCGCGCATATCGGGCGATATGCCGCTCGGTAGCGTGATAATCGCCATATCGGAAGCGCGGATGGGAATTGCGGCCGTGGTGGAGGGCGAACGCCTGCTGGGGGTCATCACAGACGGGGATATCCGCCGCGCGATGGCCCGCTACGGGAAGGCGTTCTTCGACAAGAAGGCCTCCGAAATAATGTCGTCCGGCGCCAAGACCATCGGCCCGGGGGAGCTTGTCAGCGTGGCGGAGGAGATAATGCACCGCAACCGCATCCATTCGCTTATCGTGACCGGCGGGGACGGGCGGGTGGAAGGCGTGGTGGAGTTTTTCCACGTATCGTAACGCCCCCCGCATGGAACGGCACCATTTGGCTTATATTTTGCCCCCGGAAGGGGTATATAACAATAGACTATGAAAAGATTTTATTCAATATCAGTGGCATTGCTCGTGGCCCTTACCCTGGTTTCATGTAAGGACGACCCGGGCATCGACCCCCCCGAAGGCCACGAGGGAAAAAAGTACGAAAAATACGTTCCTGCTCTATCTGGGCACCGACAATAAGTCCTTTTGGGACGAGGCGTGGCTAAAACCCGAAATACTGGTCAACAACTGGAGCGATTCCTACGACGGGAATATGGTGGTACTGGCCGACGTTAGCGGCCAAGGTCTGGACGACTACGCCCACCTTATCTGGATAGGCACCGAGAACAGCAAAGGCCACAGGGCGGACACGGTAAAGAGCTATCACGATCCCGACTCGTCCGACCCGGCTTTCCTCAAAGAGGTGCTCAACGATGTGAACCGGCTCTTCCCGGCCGACGTTATGGGTATGTGCGTGCTGTCGCATGCAAGCGGGTGGCTGCCCACCGACCTGTTCGGCAAACCGTCCCGGTCACTTATCGACGATAACGGCAGTTACATGGAACTTACCGATTTTGCCGACACTATCCCCTATAAACTCGACTACCTGATTTTCGACCCCTGTTTTATGGCGGGAATAGAGGTGGCTTACGAACTTAAAGACAAGGCCGATTACATAATCGCGTCGCCGGCCGAAGTGGTCGTGCCCGGGTTCGATTACAGTAAAATGATGGGCCGGCTGTTCAAGTCCAGCCTTACGGAAGCCGACCTTGCCGGGGTGGCGAAGGATTTCTATACCATGTTTGCCAACGGGGTCTATCCCAATCCCGATTACAATGCGGCCACGGTAAGCGTGGTGAAGACTTCGGAACTGGACGCCCTGGCCGAATACGTTCGGCAGTACGACCTGTTGCCGTGGTTGCAGACGGAACCATACCTGGGCGCCGTGCAGAACTACCACCCTACCAGATATTACTACTCCGATATGGAGGACCTCGTGCGTAAGATGTACGGGGAGGGGAGCGCCGAGGCCGAGGGTTTCGCGAAGTTTTTCTACAAAGCGGTTATCGACAAATACAATACCGACCACTATTACTCTGACTACAACAAGGCCGCCAATAAAATCGACTACTTCAGCGGCCTGACCGTTTATATTCCGCGGGCGGCCTACACCAACCTTAACGAATACTACAAAAACCTGAAATGGTACCGGGACGTATACCCGGAAGAATAGCAGGGCGGCATACCGTTCGACTCTAAAACGGCCATCCCATGCGGTGGCCGCTTTATTTTTGCGGCGCGGCGGGGACCGGCCGCGCCACCGCATTCGTCGGGTAAAAGCCCCGTTTGATCGGAAAAACGGCCGCGCGCAACGCTTTGCGCTTCCACGGCATCTTAACTTGCCATACTTTTGCCGGTGTGGAACGAAAAACTAACGAAATGAAAAAATCGGGATTCGATAAATCCACCCTCCGCCCCCGTCGGGGCAGGAGGGGAGGAGGCGCCCTTGTGGTAGGGCTGGTTTTTATAGCGGCCGGGCTGATAGTCGTAGGGCGGAACGCCGGCATAGTGGACGATTACGTGTACAACATCGTAATGTCGTGGCCGATGCTGGTGGTAATAGCGGGGCTTATGCTGGTTTCCCGGCGGGATGTGCTGGGAGGGCTGGTGGTGTCCGCGGCGGGTGCGTTTTTCCTCATCCCCCGTATAACGGGCGCGGGACCGGGATGGTTCGCCGACTACAAGCCCGTACTGCTCATCCTCATAGGAGTACTTATCGTGGCGAAGGTACTTCTGCCGCACCGGCCTAAACGGCGCGGCCGGCATTACGATTACAGCGAACCCACCCGCCGGGCCACCGGCTTCGTCGAAGCGAATAACGTACTGGGAAGCTACGAGAATATCGTGCTGGACGAGATATTCACCGGGGCCGATATAAGCGGCGTGCTGGGCGGGACAGTCTTGGACCTGCGGCATACGGCGATTCCGGAAGGGGATACCTTTATCGACATCAACTCCACGCTGGCCGGGGTCACGCTCTACGTTCCGGCGGAATGGGAGGTGGTCCCGGAAATCAGAACGGTCGTCGGAGGGTTAGAAGACAAGCGCTACGGCCACTACGTCGAGAAACTGCACGACCGCAGGCTGGTACTGCGCGGCAATATTACCCTTGGTGGGGTGGAAATAAAAAATTGAGATGGCGCCTTTGATTCCGGATAACGGGCCGCGACTGCGGCTGGCGGCAGCCGATGTCGTCTCAGCCCTGGTACTTTGCCTTCTTACGGGTTTGTACGGCCGTGCGGGCTGGACGGTGGCCGCGGTATCGGCCGCGGCGTTCGGGGCCGGGACCCTGTTCGGAGGTTATTTATACGGCTATATACGCGGACTTGTTTCGTTTCCCTATATCCGGGTGGCATACGTCGTGGTCGCCGTATTTATTACCCTCGACGCAGTGCTGGCCGTCTACACGGTGGCTTACGGGGTTATGGAGCCGTTCCTCCACGATGTGTTCATTTACCTTGCCGCGGCCTTCGCGGCGTGGTCGGCGATACTGCGGGACAGCGGAGGCCGGGAAGAACCCGCGGGTGAAGAGGTGGTTGCGGAGCCTGCAACGGCTACCGCACCGGAATCGGCTGAAGTCCGCGACAGCGGCCGGATTACGGTAAAAAAGGGCACGAGCATCCATATTGTGGAGACCGCCGATATCCTCTACATTTCGGCTATGGGCGATTACGTCTCCATCGTCACCGCGGCCGGCCGGTACGTGAAGGAGGGAACGATGGCCTACTACGAGGGGATGCTGCCCGACGGGTTCGTGCGGGTGCACCGCAGCGCCATAGTGAATATCGCGAAAATATCGTCGGTGGAGCTGTACGGCAAGCAGAGCTACAACCTGAGGCTGAATAACGGCGAGTCGGTAAGGGCCAGCGCCGCAGGGTACCGGACCCTGAAAAGCAGGCTAGGTAAATAATGATACCTCACTTCCTTTTCCGGTGCGGCCGGGTACCGGACCCCTAAAAAGCAGGCTCGGTAATAATAATCCGCACATCCTTTTCCTGGCGCGGCGGGTATACCCCCGCGTGAGGAGGCAGGCGGCGACAATCGGATAAAAAGATTTAAGTTATGAAAAGTAAGAAAAAACGGAAGGCCGCCGACGATGTACTGAAAGCGTCACGCCGCGGCAGCCGGGAGGCCGAAATAGAGCTCTACGGCAAACCTTTGCCCCGGAAGAAAGTTCACGCATCGAAAAAGAAGTACGACCGTAAACGGGATAAGGCAGGTCGCCGCGGCCTGCCTTACGATTTTTTTATGCACCTGTTGTTTTCATAAAGGACCGTGCGTCCCGTGCGTCCCGTCCGTCTGGATTACCTTCCGGGGTTATACATATCTTTTTTTACCCGGCTTCTCCCGGGAAAAACATATCGGTTCCATCCTCCCGCCGCGGTTTGACAGGATTATTC
>JAJQCA010000065.1 GCA_021202985.1 Alistipes sp.
ACGAGATACACTCGTTGAGGGTCCATACCTCCTGCCCCGCTGCGAGTGCGGGCAGAATCAGGAGCAGGCCGCTTATATAAGTTCTTAATTTCATGGTATACTGTTTTACACCCTTCGTAACAGGGGATGTGCCAAAACATCTATATCGCTGTCTTAGTGCACACTACGTCCGAAACAGATACCGTAATGCTGTAAAGAAACTTTACACTCCCGTCGGAAATTTTACAGTAAAATGAACCGAAAGCCGACAATTAAAACCGGCAGACGAGGCCGTTTGTGATTCCGGGACGCCAGGAATCCGATATCCGGAGAACAAATAATTGCCACCGGGTTTTCAATATTATTATAAGACATTTAACAGGCGGCCCGGAAATATCCGAATTAAGCCCTACCGACAAGTTTTATGAATCGGGAAATAAAACCGGAAGGCAAAGGAGTGGGAATAAGTATAGCCGCTAACGAAAATAACCGGCGAGAGCCGGTTATTTACGAGTGGATGTATAAAAAATCTAATAGTTTTATTGCGGAGGATTGGCCACCGGCTCTCCATAGACACATCTGACGGACAGGGGTTCAAACAGTTTATCTATGTATTCGTATGAACTGGGATCGGCAGGTAAACCGGCGTCAGCACCTATCAGCTTAATCTTAAAGCTATTCCCTCTGTATGCCATGCCTCCGGTATCTTCGCTGCTCGACCAGTAGAATTCCGTGAAAGGTACATCACCGATATGTAGATTATAAATGCTTATCTGGTCCATTTCGAACATAGTCGGAAGTCGCCATCCTCCCCTTTCGAACTCAGGGTAATCTTCTTCAAAATAGTCTGCGCAACCGGTAGGATGAGTCGGCGTGTACCAGTAATTGGCTCTCCAGTAGCGTGCAAGATCACTGCCGTCGTTTCCTGTATAAGCATCCGGCTGATAAGTCGAATAAAAAAACGCTTCCCCGTACATAGGATCGATTCCCATAGCCTGCGGCCATTTTAAGGCTTCTACCATATTATACAGAGCCACCATACGACCCGTGTGCCCTTTCTCGTCCCCGTCCTCCGGCAGGAAAAAATGCCCTTTGCCCTGTGGCCCCTCCTCGAACGGCACCCACGACGTTCCGCCGTCTGTACTGTACTGGAATTGTACCTTCCTTATAATATTGGTGACCATGGTGTTGGCTATAATCCGCAGTTCGTCTTCAAGGGCCGCAGACTCCGCAAGGTTGAAACCTCCGGTGTAGCGTAGAGTTTCCATACTTACCGGCGGAGATACGGGCAGCTCGGGAATCTCCCCCGAAATGAATAACCTTGTCGTGTACTCCTCGAATTCAGGCGAGTAGGCTCGGACCAATACTTCCGGAGGAATATCGCCCCATATGGATACGGTAAATTTATCCCCGTCCCCCTTGATATTGAGCGCGGGATTATAGTCGCTTTTTATAAACCATTCCCCGTTCTGGTGGACGCGGGTGCTTATTTCCAGACTACCGGCTTTAAACCTCGCGTAAGCCGTCCGGGGACTGTAATCTCCCGAGTTCGGAGCTACCGTGTATGCTATCGAGCCTGTCGCGTCTGCCGCGCCGGACAGCGGCCCGGAGGTAGTTATCCAGGAAGGTTGAGCACCGTTCTCGTCCTGGAACGTCACACTCCATCCTTCGGACACGTCCGTACGCACCTTCAACTCACCGGAACCGCCGGCGGCGTCGAACGTCTCGGAGATAGAGCTGATACCAAGGTAATTGGTGCTGCTGTAAACTACGTGGTTTATATCGCCCTGCTCGTGCACGGTCAGCTCGTAGGTTATTTCGAAATTGTCCTCCGCCGCAGCGGCAAGAGCCGCGGTTGTGTACCCCGGACCGTTGATGCCGATTATATTTATCCTGTACCGGTGGCCTTTTAAGTAGTCCAGTTTTTTTGTAGGGTCGTTCGGGTCTTTCAACCTCAGCGGGAAAAAGCGGACGCCGATTTCCGAGCCGTCCGAATCGTACAGAGGTCCGCCTACGATCAAGCAGAAAACCCGGCCCGCGCTACCTATCCTGTTTACGTCCGGTTCAAATATGTAGCATCCTCTTAAGAAAAAATCGTCCGTAATGCCAGTTCTGAGGGTAGGAGCGCTCGTGTTCATTGCCGACCAAAGAGTGGGAGCCGTAACCATGCGTGTGGCGATATCGTAATTGTCGGGGTGCGGCATCAGGTACCCCCCGGCGGGATAGCCGCTCCAGGCGAGCGTGGTGAACTTGAAATTGGGAAGTCCGCCGGCAGGCTTGTCGTCTTCGGGCCAGTTGAGTCCGATATCGACCCTTGCTACCGAGCAAATAAATTTAACTTGTCCTATAACGGCATCCCTGTCGACCTCCATCGGCGGGATATAGGCCCAATGGGGTAGCGGGCCGAGAGTTGTAACGGAAACCTGAGCGTTACCACGGGTAATATTCGAACGTACGGTGACAATATCGTCCCCGATAGAAATATTGCCGAGGTAAGTATTTCTGTCATTTTCTGTGACATTTGCAAGCAGGTCGAAAGAATATTTTTCCGACCCTTCGCTGCGGGCCAGCCGTACGGTAAATGTACCCTCGCCGTTTCCGGCGTAGGTGACTGAGATATGCCGGCGGTGGTAAGCGAAGATTTCTTCGCCTGTAACGGGATCGACCTTGTAGGCCAAGACGTCTACGGCTTCTATTTTTGTGTCGTCAGCACTGATGACAGTCCTCGTGCCGGGGGCGTCCATACCCGGGGAGGTATACGAGAATGTAAACTCTATTTCGTCCCCGTCCGGTACACCGTCCGTGTATCCGATGTCCTCCTTGACGCACGAGCCGAGAAGGACCGCGGCCAGGACAAAAGTAAGCACTATTTTTATATCTCTTTTATTCATCGTTGTATGTTTTCACACCGGGTAATTCCCGACCGCTAAAATTGGGGCATTCCTTCTATTCTTATGGTTATTACGTTGGTAAGGTTCCCCGCAACAATATGAATATATTCTTCGACGATATTAGGCTCTCCGGCGGGATAATTCCCGTTCCATCCGGGATTGAGAACTGCTATTTCAAGTTCAAAAACCCAATCGGAGGGTATATTCAACAGATTACCGTTGGCATCGGGCAAAAAGATATAACTGCTATCATACTCATCGAAAATTCTTATGTCTAATGCACCTGATAGTGACAGATAATCGGGTTCCTCAATCCGGTCCGGGTATTTGGAAGGATATGCACTCCATCCGTCCGGATGAGTAGTTGAAAGATAGCTGTATAAATACCCGCTATTAGTCTCGACATAGGTCTCGTCAATATCGAGGCGGTAAATACCGCCGTCCCCGGTAGCTATGCTTCCGTCGAAACCGTGCGACCATTCCATCTTGAAATCCGCGCCGTATACCCAGCTGCGCTGGGCTTGCTCCGGCTCGGGGAAACCCTGGTTGATTACTTTTGTTACGGTAAAAGTATAATTATGGTTCCGCAGTATGTCGAGCCAGTTTCCGTCGTTGTCGATAAAATCGATCCGGTAAAAAAAGATTCCCTGGTCCGTGTATGACGGGTCTGCGCGGGTAATTGCGCCCGGGTTCGTCCCTTTATCCGTAAGCCCTATAACAAGACAGGGGTATTCCATAGGTTCGTACACCATACCGGGAACAGAAATGTCGGGTTTTTCATTCTCGAACGTGTAGATCGAGGCCCGGTATTCCGACACAGGTGTGGACTTCCTGTATATCAG
>JAJQCA010000078.1 GCA_021202985.1 Alistipes sp.
CGCCAATCCCCCGCCAATTCCGCACCGTTTCCGCACCGCTTCACGGGCCATATACCGGTTAAGCACTACCACCCGAACGGGCGGTAATAAAAAAGACCCGCCGGTAAGGGCGGGTCTCCAGTTATAAGACATTACGGGTTTCCCCGCGGAGTTACTATTCTTCGGCTTTCTCTTCGGCCGGCGCCGCGGCTGCTTCCGCGGCCGGTTCTTCGGCTTCAGCGGGTGGCTCGACAGCAGGTGCGGCCTGGGGGGCCGGTGCCTCAGCTTTGGGAGCCTTGGCGGCAGGCTGCGGTGCGGACTGTGCCTCCAGCTGGGCCTTGAGTTCGGCCAGGCCGGAGATATCGCCCAGGGTGGTCTTCTCCACCGAAGCGTTTATCTTCTTCATCGAAGACTTGGTAGCGTCCGAGTCGGACCTCTTCTGCGACCTCTGCGCGTTCTCGTCCGAGCGGCGCTGCTCGTCATAGACGCGCAGGTGCGACAGGGTGATGCGCTTGGTGGCTTTCGAGAACTCGATAACCTTGAAGTCGAGCTTGTCGCCCGTTTTGGGCATCGTTCCGTCCTGTTTTACCAGGTGCTTGGTCGGCGCGAACCCTTCGATGTTCTCGCCGAGCGCAACTACCGCGCCCTTGTCGTTCATCTCGGTGATGGTGCCTTCGTGTACCGAATCGAGCCCGTACTGCGATTCGAACTCGTTCCACGGGTTCTCCTCGAGCTGTTTGTGGCCGAGGCTGAGCCTGCGGTTGTCCTTGTCGATTTCGAGCACTACCACGTCGATGTCCGCCCCTATCTGGGTGAATTCGGCCGGGTGCTTGATTTTCTTGGTCCAGCTCAGGTCGCTGATATGGATAAGGCCGTCGATGCCTTCTTCTATCTCGACGAACACCCCGAAGTTGGTGAAGTTACGCACCCTTGCGGTGTGGCGTGAGCCTACCGGGTATTTGGTTTCGATATCGGCCCACGGGTCGGGGGTGAGCTGTTTGATACCGAGGCTCATCTTCCGCTCGTCGCGGTCGAGGGTCAGTATTACGGCTTCCACCTCGTCGCCCACTTTCATGAACTCCTGTGCCGAGCGCAGGTGCTGGCTCCACGACATTTCGCTTACATGGATAAGGCCTTCCACACCTGGGGCTATCTCCACGAACGCGCCGTAGTCGGCCATTACGACCACTTTACCCTTCACCGTGTCGCCTACTTTAAGCCCGCTGTCCAGCGCGTCCCACGGATGGGCGCTGAGCTGCTTGAGACCCAGTGCGATACGTTTCTTCTGGTCGTCGAAGTCGAGAATTACCACGTTCAGCTTCTGGTCGAGCTGTACGATCTCTTCCGGGTGGTTCACACGGCCCCAGCTGAGGTCGGTGATATGGATAAGGCCGTCCACGCCTCCCAGGTCGATAAACACCCCGTAGGAGGTGATGTTCTTGACGGTACCCTCGAGTATCTGTCCTTTCTCGAGCTTGGACATAATTTCCTTCTTCTGCGCCTCGAGTTCGGCTTCGATAAGGGCCTTGTGCGAAACCACCACGTTGCGGAACTCCTGGTTGATTTTAACCACCTTGAATTCCATGGTTTTATCCACATACATGTCGTAGTCGCGGATAGGCTTCACGTCTATCTGCGAACCGGGCAGGAACGCCTCGATTCCGAAAACGTCCACAATCATACCGCCCTTGGTGCGGCACTTGATGTAACCCTTGATAATCTCGTCGTTCTCCAGGGCGAGGTTGACACGGTCCCAGCTCTTGAGCTGGCGCGCCTTTTTATGTGACAGGATAAGCTGGCCCTTCTTGTCTTCCGCGCTCTCCACATACACTTCCACCTTTTCGCCCACGGCGAGCTCGGGATTGTAGCGGAATTCACTTACCGGTATGATACCTTCCGACTTGTAGCCGATATTTACCACGACCTCCCTCTTGTTCAGCGAAATAACGGTACCTTCCACCACTTCGCCTACCTGCACGTTCGACAGGGTGTCGTCGTATTTCTGCGCGATTATGTCGCGTTCCGTGGTGTTTACCACCAGGTCGTTCTCGAAGGCGTTCCAGTCGAAATCTTCGTTGGCGACCTTCGCGGGCGCCTCTTCGGCCGGGGTGTCGGCTTTGGCTTTTTTGGTCTCGGCCTTCACCGGCTTTTCGGCTTCCGCGGCCGCTTCGGCCTCGGCCACCAGGTCGGCGTTGTTTTCAACCGGCAGTTCCTTCGCCGGCTCGACCGTGTCGTCGGTCGCGGCCACTTCCGGGTTTTCGGCTGCCACGGCCTCTTCGACCTTCTCCTCGGCGAACACCTGGCCTGCGGCCGGAGTTTCGGCGGCGGCTTCAGCCGGGCTTTCGGCCGGCGTCGACACGATACCGTCCGCCGTGGCGGGATTTTCGTCGGTTGTGGTTTCTACGGTTTGTGATTGCTGTGCGGTACTATCCGCAGCTGCGGAGGCAACTTCCTCGGCCGGTGCGGCCGGAGCCTGTGCTTCCAGTTCTTTGTTTTCTTCCATTAGTTAGTTAAATTGCTTGATAACTAAAAAGTTAGACAATATTTATAGGCGTCCCGCGGGGAGACGTGCGCGCAAAGATAGTAAAATATTGTCGGAAAACAACTTAAGGTGCAACCGGTGAAGTCGTTTTTTGCACCTTATCCGCCCTGCAGCCTACTCGACGGGTATTCGGCCCGGGTCGCTATTGCGGCGGAGAACCATTTGCCGGAGTTCCTTATCGGACGGAATAGCGGCCCAGCCTGTGTCGGGCGGTGCTATGGTAAACCAGTCCGGCACCGGGTAGTCCGTGAAAAGACGTGTCCGTTTTGTTTGCCCCGGGGCTACAAGTACGAAATAACGGTGGCCGGCCAACGAGGTGTTCAGACCGATATGGGTATAGCTGCCGGAGTGGGGCTCCCCGTACAGGTTGTAATTGAAATAGGCTCTCGAACGGTGTCTGTGCCTGCCGATACGGGGGTTGACCCGCGTTATTTCGGCAATGGTGTATCTCCCGCGCTCCGACAGTATGTCCGCCTCAAAATATACCTTGTAAATCACCAGGCCCGCGAGGGCGATTACAGCGCAGACGATAATGCTTCGCTCTAAAACCTTTCCGGGCGGCCGGAGTGGCCGCTGCATTTCTTTGTCGGTTTCCATATCATCGGGTTTATCGCGGTATGTCGCCCGTCTGCCAGGCTGTCCGCGTTCCTTCCTGCCGTCATATAGTGGGCGGGTAGATCCGGTTAACTGGCTGTTATTCTTTGCGCAGGGACATTTTGGCTGTCCGCCCGGTCGTGTGCGCCTCCAATCGGTCGGGGATGGTATCTGTATTGCCGGTCTGAACTTTTAGTGGGGTGTCTGTCGGCGGCCTGTCATAACTGTCCGTTATCCTTTGCGTAAGGGCCGTTTCGACCGTCCGCCCGGTCGTGTGCACCTCCAATCGGTCGGGGAGGTATCTGTGCTGGCGGCCTGAACTTTAGCCGACAGGCCGGACCGGTCCCCCGGCGTAAAATCCCCGAACCGCCACTATCCGCCAAGACAGCCTTTTACCGATGCTCCTGTAACGCGCCCGACATTATTTTCCGCAGCTCTTCTGCGGACGGTAACCGCTTCCATCCCTGCGACGGTGGATCGGCGGTGAACCAGTCCGGCACCGGATGGTCATACAGCAGTTTCGTCTTCCGTGTTTTACCGGGGGCCACCAGCACGAAGTAGCGCCGCCCGGCCATCGATCTGTTGAAAGCGTAGTCGCTATTCCCCCCTGAATAGGCCCTGCCGTCAAGCGTGTAGGTGAACGTAGCTTTATAGCCGCTCATGTTGTTCCTGCCGGTGTGCTGTGAGACATGGGTTATTTGCGCGATGGTATATACCCCGTGGGTGTCGAGAATGTCGCGGGAAGTGAATTCCATATAGAGCATCACCCCTATGAAGGCTATGGCCCCGGCGATTACGATTTTCCTCTTTTTCGGATTTTCAATATTCACGGCATGCGGTTTTTAACGTTTATCCCACCTGTCGGCAAGGGCGTCGGCGGTTCGCTCGCCGTCCATCGCCGCGCTGATTATCCCGCCGGCGTATCCCGCTCCTTCCCCGGCCGGGTAGAGCCCCTCGGCCTGGGGATGCATAAGGGTGGCCGGGTCGCGGGGAATGCGTACGGGAGTGGAGGTGCGCGACTCGACCCCGGCCACAAGTGCCTCGTTGGTCACGAACCCGCGCAGCCGACGTCCGAACGCCTCGATGCCCCTGCGCAGCGCACCGGCCATAAATCCGGGCAGCCACTTGTCCATAACGGAGGGCGTCAGCCCGGGTACGTACGAGCTGGACGGCAGCCCGGACGAGGGCTTGGCCGCCACGAAATCCCCGACACGCTGCGCCGGTGCGCGGAACGGGTCGCCGCCCCGGCGGCGGGCCTCCTGCTCCAGCCGACGCTGGAATTCCAGTCCGGCCATAACGCCGTACCGGTCCTGCAAATGCGCGAGGTCCTCCTGCCTGACCTGTGTAACTATTCCGGAGTTGGCGTAGGGGGAGTTGCGTCCCGACGGCGACATACCGTTCACCACGCTCTCGTCCGCGGCGGTCATGGCCGGGACGATAAAACCGCCCGGGCACATGCAGAAAGAGTAGACCCCCCGTCCGCCCACCTGCTCCACGAGCGAGTAGGATGCCGCGGAAAGGTACGGTCCCCGTTCGGGGACGTGGTACTGTATCGAGTCTATAAGCGCCTGCGGATGCTCGATGCGTACCCCCATCGCGAAATCTTTCGGTTCGAGCCGCAGGCCCCGGGCGTGGAGCATTTCGTAGACATCCCGCGCCGAATGGCCCGTGGCCATTATCGCCGCACCGGTTTCAATGATATATTCGCCCGATGAACCGGGATGGGCCGTACCTCCCGGCGGGCCTGCGGCGGTATGGGGGTCCGTTCCGTATAATGCCCCGTCCCCGGCTACATATTTTGGGCCGTGTCCTGTCCCGTTACCTTCCCTGGACCCTTTCCCTGCATTGGCTCCGCATCGGTAGCGGGCTTCGGTAATAACCTCGCCGGCACCGTCGGTCAAATAGACCCTGCTCCCGGACTCGTGGCAGATTTTATTTACTATGGTTTTTTCGGGAATTTCTCCTGTGCCGGCTTTCTCCGTCAGTGGCCCGGTGGCGGTATGGTTGCCGCCACGGTAAGCGGCATTTGCCCTGCCCGCTTCGTGTGGGCCGGGTGCCGCTGTGTCGGCCGCATTTCCGGCCCCCGCGGAGGTTTCCGGTGGAATTTCCGACGCGGTGGTTGGGCCGTTTCCCTTTTTTTCCGTTATACCGGACGATGCGATATGGCGGGTGGTGCCGGTCCTCCCCGGGGTGTCCTCCGCAGAAGCAGCGTTGTCCACGCCGGCTCCGCCGCTGCCCGTCCGGACATACCTTACCGCGGCCACATGGCCGTCCCTGACGTCGATTCCGGTGACCCGCGCCCCGAAAATCACTTCGCCGCCGCACGCCTCGATGGTTTCCCGGATACGTGTTATCACCCCCGGAAGCCGGTCGGTGCCGATGTGGGGATGGGCCTCGTAAAGTATTTCGGGAGGCGCTCCGTGACGGACCAGGATATGCAGGGCGCGGTTGTAGTCGCCCCGTTTTTTTGACCGGGTGTAGAGCTTGCCGTCCGAAAAGGTCCCGGCACCGCCTTCGCCGAAGGCGTAGTTGGAGTCGGGGTCCAGCCCGAGGTTGCGGTTTATGGCGGCGATATCCTTCTTGCGTTCGGCCACCGGTTTGCCCCTCTCGAGTATGACCGGGCGGTAACCGCGTTCGATAAGCCGCAGGGCGGCGAACAGGCCGGCCGGACCGGCGCCTATTACCACCGCCTCCCTGCGGCCACTCACGTCCCCGTAGCGGAAGTCGACCTCTTCGGGTTCCGGCTCCCCGTCCACGTAAAGCTCGACCGTGAGGTGGACCCGCACGGGCCGCCTGCGCGCGTCCACCGATTTCTTTACCACCCGGGCCAGCGCGACGTCCCGCTCCGGCACACCTGCCGCGCGGGCGGCCAGCGGGACGTAGACATCGGGGTCGGACGACTGGCGGGGACTGAGTACGAGAGGGATTATTAGCGGCATTTTATAAGGATTATATCCACGGGAGCCGTCCGTTTTAGCCGGCGCTGCCCGCGGGGTTGCCCGGCAAAATTAACCCGTTTTAAATAAAACTTAGGCGAATTTGTTTACATTTGTGTACGGCGCCTGTCCCCGATGCACCCTGTTCGCACTTTAACCATCCCTGAGGCAGGGGTCCGACCGATGAAAAAAGTAGTTGTCATACCCACATACAACGAGGGCGAGAACGTCTCGCTTATGATAGACAAGGTCTTCTCGCTCGAGGGCGGGTACGACTTGCTGGTAATCGACGACGGTTCGCCCGACGGCACGGCCGGCATAGTACGCGGCCGCATGGCCGACTACCCCGGGCGGCTCCACATTATCGAGAGGGAAGGCAAACTGGGGCTCGGCACGGCTTACCTTACCGGTTTCCGGTGGGCGCTGGATAACGGTTACGACTATATATTCGAGATGGACTGCGATTTCTCGCATAATCCGGACGACCTCGAAAGGCTCTACGCCGAGGCCCTCGCCGGCGCCGATATGGTCATTGGGTCGCGCTACTGCTCGGGAGTGAACGTAATCAACTGGCCTATGGGCCGCCTTATCATGTCGTACTACGCGTCGGTCTACATCCGCACGGTTACCCGCATGCCCGTGAGGGACGCCACGGCCGGGTTCGTCTGCTACTCGCGCCGGGTGCTGGAGGCGATGGACCTCGACCGGGTGAGGATGAAAGGCTACGGTTTCCAGGTCGAGATGAAATACACCGCGTGGAAGCTGGGATTCACGATAAAGGAAGTATCTATAATCTTTACCGAACGGCTGCACGGCACCTCCAAGATGAGCAGCAGCATATTCGGCGAGGCTTTCTGGGGCGTAATGGGGCTGAGGATGCGCCGTATAAGGCCCGCGGGCCGTGAAAGAGGCGCCCGTTAAAAAATAAACCGAAATGGCATCTAAACTTATCGAGGGCGGCACCATCGTGAACGACGGCCGCTCGTTCCGTGGATATATACTGACAGAGGGCGACCGTATCATAAGGGTGGGGGAGGGCGATTATATTCCCCGCGGGAGCGACCCGTCCGCCGCCGGGCGAATCGACGCCACCGGGATGCTCGTGCTGCCCGGGGTGATAGACGACCAGGTCCACTTTCGCGAGCCGGGCCTGACCCGCAAAGGGGACATCGCGTCGGAGTCGGCCGCCGCCGCCGCCGGAGGGGTAACCTCGTTTATGGAGATGCCCAACACCAGCCCGCCCACAACCGGCATGGACGGGTGGGAATGGAAAATGGAGAGGGCGGCCGCCGTGTCGGCGGTGAACTACGCTTTCTGGTTCGGTGCGGACAACGGCAATATCGCCGCCGTGCGTCGCCTCGATCCCCGGCAGGTGTGCGGGGTAAAGGTGTTTATGGGCTCCTCGACCGGCGATATGCTGGTGGACAATACGGGGACCCTTTCGGCAATTTTTGCCGAAAGCCCTGTCCTGGTAGCGACCCATTGCGAGTGGGAGCCGATGATAGTCGAAAACAGCGCCGCGTTCCGCCGGAAGTACGGCGAGGATATCGCCCCGGCCATGCACCCGCTCATAAGGAGCGCCGAGGCGTGTTACCGCTCGTCGGCCTCCGCCGTGGAGCTTGCCGACCGGTACGGCACCGACCTGCATATCCTACACCTGAGCACCGCCCGCGAGTTGTCGCTGTTCGATGCGAAACCGTTAAAAGATAAGAAAATAACCTCCGAGGTTTGCGTCCACCACCTCTGGTTCGACGACCGGGACTACGCCGCTAAGGGGAACCTGATAAAATGGAACCCGGCAATCAAAACAACCGCCGACCGCGACGCCCTGCGCGCGGGGCTGCTGAACGGTAAGGTGGACGTGGTGGCCACGGACCACGCCCCGCATACGGCCGAGGAGAAATCGCGCCCCTACTGGCAATGTCCGTCCGGCGCACCACTTGTGCAGCACTCGCTCCAGTCGATGCTGGAGCTGGCCGTGCAGGGTGTGCTGCCCGTGGAGAAGGTGGTGGAAAAAATGTGCCACGCCCCGGCCGACAGGTTCTCTGTCGATGGGCGCGGCTACCTGCGGGAGGGCTACTACGCGGACATAGTGTTGGCGGCCCCGTCTCCGTATACCGTTACCAGGGACAATATATTATATAAGTGCGGCTGGTCGCCGCTGGAGGGAACGACCTTCGGCTATACGGTCGCCCGGACCATACTAAACGGCCGCACGGTATGGACATCCGCCTCCGGCTTCACCGGCGAGCGCCCGGCCATGCCGCTCGCTTTCAGGCGTTGAATGAATTGACCGTATTTACACCCGAACGGAATATTACAAACCTCCTACCCGAACCGATGCAACCGGGGAAAAAGTATTCGGTATAAAGCAGACCGTCCTGTCCGCACTTTTGCTTGGGCCGCTCGGCGGAGCGATAGTCGTTTATATCAACTGCCGTAACTTCGGCAACCGGAACGACGGTCTATCTTCTGTTTCCTGCTTTTTTAATGCAGTGGCGGCGCGTCCGTTCCGATGTGTTCACCAGTGCAGCGTCTATGCCTTACGACGCGGCCGACGGTACTTGTCTCGCCATGATAAAAATGCTATGGTAAATCAGTTAATTCTGCTGTGCGGAGCGACGGCGTTCAACTGCCTGGCGGCATAACTTGTTTCCGAATCGGTTTACGGTAAAGAACTGGAATCCCATGCGGTTTCCGGCGACGGGTATTACAACTCTCGGAATAGTGTGGTCGTGACGGCGGTCGTCTTTGTGGTTTTGTTTGCTTCTGCTTGTTTTCAAATATAGGTCGTGTGCTAACAAAAGCTATGAGTTTTCCGGTTTTGCAAATTTTAAATATATTTGCACTCTCGTATGCGGACATGGCGTAATTGGTAGCCGCGCCAGACTTAGGATCTGGTGTCGAAAGACGTGGGGGTTCGAGTCCCTTTGTCCGCAATATTTTACGTACAACCCCCTAAATCCCCCTTTCGAGGGGGACTTTAAATTAAGCTAAGTACAAATGGACTGTCATCCGCTTTTGGGTACAGTACCCCTACGCCATATTTCGAGGGGTTTTATTCTTAGGATATCCTGTCCATCATGCCCATACCGGGCAATTCCTTCTATTCTATCTCCGTCCCGGCATGGATACTACCCGGGAGGTCCTATTATTTTTAAAGTCGTATAAGAGTTTTCTTGACGGAAAGTATTATCTTTGTGCCCTCTTTGGTCCTGCATGGGCCTGGAAATAATCAATCGTTAGCTAATATGAACATCGTCAGAGAGAACCTCGAAGGGCAGACCGCCGAGATAAAAGTTACCGTAAGCGAGGCCGATTACGCCGAGACCGTAGAAAAAACATTGCGCGAGTACAAGCGCAAGGCGAATATGCCCGGGTTCCGTCCGGGGATGGTGCCGATGGGCATTATTAATAAGATGTACCGTAAGGGCGTGGTTGCCGAAGAGGCTTACAAGGCGGCTTCGCAGGCGGCGTTCGATTACATCGAGAAGGAGAAAATCGAGTACGTAGGCGATGTGCTCCCGTCGGAAAACCAGGCCGAACTGGACATGGAGAACAATACCGAGCACGAATTTATTTTCGAGGTGGGCCTCGCACCCGAGGTGAAGGTCGAACTCTCGGATAAGGACAAAGTTACAAAATATATCATCAAGCCGGACGATAAGCTGAAAGAGGCCTACCGGGCCAACTTCATGCGCCGCTTCGGAAGGCTGGTGGAAGTGGACGAAGTTGTGAACGACGAGGCGGTCGAGGGTACGCTCGACAACGGGGAGATGAACATTACCGACGCCTACGTGGGGCTGGTCTCGATGGACGAGGAGCAGCGCAAGCCGTTCATCGGCAGGAAGGTGGGCGACGAGTTGGAGGTGGATATCAACGAGATATACAAATCCCCGTCGCAAAGGGCTTCGATACTGCAGGTTAAGGAGGAGGAGTTGGACGGTATCGACCCGAAGTTCAACCTGAAGATTACCCGCATCCGTAAGTTCGCCGAACCGGAGCTGAACGAGGAGTTCTTCAAAGAGGCGTTTCCGGGAGGCGAAGTGGCCGACGCCAAAGCGTTCGATGCCTATATCGAGGGCAAGATTTCGGAGGATATGGGCCGCGAGAGCGACTATATCGTGAACTTCGAGGTACGTAAACTCCTGCTCGAAAAAGCCGCGCTGCCGATGCCGGAAGCATTCCTGAAAAGGTGGTTATTCGTTATCAACGAAGGCAAATTTACGATGGAGCAGATCGAGGCCGACTTCGGCTCGTTCGTGGATATGATGCGCTGGAATCTGGTACAGAAGTATTTCGCGGACAAATTCGACCTGAAGCTGACCCAGGAGGAGGCCGTCGAAGAAGCCAAGACCATGGCGCGCCTGCAGTTTGCGCAGTACGGCATGTCGGAAGTACCGGACGATATGCTGGCCAATTACGCCAACCAGATACTTTCCAACAAGGACGAAGCCCGCAAAGTGCAGGAACGCCTGTTCGAAAAGAAAGTGATAGAGTCCGTCCTGCCGCTGATAAAGGTGCAGGAGAAGAAAGTTTCGGTGGAGGAGTTCAACAAAGCCGCCGAGGAGATAGTGAAGCAGTAGAGACTTATACCCGTTAAACGGCCGCCTTATGTCCCCGGACATAGGGCGGTTTTTGTTTCATGGCCGGGTGGGCGACCTGTCGCCGGCGCTGTTCGGCGGCGGGACCGTCCACTGGTGCGGGTGGCATGAAGCGCCGGACTTTGCGACCCGGAGCCGGGATCGAAAGTTTTAAATCATACTAAACGTCACTAAATATAATCACATTGAATTAGTATTATTAATATCTAATAATCAGCTATATAAGTATTTTTTATGGTTCAATCCTAATCATGGGTACTCAGATATTTTTAGGATGAGTGGGAACAATTTGGGAACAAATTACTATCTTTGTGTAGTACTCTAATTCGGTATGACATGAAAGTTTCGGCATTTATCAGGAAGTCCGCTCCCAAGAACGACACGGACACACAGGCGACCATCTATTTCCGGTTACGCGGCGACGGCAAGGATATCAAGGCCGCCAGCGAACTCGCCATTAATCCCAATCACTGGAACCCTGAGAAGCAGGGATATAAAGACCGTGTGGCTCTGATATCTGACGACACCAAAGCCAAGTTGCGCGATGACATTCAGAATATCGTTTCGCTTGTTACGAAAAATTACACCACCGAGGCCAATGCCGAATGGTTTCAAGAAATAATAGATCGTTATCACCACCCGGAGAGATATAAAACCGCCGAGCAGATAGCAGAGGAAAACAGGCCGAAATTCGAGCAGCTCCTTGAAGAGTTTGAATCGAAGTATAAGGCATCGGAAGTGCGGAAGAAGAATTTCCGGGTGGTCAAGCGGGCGATGCTACGATATGAGATTTTTGTGCGTACGACACGGCGCGGGCAGAAATCGTTTGCACTGAACGTGGATGAGGTCACGGCCGACACCTTGCGTGATATGTGGGATTTCTTCGAGAACGAGCATAAGTATTACGAAGAATATCCGGCGATATATGAGCAGGTGCCGGAGAAACGCATTCCAAAAGCGCGCGGAAAGAATACGCTGATCGATTGCTTCGGGCGCATTCGCACGTTTTTCAACTGGTGTTACGAGACCAAGAAAACGAAGAACCGCCCGTTCGAGGAGTTCCGACTGGAGGAATGTACCTATGGAACGCCTGTATATATTACCCTCGAAGAGCGCGACAAGTTGTACGAAAAAGACCTCACGGAGTATCCGCAGGTCGAGATTCAGCGCGACATTTTTGTATTCCAGAGCCTTATCGGGTGCCGCATCGGCGACCTCTATCGGATGACGAGACATAATGTGATTAACGACGGGGTCGAGTATATCCCGCGCAAGACGAAAGAGGGCAACCCGATTACCATCCGGGTGCCGCTCAACGATAAGGCGAAAGCGATACTGGAGAAATATAAAGACCACAGCGGCGACAAGCTGCTTCCATTCATTTCGGAGCAGAAATATAACGATGCGATTAAGCGGGCGTTCAAACTGGCAGAGATTAACCGCATCGTTACGATACTCGACCCGCTCACGAACGAGGAAATCAAAAAACCGCTGCATGAAGTGGTTAGCAGCCATATGGCTCGCCGGACATTTATCGGCAATATCTATAAGCGCGTGAAAGACCCCAACTTGGTCGGCGCACTAAGCGGCCATAAAGAAGGTAGCAAAGCCTTTGCCCGCTACCGCGAGATCGACGAGGATATGAAAAAGGAACTCGTGAGCTTGTTGGATTAATGTAAGCCAATAAGCAACTGTTGCATATTTTGCGACAGTTCGGCACCTATCTTGTTTTATTTCCAAAATTCCGTATATTTGCGGAAATACGGAAACAAAATGAATTATCTGGAGTTTAGGGATGAGTTTTTCGAGATCGGGTGCTTTAATACTCACCAGGTCTATGCGGCGCATCCAGAGTTCGATAAGAATAATCTCACTCGCTGGACAAAGCAACGCCTGCTGATAAAGCTCCGGCAGGGGTATTATGCTTTTCCTGAATACCTCAGTCACCGGGATTTTTCGCTATATATTTCCAACCGCATCTATAAGCCGTCATATATTAGCCTTCATACTGCGCTGGCCTTTTATGGGATGATCCCGGAGGCCGTCGTGCAGATAACGGCTGTTTCGTCGCTCAAGACAACGGAGTTTGATAATGATTTCGGCACATACTCCTATAAGAAGATGCGAGAGGATTTGATTTTCGGTTATGATTTAAAGCCTTTCGGCGAACGGACGATAAAATTTGCCACACCCGAAAAGGCTCTGCTCGACCTGCTTTACCTATACCCGTTCTATAATACGCCGGAAGAGATGGAAGAACTTCGGCTCGATGAGGATTATATGCAGGATGATTTGAACATCGAACAGCTGACCGAATATTCCGAAAAGTTCGGTAGTAAGGCGCTGGATAAGAGAATGAAAATAATGATGAATACATACGGACTATGATTGATCTGGAACAAATAAAGGTTTATTTCCCTGCCGAACTGCGCGGTAACGCGACCTACGAAAAATATATGCTCAAGGAGTATATTCAGTTGAAGATACTCGATTTTCTTTCCACGTCGCCGTATGTGGAGAAGGTCGTTTTCATCGGTGGCACCAACCTCCGGCTTGTTAAGGGCATCGACCGCTTTTCCGAAGATCTTGATTTCGACTGCAAGAACTTTTCGCAGAAGGATTTCAAGCAAATGACCGATGATATTTTAAGATTTCTCCAACGGTCGGGATTCCGGGCAGAGACCCGCGATAAGGTAAATACAAAATTGACCGCTTTCCGGCGCAACCTCTATTTCCCGGAACTACTGTTTGAGTTGGGATTATCGGGACATAAAGACGAACGGTTCCTTATCAAAGTTGAAAGTCAGGATCAGGGATATGAGTACACGCCGGTCATATCAAATATCAAACGAGCCGGGTTCTTTTTCCCGTTCCCTGTACCGCCTGACAGCATTTTGTGTGCGATGAAGATTTCGGCATTGCTCAACCGCCAGAAAGGGCGCGACTTTTATGATGCGATGTTCCTGCTGGGGCAGACGGAGCCTGATTACGGCTATCTGACCGCGAAATGGGGAATCCACAATAAAGAGGAACTGAAAGCTGCGCTAATAGAGGCGACCGATAAAATAAATATAGAGACTAAATCAAAGGACTTCGAGCATCTGCTGTTTAACAGAAACAAGAAGGACATTGTATTGCGGTTCAGGGAGTTTGTCGAATCTTTATAATACGCGCAGTTATGGCCGAAAAGGATTTCGATAACTTCAAACAACAACTACGGGAGTGGATGGAAAGCCATCCTGCGGAGTACGATTGGTTTGAAGCGGAGATGAACCGGAAAGACGATGCCGGTTATCAGATGGTGCTTGCTCAGGCCGTCGCGTTGGTGCCGGAGTATCAAAAGATTATCAGCAAGCGTATCAACAGCAGTCCTAATGAGGATATCTCGGATATCGAGCAATTCTTCACGGAGAACAAATTGACTGAAAAACTGATCGGTGAATTTGACAAGGCGCCGAGCGAGACGATCGTTCCGACAATGCTTTGCTGGCTCTATTTCGGGCAGAGTTTCGAACGCATGGTGGAGCGCGGTGAGGAATTGCGCAAAAATCCCGAAATCCCCTTCCATCAGAGAATGGCAATTCTTTTAATGATTAAAATACTTGTCAAGAGGTCTGTCAAGTTGGGATTGCGCACCAAAGAGGATTGGAAGAAGCAACACTCGGCGATGCAACTTGCCGACAGCAAGGACTCTCTGGTGTTGGCGATAAATGAGCCTACCGAAAAGAGGAAGCGTGGCAGGCCAAGTACGAAAATTCCGCTGCCGGAGATGTTCAGCTCTTCCGTTCGCAGTCCAAAGAAACTGATCGGAAAGTTGGGCGACTACCTGACGGCTAAGAACAGCCAGTTGGATATAGCCCGGCTCAAAATCGCCCTCGATGAACTTCGTTTTATTATTTCTCCGGTAGATATAAAATCTTTTCGTGACGCATTGGCCGAACAGTTCGAGCCAGACATTCATATCATCCACGAGCGCGGGATACAGGAAGCGTACAGCCGCTTGTCGAGCACTATTTCAACGCAGAATAAGCGTGTCGCCGACATCGGTGAAGACCGCGCCGCCATAGATGAAATAAAGAAGTTTTTACGCAGTTAGAGTTCGTTAAATTCGCCGGGCAAATCAACGAATAAAACGAGCTTTAATGTATTGTAATTCAGTAAAATATAGCTATATTTTTGTGCCGTCATCCCACATCGGGGTGACGGTTTTGCTTTTCTGTCCGCCGGAGGTAAAACCCAATCACGAGCGGGCATATAAAGCAAATGAAAAACTTAATTGAAATCC
This sequence comes from Alistipes sp., assembly GCA_021202985.1. Taxonomy (GTDB): domain Bacteria; phylum Bacteroidota; class Bacteroidia; order Bacteroidales; family Rikenellaceae; genus WRDF01. The sequence continues at coordinate 14,941 of JAJQCA010000078.1, forward strand.
TCCAGGAAGAGAAGAGCAGTATCAAGCTGGAGGTAAGCGGCGAAGATCTGCTAGAGTTTTCCAATGACCTTATCAACCGCGCGAAGAACGAGTTGTCAGCTCAGATCGCCGAAGCCAACAAGGAGCGATACCTCACAAAGGAGGAGGTGCGGAAAATCTGCGGAGTCTGCGATGCCACGCTTTGGCATTGGAACAAAAAGGGCTATCTGAAAGTCATCAAGGTCGGCAACAAAGTGCGCTACCGGATGTCCGATATCCGCCGGATATTGGAGGGAGGCTCCCATCCTAAAAAACCTGACAAATAATTCTGAAGAGAACTCAATCCCATGTTCAATTTTGAAATCACAAGAAACTCCTGAACAGGATTCATAATTGAACACACAACCGAACTCTGTCGGGAAACCACCTTCGACTTCAGCATTGAATTCGAACCTGATATCTATGTTCAATTCTTATTTGAATTCAAAGTTGATATAAGCGTAAAATCCAAGTTAGCGGTCAAAAATGAACTAAAAACATGAAATCAAAGAAGATAACCAAGGAGGGATATCTGAAAGAGTTCTGCCTGGATCTACGCCTTCGCAAACGTAAGGCGGTATATATCCGCTCCGACATACACGAACGCATGGAGCACGTCGCACACTCATTGAAAGGATATAACATTTCCCTCAGCGCACTTGTGACGATGATACTCGTACGCCACATCAACGCATATTGGCCCATTCATGACCAACTTGCAGAGGAGGCAACAAAAACCCTTGCCACACCGCAAGCCGGGAAAGCGAAAGGCGATAGGGTCATCAGTACCGGCAAAAAAGGAGGCAGCGATGGAAAGTAACGAAAGTAAGAAGGCAAGTTTGTGTTTTTGCCATGCAAAAACCGACTTGCCGCCCCCAGCGGGCGGATATTCAATCCCGTTGGTCTCTTTGATTATAACCTTAAAAACTTAAAATGATGAGTAAGAAAAAAGATAAGCGGGGCGGTCGTCCGAGGATTGACGATGCCCGGTATAAAGGTAAAAATATGTGCGTTCGGCTCGATCCGATGGACGAGGCACAACTCGACAAACTAGTGCGCCGCTCCGGTAAAAAGGCGTCCGAAATCGTGCGTGGATTGATCGCCGACGGATGAATAAAAGAGCGCGTCCGGCGGGAACACCTCGACTACATGGCGCAGCTAAAAGGCATAGCCCGGAACCTGAATCAGATCACAAAACAGGCCAATGCTGCCGGGTATGAAAAGGTCGAAACTGAGCATCGTCGGATAGTCGGCGAGATAGAGAAAATATTAAAACGAATTCGCGATGATAGGTAAAATAATAGCCGGAAGTTCGTTCGGTGGGACGGTCGGATATGTGATGAAACAGGACGCGACAGTCCTTGATTCCGAGGGAGTAACCCCGCCGGAAGTGGCGGATATGGTGCGTGATTTTCAGGATCAGACCATGCTTAATACAAGAGTCAAAAATACGGTCGGTCATATATCGCTTTCGTTCTCCGAACAGGACAAAGCAAAACTGACCGACAAGGCAATGACCGAGATAGCCCGCGAGTATATGCAGAAGATGGGGGTTGAGAATACTCAATATCTGATCGTGCGCCACCATGATGCAGAGCATCCGCACTGTCATATCGTTTATAATCGCGTGAAGAACGACGGCACGACAGTCCCCGACAGCAATATCCGCCGTCGGAATGTGGATGTCTGCAAGGAGTTGACGAAGAAATACGGACTGTATTTAGCTTCTGGGAAGGAGAACGTGAACGATAACCGCCTGCGTGAGCCGGACAAAACCAAGTATGAGATATACCGTAGCATTACCGCTGCGCTCCCCGTCTGCCGTTCGTGGGACGACCTGGGGAAGCGGCTGCGAAAAGACGGTATCAGGATCGAGTTTAAGACCAAAGGCCATACTGGCATACGCGAGGGCGTGAAGTTTACGAAGGGACAATTTACCTTCTCCGGCTCGAAGATCGACAAGCAGTTCAGCTACTCAAAATTAGATCGGCACTTCGCCCAAGCGCAGAAAGCCTATATTCAATCGACACAGCCGCGCTATTCTCCGCAGTCGCAGAAAGACCTGCAAACGGCGGTTGGGAAATATACATTAGCCTTCGGGGGGCTGTTTCGCGTCCGGGAAAGGCGGCGGCTCCCAAGTAGACCTATCCCCTATGGGCGGCGGGCATATTCCGTTACCTCCGATGGATTCAGGCATCGGTATCTCGGCGGCTCAACTCCAGCGGCAACCGGGAGAAACACCTGAACACCATATTGCCCGCATCACTGCACTCATTAACTCCGTGACCGAGGTAATGTTGACGCTCGCCGCCGAGCGCAAACGTAAACAGGAACAAGCTCAGAAACCAAAATCAGCTAAAATAAGTCGCTAACCATGAATAAAGAGATGAATATAGACGAACGTCTGGCAGTATTGGCCAGCGATGTCAAGAAACTGATCACTCACTTCAAACTCGATCGCCGGAAGCAAGGCGAGGAAGAAAACCCGGCGAATGCAGAGGATGCAGCATCCGAGGATCAGATGCTCAGGCAGATCGCAGCGACCGTTAAACAGTTATCGGAACGCGGAATGCTCTCGGATGAACAACTGAACAGAATAATAAACGGTGCGGGAGAATACCTGCATCAAAAACAGGGTGATCACCTCTCCGATCTGAAACCCGTGTTTGATGCGATAGAGGGTAAACTGGACAGACTCCCGGCGGGGCCGCAACAATCTACTGTCAGGCACGACCATACCTACACCGTGGATTTTAAGAGCAGCAAAGCCACCATAACTATTATCTCGCTGGCAGTAGGCTTGCTCTTTTCAGCCGGTATCAATATCCATCAGGCAAACCGGAACAGCGACTTGCGCGACAGCGATGTCAAATATCGCTATGTAAAAATGAATGGGGAGGCGTCAGCGGAGGATGTTTATCGTTTGGAAAGCATTTTCGGGTTCGACCGCAACAATGATAGCGTTAAAATAATCCGACGGCAAGTGGAGAATTATGAACGCCTACTAAAAGAATACAACGAAAAGCAGTTACAAATCCGGCTCAACGACGAACGCGCCCGGCAGATAGAACAGGAAGCCGCGACAGTGAAAGGAAATAAGTAACCCATTGCCCGCCTGCCGCAAAGATAATGATGGTTTACCTGCGGTGCAAGGCTGTACAAGCGCCTTCGGCGGCCTTGCACCGCAGCCCAACCATCGTTGGCTGGTCGCTACGGCAATCAATGGTATCGTGCGCGTCCCCGCTATGCTGACAGTTTTAATAAGCTAGTCGGTTGGGTAAGTTGAAAGTTGCGCAAGAAGCAGAGTCTCTAAATTGTCAGATCGCCAATAAATTACTATTTTTGAGGATTATATAATAGTATTTTATGGGCAACTCGAAGTTTTTTACCAACGATTTTACTAACTCGTTATTCGATAAGTTTTATGGGATTATTCAGGATATGACCTCTCTGCATAGTTTTCATGCGGTTGTAGGTTATTTTCGGTCGTCCGGATACTTCAAAATCCGTAAGGAATTTGAGACGATGGATAATCCGCCTAAAATCCAGATACTTATTGGCATAAATATAGACAACATCTTCCGGAAGCATAATAAATCTATGATGTTCCTACCGACGCCGGATATAACGGCGGAAGCTAAAGAGCGGTACAAGCAGGATTTCATTGATGATGTCCGGGATGCCGGATATTATAAAGATATCGAAGAGGGAATATTATTACTCGCCGACGATATTCACGAGGGACGTGTTGAGTTGAAGATTCATCCGACACGCGATCTTCACGCCAAATTTTATCTATTTCTACCCCAAAAGCACACTAAAAACTCCGATGGCTGGGTAATAATGGGGTCAAGTAATCTGTCTGATTCGGGTCTGGGACTTACCAAGCCGCCGCGCTACGAATTGAATGTGGCAATGAAAGATTACGATGATGTAGCGTTTTGTAAAGCCGAATTCGATAAGTTGTGGAGCCACGGAGAACCGCTAACATTCGAAGATATAGATAGTTATCGCAAGAAAACGTATCTCGGCCAGAACCCTACCCCCTATGAGTTATATATGAAGCTCTTGATCGACTATTTCGGCGATCAGGTTGAAGACAGCTTTACACTTGAAATGCCCGAAGGTTTCAAGAAACTGAAATATCAGGATGATGCTGTTAAGGACGGTTATCAGAAACTCTTGAAAAACAATGGTTTTTTCCTTGCTGATGTAGTGGGGCTAGGCAAAACGGTTGTGGCAACCATGATCGCAAAGAGGTTTATAGAGGAGAATGGAATCCGGGATACCAAAATCTTGGTGATATACCCCCCCCGGCACTTGCCGGAAACTGGAAAGAGACATTCAAACAATTCCATATCGAGCGCAATTCTAGGTTTATTTCGTGTGGTAGTCTCGACAAAATACTCGAAGGGAAAGATAACTATCCATCTGAAGAGGAATACGATCTTATCCTTGTCGATGAAGCGCACCGATTCCGGGGAGATACATCCGGAATGTATGATTCGCTCCAAAGGATATGTAAAGCCGAAAGGCTCAACGAAGGAGGTATTCCCGGCAAACGTAAGAAAGTGATGCTTATTTCGGCAACCCCGCTGAATAATAGGCCGGACGACCTCTATAATCTGCTTTTGTTGTTTCAGGACAAAAGAAACTGTACTATCGACGGTGTTCCTAATCTTCACGAAGATTTTTCTCGTTGGATAAAGGAGTACAAACTTATCATGAGCCCACGGAATGAAACGATAGATGTAAAGGCGGTGGACAGGCTATATAATGAAATCCGTAATAAGGTCATTGATAAGGTGACCGTCCGTCGTACCCGGAATAATATCAAGAACGATGAGGAATACCAGGCCGACCTCGACAAGCAAAAGATCAAATTTCCGGATATCGAAAAGCCCCGGCAGGTCGAATATGTTCTACCTCCGGACTTGAAGAAGCTGTTCGAGGATACGATGCGGATATTAACCGAGGAACTTAAATATTCCCGATACCGGGCGATTGAAGCACTCGTTCCCGACCTGAAGCAGCGATATCCGGGCGCAGAACAAACATCGCAGTCATTGGCATCTATCTATCGCACCCATATGGTTAAGCGATTGGAAAGTAGTTTCTTTGCTCTCCGGAAGTCGCTTCGTAACCTGAGAAATGCCACTCAAGGCATGATAGATATGTTTGCCGCTGACAAGGTTGTCATATTACCGGAACTGAAAGTCAAAGATTTGCAGGCTCAAGATGTAGACATTGAAGATATCATCGAAAAAGGCATTGAGAAATTCGGGGTCTCGCGCGACAGTTTTGTGTATAAAAGTGCTGATTTCCAACCTGAATTTTTAGAGAATCTTAAATATGATGTTGCTCTTCTCGACAATTTGAGTATGCGATGGACTCTCATTAAGGATCAGGATCCCAAAATTGAGGAGTTTGTAAAACTGCTTCAAGGCGAGATTTTCGACAAGAAACTCAATCCTACCGATAAACTTGTGGTTTTCTCGGAAAGCAAGGATACCATTGCCTATCTTTTAGAGCAACTGCAAAAGCGACTTGAACGAAATGATATTCTTGCAGTTTCGTCCGCCGATCGAAAAAAACTGTTTGAGGATATTCAGGCGAATTTCGATGCGAACTACAAAACGCAAAAAGACAAATACAATATTATTGTATCCACAGACGTACTTGCCGAGGGTGTCAACCTTCACCGTGCCAATATCATAGTCAATTATGATACCCCCTGGAATGCTTCAAGGCTTATGCAGCGAATCGGTCGTGTCAACCGTATAGGTAGCGTGGCTGGATTGATAGTAAATTATATGTTCTATCCGTCGGCGGAGGGGGATGCACAAATACGGCTTTATAAAAACGCCCTTGTCAAATTGCAAGGCTTCCATTCCGCTTTCGGAGAGGATTCGCAGATATATTCGCGGGAAGAGATTGTAGGACAGTTCGAGCTGTTCAATAAGGATATAGACGATAATATCGATCACACCTTGACACTTCAACGCGAAGTCAGGGATTTGTTTACGAACGACCCTGAGAAATACCAACATATAAAATACCTCCCATATAAATCCCGGACGGCCCGAACACTGGCCGACAGCAAGACATCACTTCCCGCTAAGACCAGCCTTGCATATATTGCATCGTCGTTTAAAAAGGAGTTTTACCTGATCAAAGGCAACGACGTAACCGATCTCGGATTTCTTGAGGCAGCGGAATATTTCCGCGCAACTCCCGAAGAACCGGGATACGCAGTTCCCGACGAGCATTATGCTCAAGTCTCTAAGGCAGCTGCAAAATTCGACACCGACGTTACCAAGATGCTGGATGACAATATGAAGGCATCAGTCGGGAATGACAAGAATACGGGGCTTATTATTAAAATGTTGGGTGAGTTGAGCCGCCGTGCGGAGGGCAATTTTGCAGAAAATATCGAGATTTTGAGAAAATATGTCGAACACGGCACGTACCAACGCCTGACGCGTGATCTGCTCCGGCTGGTGAAGCAACGAAAGAAGGATAAAGAAGATGAGATAGACTATGAAGGTATTATCAGGCAGTTTGTAAGGAAATACCATCGTGCCAAACCTGTATCAATCAAAGAAGAGGAAGAGATTACTCCCCGCATAATTATTTCAGAGAGTTTCATAGATAAAGTAAAATAGTATGGATTTTTCGCAAAAAATAAACAGAGACGAGTTAAGAGAGGTTTTTCAGAATCGTTTCAATCCGGAAGTCTGGAAAACCATACTTATACAGGTATTTGGTGCAAAGAAGATATATGAAGAGCCGAAACCGAGAGAGCTGGATAACGGCGAAAACGCGAAAGTTCATGGTTATGACCTGGGGGAGATAATTACGCCCGACAAATACACAATAGGGTTGTTTCAGTTTGAGATAACATCCGGCCATAACATCCCCATGAACCGCGTGGGGTTGCGCGGGCTAGTCGAAAAGGAGATAAAGTATTTCTATGATGCCGCACTTGTAGTTTACTATAATGATTCACAATGGAGGCTGTCTTATATCTGCGATATGAAAGACGGTAAGACAGCTCCCAAACGCTTCACATACGTTTTCGGCGACCCGGAGCAGACTTATCGTACTCCCATAAGTCGGTTTGATTTTATTAAAACGAAAGGGGCGACACGAGAGAATATTCATGAGGCATTCTCCGTCGATGCTCTGAACAAAGATTTCTATCGTTTCATTGCAGATCAGTTCTACCGGCTTGTAGGAGCGACCACGGGAAAAGGCAAGAATAAGGTTGATCATGAACGTATAATGAAATTGCCGGACAACCCGGACAACCTGACTTTTCAGGAATTTGCCGTCCGTCTAATCGGCCGTACCGTTTTCTGTTGGTTCCTGAAAGAGAAAAAGTCTAAAGACGGAATTCCTCTGCTCCCGGCGAAACTGCTTTCAAGTAAGTCGTTGGATACCTACAAAGATTATTATCATTCAGTTCTGGAACGTATATTCTTTCAGACCCTCAATACTCCCATGAAAGAACGTGTGGATAGCCTGCCGGATGGATGCGAGTTGATACCGTTCCTTAACGGCGGGCTGTTTGACTATCATCCAAACGACTTTTACCAACCGGAGCCGGACGGACTCTCTAAGTACCGGGATGACCTTAATATCCCCGACGAGTGGTTTTTCAAGCTTTTCAGTGAATTTGAGCAGTACAATTTCACTATCGACGAGAACTCGCCGGATGATATCGAGGTTAGCGTTGATCCCGAAATGCTTGGACGCATATTTGAGAACCTGCTTGCCGAAATAGACCCCGACAGCGGCGAGACCGCTCGTAAAGCTACAGGTAGTTTCTATACTCCCCGTGAGATAGTCGATTATATGGCCATTGAAAGTCTTGTGTACTACCTCAATCGCAAGACTGACATAGATAAGGATAGGATTTATCCCCTATTCAAACCGGTGGATAATCTTCCTGAATTTAAAAACCCTGAAAAGGTTGCACTTTTGAAAGCATTGGACGAATTGAAAATCCTCGATCCCGCCTGTGGTTCCGGGGCATTCCCGATGGGCGTTCTGATGAAGATTACGGGAGCATTGCAGATTCTCGACAAGGACGCGGCCTGGTGGAAACAGCGTCAGATCGAGAAGATCGACAATGCAAAGGTGCGGCAGGATATGCAGGAGAAACTCGACACGGCAACGGTTGAGTATGCCCGGAAGATCGGTATTATTCAAAATACACTGTACGGTGTCGATATTCAGCCTATTGCTGCGGAAATATCCAAACTCCGTTGTTTTCTGACTCTTATTGTAGATGAAAATGTGAACGACTCCAAACCCAATCGCGGTGTGGAACCCCTACCGAACCTTGAGTTTAAGTTTGTTACAGCGGACTCACTCATGAAATTACCCGAGACAACTGACTTTGGAGGTTTATTTGCCGGCAATACATATGAGCTTACCGAAAAACTAACACAGCTCCGGATTGATTACATGCAAAGTTATGGGAAAAGAAAACAGGAAATAAAAAAAAGAATATCTTGAAGTTCAATCTCAAATCGTAAAATCAAATCCTCAAAGTTTATTCATCGACGATAAAAGCCGAGAACACCTTATAAGTAAATGGAATCCTTTTACAAACGAAAAATCTGATTGGTTCGATCCCGAATGGATGTTCGGAGTAAAAGACGGTTTTGATATAATAATAGGTAATCCTCCATTTGTGGTTGTTAAAAAGGGGACATATAAAGGATATAAATGGGATACTGATCTTTACTTGCTATTCTTTGAACTGGCAACTAAGAATTTATTGAAGAAAATAGGCGGAATTTTATCATTTATCTCTCCAAAGTTCTATTTGGTCAACTTGGATAACACCGATATGCGCGAATTTTTCTTAACAAAGACCCATATCTTAAGCCTAACAGATGTATCTCCATTTGATGCGGTTACAGAGAATGTCATAACAATATTAAGCAATGGTGTTCCTTCAACTCATATTGAAGTAATAAAAGAAAATAAAGGAAAGTTCGTCCAAAGCAATATTATTGAAATATCATACTGCCTCAAGAACCCCCACAAAGAAATTATCTTGGGATTAGAGCCCGACACGATAAAATTGCTTGATAAAATATCGGCCAACACGATAAAGTTAGGCTCCATCTCAAAATCAAAGCGAGGGGCTGAAGTGTCGAATGGCATTATAAAAAACGCAAAAGAGGGTATTCCCGCATTAATCGGGAAAGATGTTCAGAAATACATTATCACATGGGATAACCATTTTATTGATAAGAACCACAAAGAGGCAAAAAGGCTGAAGGAGTTCTTTACCAATGATAACATAGTGTTTTTGAGACGTGTGGGAGGAGAACTTACTGCAGCAGTGGATAATAGAAAGTTTTTATGTAATAAAAATATATATGGTATCAACATTTCCGATAGCTATTCTAAAAATTTTATTGTTGCTCTATTGAATTCAAAATTATTGGACTTTTACTATAAAAAGCGTTTCTCAACTAAAAAAGAGAATGCTTTCCCAGAAATACAGACTTATTTATTCGAAAATCTCCCTATTGTTTTAGCAAATAAAGAAC
>JAJQCA010000048.1 GCA_021202985.1 Alistipes sp.
CGCCTTGATTTTTTTGTGATACTTTTTGTATCAAGACAAAAAGTATCGTTTAACTGCATTTTCCTCCTCCTGGCAGGGCATAATCTGCAAGCAGCCTCTGCTCCTGCTGCGAGCGTCGGATGTATCAAGACAAAAAGTATCGTTTTAACTTCTTTTTCCTCCTCCTGGCAGGGCATAAGATGCAGACAGCCTCTACGCAAGCTGCGAGGTCGGATGTATCAAGAAAAAAGTACCGTTAATTACTCATATTCTTCAATTTCCTGGGAATTTAGATATTTGTCGTATTCTTTGCTCAAAGCCGGGGAGTTGAGTAGCCGGAAAGTCTCGGACATAAACTCAAAATCCCAAAAGTCCGTTATGTTCAATAAGAGCAAAAAATCTTCTTTCATGGTACTGAACAATCCTTCCTCTTTCAGTTCACTAAGTATATTGATAAATAGATGGAAGGTATCTTTTGTATGCTGTTCAAACGCTTCTTCCGGCGTAGATTGATTCAGTTGATACAGATAATTACTGAACAGGGGGGCCAGTTCCAGATCTTGTGCCCATTCATCCGGAGTAAAACGATAGTAATCGGTTTCCTCCGGATCTTCTTTAATCATTTCCTGCAAATGAATTCGCGTATTTACCATTGTAGTAATGGTCATAGCCTCTTCATCCGTGTGAAAAGCGAAACCGCAGATATCTTCCGGTCCTATTTCCTTTAATGCTTTTTCAAAAGAGTTTTTTGCAGCTATTTTCAGTTCTGCCCTGAATTGTTCTTTGGTCTCAAATGTTTTGCTCATAACCGACATAGTTGCTGTTATTTTTTTGTTGAACGTGCACTTTTCTTTTGCTGAAAATAGGATCACACACTGGATTCTCTTTAAACAACCCGAAAACTCCGGCAAAATTTCAGCCCCATCCACCTTATTCCGGTCGGGTAAGCGCCTGGTAAATCGAATCTTCGTCGAGGCGGCAGAGGCGGTAGAGTTCCTCGGGGGTTCCGTGTTCCACGAAACGGTCGTCGATACCCATTATATCCACCCGGCAGGGGTAGCCGTTGTCGTTCATAAACCGCACTACTTCTGCACCTACACCGCCGGTCTTAACCCCGTCTTCCACGGTTACCACTCGCCGGAACTTCCGGCCCACCTCATGCAGTAACCGCGCATCGAGCGGTTTGGCGAACCGCAGGTCGGCATGGTAGACGCTCACCCCGTCCGCCCCGGCCCGAAGTGCCGCCCGTGCGGCCACGTTCCCGATGGGTCCTAAAGTCAGCAGGGCGATATCGCGGCCCTCCGTGAGCACATTGGCGCGGCCCACCTCCATTTTTCCGGCCGGCTCGTCGAACTCCGCGCCGGCACTGCCTCCCACACCCCTCCCGCGGGGATACCGTATCACGAACGGACCCCCGTGAGATGCTGCCGTATGCATCAGGCCGCGCAGCTCCGACTCGTTCATCGGGGAGCTGACCACCAGCCCCGGCACGGGCATGAAATAAGCTATATCGAAAACCCCCTGGTGCGTGGCGCCGTCCTCCCCGACGATGCCTGCCCTGTCGAGGCACATCACCACCGGAAGCCGCTGGAGGGCCACGTCATGGATTACGTTGTCGTACGCCCTCTGCATAAACGAGGAGTAGATATTGCAGAACGGCACCATACCCTCCGCGGCCAGCCCCGCCGAAAAGGTCACCGCGTGGCCCTCGGCGATGCCTACGTCGAAACAGCGATCGGGCATCTCGGCCATCATAATGTTCATCGAACAGCCCTTGGGCATCGCCGGGGTTACCCCCGCTATACGCGCGTCCCCGCGGGCCAGCTCGAGCAGCGTCCGGCCGAACACGTCCTGATAGCGCGGCGGCAGGCCGGGTTCCTCCCTGAAACGCTCGCCGCTCTCGGGGTCGAAGCGGCCCGGTGCGTGCCAGTTGGGCTGGTCGTTCTCCGCCGGCCGGTAGCCTTTGCCTTTGAGGGTGAGTACGTGCAGCAGTTTGGGGCCGGGTATCTCCCGGAGCTGCCGCAGGGTCTTCACCAGAAGGGGGAGGTCGTGGCCGTCTACGGGGCCGAAATAGCGGAAATTGAAACTCTCGAACATGTTGCTGCGCCGCAGCAACCCGGTCTTCAGGGCGTCCGACGCCTTCTGCACCGCACGGCGCAGCCGCGGGAAGCGCCGCAGGAAATTCCACGTGCGGTCCTTCAACCGGTTGTATCTTTTGGAGGCGGTAATGCTCAGCAGGTATTCCTTCATCGCACCCACGTTGGGGTCGATGGACATATCGTTGTCGTTAAGTATGACCAGCATATCGGTGTCCGCGGCTCCGGCGTTGTTCATTCCCTCGAAGGCCAGTCCGCCGGTCAGCGCCCCGTCCCCGATAATGGCCACCACGTCGCGCTTCTCGCCCCGCAGGCGCGCGGCCGAGGCGATGCCGAACGCTGCCGATATCGACACCGACGAATGGCCGCCCCCGAAAGCGTCGTAGGGGCTTTCGGCAATCTTCGGGAAGCCGCTGATGCCGCCCAGCTTCCGGTTGGTGTGAAACCGGTCGCGCCGCCCGGTTATTATCTTGTGGGCGTATGCCTGGTGGCCTACGTCCCATATAAGTTTGTCATGCGGGGTGTCGAACACGTAGTGCAGGGCCACGCTCAGCTCCACAACCCCGAGACTGGACCCCAGGTGGCCCGGATTGTCCGACAGTTGTTCGATTATGAATTGTCTCAGCTCGCCGCAATAATCCGCCAACTCATCCCTGCCGAGCTTTTTCAGGTCGTCGGGCGAGTCCACCAGCGGGAGGTATTTGTATCGGGGTTCGGTCATCTGTCGAGAATCAAACGAGGTGCAAAGATATTATTTTAGCCCGGGTTTTGCGAATCCTCCAATTTTAGCCCGGCTTACGAATCCTCCAATTTTAGCCCGGTTACGAATCGCCCCATTTTATCCCGGTTACGAATCGCCCCGCCGGCCTTCCGGGCCGGTTTGCCGACGTTTCCCGGCCGCCGCGGGGGCGGAAACTCAAATTGAAATTAGTGCAAATTTTTTTTTCTCTCTCTTTATGCACTCTGAAGGAGTGCACCCGGCGCCTTTTCGAGCGCCTTGACTTTTTTGTGATACTTTTTGTGTCAAGACAAAAAGTATCGTTTATCTGCGTTTTCTTCCTTATGGCAGGGCATAGTCTGCAAGCAGTTTCTGCTCCTGCTGCGAGCGTCGGTGTATCAAGACAAAAGTATCGTTATTAAAGACAGTTTCTTCGCGGAGCTCAGAATGACATGATAGGGTGCGCTCAGAATGACATTTTCATCTTCACCTGCGGTTCATCGGGATGACAACTTTATGCACTCCTAGGGAGTGCACCCGGCGCCTTTTCGAGCGCCTTGATTTTTTTGTGATACTTTTTAACTTCGTTTTCCTCCTCCTGGCAGGGCATAGTCTGCAAGCAGCCTCTGCTCCTGCTGCGAGCGTCGGACGTATCAAGACAAAAAGTATCGTTTTAACTTCGTTTTCCTCCTCCTGGCAGGGCATAGTCTGCAAGCAGCCTCTGCTCCTGCTGCGAGCGTCGGACGTATCAAGACAAAAAGTATCGTTTTAACTTCGTTTTCCTCCTCCTGGCAGGGCATAGTCTGCAAGCAGCCTCTGCT
>JAJQCA010000060.1 GCA_021202985.1 Alistipes sp.
ATCGGCCGATTTGTGTGTTATAGCCGCGTCCACCCTCGAAGCGGTTGCAGAACCGGCAACCTGACTTGTATGTTGAACCGGGCGGATCGGGGCATCGGTCCCTGTAAGGGCCGGGGTATTCGAGGAAGATGACCGGTCGGCACTATCGGCCGATATGGTTGAATTACTTTCTATTACAGTCGCTGCGGGAACGGCACCCGCCCCGGCAACTGCCGTACCGGTCGCACCACCAACAATACCGGTAGGAGTATCCGCCACAGCGTTATCGCGCCCCACATCAGAGCCACTCACAGCCATTCCTGCACCGGAAGCACCGGAACCACCCGACACTCCGGAACCACCGGAACCGCCCGGGGCAACTGCATCGCCGGACACCGGGGCGGCACCACCCTCCCCTTTCCGTACGGACGGTAAAGACTCCAACCCGGGCCGGGTGGCTAAGGTTTGTTCGCTACTGCTGTTTTTTTTTGACCCGGGCCGCAGAGTTTCATCAGCCCGAGTTCCACATTCAGCCGCTGGTTGGTGGCGTTGCGTAGACCGTTATCTATCGAAGTGACCAGCGACAGGGCTTCGAAAAGGAACCCCGTGTCGCACCGGGCGGCCTGCGCCTTGTACCGCTCCAACAGCGAGCCGGTAACCTCCAGCAGCCCGGCCGTCTGCTCCTCGCGGCACATCAGCAGGTCGCGGAAATGGGCGTTCAGCCCCGCTGCGAAAGTCTGCGGCGAGAATCCCTTTCGGAGCACTTCGTCGAACGCGGTCAGCGCCGTGGGGTAATCGCCCGCCAGGATGCTGTCCGTTATATTGAAATACGTGTCGTAGTCCAGCACGTTCAGCGTTGCGGCAACCTGCCGGAAATCGAGCTGCGAACCGCAGAACGACACGGCCTTGTCGAACATCGATAACGCGTCCCTCATTCCCCCGTCGGCCTTCTGGGCAATGAGGTTCAGCGACTCGTCGTCGCACGTCACACCCTCCTGCCCCGCGATATACTTCAGGTATTTCACCCCGTCCTCAACCCTTATGCGGTTGAAGTCGTAAATCTGGCATCGGGAAAGTATGGTCGGGATAATCTTATGCTTCTCTGTGGTGGCGAGGATAAAGACCGCGTGGGCGGGCGGCTCCTCCAGCGTTTTGAGGAAGGCGTTGAACGCCGCCGCCGAAAGCATGTGCACCTCGTCGATTATATAGACGCTGTACCGGCCGATTTGGGGCGGGATACGTACCTGCTCGGTAAGCGAACGGATATCGTCCACCGAGTTGTTCGACGCGGCATCCAGCTCATGGATATTGAAGCTGCGCCCCTCGTTGAAACTTCGGCACGACTCGCACTGCCCGCACACCCCTTCATTGCCGGGGTTCTGGCAGTTTATCGCCTTGGCGAAAATACGCGCGCAGGTGGTCTTTCCCACCCCCCGCGGACCGCAGAACAGGTAGGCATGCGCCAACTGCCCCCGGCTTATCGCGTTGCGAAGCGTGGAGGTGATGTGCTCCTGACCCACCACCGACTCGAAGGTGGCCGGCCTGTATTTTCGCGCCGATACAATGAAATTCTCCATAACAGGACTACAAAGATAGCATCTTTTCCTTTCTTTTTCGGCTACCGTAAAGGAAAGATATTCCCCGACAATCCTATCTTTGCACCCATGCCGGGTTGTTATATTGTATGGGACGCAGACCCTTTGATGTTCACCCTGTTCGGGCGGGAGGTTTACTGGTACGGCTTTGCCTGGTTCGCGGCACTGTGCGCGGGAACCGGGTTGATGTATGCCGTGTGCCGCAGGGAAGGGGTGTCGGAGGCTAAGTTCTTCGGGCTGTTCCTCGCGGGTTATTTCGGCCCGGTTGTCGGCGGGCGGCTGGGACACTGCTTCTTTTACGAGTGGGACTACTATTCGGCCCGGCCGGCCGAGATTCTGGATATGGCCGGGGGCGGAATGGCCAGCCACGGGGCGGCGCTCGGCCTGTTGGCCGGCCTGCTCATCTTCTCGCTCGCCACCCGGACGCCATACGTCTGGTCGCTCGACCGGATTATGGTCCCGGTGGCGTTCGGGGGTGCGCTGGTAAGGCTGGGTAACCTGATGAACTCAGAGATATACGGCACCGCGACCGACCTGCCATGGGGATTCGTTTTCGCGCGGGCCGGCGAGACCGTTCCGATGCACCCTACCCAGATTTACGAGGCCGTGTGTTACCTGCTCACGTTCGTACTACTGCTGTGGCTCTATTACGGACGCAATGCGGGTCGGCGAAGACCCGGCCTAATGTTCGGCGCGGGGCTGACGGGCATATTCCTTCCACGGCTGCTTATCGAACTTATCAAGCAACCGCAGGCGGAGTTCGAAACCGGGATGGCGCTGAATATGGGCCAGTGGCTCAGCATGCCGTTCGTTATCGCCGGATTGGCGCTGGTTATATCTTCACTGCGAAAGCCGCCGGTTAGCAGGGACCCATAGCTATTGCAATAATAAATTCTGTTCCCTGTTTTGGGCGCTGTCTGTGTGCCGACTGTGTACTGTTTTGGGTACTGTCTGGGTGCTGTTTTGGGTGCTGGATATGGTTCCATCCATATAAATATCCTTCTGAGCCGAAGTCTATCATTTAGGCAGTCTCATCAGGACGACATTCTTTTAATTTGTCATTCTGAGCGGAGCGAAGAATCTGTCTTTATTCTTTGCCTACATTACAACCCTTCCACATCTTCCCGCCGGCAATATAAAACAACATACCGCGCAACCCCGCACCCTGCGGCTACCCGGGATAACTTACTTCATTGACCCCGCATCCGGTAGAATCCAACAGCCCCTGTATGCGACGAAATGTCATATCCCTGCCACCGGTAACTGACAAATTTTGCAGTAATGGCAGATTCCGGGCGCCCCTCAGGCCCGGAAAACCGCATGGCATAATGATTGAGAAAATTAAAATGCACGCCGCGACCGGTTTCCCGCGGTTCAGGCGGCCGAACAGTATTGCAGAAAACTAAAAAATAAATCAAAACATACCGACAATTATGGCTGAAATCATTGGCATAGACTTGGGTACGACCAACTCCTGTGTAGCGGTTATGGAGGGTAACGAACCCGTAGTAATCCCCAACAGCGAGGGTCACCGTACCACCCCGTCCATCGTGGCGTTTACCGAAGGCGGCGAACGCAAGGTGGGCGAGCCGGCCAAAAGGCAGGCAATCACCAATCCCCAGAACACGGTGGCTTCCATCAAACGTTTTATGGGTGAAACCTACGACCAGGTTAAGAACGAGATCGACAGGGTTTCGTACAAGGTCGTCAAGGGGGACAACAACACGCCCCGCGTCGATATCGACGGCAGGCTCTACACCCCCCAGGAAATATCGGCAATCATTCTCCAGAAAATGAAGAAAACGGCCGAAGATTACCTCGGTACCACGGTGGACGAGGCGGTTATCACCGTGCCGGCCTACTTCTCCGACTCGCAGCGCCAGGCTACCAAGGAGGCGGGTGAAATCGCCGGCCTCAAAGTGCGCCGTATCATCAATGAACCCACTGCTGCGGCCCTGGCCTACGGTCTGGACAAGAAGAATACCGACCAGAAGATCGCCGTCTATGACCTCGGGGGCGGTACGTTCGATATCTCCATCCTCGAACTGGGCGACGGGGTATTCGAAGTGAAATCGACCAACGGCGACACCCACCTGGGCGGCGACGACTTCGACAACGTAATAATCGACTGGCTCGCCGAGGACTTCCAGGGCAAGCACGGCATCGACCTGCGCCGCGACCCGATGGCCCTCCAGCGCCTGAAGGAAGCCGCCGAGAAGGCCAAGATAGAACTTTCGAGCACCACCAGCACCGAAATAAACCTGCCCTACATCATGCCGGTCGACGGCATACCGCAGCACCTTGTGGTGACCCTTACCCGCGCCAAATTCGAGCAATTGGCCGACAAACTTATACGCGCCACCATCGAACCGTGCAAGAAAGCGCTCAGCGACGCGGGCCTTACGGCCAGCCAGATCGACGAGGTTATCCTCGTGGGCGGCTCGACCCGTATCCCGGCCATCCAGAAGGTGGTGGAGGATCTGTTCGGCAAAGCCCCCTCGAAGGGTGTGAACCCGGACGAGGTAGTCGCCATCGGCGCGGCCATACAGGGCGGCGTACTTACCGGCGAAGTTAAGGACGTGCTGCTTCTCGACGTTACCCCGCTCTCGCTTGGTATCGAGACCCTCGGTGGCGTGTTCACAAGGCTTATCGACGCCAACACCACCATTCCGACCCGCAAGAGCGAGACGTTCTCGACCGCGGCCGACAACCAGCCTTCGGTGGAAATCAACGTCTGCCAGGGCGAGCGCCCGATGGCCCGCGACAACAAGTCGATAGGCCGTTTCCACCTCGACGGCATACCGCCCGCACCGCGCGGCGTACCGCAAATCGAAGTGACGTTCGACATCGACGCCAACGGTATCCTCAACGTTTCGGCCAAGGACAAGGGTACCGGCAAGGAACAGAAAATCCGCATCGAGGCTTCGTCGGGCCTTACCGAACAGGAAATCCAGAGGATGCGCGACGAGGCGAAGGCCAACGAGGCGAAAGACCGCGAGGAGCGCGAGAAGGTCGACAAGAAGAACGCCGCCGACTCGCTGATATTCTCCACCGAGAAACAGCTCGGCGAATACGGCGACAAGATACCGGCGGACAAGAAGTCGGCAATCGAATCGGCCCTCGGCAAGCTGAAAGAGGCCCACAAGGCGGAAAACGTCGCCGATATAGATTCGGCCACCAAGGAGCTTAACGACGCGTGGCAGGCCGCCTCGCAGGATATCTACTCCGCGCAGCAGGCGCAGGACCCCTCGGCGGGCGCAGGCTCAACGGGCGGCGATACCGGTGCCGGCGGCCAGCAGGACGGCGGAAACAGCGGCGACAACGTTACCGATGTGGAATTCGAAGAAGTCAAGTAAAATATTACCAGACCGGGTATTTCAGCCCCGGCCGTAAAAAAGGGACCCGTTTCGGTACGGGTCCTTTTTTTTATTTCATCCGGTCGTTTCAGTGGGGCATCATTAATAACTACCATTTCATGCCGATGAGCGGTAAAGGCGGAAAAAAGAGCGGGTACCCGTAAGCCTACTTACGATGCCGAGCGATGAAGCTCAACTCCAACGGGGTGACCCCTCTCCTTTTTAATAAAAGCTTTAAGCGCAATCTTTACTACAGATTGTATACTATCCTCCCGAGGGGCCGGAGGTGACGAGGGATTTACCGCTTACAACCACGGTTTGGCATATTACTATCCGAACGTATTGAAGTAGATTATTCGCTCCACCCGGAATGACACATCCCCCGATATCGGCCCGCCCCGAACCACCCGGGCGGTAAAGGGTGGTAAATATTTGTATTTATCGGTGAATTATTATCTTTGTGTACTACAACCGATTGCAATGGTTCGAAAATTGCCGCTAACCGTAAACGTAAATTCAACAAATTACAGGGCTTATGAAAAAAAGCATGGCCGTGGCGCTCGCCGCGGTGTTCGCCGTCACCTTAGCCGGATGCAAAAACAGTATGAAAACCAAGGAGACCGGTTATTCCGGTGAAGATATATCGGGTATCATAGAAATCCTGCGGGACCGGGACACCAAAACGGCCTCCGTCCATATATCGGAGGATACCGAGTGGGCCTTGTACGCCGGTCCGACAGTGGAGGATATAGACATTACGGATGCGGTGGAATCGGGCCGCGCCGACGGGGATTTCCCCATCGACGTACCTGTCGCCACACGCAGTTATTTCCAGGTCGTCACCCCGGAGGGCAGGGCCATAATGGCCGAGAGGCACCTGCCTATGGCGGGAGGGTTCAATTTCCGCGACCTGGGCGGGTACAGGATGCAGGACGGCCGTTACGTTAAATGGGGGAAACTGCTCCGCTCGGACGAAATGAACAACCTTACGGAAGAGGATCTTACCTACCTTGCCAGCGTACCGCTCGTATCGGTGGTGGATTTCCGCTCGGAAGAAGAAATAGCAAAGGCTCCGGACATGCTTCCGTCCACCGTCACCCACCATTACGCCTATTCCATCGCCCCGGGTAACCTTAGCGAAAATATATCCCTCTCGAAAATGCCCACCGAGGAGGAGGCTGTAAGCCTGATGGAAGATATGAACCGGCTGTTCGTGTCGGACGGGCAGGTGGTGGGCCAGTACCGCCGGCTTTTCGAACTGCTGGCCGACGAGGCCAACGCCCCGCTGCTGTTCCATTGCACTGCGGGCAAGGACCGTACGGGTATAGCCGCAGCGCTGATACTTTACGCCCTCGGTGCCGACGACGAGACCGTGATGCGCGACTACCTCCTATCGGGACAATACGTGGCCGTAAAATACGACGCGCTTACCAACCGTTTCCCTGAACTGGGACCGTTTATGACAGTCCGCCAGAACTATCTGGACGCTGCCCTGCGGGAGATCGACGACCGTTACGGTTCGGTCGCCGAGTACCTTACCGGTACTCTCGGCGCGGACCTCGAAGCCCTGCGGGAGATATACCTATATTAACATCCGCAGTTTATCCCCGTCCCTTTTCCATACGACCTGCCGCGGCAGTCACGGCGTATCCCGACCGGCTTCGCCCGGTATAATCATTGCTGTTTTTAAGGCGTAACCATTAAAAGCAGAGTGTAATGAAAGACAAATGGAGGGAGGGGTTCAGGCACCCGCAGAAAATCTATCACCAGGGAGAATTCCCCATGCAAAAGCAGGACCCGCCGGGCCTGGAGTCGCTTATGGACCCGGTACCCGACTGCGGCGAGGAGAGCTATGTGGGCTACGGCAGGCTGAACGGTCGCAAGGCCCTGATTACGGGCGGCGATTCCGGTATCGGCCGGGCCGTTGCGATAGCTTTCGCCCGGGAAGGAGCCGAAGTAACGATAACCTACCTCCCGGTCGAGGAACCCGACGCCCGTTCGCTGGCCGACCTGCTGGAAGGCGAAGGCCGCACCATCCACCTTATACAAGCCGACCTGCGTGAAGAAAGCGCCTGCCGGAACGTGGTCCGGGAGGCCCACCGCACGATGGGCGGACTGGATATCCTGGTACCCAACGCCGCCGTGCAGAAGGCCCAATGGCATATTGAGGACATAACCGCCGAGCAGGTGCGGAACACCTTCGAGGTGAACACCTTCGCACCGATATTCCTTGCCCGGGAAGCGGCAGGGTTGCTGCCGGAAGGCGCCTCGATAATATTCACGGGATCGGCCGAATATTACACGCCCAACCGCTTCCTGCTCGACTACGCGGCATCTAAATCGGCGGTGGTGGCGTTCAGTATCGGACTTGCGAAACAACTTATCGACCGCGGGATTAGGGTCAACACCGTTTGCCCCGGACCGGTGTGGACTCCGCTGGAGGTATCGGGAGGCAATCCCGACGAACTGATATCGCAGCACGGTATCGACACCCCGTTCCAACGTCCGGGCCAGCCGGTAGAGGTATGCGGCGTTTACGTATTCCTGGCCTCCAACGAAGCCACCTACGTGTCGGGCGAAGTATACGGCGTAACGGGACTTTTAAGCGCACATTAAACACAAAATAGAGAATGAATCCGGAACAGACAGAGAAAGGCTACCTGCTCATCGGCACCTACACCGAGAACGAAATCGGCAAGGGCAGCAAGGGCATATACATTTACCGGTGCGACTACCGCCACGGAACGTTCGATTACCAGGGGGTTGCGCCGGCCAAAAACCCGTCCTACATCACCCTCGACCGGCGGCAGGAGAACCTCTATGCCGTAAGCGAGACCGCGGCGCCCTCTTCCGTGTGTTCGTTCCCGTTCGACTGCGGGGCCGGGACGGCGGGCGAGCCGCAAGTTACTCCGAACGACGGTGCGGACCCGTGCAATATCGTCGTATCGCCCGACGGCAGGTTCCTCGTCACGGCCGATTACAGTTCCGGAGGCCTCAGCGTCTTCCCCGTACGGGACGACGGTTCTCCGGGCGCAGAGCGGCAGTTGTTCAATTTTACCGGCTCCGGCCCTGTCGGCGACCGGCAGGACGGCTCGCACATCCACTGCGCCCGCTATTGCCGGTGCGGCAGGTACCTGTTCGTAACCGACCTGGGGGCCGACTCGATTTACCGGTTCGACGTTCTTGCCGGTGTGGAGGACCATATAGATTTCGACACCAAACGGGTTTTCCGAGTAAAGGCCGGCTCGGGTCCGAGGCATTTCGTGTTCGACCGGGACGGCAAATATATGTACCTTATCAACGAACTTTCGGCATCGGTCATGGCATTCAGCTACGAGAATGGCGAGATTCAGGAGATACAGCACCTGACGGCAAATCCGGACGGCGGGGACGGCGGCGATATAAAACTCTCCCCGGACGGCAACTACCTTTACGCTTCGGTGCGCGAAACGGCTGTAAACGGCATCGCAGTCTACCGCCGCGACGCCGGCACCGGCTTGCTGGAGTTCGTCTATTACCAGCCCTGCGTGCTCCACCCGCGGAATATCGAGTTCAGCCCCGGCGGCAGGTTCCTGTTCGTGACGGGTATGAAAGAGGGCAAGGTGCAGGTATTCTCATACGACCCCGCCGACGGCAGGCTGAGGGATACCGGCAGGAAAATCGACGTTCCCAACCCTACCTGCCTCGTTTTCACCGAATAGCGGTGACCAACGATATAAAGCGAGCCGTTCCGGGCAATCGGAACGGCTCTTTTTTATTCCCGGCGGCATTCGGGTACCGGATACCGGGGAATACAGGTCGTTATTATGCCCCGAATATCGGGATATGGGAACGACAAAGCGGGTCAATCATAATATTGAATATCGGACTCGCCACTCCGGTCCGGCATAACTGGTAAGAATCGGCCCGGCACATCGGCCCGGACGGAAGGGAGCGTCCAAACCGGAAAATTCTTAGCAATAATTTTACGAAACCCTCACGCCAAGGGCGCACCACCGGTCACCAACCCGGTGAGATACGTGTCCCGCCGCCCGTTAAACGGTAAACAAACATCCGGAAACGGCAGAACGTAAAACGCAAACAGTACAACGGCGAAACTCCACCGGCACAAAGCTACCGCCCGGCGAAAGGTGAAGGGCGATCGGCGAATCCTCACCGGCAAATGCAAAATTCGGAACAGTTCCGCCCGGCCAACGGCGACACCTTCCTCCGTAAAAATGGGTAGAGCAAAGGCCGCCACGCTTATCGAGTATTGAATAGCCTCGCCTTAAATTCCCGCAGGCCGTCCCGCCGGGAACTTTACCTTAAAAACCTTTCTTTAAAGTCCGTGGGCAGGTAGAAAAGCCCGGTTTCCGGCATATAGACCGCCACCGAGCCGAGCGACACCATCTCCCCGTCCACCAGAGCTACGGAGGTCTGGGCCGGAATTTCCACCGTCCGGTCGCCGGTGCGGACCGTCAGTGTCGGGAAATCCTCGTTGCGCCCCTTATCGAAACCGACCGAGTACCGGTCCCCTTCGAAAACCTCGGTGTGGGGTACGAACAGGGCCGCCGACAACTCCGGGAGCCTCCGGTCGAGACCCATCGCGTCGGCCATATAATTGTTCAGCTCCGTGTTGGTATTCACCCCGAGGGGCAGGTTTCCGGCCGGATGGTACGCGGCAAGGAAGACGTCCTCACCGGTATGGCCCCCGGACGTATAACCGAAGTAGTGCGCTTCGTTCATTTTGCGGGCAATAAAGCCGTGCATGTTCTCGCTGTATCCCACCGTCATGTAATCGCCGGCCTTAATACCGCGCAGACGCACCAGCTGAAGGGTTTCCTCGTCCGTAAGACGGATGCCCGTTAGTTCGTGGAATATCTCGGCATAGCGGGTCGTATCGCTCTCCATAAGCACGGCCTCAACCCCGTCGGATGTTTTCAGGAATTTTGACACCGGTTCGTAAATTTCAGCGACCGGGGTTGTGTCGTAACCTTTCAGGCGGTAGTTCCCGATAGTAAAGCCGGCGTTGCCGTGGTCGGGCACGACCACCACCGTGGTGTTACCGTCCTCCCGGGCGAAATCCATCGCCACACGTACCGCATTGTCGAATTCGAGGAACTCGGTGATTATCCCGACAGCGTCGTTCGAATGGGCCGCCCAGTCCACCATACTGCCCTCCACCATCAGGAAGAAGCCGTTCTCGTTCTGCGACAACAGGTCCAGCGCTTTGCGCGTCATTTCGGGAAGCAGCGGTATCCTGCCGCCGTCGTGGTCATGGACATATGGGAAATTATAATCGCACCACAAGGCCCACAGCCTGCCGGAATCATGGCTCCGGAACCCGTCGATATCGTCCGCCAGCAGGCGTGTACCGTTGGATTCGAGGTACCGTTCTATTTCGGGTGTTATGCACTCCAGCCCGCCGCCGAGCATCACGTCGAGGTCCTGGTGGGCCATCTGCGAAGCTATTACACCGTAAGAATTTCGGTTGGCCGTGTGTGCCGACGCCCCTGCGGGAGTGGCGTGGGGAAACTCCACCTTCACCACAAGTCCGGTGGCCTTGTCCTGGGTGATGCGGGCCGCCTCCAACAGGGTCGCGAGCGGCCGGTAGACCATCGCCGGGTCTACTTCGAAAATATCGTTACCGGGGTCAGCCTCGGGATAAACGGCTATGTTCTTCGTCCGGGGAGGGACGCCCGTAAAGAAAGCGGAGCCTCCCGGAGCCGAATCGGCTATCAGCGAGTTGGAGGCGAATGAACGCACCGTGCCGCAGATGTAATCGTCGACCGCCAGCCGGGCTTCTCCGCCGTTATAGTAGCGGTACCACCTCGCCGCGGAGAGGACCCCGAGCGAGGTGCCGTCGGGAATCATTACTATAAGGTTCCTCGTGGGTGAAACTTCGGTGCGGTAGGGCTTCCCGTACTCCGGGGGAGCGGCCGCGGCAGGCATTACTCCTGCGGTAAGCAGTACGGCCGCGGCCGTCATGACCGCCTGCCGGAAGATATTTTTCATAGCCGTTGCATGATTTAAAGTATGTGCAATTATACGAAACCTGCCGCGGCAAAAAAATAATTACGCGTTAAAGTTTCGTCAATTCCACCAGGGCGGCAGTTCCCGTATAGTGCCGGCAAGTCTCCCGTTGACCGGGCGGGTAACCACTCCGGGCTGAGTGCACAGGTCCAGCCTCCTTACGGTTTTTCAGTTTCGCGCTTTGATTGTTCATAAACGGAAATATGTTTGGCCGGACCGGATGGAGGGGGTAAATTTGCTCCGCCAATTTTACGGGCGACCCCATGC
This sequence comes from Alistipes sp., assembly GCA_021202985.1. Taxonomy (GTDB): domain Bacteria; phylum Bacteroidota; class Bacteroidia; order Bacteroidales; family Rikenellaceae; genus WRDF01. Next base: position 11,210 of record JAJQCA010000060.1, read on the forward strand.
CGTAACGACTCCGGGTTAGCTGACGGCCGCTAAATTTAGAAAAAATGAACAACCGCAACAGTCACACGTTCCTTATAGTCACGCTCGGCTGCCTGGCCGCCTTCGGACCGCTGGTCACCGACATGTACCTGCCCGGACTGCCGGCCATGACCGGCTTTTTCGGCACCACCGTACCTCTGGTCCAGATGGGTATTACAACCAGCATGGCGGGCCTTGCACTGGGGCAGTTGCTCATCGGTCCCGTAAGCGACCGGTACGGCCGCCGCGTTCCGCTCCTGGCCTCCATGTGGCTGTTCCTTCTCTCTACCCTGTGGTGTATTTACGCCCGGAGCATCGAATCGTTCATCGCCGCCCGGTTCGTACAGGGGCTGGCCGGGTCGGGGGGAATCGTGCTGTCGAGGTCGGTCTCGGCGGACCTTTTTTCGGGCAAAGAACTGGCCGGGTTCTTTGCCGTAATCGCGGCCGTACAAGGTCTCGCACCGGTGGGGGCACCGGTGCTGGACGGCGTTATCCTGAGCTTCACCCGGTGGCAGGGGGTATTCTGGGCGTTGTTTGCGGTGGGGCCGTGATACTGGGCCTCTGCTACCGGCTGCGGGAATCCCTTCCGCCCGAAAACCGGAGCGATACCGGTATAGCGGGCACCTTCCGACTTTTCGGACCCATACTGCGCAACCGCCGGTTTATGCTCTATGTGTGCCTGCTCTCCTTTTCGATGGCTATAATGTTCGCTTTCATCGCCTCTTCGCCCTTTATTTTCCAGGGTTATTACCGCCTGTCGACTTTGGGATACAGCGTCTATTTCGCCGTCAATGCCCTTGCCGTTACCCTCGGGGCGATACTCTCCTCACGGTTCCCTTCCCCGGACCGGGCTATGCGGACCGGGGCCGCGCTGGTATTCCCGCTCGGTGTGGTGACCGCCGTTTTACTCGGCACGGGCCTTCCTTTTTGGGCCGTATGTGTGCCGTTATTCCTTACCCTATTCGCCGCCGGGCTGACATTCCCGTCCACGGCGACGATTGCCATCGAGTCCGAAAAGAAAAACGCCGGCACCGCCTCCGCCGTGCTGGGTGCGATGAACTTCATCTTCGGGGGTATCGTAACCCCGCTCGTAGGCCTGGGAAACGGCCTTCATTCAACGGCCATGGCGATCGGCGCCTGCTCGGCCATGACGTTCCTTCTGATGCTGGCGGCCGGGAAACGCACGGCCTGATTCGGTAACGCCGTAACGGAGTGAGGGACGCGGAACTGGCGTCCCTCCCGTTATTTATTGCCTCGGGAGCCGTGCTGCCGGACCGAAACCGGGAAGAAAATGTATCTTTGCGGTAAAGCCCTACCGTGGAACCATTGAGACGAGTATGAAAAAAGGAAAAATACTTATAGTGGACGATAACCGCAACGTCCTGAGCGCGCTGCGGATTTTTCTCGGAAAATCGTTCGAGGAGGTGGTGCTTCTCTCCTCGCCGGCCAACCTCATCTCCATGCTCAAGGAGACCAGGCCGGACGTGGTACTGCTCGACATGAATTTCTCGGCGGGTATCAACACCGGCAACGAAGGTCTGTACTGGCTCGAAAGGGTAAAGGCCGAGAACGCGGAAGTGCCCGTGGTGCTCTTCACGGCCTATGCCGATATTGACCTTGCGGTGGAGGCGATAAAACGCGGTGCGACGGACTTCGTGGTGAAACCGTGGGACAATACCAAGCTGCTCGAAACCCTCACCTCGGCGATGGAGTCGCGCAAATCGGAATCTGCGTCCCGGAGCCGGAAGGCCGGCGGCGAACAGGACGGCACCCGGTCCGACAAGGACGTGCTTTGGGGAGAATCGCTACCGATGCGCAACCTGATGCAGATGATAGAGAAGGTGGCGCGTACCGACGCCAACGTCCTTATAACCGGCGAGAACGGCACCGGTAAGCAACTGGTGGCCTGCAAGATTCACGAGCTGTCGAAAAGGCACGACGGCCCGCTGGTGACGGTCGATATCGGTTCCCTGACCGAAACGCTTTTCGAAAGCGAACTGTTCGGCCATGTTAAAGGGGCGTTCACGGATGCCAAGACCGACCGGGAAGGCAAATTCGAAGCCGCCGAAGGGGGAACGCTCTTCCTCGATGAGATAGCGAACGTCTCCTATACCCTCCAGGCCAAACTGCTCACCGCCATTCAGAGCCGGCAGGTAACCCGCGTGGGAAGTAACAAAGCGGTAAAGGTCGACATCCGGCTTATCTCGGCCACCAACCGTAACCTTTCGGCCATGGCGGCCGAGGGTTCGTTCCGCGAGGACCTGCTGTACCGTATCAACACCATCGAACTCGTCGTGCCGCCCTTGCGCGACCGCGGGGAGGACGTGGTCGCACTTGCGGAATTTTTCGCCCGCCGCTTCTCCGACAAATACGGCAAGCCCCGGGCGGGGATAAGCCCCGACGCCGCCGAAAAGATAATGGGCTACGGCTGGCCGGGCAACGTAAGGGAGTTGGAGCACTCGGTCGAGAAGGCCGTAATACTCTCGGAGGACGGATACCTGACCTCGTCCGACTTTATGCTCAACCGCGAACCGGACTCGCGCACGGCGGTCTCCATCGAAGATATGGAGAAGGCCATGATAATCCGCGCCCTGGAGACATATGGCCGCAACGTCTCGGCCATAGCCGCACAACTGGGGGTGTCGCGGCCTACCCTGTATAGCAAGATGAAAAAATACGGCATAGAGTAGCCAATGTTCAAATCCATCGAATATAAACTGATACTGTGGCTGGTACTGCTGCTGGCGTTTTTCGGGGCGGCCGTCTGGCTCGCGGCCGCGGGCGCTTACCTCTTTTCGACCGCAGCGGGAATAGCGGCCCTCCACTCGTTAGGGCGGCTCCGCAAGAACTACCGCCGGTACAATTCCAATATTATATTCCTGCTGAACGCCCTCGAAAACGGCGATTTCTCTTTCCATTTCGCCACCAACAAGCTATCGCGCCGGGAGTCGGAACTGAATATGATGTTCAACCGGATTAAGGAGATCCTCGCGGGTGCCCGGCTGGAAGTTATAGAGAACGAGAAGTTCCTCGGCATCATAGTGGAGAGCACGGCGGCCGGTATCGCGATAGCCGAAGAAAACGGCAGCATCCGGGTGGTCAACAAGTCGGCCCTGCGGATGCTCGGGCTCCCGGTTTTCAACCATATGAAGCAACTGGCCACCGTCGACCCCGCTTACCCCGGCATGCTGGAAAACCTCACCCCGGGGAAAACCGTACAACTCCGCATCGCTAACGAACGGGAAGAATTGCTCGTGAGCGTATCGGTTACGGTGGTCCGGATTCGGGATATGATACTGCGCGTCTTCTCGCTGACCAATATCGGCAACGAGCTCGAAGCCCGCGAAATGGAGTCGTGGATTAAGCTTATCCGCGTAATGACCCACGAGATAATGAACTCCATAGCCCCTATCAACTCCCTCAGCGAGACCCTTCTCGATGCGTACGAGGAGGGCGGAGAGCAGGCGCCGGAACTCCTCGGGGACACTCTCGAAGCATTCCGCACCATAAACTCTACCGCGAAGGGCCTGCTTTCGTTCGTGGAGTCGTACCGCAGGTTCACGGGCGTTCCGAAACCGGAACTCGCCCGTACCGATATCAACCTGCTCGTAACACGGACCATCGACCTCCAGTCGGCCGCGTTCGCCAAAATGGATATAAACGCTGAGGCGCTGCTGACCGGGGAAGGAAGCGAAATCCTGGCCGACGGTGCGCAAATCGGGCAGGTGCTGGTAAACCTGCTGAAGAACGCATCCGAGGCGGTATCCGGCAAGCCCGACGCGGCAATACGGGTCGTGACCCGACGCGAACCGGGAATGCTGACGGTCGAAGTGCGCAACAACGGGACCCTGATTCCGCCGGAAGTCGAGCCGCATATTTTCGTCCCCTTTTTCACCACCAAAGATAAGGGAACGGGGATAGGGCTCAGCCTCTCTCGCTATATCATGCGCCTCCACGGCGGCAACCTCAAATACCACCGCGCCGACCACTGGACGGTGTTTACGATGCTGTTCCCGCTGAACGGTCCCCCGGCTTAGCGCCCACCTGCATATCTGAAAGCGGATACCGGACTCTCCCGTCCAGGGGTTCCCTGCAAAAGATTCTTACCGCAACACGATATCAACACCGGACGGTCCGGACCGGGACGCTTTGAAAATCCGCGGTCCGGCCATCCGGGGTGTTCCGGCTCCCCACCACGGGAGCCTTCACACGCTACAAACAGGGTTTTCTATTCGCTTTTGAGTGATTCCACCGGGTTGGCCCGGGCCGCACGCAGCGTCTGCCAGCTTACCGACACAAGACAAAGCGCCGTTACAACCAATCCGGCAGTAATGAAGGGCCATACGCCTATCTGCTGACGGTATGCGAACCCCCGCAACCACCGTTCCATCACTATATAAGCCACCGGCCACGCTATAACCAAAGCCACGGCAACCCGGCCGAGGGACTGAAGGTTCAGCATTCGGAGCACCTCTCCAACCGTGGCGCCGTTCACCTTTCTAACCCCTATTTCCTTCTCCTTCTGCCGTATCATGTACAGGGACATTGCGAACACGCCCATAACCATAATCACTATCGACAGCAATGTGAATGTTCCCATGACGCGCGCCATGCGCCTTTCGTTTTCGTACCACGATAGAATCCTTTCGTCGGCGAACGTAATGTCGGCAAAATCTCCGCCGGTCATTTCGCTGTATACTTCAACGATTTTAGAGGCTGTTTCGAATACATCGTCGGAATTGACCTTTACCACAAAATCCGTTACACGCAAACCCTCCGGCAAGTACTGGATCATGGCCGGCGGGGATGTTTCATGCAAAGGACGGATATGAAAGTTCTCGACAATTCCATTGATATTATATGTATCACTGTCTTTACTGAACCTGAATTGAAACGTGTTCCCGTCGGAATTTATAATGTTATAGGCCGTTTCGTTCAGGTAAGCCATACTTTGCAGGTCATTGGTCTCCATTCCGGTTAGGGGCCTGATCCTGAAGCCGTAGATATCGAATGCCGTAGAATCCATCCTCACCATTTGAAGGCTGACGGGTACATCATTAATTGCAAAAGAATAATTAGACCCTCCGTCCAGCAAAGACCAGTGGGAAAATCCCACCGCATCCACACCCGCAATCGCACGGAGCCTGTTCCGGACACCTTCGACTTCACCCCGCCCGAAATCCTTGTTCCGTATCTGTATTATGTTCTCCCTGTTGAAACCGACATCACGGGACACCAAATAATCAGCCTGCCCCCTCAATACAAACGTGCACACCAGAAGTGCCGCACAAACCGTGAACTGGAAAACAATCAGGACTTTGGAGTAACCCGTTTTAACCTTACGGGCGACAGTTCCCTTAACCACCTCGATAGGCCGGAACGTCGAAACGGCAAGGGCCGGAAGTATACCGGCCGCCAGCGACAGCCCGATAAGGCACACGATGAACCATAATACCGTTCCGGTCTGGAATTGCCCGCGGAGGTTGAGCGTGGTGCCGAGCAAATCGTTGAAATAACCCTCGAACAGGAACGCGATAAGTAATGCCAGCACCAAGGCGATTGTAGTCATAAGGAAGGATTCGGAGAGTATCTGGACCACTATCCTGCCGCGGCCGCTACCCATCAGCTTCCGGACAGCCGCCTCCTTACCCCGGAACCCGGACTGGGCGACGGTCATATTAATATAGTTAAGCAGCGCTACAATCAGGATAAGTACCGCCAGCCCGAGGTACATTCGTGTATTGTCGAGACTGCCAGACTTTAATTTAAGGCTGGAAGTCAAACCTGTGAAGTAGATGTCTTCGACAGGAATCAGGCGTACCTCTTCCACAAAACCGTCGTAGTACATCCAATAGTTCTCCATAAACTGCTCCCGGAGAAATTCGGATTTCGAAGGTAAATCCGCACCGCGCCTTGCCAGCAAATAGGTACTGTAACTGGAATCGCCCCAGTTATCGAGGATATTCCAACCGTAAACCCTTTCTATTTCATTGTAATTAAGTATTACATCCGGGTTCTCGAGATGGGTGTTATAAGGGAAATCGCGGTAGATGCCCCCCACCACGAATTCATTGTCCTCGATTACCACAGTCCGTCCGAGCGGGTTGTCGTTACCGAAAAATTTCGCGGCGGTCGTAGCGGATATCAACGCTATGTCCGACGACGGAAACGGGTCGGCCGGGTCGCCTTCAAGGAGCGGGAAGCTGAAAACCTCGAAAAAATTGGCGTCCGCCATCATGACATAGATTTCCTGCCTACCCTGATGGGACGGGCCGCCCCTGAATAACTTACCCGCCAGCCGGACGTACGATTCGACTTCAGGCAACAGGTCTTTAACATACGGGCCGACCGGGCTGGAAATATGAGCACCGTTCTCATGGGCCAGCATAAAGAGCCTCTCCTTGTTTTCATGGAAAGAGTCCATCGAAACCTGTGTCTTCGCGTATAAGGAAAGTATGATAACGAACGCAAGCGACACGGCAAACCCCGCCACCGAAACAAAGGTGTACACCTTCTGCCGCGACAGGAATTTTAAATAAGTGTTGATACCGGGAAAAAACATATTTTTGCAGTTGTAGCAACCATACGGTTGCACAGATGAATTTTCAAGTGGCCGGGCGGGACCGTACCGTGATCCCCTAAATCGACGGTACGGCCCTCCGGTTATTTTACGGAGTTACCCTTATTCCCGGACTTCCTTAATCCGGGCGGTCGGACCTGACCGTTAATCCGGGCCGGAAAACGTCATACCATAATGCGCCGGAACCCGGCAGGGTACTGCCGGGTCGCCTGGGCGCCATGATTGGTTCGCCGTGTCACATCTGGCTTTCCACATCGGGTACGATTTTACCGTCGAACAGGTTTACGACCCTGTGTGCGAACGATGCGTCGTGCTGCGAGTGGGTCACCATTACGATGGTCGTTCCCTCCTTGTTGAGTTCCGACAGCAGGTCCATCACGTCCTTACCGTTCTTCGAATCGAGGTTACCGGTAGGTTCGTCGGCCAGTATCAGCTTGGGGTTGGCGACCACCGCCCGGGCTATGGCCACCCTCTGCTGCTGACCCCCGGAGAGCTGGTTGGGGAAGTGTTTCGCCCGGTGGCTTATATTCATCTTGGCGAGGGTCTCCTCCACCATCTTCTTCCTTTCGGAAGGTTTAATCTTCAGGTAGATAAGCGGCAGTTCGACATTCTCGTAAACGGTCATCTCGTCAATCAGGTTGAAGCTCTGGAACACGAAACCGATAGTCCCCTTCCGGGTGGCCGTCCGGTCCTTCTCCTTCAGGGAGCCTACCTCCATACCGTCCAGGGAATAGCTTCCCGAAGTGGGGTTGTCGAGCAGGCCGAGGATATTGAGCAGGGTCGACTTGCCGCATCCCGAGGGTCCCATTATGGCTATGAATTCGCCCTGGCTCACGTTCATACTGATGCCGTTGATGGCGGTGGTTTCCACCTCTTCGGTGCGGAATACTTTGTAAAGATCTTTAATTTCAATCATGGCTGTAAGTTTATCTGTTTATCGGTTTTATTTGTCTATTCGGTCTTTATGGTTTCGGCCGGGTTCCTGCGGGCCACGCGGAGGGCGCTCAGGCTCACCGCCGCCAGGGCCACCACGGCCAGCAACAGGGCGCAGAGCAGTGCGAGCGGCACGCTGAACGAAGCCTTAACCGAGAAGGCCTGCGTCCATTTCCGGGCGACGAAATAAGAAACCACTATCCCTATCAGCATCGCAGGTCCCATCATTTTGAGTATACCCGTGCCCAGTATGGCAAGTATATCGCGTACCGTAGCGCCGTTTATCTTCCGTACCGCTATCTCCTTCTGGCGGCGGGTTGTCTCGTCCCTCATGTAGCCGATAAGGCCCACGAGCACGATTATCATCACTATAAGGGATGCAATGGAGATGGATTTGCGGAAGTTCAGGTGGTCGCGGTAAATGTTGACCAGCATATCCGAATAGACCGAAACAGTGATCTCCTTCTCCGGCAGCATATTATGGAGTACTTCGTTCACCCTGCTTATAGGTTCGGTGCCGAGCTGCCTCATTTTTATCAGCATCGTCGAGCCTTCCGCCTCGCTGTACAGCAGCACGCTGGGGCGATGGTCGCGGTAAACGCTGTTACCAATTTTGAAATCCTCGTAAACGCCGGTTATGGTTATGCGCCCGTATTGGGTCATATTCAGGTCCTTGCCTATAACCCCGTCCGGCCAGTCGACGAAATCCTTTATCTTCTCCACGAAACTGCGGCTAACCATCACATCGTTCGCAACGGACCATTCGCGGCTGAACGGCCTGCCGTCGATTACCTCTATCCCAAGTATAGGGAGGTAATTTTCGTCCGCCTCCTCCAGGTCGGCGACGTTGAACAGCTCCTGCCCCGTATCGGGATGCATTATATTGTTACCGCCCGGCCCGTGCATGGGCAGCGTACTTCCCAATGAGACTTTCTCTACGATATCCAGCGACTCGAGTTCGGAAGCTATCGCCAGCCTCCGCGGTTTGTCCACACCCTGCAGGGAAGTTACCAGAAGCCTGTCGTGGTCGTAGCCCGGGTCGTCGTTGATCATCGTGTTATACTGCCGGATAACGGTCATAAGCAGCACGGCCAGGAACGCCGCCGCGGTAACCTGCACGAACAGAAGCCCGAGTTTCACAATACGCCCCGTCCCGCGGTAGTTACGGAACACGCTCGCCACCGCTATATTGTTATATACCCGGGCCTGCACATAGGACGAAAGCAGGATAATGAACAGCACTACACCCAGAAGCAACAACCCGCTCTGCCAGGTCAGCAGGTCCGCAACCGGGTTGCCGAGCAACTGCTGGGCGGTGCCCTGGAACAGCAATACCAGAAGGAACGAGGTAATCAGCAGGATTACCATTTGTATCGATGTTTCGGCCATTACCGAAGTGCCTATTTCGCGGAAACCGGCACCGTAACTTTTCATTACGGCTATTCCTTTACCGCGGGCCATGGTATCGGACAGTACCACCAGCAGATAGTTGAAGATGGTCGCGAACAGAATGGAAGCGGCCAGTATCATCAGCACCAGCGAGGTCCTTCTTGTCGCGGCATCCTTCTTATGGATATCGCGGAGCGGGGAGACGTTCAACGCGAAATACCATCCGTCGTCCCTCATCTCTTTCACCACCTGCTGCGAGGCGACCAGCCTGTCCACCTGCGACTGAAACTCGTCCATATCCGTGCCGGGCCGCATTTTGAGGAAGCTGGTATAACGGTCGTTACCCATCAGTCCTTCCCGTCCGTCCCACTCGAATGCCAATATGGATTCGAGCGATATCACGAAATCGTACCTGTTGCGGGTATTTTTAGGAACGTCCTCGAACACCCCGGCGATGGTGAGGACCCTGCCAGGATAGTTGTCGAACACTATCGTCTGCCCCACCGGGTCGCCGTTTATGCTTTTCGCTATCTTTTCAGATATCATCACCTGCATGGGTCTGGTAAGTATCTCTTTAGCATTGCCCGAAATCATCGGACGGGGCAGGATATCGTAGAAATATTCGTCGGCCATTATACCCAATCCCCTGAGTCGCTGCCTCTGCTCACCCACATAGAATACCTGGTGGGCGCCGAAGCCGAAATGGATAAAGCGCGAACCCAGCTCCACCTGCGGCAGGTTGTCCCGAATAAGAGGTACGTAACCGCCCGGGGTCCGGAAATAGGTGTTCTCGTCGCCCGTATCCTCAGGGTCGCCCCATACCGAGGCCAACTGGTAAATCCTGTCCGATTCGGGATAGAAGTTCTCGTAACTTTGCTCGTACCATACTTTGGTGAGCAGCATCAGGCCCGATGCAAGGCCCGCGCCCAGAAACAGTATTTTCCACAACTGCCCCCGCCTGCTGCCAGCCACATTTCTCAAAGCTAATTTTAAAGTTCTCATATGGTTTGGTTTTTTCCTGTTTGCGCGAATATAGAATACCTGTGGTGCGGATTTATTCTACGGGTTCCGACTACTTCAATATCAACTCCTGTGTATCGCCGAACGAATCGTATCCGGAGATTATCACCTGTTCGCCCGGTTCCAGGCCAGAGAGCACTTCGTAGTAGAGCGGGTTCTGCCGGCCGATGGTTATGTTGCGTCGGGTGGCCCTGGAACCGTCCGGCGACACCACGTAAATCCATTTGCCGCCCGTGGTCTGGTAGAAAGTGCCGCGCGGAATCATCACGGCCTCGGTCGGCTGGCCCAGCTGGAGGTTGATGTAATATGTCTGTCCCGCGCGGATATTGTCGGGCCGCTCGCCTTCGAATACGAATTCTGTTTTGAACTGTTTTTCCCTCACTTCGGGGAACACCTTCCGGACACGGAGCTGGAAGTTGCGGTCCTGCCGTTCGAACGTAGCCGCCAGGTCGGTGTTCACACGGTCTATGAAATGCTCGTCTATCATCCCTTCCACCTTGTAATCCGACAGCACGTTAATCTGCCCTATCTTGGCTCCGGGCGCTATATTCTCGCCCAGTTCAACATCCAGCAGGCCGAGCTGACCGTCGACGGGAGCCTTAATATTGAGGTCCTCCACCTTCTGGCGGATAAGCGCCATATGGGTCTGCATGCTGGCGAGGCTCTCGCGCAACTGCGACAACTGGATCGACCTCATCAGCGAGTCCTGCACCTGCCGCTCCATTACGATGCGGAGGGCTTCCCGCTGGAAATCGTAATCCTCCTTGGCCTGAAGGTAATCTTCGCGCGAGACGAGATTGTCGCGGTGGAGGTTTTCGTACTGTTCGTATTTCCGTTTGCTGCGGCTGGTCTCCATTTCATACTGGAGCCTCTGGTTCATCACGTTCAGGCGGTCCTGATCCATGTTGAGCTGGGTCGTGCGCAGTATGTTCTCTTTCTCCGCCAGGTCGGCCTCGGCCGAGAGGATGCTGAGGTTGAGCTGAGAACTGGTCAGCCTTACTATCACGTCTCCCGCTTTTACCATCGAGCCTTCCTCGACCACCTTCTCGGCCACCATCCCGCCTTCCACGGCGCTGAGCTGAATGGTGCTGATGGGCTGTACCTGACCCGTTACACGGATATAGTCGTTGAATTCCCCGGATACGGCCTGTGCGATGGTGAGACGTTTCTGCTCCACGTTCATGCGCGAAGTGCCGCTGTTGAAGATTATCCAGCAGACCGCCGCTGCCAGCGCGACGCCGCCCGCGATATAGGGGATATGCTTTTTGTTTATCCCTTTTTTCTTTTCGATTACCCTGTCCATATTATCGTTTTTTAATTATTCGACTTTTGATTTTCACGTTACGGTTCTCCTTGCGGCGCTATTCGGTGTAGAGCGGCACTCCCTTGTAATAGTCGAGCAGCCTCGCCTTCAGCATGTAGAGCAGTATCGAGGTATTGGCCCGCGCGCGCGATTCGAGCAGCCTGTTGGAGCTGGTGTGGAGTTCGATGGCGCTAATCAGGCCCTCGTCGTATTTGCGCAGGCTGAGTTTGTAGGATATCTCCTCGGCCTCGGTCTGGAGCAGGAGCTGGTTGAACTCGTCCGCCTGCCCGTTCACGTCGGCCACCGCCTGTTCTATGGCGCTGTAGAGTTCCCGCATCCGGAGTTCTGTATTGTTACGGGCAATCTGGAGGTTCAGGGCCGCCCTCCGGGTGTTCGACGAACGCGAAAGCCCGCCGAAGATAGGGATGCTCAGCCCGACACCCACATAATGGCCGCGTTTGTTTTCGAGCTGGTTCCAGAAACGCTCGGCCGACGACCCGATGTACCGGCTGTAACCCGTGTTGAAGCCGCCCTGTACATACAGGTTGGGAAACAGGCTGCCTTTTACAGCCTTGTAATAATAGAGCGAGTAATCCTCGTCGAGGCGGGTGGCGACAGCCACCGGGTTGTGGTTGCTCGCGAAGTTGTAGACCTGCATCGGGGTCACGTCGGCATGGGCTACGTGGTGGTCCACGTCGAAGGGCACTATTTCAAGCTCTTCGTCCAGCGGAAAATTCATCTGCTCCTTGAGCCGGATAAGGCTCAGACGGTGGAGGTTAACGTTACGGGTGAGTTCATACTGCGCGGCGGCTACCTGCGCCTTCATTTCGGCCACGTCGGGGTAGGCTTTCAGGCCGGCCTGGGCCATGCGTTCGGTCTGTTCGAGTATACGGGTGTTCTCCTCCAGCTGTTCCCGGCAAAGGTCCACCATACCCTGGTACCCCTGCACGAGAAAGAACTGCTGCATTGTGTTGAATGCCGCGTCGTCCTTCGATTTATGCCACTCCTCGTAACCCATAAGTTTGGCGGCTTTAGCCATCTTCACCCGGTATACCGAGGCAAGGCCGTCGAAAAGTGTCATCGAGCCGCTAATCCCGTAGGAGTTGCTGAACGAGCTGACGTTGGTGTAGGTATTGGTATTGTCGTCAATACCGCGGCCGAAGTTGAACTGTGCGCTCGTGCTCGCCGAAATGGAGGGGAACAGCGAGGCTACGGATTCCTTCTGGTCCTGCACATAGATATCGCTCTTCGCCTTGTAATTATTTACCGTGGGGCTGTTGGCCACGGCATACGAGATAC
>JAJQCA010000083.1 GCA_021202985.1 Alistipes sp.
TTTCCATGCCGGGTATAATTGGTTTCGTAACCAATTAGATAAAGAAAATGCAAATTAAATCGTTCATAGAGTTAATAAGTGTATTAAAAGATAAAAGAGCGTGCAGGGAGTTTTTAGAGGAACAAAGATGGCATGGTAAACCGATCTGCCCACATTGCGGAGTTGAATCAGAAGAACATTATAAATTGAAGTCACGGGGAGAATTTAATGGACTTTATAAATGTAAGGAATGTAGGAAAAGGTTCACGGTAACGGTGGGAACCATGTTTGAGGGAAGTAATGTATCATTGGAAAAATGGTTTTATGCTATTTATATCTTCCTGTCCCATAAGAAAGGAATTAGTAGCGTACAGTTGGCAAAAGATATTAATGTTACCCAAAAGACCGCTTGGTTTATGCTCCATAGGATAAGGCATAATATGAGAGAAAAAGTAGGAGTCCAATTCAATGATAATACGCAAGTTGATGAGACCTATGTTGGTGGAGAAAATAAAGGTCGTTATAAAGGTACACAGGGAAGAAGTACCAAGATAAAAACTCCCGTAGTTGGATTATTGTCTGACGGAATGGTATCAATGGTGGTAGTACCTCACACAAAGGGAACAGTTTTAAAGCCCATTGTGAAGTCATTAGTTAGGAAGGGTTCCACATTAATTACAGACGGACATAGAGGTTACAAAGGATTACACCGGGAATATGAACACCAAGTGGTAATCCACAAGGAGAAAGAATACGTTAATGCAGATGGTTACCATACGAATAGTATCGAGGGATTTTGGTCACACTTGAAAAGAGGTATATTTGGAATATATCATTTAGTAAGCCGTAACCATTTATCCAGATATTGTGATGAATTTGCTTTTAGATATAATACCCGTAATATCTCGGATATGGTGAGGTTTGTAATGTTTATTATTTCGGCTTATAAAAGGTTAAGATACCGGGAATTAATAGCAGATTTTTGGTTAGATACATATATTAAATTAAAAACCACCTATTGAGAGTAGGTGGTTTTTGAAAGGAAATTACTTAAAAGATAATTTTTAATAGAATCCGAAACCCATAAATGAGTTTAATTAAATTAATTAAAAGTTTAGCTGTATTTAATTGTAATTTCTTGGGTTGCCCCTTTCTAAAAGAAGCATAAACCCGAATATCAAGATTTAGCATGATATATGTATTCGGGGTAAGCTCGAAAACAGGGGTTTTCAATGTTAAGTTTACATTAAATTATTTTTTGGTTGTTTCCTATTTTAAAAAAGCGTGGAGAAATTCTCCACGCTTTTTGATTTATAGAAAGTTAGCGGCTCACGTATGAATGCCTTGTTTAAATAATTCCGTATCTTTGTAACGTCTCGAAAGTGAGACATACATAATGGGAAGCGTTTAGCTTATTCCTCACTGATGAATCTGGACAGTTCAGCAAGTACCGAGAGAATAATGAAGGCGCTCTCCTTTGGTTTGTTTATGGAGTTTCTATACCATACAGCCGAAGGCGTGAGCTGTTTTCTTGTATTCGGTACGGGCTTGTCCAGAGCCTATCAGCGGTATGAGTTATCAGTCTCGCGCCTCTCTGATTTTTGTAATTCTTCTTTGAGACTGGGAAGAATAAAATCAAATAGATGAAACAGATTAAAACTTTTTTGGTGGTGATTGCCCTTTGTGGGGTAATGGCTGGATGTTCAAATGATGAGGATGGTGGAGATAATCCGGGAGCAGTTGAAATATCCACGTTTAATATCAAAGATGCCGTATCGCTTGCTTTGTATGATGCGCCCGCTACCCGTGCATGGCACATTGATACCGACGAGGATGGAAATACCTATGAGTGGTTTGATGGGCCGGTAGTAATTCAAATTGACTCAGAGGGTAAGGCAGTACCTGTTATTTCGTTCTCGCATGATGGCCGACCAATTGAATGGTATTGTAAGTCTATTACTTATTTGACTTCCAATTACGTATTGTTTGAAACGGATAGGGAAAAAAGTTATTTATTAGCTCCGTATTATTTGGTGCGAATTTCTGATGGCAAGGCATTTAATTTCAGTGATTTTGATTATTCTGAAATAACAGAAATAGAAGATAACTATTTGTATTTATATAATGCCAATATACATGATGGTAGTAGTTCGGTTAATAGCGATAAACCTGTTGCAGGTATTGGTTATTTAGAAATAGCCCGCCTATATCTACCGGAATCGGGAAATATTGAATTTGAAGAATTTATATTTAAAGCTGAACAGTTTACCAAGAATTATATAATCGGTGGTTCTCCATATAATAATATTGTGATGGATAAAAGAAGTAAACAATCTTTTACCGTGCCGAATGGATATAGAATTATTGGAGTGGATTATGATAAAGATAGATTTTATTATACGGATTATGAAAACTCCGAAGAGATAATAGAGGGAGAAATAGTGAATAATAAACTGTCGGAAGTTGAAAGGTTTGAGATTCCGCTTTATTTAGGGTATGCTATACGCCTGTTCCCGAATAATGAGGAGTTAGTATTGATTACAGAAACCAATACCGGAATATATAATCGGAGTACCGAAGAATATTCTGTTTTAAGTGAAGATATTTTTTGGACGGGGCAGAGAGTTGAAAGATTGAATCCAAGAAAGTTCACGATAACCACCTTGACCATTGAATTGTATGTGTTAGACCTTGATACGAAACCTTTGTTGTACAGGTTAATGAACCCCGACGATTATCCGCAGTATAATATCGAGAATATTAAGTATCTTAAGCCATCAGATAGATTTTCAATAAATGCCTTAAGGCTTGTGGATAGTAAAAAGGTATTGCTGTCAATGGATGTTAAGATGGACGGAATGTTAATTGAGGTCGAAGAATACGATAATACGATACTGGAGATTGTTCCGATCAATTAAGAACAATGAATATAAAGTGAAACCGGCTTTGATTAAAGCCGGTTTTCTTTTATTATTGTTGGTGCATTAAAGTATATAAGTGTGTTAGATTTTATATAATCGGCTATGCCGAACCGTTTCCTCTTTTTCGCCGCGTCCAGTTGATCGACACCCGTATTTATAATCAGCCGCTCCTGCCTGTCGACGAGTTTATCGAGGAACGAAAGGATATCATGGCGGTTATCTGTCATCGGGCTGGCGGCAACCCTGTGGTCGGCGTTTTCCACGGAATAAAAGACGTGCGGACTCCCGGCCTTCGTGAGTTTTTTAGCGATGTGTTTAGACCCGAAGAAGCCCATGCCGAGTTTCCGGATCCTGTTGTACGGAACATTGGAATCGGCGTCGCCGTGGAACAGCATCACAGGACACGGTTCCGCGGCGAAACCGATATCACGCGAATCGGCCAGTATCGCCCCGGCGAATGAAACTATGCCCGCATAGTTGAACCCCGCCGGGAGTCGCCCGGCGACAGGTTGCCCGTTACATATCGCATACTCCCCCTGCAAGACGGAAATAGCGCCGGCGCTCGAACCGTTGGCAACAATCCGTCCCGGGTCCATCCCCCATTCCGCGGCATGGTCCAGTACATAGGTCGTGGCGTCGAACAGGTCCTCGACGGCCATTTCCACCACATCCATGAACAGGGCCATAAACGCCCTTGCCTGCTTAATCTTTCCGCCAGACCGTTCCTGCGCCTGCGCTCCATCCCGGGCAAGGCTTTTAAAGCCCAGGCGGTAGTCGATCGACACTACGGTATATCCGTTCCCGGCCAGGTATTCGAAATAAGGAATGTAACCTTTGCCGTCACGGGAACCGGTAAAGAATCCGCCCCCGAACATAAATATCACGCACGGCGAATCGGCCGGCGAATCCACCGCCCGGTAACGGTCGAGGTAGAGCGAGTCGGCATCTTTAACCGAATAGAGATAAGTATCTTTCCGGACAGGCTGACCGGAAAGCAGGCCGAAGGAAAACAGTAATACGGATAGGATTAAAACGGTCTTTCTCATTATTGAATAATATTTATATAGTGCGGAGTGCAAAATCCCCGCCGCCCTTATATGAGCGAACCCGGCTCCTACGGGCTATAACCCGCATCTTCGGGCAGGTCGGCCCCGTTGGCAGCCGCCACGGCGAGCCTGTCGCACCGCTCGTTCTCCGGAATGTCGGCATGTCCCTTCACCCAGACGAAATTTACACGGTGCCGCCGGTAAACCGCCAGGAAACGGCGCCACAAATCGGGGTTCTTTTTATCCTTAAACCATTTGCGCTCCCATCCGAACACCCAGCCCTTCTCCACCGCGTTGACCACATACTGCGAATCGGAATAGACCGTAACGTCGCACGGCTCCACTTTAAGGGCCTCCAGCCCCACGCAAACCGCCATCAGTTCCATACGGTTATTTGTGGTAAGCCGGAACCCTCCGCTGAGTTCCTTCCGGTGGTTGGGCGGAGCCAACAGTACCACCCCGTAGCCACCCGGCCCCGGATTACCTAACGCCGATCCGTCGGTATATATAATTACCCTCGCCATTTCCGCCCGTGAAGATAAAGGTTTTTTATTTTTTTGTTCCCTTCCGAAACATTTTCCTGCTCTCCATAGCCGCCCGTTCCGGTCCGATGGTCTCCCAGAAGGTTGCGGAAAATTATCACTTGTACTGCAAACCATACCTCATTAAACAAGGGGTGTGTGATTTTATAAATCACACACCCCTTGTTTTCAGGTGACATAGTAATAAATCCTTACCTGCGTTCGTTCTCTTTTACTTCGATACAGAGCGTGGCGTGGGGAACGATTTTAAGGCGTTCCTTCGGTATCAGCTTCCCGGTTTCACGGCAGATACCGTACGTTTTGTTCTCTATACGGACCAGGGCGGCCTCGAGGTGCTGTATAAACTTGAGCTGCCTCTGGGCGAGCCTGCCCGACTCCTCTTTGGAGAGGGTCGCGGCGCCTTCCTCCAGTACTTTGAAGGTGGGCGAAGTGTCCTCCGTGTCGTTGCTCGAAGTATGTGTAATTGTCGACCTGAGCAGGTCGTAATCTGCTTTCGCCTTTTCGAGTTTATCGAGTATTATCGCTTTGAACTCCAGGAGCTCTTCATCCGAATAGCGAGTCTTTTCAACCTCTGCCATAGCTGTCTTTATTAGGCTCCATAAATATAAGAAAAATATTGCGGCATACTCCAAAAATCGGAAATTATGTCGCCGGGGGCCTTATATTATACAATGAACGCGGTGAATGATACTTGTTATTTAAAGCGGGCTGTCGCAGGCTCCTTATGAAGCCTTCGTTACCGCTATTTTTATTGTGTTGCCGTCTATATCCGCATCATTTACGAACGCTCCCTGCGGCCCGGCTTCGAGTGCGAGCGAGGTGGCGAGCACCTGCGATGATATATAGTCCTTGTGCTCCAGCACGGCGTCCCGCACCAGCGGATCGTCCGATAGGGCGACCGTTATCTTGTCGGTCACTTCGAAACCGCTCTCCTTGCGGATATTCTGGATGCGGTTTATCAATTCGCGTGCCACCCCTTCGCGGCGCAGCTCCTCGGTGACGGTTACGTCGAGCGCCACCGTAAGCCGTCCTTCCGTAGCTACCAGCCATCCGGGCATATCTTCGGAAGTTATCTCGAAGTCGGCCAGCGTAACCTCGAGCTTATCCCCGTCCACCTCCAGGACCCCCGTGCCTTCGGCCTCCAGCCGGGCTATATCCTCCTGCGAGAATCCCGCCACAAGGGCCGAAATAGCCTTCATATATTTGCCGTACCGCGGGCCGAGGGTCTTGAAATTGGGCTTTATCTTTTTGGTTATAAGGCCGGCCGTATCCTCGATAAGCTCAATTTCCTTAACGTTGACCTCGCTCTTTATAAGCCCCTCGGCTCTTTCTATACGTTCTTTCACACCATCCTCGAGGATGGGAACCATTATTTTGGTAAGCGGCTGGCGTACCTTTATATTCACTTTTCGCCTCAGTGCGAGCACCATAGAGGAGACCCTCTGCGCCAGGTCCATCATGGCTTCCAGTTCGCCGTCCACCAGTGACGAGTCGGCCACCGGGAATTTGGCCAGGTGCACGGAGCCTTCGACGTGGCGTCCGCTCAGTTCGTTCAGGTCGCAGAATATCCGCTCTGTGATAAAGGGTGCAAACGGGGCCGCAAGCATCGACACCGTTTCCAGGCAGGTGTAGAGCGTCTGGTACGCGGCCAGCTTGTCGCGGTCCATTTCGCCGCCCCAGAACCGTTTGCGGTTCAGCCTTACGTACCAGTTCGAGAGGTTCTCTCCCACGAACTCCTGTATCAGCCGCGCCGCCGGGGTCGGGTCGTAATCCTCCAGATGGGCCGTTACCTTGCTCACAAGGGTGTTGAGAAGCGATATTATCCACCGGTCTATCTCCGGCCGTTCAGCCACCGGAACCTCTTCTTCCCGCCCGGTGAAGCCGTCAACATTGGCGTAAAGGGCGAAAAAGCCGTATGTGTTGTATAGCGTGCCGAAAAACTTCCTGCGCACTTCGTCCACCCCGTCGGGGTCGAACTTCAGGTTGTCCCACGGCTGTGAGTTGGACATCATATACCAGCGCACGGCGTCCGGGCCGTATTTGTCCATCACCTCGAACGGGTCGACCCCGTTACCGAGACGCTTGCTCATCTTATTGCCGTTCTTGTCGAGCACAAGGCCGTTGGAAATTATATTTTTGAACGCCACGCTGTCCGATAGCATCGTGGCAAGGGCGTGCAGGGTAAAGAACCACCCTCGTGTCTGGTCGACCCCCTCGGCTATAAAGTCCGCCGGGAACACCTTTGCGAACTCCTCTTCGCTTATCTCGAACGGGTAATGGACCTGGGCGTAAGGCATCGCCCCGCTGTCGAACCAGACGTCGATAAGATCCGTTTCGCGGTACATCGGCCGCCCGTCCTCCGCCACCAGCACAATCCGGTCCACATAGGGCCTATGCAGGTCGAAAAGGTTATAATTGGCCTCGGTGAAGTCGCCGTCTTTGAACTCCGCCAGCGGGTTGGACTCCATCAGTCCGGCCGCCACCGACTTGTCTATTTCAGTTTTCAATTCCGCCACCGAACCTATACACTTCAACTGCGACTGGTCTTCGGTGGCCCAAACGGGCAGCGGCGTCCCCCAGAATCGCGAGCGTGACAGGTTCCAGTCAACGAGCCCTTCGAGCCATTTCCCGAAGCGGCCCGTCCCTGTCGATTCCGGTTTCCAGTTTATCGTTTTGTTCAGGGCGATCAGTTCGTCCTTCAGCGCCGTGGTGCGGATAAACCACGAGTCGAGCGGATAATAGAGCACCGGTTTGTCCGTACGCCAGCAATGGGGGTAGGAGTGTACGTGTTTCTCAATCTTGAACGCCTTGCTGGCACCCTTGAGGTCCACCGCGATATCCACGTCGAGTGTGGCATCGTCGTCGGTCAGGCTGTCGTCGTAGGCGTTCTTAACGAACCTTCCGGCCCAGGGGCCGTACAACGCCGTATCGACGTAGTCATTAACAAAGAGCGGGTCGAGCTCTTCGATGCGGAAGAACTTGCCCGTCCGGTCCACCATCGGCTGGGCCTTGCCTGCCTTGTCTATCAGGTGGAGCGGCACGATGCCGTTCTCGCGGGCCACACGTGCGTCGTCCGCCCCGAACGTCGGGGCGATATGCACTATACCGGTACCGTCGGTGGTGGTGACAAAGTCTCCCGGGATAACCCGGAAAGCCTCGCCCATCGGACGTACCCACGGGATAAGCTGTTTGTAGTTGACACCCACCAGGTCGGCACCCTTATACTCCCTCTCCACCGTGTAGGTGCCCTCCTGCTTTTTGCCGAAATAGCTCCCCATCAGGTCTTTGGCCAGCACGACGGTCTGCCTCTCCCCGGTGTAGGGGTTTTCGCAGAATACGCGCACATAGTCGAGCTGCGGCCCCACGGCGAGGGCCGTGTTGGACGGCAGGGTCCAGGGTGTAGTGGTCCACGCGAGTATATAGACCGGACCTTCGGCCCCGTCGAAAAGCAGCTCACTGTTCGCGTCCTTTACCACCTCGAACTGGGCCGTGAGCGTGGTATCCTTCACGTCGCGGTAACATCCCGGCTGGTTCAGCTCGTGGTTGCTCAGGCCGGTACCCGCAGCGGGCGAGTAGGGCTGTATGGTGTAACCCTTGTAAAGCAGACCCTTGTCGAACAGCTTTTTGAGCATCCACCACAGGGTCTCTATATATTTGTTCTCGTAGGTAATATACGGGTCGTCCATATTGACCCAGTATCCCATCATCCGGGTGAGCCGTTCCCATTCGCCGGTGAACTCCATCACGGCCTCGCGGCAGGTGCGGTTGTACTCCTCGATGGTTATTTTAGTGCCGATATCCTCTTTGGTGATGCCCAGTTTCTTCTCCACCCCCAGCTCCACGGGCAGGCCGTGGGTGTCCCATCCGGCCTTACGGCGAACGAGGTATCCCTGCTGGGTCTTATAGCGGCAAATCACGTCCTTGATCGTCCGGGCCATTACGTGGTGAATGCCGGGTGTACCGTTGGCCGAGGGGGGACCCTCGTAGAAAATAAAAGGCGGGCGCTCCCCGCGCGAGTCGATACTCCGCGCAAAAGTCCCTTCGGCATCCCACTTTTCCGCCACCTCGCGGCCTGTCGCACTTAGGTCGAGTCCCTTATATTCCCTGAATTTACGGCTCATACTTGTCTGATTCGTCTGTTATCTTTTCCTGCTGCGGACCGATGCGGTCCCGGTTCGGGCAGATGGCAAAAGTAGGTATTTTACCGAACATTATCAAGGTATTGTAGCACACCGCGACACGGAATCGCTTATCTTCATTTAATGCCCGGCGGAGGCAGCCAGGTTACGATTTTCGTACCTCCGACAGGCAGCCGGCTACAAAAAGTAATCATTACAGCCGTACGGGATAAAAATTACAAGCGAGGGCGAACAACATACCATGTTTTGGCTTAGCTTTGCATGCAGAAACAAATGTAAACATCACCATTGATTTCAAACAGCCGAAGACAATGAAAACCACACCTTTTACCCGGTACCATATCGAAGCAGGCGCCAAAATGGCCGAATTCGCAGGTTACAACATGCCCATAGAGTTCACCGGCATCAACGACGAACATATGGCTGTGCGCGAGCGGGCCGGGGTATTCGACGTAAGCCATATGGGCGAGATATGGATCAAAGGCCCCAAAGCCACGGACTTCCTCCAGCATATCACCTCCAACAATGTGGCGGCCCTCTACGACGGTAAGGTGCAGTATACAGTACTGCCCAACGGCCGTGGCGGTATAGTGGACGATATACTGGTGTACCGTATCGACGCGGAGACATACCTGCTCGTGGTGAACGCCGCCAATATCGACAAGGACTGGAACCACATCTGCCGGGAAGGAGACAAATTCGGACTCACCCCCGGAAAGGAATTTTACAACGCCTCGGACGAAATTGCACAGCTTGCAATACAAGGTCCGCTGGCCATGAGGATAGTGCAGAAGATGTGCACGGAACCGGTGGAAGAGCTGGAATACTACACGTTCGTTAAGACCGAAATCGCCGGTATTAAGGACGCCATTCTCTCCATAACGGGGTATACCGGCTCGGGCGGCTGTGAAATATACGTGGCCAACGAGGACGCGCCCCGGTTATGGGATGCGCTCTGGAAAGCCGGTGAAGAATACGGCCTTCAGAATATCGGTCTCGGCGCCCGCGATACCCTCCGCCTCGAAATGGGCTTCTGCCTCTACGGTAACGATATCGACGACACAACTTCGCCCATCGAAGCCGGGCTGGGCTGGGTGACCAAATTCACCGAAGGTAAAGATTTTATCGCCCGGCCGCTTTTGGAAAAGCAAAAGGCCGAAGGCGTAGGACGCAAACTGGTAGGGTTCGTTATGGAAGAACGCGGCATCCCGCGCCACGGTTACGAACTGGCATCGCCCGGTGGGGAAACAATCGGCCACGTCACCTCGGGAACCATGTCGCCAATGCTTAAAAACGGTATAGGAATGGGATACGTCGCGACGGACTATGCCAAACCCGGCACTGAAGTCGCCGTGGTTATCCGCGGCCGTAACCTCAAAGCCCGCGTAACCAAAGCGCCATTCATAAATAAATAAAACTACTCGAGGTAAGCCGTAAGGCCCCCGCTCAGATAGAGCAGGGTTATTTCGGATATCTTGGTATCGTACTCCGCCTGCACGAGCCGTTCCTCGGCGGCAAGCAGGCTGTTCTGCGCCTCGCGCAGCTCTATACCCGACAACTGCCCGAGACGGTAGCGCTCCATGGCTATTTCGTAATATTCGCGAGCCGTTTCGAGGTTGGCCTGCTCGAGGCTAATAAGGCTGATGTTGTTACGGTATGCCATCCATGAATCCGAGAAATCTTTTTTCAGGGCCAGTTCTGTCCTTTCGTAGCTCAGGCGGCTGTTGTCAAGCTCGAGACGGGCATTTCGTTCGCGGCGCCTCTGGTTGTGCCCGTCGAAGATATTGAAGCCCACAGTCACCCCGTAATTGAGGCCTAGGTTACGCTGCCAGCGGTAATTGGACGGGCCGTTGCTCCCGTACATATTATGGGTGTAGCCGTATCCGGTGGTAAAACGGATATTTGGATACCTGCCGCTTTGTGCCAGTTTCAGGTCCAGCCGGGAGATGTCTTCCCCGGTTCGGGCCATTTCGAGGTACGTGTTGTTCCATTGCATTTCCTCTTCGAGCACTATCGGATCGAGCGAGTCGTCGAACAGTATAAGAGAGTCGGCGGCCACGACCTGCCGGTCCACGTCGGGATAGGCCAGCAACTGGTTCAGCAGGGTCCGCATGTTGTGCATGGTCTCGTATTGCTGCATAAGTTGGGACCGGTCGGTATTCAGGTCAACGTTTGCCTGCTGGAGGTCGAGACGCGACTGCGTTCCCACCTCGTACTGCGCCTCCACCATCCTCACGCGGTCCAACGACAGGCTGACCGCGTAACGCAGGTTCTGCAACCGCCTGTACTGGCGGATATACGAATAATATTGCGCCGTAAAATCGGCTATAAACTCCTCGATGGTAGCCCTGAGAGAGAGATGGCCGAGGGTTTGCAGTTCCCGCAGACGTTCGTATGTGGTGCGGACGCTGAACCCGTCGAACACGGTCCAGGAGACGGAAGGCCCCACGTTGAGCGTACCGTTATGATAACCGTTATAAGCCGCGTTGTTCTCCTGTTTGAGATGGTTCACCGATCCCGAATAGCTCGCCCCGATGTCGACCGAAGGATAGTATCCCGCATTCGTCCGCTTGGCATTGTTGTCGGTAATCTTGGCTTCGTTGCGTTCGATACGGATATTGAAGTTCTCTTCAAAACCGACGCGAAGACACTCAGCCAGGCTCAGGGGGACAACGCCGTCGCCCGTAACCCCGTTCTCTTTCGTGTCTGTAATCCCGTCCACCGCGCCTGCTCTGTTTTCGTGGCCGTCCCCTGTGGCCCACGACGGCAGGCAGCACATTAACAGTGCCGTGGGGATGAATTTTATAAATCTGTATAACGGTTTCATTCTTGGTCGGAATTTACGGTTTCTTCGTTTCCTGCGGCGGTATCGGCAACCTCGTCCACGCTGACCGCCACTTCCACCGGCACGGCACCCGCGCCTTCCACCATCAGCACCGGTTCGGGCAAGGCCTGTGGCCTCTTGCGCCGGTCGGTAGATATATACATGTACATGGCCGGGACTATGAACATACTGATAAGGGTCGAAACCACGAGGCCTCCCACCACGGCGGTTCCCATGGCGATACGCCCGTTGGCGCCCTCACCCGAAGCGAAAACCAGGGGCAACATGCCCAGTATGGACGAGAAGCTGGTCATAAGGATGGGCCTCAACCGCTGAACGGCCGCCCCCCTGAATGGAATCGAGTTTCTCCATGCCCCCCTGCTGGCGCTGGTTGGCGAACTCGACTATAAGGATACCGTTTTTCACCACCAGCCCGATAAGCATGATGATACCGATCTGGCTGAATATATTCATAGTAACCCCGCTCAGGTACATGAAAACCAGTGCGCCGGCGATAGCGAGCGGTACTGTGAGCATAATTACGAACGGATCCTTGAAGCTCTCGAACTGGGCGGCCAAAATAAGGAATATAAGGAACACGGCCAGTATGAAGGCGAACATCAGGCTGGACGAACTTTCGCGGAACTCTTTCGATTCGCCGGCAAGGGTTGTGCGGAACGTATCGTCGAGCACTTTGGCGGCGATGCGGTCCATTTCGTCGAGAGCCTGCCCGATGGTCACACCGGGAGCGAGGCCAGCCGACACCGTCGCGGCGTTGAACCTGTTGTAACGGTAGAGTGTGGGCGGGGCCACGGTCTCGCGCAGCTCCACGAGGTTGTCCATTTGTATCATATCCCCGCGGCTGTTCTTGAGATAGATTGTCTTCAGGTCGAGAGGAGTATTTCTCTGCTGGCGGTTTATCTCACCCAGTATCTGATACTGTTTTCCGTTCATGTAGAAGTAGCCCATCCTCTGACCGCTGAGGGCGTACTGAAGGGTTTGGCTCAGATCGTTTGTACTTACCCCGAGCATCGCCGCCTTGTCGCGGTCTATAAATATCTGGGTTTCCGGCTTGGTGAATTTCAGGTTGACGTCGGCCATGCGGAAAAGGGCGCTTGCGTTCACCTGGTCCATAAACCGCGGTATGTATTCCTCAAGTTTCTGGAGGTTCTGCGCCTGTAAGACGTACTGCACGGGCATGGTGGCCCGGCGGCCGCCGAACGTAGACTGCTGTTGGACGAAAGCGCGGGCCTCGGTCCGTTTCGACAGGGCGGCTGTAAGCTGGTTGGCAATCTCCATCTGGCTTCTTTCCCGGTCCTGTATGGGTTGCAGGATTACGTTCGAGAATCCGAAGCCGGCCCGCGCCATCGAGATAAGGAGCCGCTTTTCGGGCACCAGCGAATCCTCAATATGTGTAATTTCGTTGACGAAATCCCTGTAATATTCGAACGTCGCACCCTCCGGGGCGCTTACCCGTACGGTAATCTGCGAACGGTCCTCGAGCGGAGCCATCTCGGACGGTATGCTGATACCCAGCAACCAGATTACGGCAAGGGTTCCGACCATTATGGGCCACGTCAGATACCTGTTTTTTAGGAAGTAAGCCAGCGACCTGGAGTAGATATTGTTGAGCCATATAAAGAACGGCTCGGTCTTACGGTAGAACCAGTTCTGCTTTTCCCGCCTTTTCAACAGTTTCGTGGCGAGCATCGGTGTGAACGTAAGGGCCACGAACGAGGATATTATAACGGCTCCCGATATCACGATACTGAACTCCCGGAACAGCCTTCCCGTCATTCCCTCGAGGAAGACTATCGGGAAGAATACGGCCACCAGCGTGATGGTAGTCGAAATCACGGCAAAGAATATCTCTTTCGACCCCTCAATACCGGCTTCAAGCGGAGTCATGCCGCCCTCGATTTTCTGGTAGATGTTCTCGGTCACCACGATTGCGTCGTCCACCACCAATCCCACCGACAATACGATAGCAAGCATAGATAGAACGTTGATAGAGAACCCTCCGAGGTACATCACGAAGAAGGCGCCGATAAGCGACATCGGTATAACCACACACGGCACCAGCGTCACGCGCCAGTCGCGAAGGAACAGGAAGATTATTATTACCACCAGTATGAAGGCGATTATTATCGTCTCTTCCACCTCACGGATCGACGCCCTTACGAACCGCGTGTCGTCAGAAACCACTTCGATCTCCACGTCGTCCGGCAGGTCCTTTTTCATAAATTCGATGCGCCTGTGGGCCTCGTCCGATATATCTATCTGGTTGGCGCCCGGCTGGGGAATTATTACCACACCCACCTGCGGCACGCCGTTCACCCTCATGGAAGTCTTCATGTTTTCCGCCCCGAGTTCGGCCACGCCGATATCGCGGAAACGGATAACCCTCGTGTTCTCTTCCTTAATTATGAGGTTGTTGAACTCCTCCGGGCTTTGCATAAGGCCCATCGTGCGGATGGAAAGCTCTATCTCGTCCCCCTCTATGCTACCGGCCGGAAGCTCCACGTTCTCCTTGTCGATGGCGTTCTTCACGTCCAGCGGCGTTATTTTGTAGGAGGCCATCTTTACCGGGTCGAGCCACAGCCTCATCGAGTATTTCGCCTCGCCCCAAATATCGACGCTGCTGACGTTCTGGATAGTCTGCAACTGCTCCTTAACCGTCAGGTCGGCAATCTCACTAAGCTCCAGCAGCGAGCGTTTCTCGCTCCTTATGGAAACCTGCATTATGGGGTTGGAGTCGGAGTCGGCTTTGGTAACGGTCGGCGGATCGCAGTCGCGCGGAAGCCTGCGCTGGGCGGCCGACACCTTATCGCGTACATCGTTGGCGGCCGTTTCGAGATCGACGCTGAGTTCGAACTCGATGGTAATGCGGCACGAACCCTGGCTGCTCGCGCTGGTCATGGAGCGAATACCCGGTATCCCGTTGAGGTTCTGTTCAAGCGGTTCGCTTATCTGGTTCATTATGACCTCGGCGTTGGCACCGGGGTATGAAACGTTGACCGTGATTATAGGGTTATCGATATTGGGATACTCCCGCACCCCGAGATAGGTATAACCGATAAAGCCCATAATGAGTATTATGAGCATCATGACGGTCGAGAGAACCGGCCTTCGTATACTGATTTCGGATAAGGTCATTGTCTTGTCAGCTTAAGAAGAAGTCCGCATTAATATTCCCGCCCCGGCTCTTTAAGGTCGGTCAGCACCACGGGCATGCCGTTTCGCAACTGCATGACGCCGGTGGTAATCAGTGTGTCGCCGGGATAAAGACCGGAGGTAACCTGCACCGAGGTTTCGGTCCTCAGCCCCTTCGTTATCTCCACCTGCTTGGCGTAACCGTTTTCGTAGACGTAGGCTATATCGCGCCCGTACTCGGCCACGGTCGAAAGACTCGGTATGGCGATGGTGCTTTCGAACCTTTTCAGGTTCACCTCCACGCTGGCCGAGTGACCCGGCCGCAGGCGGCCGCCCGGGTTGTCGAAGAGCGCCCTGGCCATAAGGGTGAGGGTGTTCTGGTCGAGACGCGATTCCACGGCGTATACTGTGGCCCGGTAGACGTTCCTGTCGTTGTCGACCGTAAAGGTGAGCTGGGTCCCGGGGTTTATGAAGTTTGCCTGCGACTCGTTGACCGAAAAGTCTATCTTCAACGGGGCCATTTTTGTAAGGCGCGTGATAATGGTCGTAGGAGACGCGTAGGCACCTTCGCTAACCAGCCGCAGCCCTATCATCCCGTCGAACGGGGCACGAAGTTCGGTCTGTGCTATACGGGCCTTTACAAGTTCGATATCGGCCATAAGCGTTTCCAGATCGGTAGCCACCGATTCGTACGACTCCTGGCTAACGGCGTCGCGGGCCAGCAGGGTTTCCTGACGCTTCACCCTGTCCTGCGCGAGAGGAACCTGCGCCTCGAGTTTTTTTAGCTCCGCCTGTAAAGGCTTGTCGTTGACCTTGGCCAGCAGGTCGCCCTTTTTTACATGGGTACCTTCCTGGAAATAGATATTGGTTATCTTGCCAGAGGTTTCGAATGCGAGGTCCACCTCTTCGTCCGGGATAAGCAGCCCGGTAGCCCGGAAAACCTCGTCGAGGCTCTGGTGTTCCAATATCTCGGCATTGACATGCAATGCGTTACGCTGCTGCCGTTCTGTTGGAGGTGCGGAAGGTATCTCGTCAGAAGTCAACCATTTTTTGACCACCGGGTACAATGCCATTCCGGCGATAAGGAGCACGATGGCACCTATCGTAATAAACTTTACTTTTCTGCTCATAGACGGGTCGGTATGCCGGGTTAATGGAAAACCAGCCGTAAAGGTAAAAATTAGTTCGGGTAATGGCAATCGCAGTATGCCACCGACGGCAACATTTTATGTAACCTGACAGTAACCGGACAATATGCCTCAACACTAACGTTATAACCTCCGGGTTTATTATGCGGCGGACGGGGTTTTTCCGCCGTTACCGAAAAATATAACATATCGGCTCCCGAGTGTTAAAAAACCCTCACATGGAAACTTACGGGATACAATTTTTATAGCGGAGCGAAAATATATGGACTCTTCCGGCGAGGAATTTATATATTTGCATTCAAAAGTCCCTACATACAGACAGGATGTCCGGAAAGAAAATTACTCTCATTATAACAGGACTGCTGCTGCTCGACCAGGTCGTGAAATTCCTCGTAAAGATGAACATGACCCTCGACCAGAGTATAACCGTATTCCCCAACTGGTTCTTCATCAAGTTCATAGAAAATCCCGGGGCCGCATTCGGCACCCAGATCGGCGGGGAGTACGGTAAGCTGACTCTCAGCTTGTTCCGGATAATCGCGGTAATCGGGCTGAGCTGGTTTATAAACAAACTTGTTAAAAAAAACGCGCCTGCCGGAGTTATTGTCGGATTTATTCTTATACTTGCAGGAGCGATAGGTAACATTATCGACAGTGCGTTCTACGGTGTGATATTCTCCGAATCCACCTTCACCACCGCGGCGGCCTTGTTCCCGCAGGGAGGCGGATATGCGGGTTTCCTCCACGGTAAGGTCGTGGACATGCTCTACTTCCCACTGTTCAGCGGAACCTACCCTTCGTGGTTCCCGGGTGTGGGGGGGAACAGTTTCACGTTCTTCAGCCCTATTTTCAATATCGCCGACAGCTATATTACGATAGGAGTTTTTTACCTGATATTATTCCAGCGCAAATTCTTCAAATAAATGCCCCTTTGAAGGCGCTGAAACAGCAGATACAGACCGGTTCACCGGTTCCCGTTATTTTAAATTTGTGATCTTAACTTTCGCCACGGCTGCTCCCGGCGGGCAGCTTGCAGGTAAGGGACGGATTTCCGTCTCTCAACCGGTACCGTGAGGTACCAAACTACCCGAAGGGCGGAACACACTGGCCCCCGCACGGCACCGAGCCATGCGCCGGCCTTCGCGTTTAATCCGTGTTCCCCCGTTATTTAAATCTTTATACATCCACGAAAAGCCCCGGAAATATTCCGGGGCTGATTTTGATTTACGGGTCGGGGGTTCCCGGCTAACGGTACCGTATCCTTTGCCCGAGGCTTAGTATCCCGTTTTCCTGGATGCCGTTCAGGCGGCAAAGCTCCCTCACGGTGGTAGAGTATCGCCGGGCTATGGCAGACAGGGTGTCGCCTTTCACTACCACATGGACGGCAGGCGATTGCGACTGCTGCGGGGTGGTAGATGCGGTAGGTACGGAGTTCCTTTCGAGCCTGACTATTTCCTGTCCGCCGTCCTGCGGCTGAGCCGTATTGGAGGCCAACTGGTGGGCAGGACCGGATGCCGCACCGCCCCTTATAAGGTCGAAATCGGCCAGGTCGTTGTAAGCCACCATCTCCCCGTTGTGTTCACGGGCGTATAGCTTCCCGCTCCGGATAGACTGGTTCTCCATATCGAGGAACAATTTGGGGTCGATAGGATTGCCCGCGACCCGCACTTCGAAATGGAGGTGTTCGGTGGTTGCCCGGCCGGTCCTTCCCGCAAGCCCTATGGGATCGCCCGCCTCGACGCGGTCGTTCACCTTCACAAGGTTACGTGAACAGTGGGAGTAGACCGTCTCGAACCCGCAGTAATGGCGGATGACGACGATATTACCGTAACTGCTGTATTCCTTCGACATACGCACAACCCCGGGAAGCGCGGCGCGTATGGTGTCGTTCGGTATGGCCTTGATGTCCACTCCCGTATGCGGTCGGCCGTTGCGCATCCCGTAGTCGGATATAAACCTGCCGTGGTAAGGGTAGACGAAGCGGTCGCGCAGCCGGTCGAGGTCTACCTCGAGCAGACCCGATTCCGGCAGGGGATTTACCCCTCTGACCCGGACATGCTCGGTCTCCAACCCGGAAAAAGAGAGTTCCGGATAAACTTCGGGATAAGGCTCTGTATATCCGCCGCCGCCGATTTCGGCAATACCGTTGTTACCCGGTTCATACCCTATGGGATAGAGAATTACGGTCGGGATGCCGCCGTCGGGACTTAAGTCCGGCGCCGGGGCCTGCGTGGCATGGCGGGTAGCTCCGCAACCATACAAAAAAACTGATAACGTTATAGTTAAAAAGTATAGGGCATTTTTCATATACCGATATATTGCTTATTTTCAGCCGTAAATTTACCAAATTTTTATTACCCGCCGCAGGTCGTGCGCCTTTAAAGTCCCGGCGGGCGTAACGGAGCATAATGTTTGCCCCTGAAATTCGTTATCTTTACGACCCTGAAAAGATAAATTAAACCGATAAATATGGAAAACGAATCAGTAAAATGCCTTATAATCGGCAGCGGACCCGCCGGGTACACGGCAGCGATATACGCGGCGAGAGCCAACCTCTCGCCTGTGCTTTACGAAGGGCTTGAACCGGGTGGCCAGCTCACCACCACCACCCATATCGAGAACTACCCGGGCCACCCGAACGGCATCACCGGCGTTCAACTTATGGAGGATATGAAGGCGCAGGCCGTGAAATACGGCGCCGATGTGCGGTACGGCATCGTGACGGCGGCCGACCTCACTAAAAAACCGTTCCACATAACCGTCGACGGCAGGCACACTATCGAGGCCGAGACCGTTATCGTGGCCACCGGGGCCACGGCAAAATATCTCGGGCTGGAATCCGAGCAGCACTACAAAGGTATGGGCGTGTCCGCCTGCGCCACCTGCGACGGTTTTTTGTACAAAGGCAAGAACGTGGCGGTGGTCGGAGGCGGCGACACCGCGTGTGAAGAGGCCTCTTACCTGGCCGGCATTTGCAATAAGGTCTACATGGTAGTCCGCAAAGATTACCTGCGTGCGTCCAAGGCCATGCAACACCGTGTTATGACCACTCCGAACATCGAAATACTTTTCGGACACAACACCGTCCAGGTGCTCGGCAACGAGGCCGGGGTAAACGGAGTGTTGCTGAGCAACAGCGAAG
This sequence comes from Alistipes sp., assembly GCA_021202985.1. GTDB lineage: Bacteria > Bacteroidota > Bacteroidia > Bacteroidales > Rikenellaceae > WRDF01. The sequence continues at coordinate 18,895 of JAJQCA010000083.1, forward strand.
GTGCGGAAAAAGTAATAGACGTGGACGGTTTCTTCCTGGCCATCGGACACCACCCGAATACCGAACTTTTCAAAGGCCAGCTCGAACTGGACGATGCGGGCTATATCGTCACCCGGCCCGGCACACCGCTTACCAATATCGAAGGCGTATTCGCCGCGGGGGACGTGCAGGACCCCCACTACCGGCAGGCTATCACCGCCGCAGGAAGCGGTTGCAAAGCAGCCCTCGAGGCTGAACATTACCTTATGACCCGGGACGAGTAATTACGGAGAGTCGCGTATTATGCTTACCGGTAGGATGTTATCACAATTGCTCGCCGGCTCCCGGAAGGAAAACCCGGCAGAGGTCGTGGAATGGATGGGTGCCGTGCAGGCTCAGGAAATCCGGGCCGCGAAATGGGCCGTGGGGCTGAGGACGGCCTCGCCGGCCCTGTCCGCGGTCCGAGAGGCGCTCCATAAAGGCATTATTCTTCGGATGCACGTAATGCGGCCGACCTGGCATTATATACCGGCCCGGGATGTCAAATGGATGGCCGCCCTGTCCGAGAAGTCGATAAAATCGGCCTGGGACGGTTATTCCCGATTAACCGGCGTAACCAAGGAAGACTATTACCGTAACAGGGACCTACTGCTTAAAATCCTCGAAGGCAGGCATGCTACCAAAAACGAAATCGTAGAGGAATTCATCGTGAGGGGTGTAAAAACCAAAGACGATACCGAACGGTTTATCCGCCTGCTGCTAATGTACGGGGAAGCGGAGGGGGGGCGTATGCAGCGGAGTCGAACGGGACGGAAAGCATACCTACGCACTGACATCCGAACGCGTCCCGGACGCTGTGGATTTGACGCGTGAGCAGGCCCTTGCGGAACTTGCCCGCCGCTACTTCCGCAGCCACGGTCCGGCGACCCTGGAGGATTTCGTCTGGTGGTCCGGGCTCGGAGTGCGCGAGGCAAGATGTGCGGTGTTATCACTCGGCGATGAAATCGTCACCGAAACCCATAACGGGCGGGAAACGATGACCCATGTGGCTTCACCCTCCCTTGGCTGTGAAACCGTAGCACCGGGCAGGACCGTGGTCCGGTTCCTGCCGCCGTTCGACGAGTACCTTATCAGTTACAGGAACCGGTTGGACTGCATCCGCGAGGACCATTGCCGGTTCGCCTACAACAATTTCGGCATATTCCAGCCCGTCATCCTCCATAACGGCCGTATAACCGGAAACTGGAGGAAAACCACCAAAAAAGGCGTTATCGACAGCGCATTCTTTCCCGGCTGCCGCCCGGCGGCAAAAAAACTTCTGGAACAGGCCGCAAAAGAGTATAACGCTTTCCACGAATCATAACACGTAAAGGTGCGCCGATGCACCGTTAAGGCACCGTGTTTGCATAACTTATCAGCGGGGGCAAACCCCGCACAATATTAATTAAAACCATAAGTTATGCCGGCAAAGAGCGAAAAACAGCGCAGGCTGATGGGTGCCGCACTCTCCTATAAACGCGGCGAGAATAAACACCCCAGTGAGAAAATCAAGGAAGTGGCGGACCATATGACCGAGAAAGAACTCGAAGATTTCGCCAAAAAACCGCGGTCCAAAAAGAAATAACCGGACACGGGTGTCCGGCCGTATACGTAGGGCGGTTACCTACTCGTTATCCACCGCGTACCACTCGGCGAAAGAGGTAGCCGTTTCGTGAAGCTTGAGTGAAGAGAGGGTAACCCCTTCGGGAAGGGCGGCGGAGATGGTCGCGGCAAATTCCGCGAGCATATTTTCACATGTGGGCTGGTACGGAATCTCGACGATACGATTGAATTTCTCCCTCAAAGTATCCACGAAAGCGGAATTATCGGCGGTTCGCCGGACTATAAAGCTATGGTCCAGCCGGTCGATTATCAGGCCGTTTACAATCCGTTTCAATAAGCTGAAATCCATCACCATACCGTATTTCGGGTCGGAAGGGTTCGCATTTGGGACACCCCTTACCGTCACGAAAAGCCGGTACGAATGGCCGTGTATCTGGCTGCACGCACCGTCGTACCCCTCCAGCATGTGGGACGCTTCGAAGTTAAATTCCTTTGTCAGTCTTACTACTGCCATAAACTCTAAACGGGCAAAATTCCTGCCCGGATAATGACTAATTATAAACTCCTCGACGAAAACAGGACCGTGAGACGGACGACGCTATTCGCTGACGTTATCCACATTTACCTGCCGCGAGAAGACCTGTGAGAGAGATATAAATGTTTCGGTATCCGATATCCACGGAATACTGAGCACTCCTTCGAAAATGGTGTGCATCAGGTGCTCGTTATTCTGGCAGTAAACCTTCGCAAGTATGTTGTAACTGCCGGTAATAAAGTGGCACTCCACGATTTCCGGTATTTCCCGCAGGCTCTTGACAGTCTCGAAATTCATCGCCGGGTCTGAAATCTTGATACCTATAATCGCGCACACGTCGAAACCGAGCATCGCCGGGTCCACCTCCAGGCGTGAACCGAGGATAACCCCGGCGTCGTCGAGTTTCTTTACTCGCTGGTGGATGGCCGCACCTGAAATACCGCACTCACGGGCTATTTCCAGGAACGGCATACGGGCATTCTTGATAAGGTACTGCAATATTTTGCGGTCTATCGCATCTATATTTACTTTTGCCATAAATGGGGGTATTGGGTAAGTAAACGGGTATTTGTTCTATTTAATGACCTCCAGTTCCCGTCCGACCTTTACGAACGCGTCCACACAGCGGTCGAGCTGCTCCACAGTATGCCCCGCCGAGACCTGCACCCGGATTCGGGCCTGACCTTTGGGAACGACCGGGTAATAGAACCCGGTAACGTAAATCCCCTCGTCCAGCAGTCGGGCTGCAAAATCCTGAGACAACTTGGCCTCGTACAGCATCACCGCGCATATAGCCGATTGGGTAGGTTTTATATCGAACCCGGCATCTATCATACGCCCGCGGAAATGCTCCACGTTCGACATCAGCCGGCAGTGCAACTCGTCCGACTCTTCCAGCATCCTGAAAACCTCGATGGAAGCGCCCACCACCGCGGGTGGGATCGAATTTGAGAAGAGGTACGGCCGCGAACGCTGGCGCAATAACTCGATAATCTCTTTGCGGCCGGTAGTGAAACCTCCGATCGCACCGCCGAAAGCCTTCCCGAGCGTGCCTGTAATAATATCCACCTTGCCGCGCAGGTCGAAAAGCTCTGTCACCCCGCGGCCGGTCGCACCCACGACCCCGGCCGAGTGGCATTCGTCAACCATCACCAGGGCGTCGTATTTATCCGCAAGCTCGTTTATCCGGTCCATCGGGGCCACGTTACCGTCCATCGAAAAAACACCGTCCGTAACTATAATGCGGAACCGCTGTGCCTGGGCGAGTTTCAGGCAGTTCTCCAGCTCGTCCATATCGGCGTTGGCGTAACGGTACCGCACCGCTTTGCAAAGCCTTACCCCGTCGATAATCGAGGCGTGGTTGAGCGAGTCGGAAATAATGGCGTCGCCCTCCCCGAAAAGGGGTTCGAAAACGCCACCGTTGGCATCGAAGCATGCGGCATAAAGTATCGTGTCTTCCGTACCGAAATAGTCCGCGATAACCTTCTCAAGCCGCTTATGTATATCCTGTGTACCACAGATAAACCGGACGGACGACATACCGTAACCGCGTTCATCCATAGCCCGTTTGGCAGCCTCGACGAGCGCGGGGTGATCCGACAGGCCCAGGTAATTGTTAGCGCAGAAATTCAGTACCTTACTGCCCCCGACTTCTATTTCCGCCCTCTGGGGCGATTCTATCAACCTCTCGTTCTTGTACAACCCGGCCTCGCGTATCGCAGCTAGTTCACTCTCCAGATGCTCCTTCAACTTCCCGTACATGGCAAAAATTAATTTTGAATGTTATTCGGCGTGCTGTCTATAACCTCTTTCCGGTTTTTGCTTACACTTTGATAGCAAAGTTACTATTTATATTAAAAAAAGGGTCACTATTTGCGAAAATATTACCCCGTTTATGTAACTTTGTAAGCACCCATTTTTAAGAAATTTTAAAAAGTACAAGGGTTATTCACGGTACCATGAACGCACTACGGGTTCACAATAATCAGATATAAAGTTTAACATAAAATAACAGGTTATGAAATCGATTGACACCTACGATTTTTCGGGCAAAAGGGCGATAATCCGCGTTGACTTCAACGTACCGCTCAACGATAAGTTCGAAGTCACGGACGACACACGCATCCGCGCTGCCATCCCCACCATTAAAAAAGTGCTTGACGGCGGCGGTTCGGTAATATTGATGTCCCATCTGGGGCGTCCGAAAAACGGTCCGGAAGATAAGTTTTCCCTGCGCCACATTATCCCCGCCATCGAGGAAAGGCTCGGCGTAAAGGTCGATTTCGCAGGCGACTGCATGGGCGAGGAAGCCGCCCGGAAGGCCGCAGCACTCAAACCGGGTCAGGTGCTCCTGCTCGAAAACCTGCGCTTCTACGCCGAAGAGGAAGGTAAACCCCGCGGACTGGCGGAAAACGCTACCGACGAGGAAAAAGCGGCCGCCAAAAAAGCCGTTAAGGAGAGCCAGAAAGAGTTCGTTAAAAAGCTGGCATCCTATGCCGACGTTTATATCAACGACGCGTTCGGCACCGCCCACCGCGCCCACGCCTCGACGGCGCTTATCGCCGACTACTTCCCTAACGACAAGATGTTCGGATACGTGATGGAAGGCGAGCTGAAAGCTATCGACAATGTGATGAAAAACCCGCAGCGGCCTTTTGTTGCCATTATCGGAGGTTCGAAAGTTTCCTCGAAGATTACGATAATAGAGAAACTTATGGAGCAGGTCGACAGCCTTATAATCGGCGGCGGCATGACCTACACCTTCAAAGCGGCCCAGGGCGGCAAGGTGGGAAACAGCCTCTGTGAGCCTGAAATGTTCGACACGGCACTTGCCATCCTCAAAAAAGCCGAAGAAAAGGGTATCGGCATGGTGTTCGCGGAGGACGCACTCTGCGCAGACGCCTTCAGCGAGGACGCCAACACACAGGAATGCCCGTCGGACGCAATACCAGACGGTTGGGAAGGGCTCGACATCGGTTCCAAAGCCAAGAAGAGCTTCGCAGACCATATCACATCGTGCAAGACCATCCTGTGGAACGGCCCTGTGGGAGTGTTCGAAATGGATAAATTCGCAACAGGCACCAAAGCCGTGGCAGATGCAATCGTGGACGCGACCGCAAAAGGCGCCTATTCGCTTATCGGCGGCGGCGACTCGGTAGCGGCAATAAACAAGTTCGGGCTTGCCGACAAGGTGAGTTACGTATCCACCGGCGGGGGCGCCCTGCTCGAATATATGGAGGGCAAAGAGCTCCCGGGTGTTGCGGCGATTACGAAATAACCGTATTCATAATCGTAAAAAAAGGTTCCCTATAGATGGGAACCTTTTTTATTTCCCAACATTAAAATTATTTTATATCTTTCGGCGCTACAATAATTTACGTGCCATGCTTAAACTGACACTCCTCTTATTATTTATCTCTGTATGCCAATCCTCGATATGTCAGACACGGTTTTACCGTCAGGTAGGTATTATCGAGGAGAACGGACAAAGGATGGCCGGAGATCAGAGCGGTCAGTTCATCACGGTAACGCCCCAGGGTTGTTATGATTCAAATTGCTATGGACATACCGTAAATAACGGTTTCCTTAACTATTTGGGATTGGATAATAACATACACGTTTATTCCGGAGAGAGTTATTGGGGTCAGGCGTATTATTTTTTCGATCGTGACTACCAGAGGCTAAACATCAAACCCTCGAACGGAAATGTTACATATATCTATGATGTCGGCTCCGCACCGGCATCTATAACTACTTCCTCGAAGATAAAATTCCATGACCATAACGTAGGGACATCTTTAATTCCTGTCCCGGTTCCGGATCTTACCGTACCGGAAAACAGCTCCCCTGTCAGGGAGTCGCGGCTGGTCAGAAAGCAGTGCACCAATTGTAACGGTTCGGGGATTAACCCGTCTCCGACCGGTACCGTGGCCGATTACACCGGGCAAGGTACGAAAGTTTACTGCCAGTACTGTCGTGAATATGTATTCCGCCATTCTCACGGCTCATGCCCGGAATGCCGGGGAAAGGGTTATGTCGAAAGAAGAGAATATTAAAAACCATAGCCAAATGAAAAAATTACTGTCAGCCCTATTTTTGATATCCATGGTGTCTACATTGTGTGCACAGAATACCACCGTCTATTACCGTAAGACCGAGAGTGTAGACCAGAACGGTCAGCGCTCGCAAGGAAGCGGGGGCATGTATATAACTTTCACCGACAACGGATTTTACGAATCTGACGCAAATGGATATAAAAAAAGTACTCCCATGAATACTTTTATGCAATACCAGGGAAAAGATAACGGGATATATGTTTTTTTTGAATACTATCAATTGTCTGCAGACTGGTATAATTTCGCTACCGGCCAGATGATGGAGGGAATTAAAAGACTTATCGCACAATGGTATTTCTCCGAAGATTATGAAAAGTTAAACGTAAAAGACGTTTTTATCACAAACTCCACCGCCGTATACAGGAAAGCCAATTCTCCAAGTGAAGGTCTTGCTCCTCCCTCGGGCTTGTATTAAGAGGCATTGATACTTATTCAGTTGATTAATTTAGTTTTCCATATTTTTGCGGAATTACTTCCCAGTACTTCCATCATCAATATTAGGTGCCGGCACCCACACCGCCAGCTTTCCGCCGTGGACAGTGAAACGGGCCGTACCGTCGTCGCCGATGGTAACCGTATCGGTGATATTACCGGTGGCCTCGTGCCATACCTCACCTTTGCGGTTTGCCCCTACGTTCATATCTTTATACCCGTCGTCACCCACCGAGATTAACATGGCAAGCCCCGAGCCTTCGTGCTGCTCGTCACCCATCCGTACGAACCCGATAACCTCCGGGTGGTCGGTGTAATTTACCTGCTCCCCGTAGGCATTGTTTTTACGGACCTCCAGCAACCTGTCGATAACCGTACGGTGCGGGGAGGGTTTACCCCCCATACCGTAGTAATCACCGTAGAAAACGCATGGGTAACCTTTTACGTTAAGGAGGATCACTCCGTAACCAAGCGGTTTGAACCAGTCCTTGACCTGCGACTGGAGAGAACTGCCCCACTGCGAGTCGTGGTTATCCACGAACGTTACGGCTACTTCGGGATGCCTTGCCACAAGTGTGTTATCGAGCAGTTTGCGCATATCGAAGGCATGGCCGTCCTGGCACGCCTGGTACATATTGTAGTGCAGCGGCACATCGAACAGGTCCACGTTATATTTCTGGTCGGCCAGATAGGCGTCCAACGATTCGATATCGCCCTTCCAATACTCCCCTACTGCATAGAAAGGTTCTTTACCCTTAGCGGCCCGGATAGCACCGAGGAAACCTTTGATAAAATCGTCGTTTATATGCTTTATCGCATCCAGCCTCATCCCGTCCAACCCGAGCTCTTCGGTAACCCAGATTCCCCAGTCGGTCATCTCCTTTATCACATCGGGATTGTCGAAATCTATATCGGCGAACATCAGGTAGTCGTAATTCCCGTTCTCGGAATCGACGCCAGTGCTCCACGCCTTATTCTCGCCCACTATCCTGTAAATGGCCTTTTTCTGGTTCGCCTGGTTATAATCGGTTCCGGAGAAATGGTTCCAGTGCCATTTGAACGCGGAATATTTTTCGCCTCGCCCGGGAAAGTTAAACCCGGTCCAGCCCTCTATCTCATAGGGGGCGCTTACGGGTTTTTCGCGGTTATTGGGATCCACTTCCTGAGCCATGAATTTCTCGGTATAGTCCGCGGCGGCTTTATGGTTCATAACGGCGTCGAGATAAACCTGAATACCGTTTTTATGGAGTTCATCGATGGCTTCCTTCAACTGCTGCTTGGTGCCGTATTTGGTCCGCACGGTACCCTTTTGGTCAAACTCCCCGAGGTCGTACAGGTCATAAATGCCATACCCGACGTCTTTGTCGTTCTGGCCCTTGGTAGCCGGCGGTATCCATACTGCAGTAATTCCTATCTCCGCAAGATGCGCGGCGTCTTCTTTCAGTTTTGTCCACAGTGTTCCGTCGGCGGGTACGTTCCACTCGAAATACTGCATCATTACCCCGTTTTCCATCGTCTATCCTTTGTTATATAAATGTGAACCCCGCATTAACCCCAAAGGGAATGCGGGGCAGCCTACTTATCGTTTCCTTACCGGCGGGCAGCCTAACACTGATCGCCCTTGTTGCCGAATGCATCTTCGACTTCGCGTTCCTTTTCTTCGTATTGCTGTTTGGAGTGGTTCTCCACATTGTCCACCAGTTCGTTCACTTCGTTCATGAAATCCTGCTCGCACGCATCGCAACTACCGTTATTGTTCCTGTCTTCCATAGTTTTTCGTTTTAAAGGTTTCACCCCCCCCATATAATGCAAATTGCGTACAAATGCCGACAGAATGCGGTGTTATGCCGTAAAATTTCAGGCCCGGCAGTATAAGGCGGGGAAGTATTGATTAACTTTGCCGCACCTGACCCCCGGCTACTATTCCTTTTTATATCGTTAATACGTAAATGTAATCAGATGAGTATACTGTTTATGGTAGCGGTTTTTGTAACCGGCTACGTGTTCATAGCCATGGAACACAAAGTTGGAGTGGACAAGGCTGGCATTGCGTTGGTGACGAGCGGAATCCTTTGGGTTATCTATATCTTCTCGGCCGGGACCATTATTCCGGTCGCCTCCCCGGAGGAGTTCTCGCACTTCCTGTCGGCCAATCCGGAGCTGGCGCACCACTCCTATTTCGAGCAGTGTGTCCGCTTCGTGACGGACCACCAGATAATAGAGCAACTCGGCGAGACTGCCGAAGTGCTTCTGTTCCTCATAGGTGCCATGACAATCGTGGACCTGATAGATATACACGGCGGTTTCAATTTCATTACCGAACGCATCACCACCCGCAACAAAACCAAACTGCTCTGGATTATCACCTTTATTACCTTCTTAATGTCGGCCCTGCTGGATAACATGACCTCCACAATCGTTATGGTAATGTTACTGCGCAAACTGATAGCCAACTATAAGGAACGGTGGGTATTCGCCAGCCTGATTGTAATTTCGGCAAACAGCGGCGGCGCATGGTCGCCCATAGGAGACGTGACAACAATTATGCTCTGGGTCAAAGGGAATATTTCGGCATTGCCTATAGTGAAAGCCCTTATCGTCCCCTGCCTCGTTTCACTAGTCATACCGACTATAATAGCTTCCCGCATACTACACGGGATCCTCCGGTCGCCGGATTATAAGGATGATTTCGAGAAACGTCCCGTGGGAATTACCAAGAAAGAAAGTATGCGTATTCTGTTGGTCGGAGTAGTTTTGCTGGTATCGGTACCGGTCTTTAAATCGGTGACCCACCTGCCGCCTTTTATGGGCGTTATGACGGCTCTCGGCCTGATGTGGATATATACCGAACTGTTATACAAAAAGAAAAAGGATATCGAGGAATCCATCAAAAACCGGGTAGCCAAGGTGCTCAAGCATATAGACATGCCCACCATCCTGTTCTTCCTCGGGATACTTATGTCCGTGGCGGCGCTCCAGAGCGCGGGGATCCTCAATTCTCTGGCCGGGTTCCTCGATGAAAAGGTGCATAATATTTACGCCATAAATACAATGATAGGCTTAATGTCATCCATTGTGGACAACGTTCCCCTGGTTGCGGCCGCTTCGGGTATGTATCCCGTAATAGACACTGCCGCGGTAGCTTTAACGGCCGACCCTGCGTATATGGCTTACTTCGTACAGGACGGTATTTTCTGGCACCTTCTTGCGTACTGTGCCGGCGTGGGGGGTAGCATACTGATAATCGGCTCGGCTGCGGGAGTGGTTGCCATGGGGCTGGAAAAGATAAACTTCATGTGGTACCTGCGGAATATCTCGCTTATGGCATTCGCCGGTTACCTGGCCGGTATCGGAATTTACCTTCTCCAGGTATGGCTCGGAGTTTTCTAAAATAGCCTAACGCAAATATTAAGGGCAGCCTAAATGGCTGTCCTTTTTGGGGTAATTTATTTTGAAATAAAACCCTGCATTCGGGTGATTTTTTACTAAAAATGCAAAGAAGACCGGGTCGCTTAAAATTTCCCGTCGAAGGCCCGATGCGGGATCTTCGCACTAAGCCTCCTTTATTAAATTATTGAACAGGTTCGGCACCACTAAACCGCTATTTGGTTTTGCCACGGTGCTGTTTTCCGCCCTTACCCTGCTGGTTTTTATTGTTCTTAACCCCTTTCTGAGGGCGTCCTCCCTGGTATGCGTTCTTTTTCGGATGCGCCGAATAGGGTTGTTTATATTCGCTTTTGAGATTGTTGAGCGCAACCTCATCTACTTTTATCGTATTATCGGACAACCTTTTTATATCCTTTATAATGACTTCGTTGTTGGGATGTTCCTGGTTGTACTCGTAGCTTTTGGTCCGCATATAGCGGGCTATATTACCTATAACAGCCTCTATTGCATCCATATCCTCCTCTCCCACAAGCGATTCCAGCATTCTTTGCACATTCTTACCGTAATGTTTCATTTTTATGCGCTTGTCCGGGTAGTTTATCCTTTCGGGTTTTGGGGCGAGCGTAGCCGCCGAGGGTATCGGGTAAGGGGAGTCCACGTCAAGGTCGAAATCGGCCATTATAAAAAGGTGGTCCCAAAGTTTATGCGTAAAATCGGCCGTATCCCGCAGAAGGGGATTCAGGTTACCCATTACGGCTATAACTGCCTGTGCCTGTGTGTTACGGAAATCGCGGTCGTCGATGGTTTTCAGGTAGTCAATCATCTGATGTATGTGCCTGCCGTACTCGGGCAGCATGAGCTTCTTACGCTCGTAATTATAATTTTTATCCATAAGGTAATGTGTTCCTTTTGATAAAATAGTGATTTTTGTGCCGAAAAAGAAATCACTTCCCTGAAAACTGCATTTTAAGGCATAAAGCCGCTTCAAAAAGACAATCGGGATAGTAACAATTCGACTGGAATAAACCGGGTGGGACAACCGTCCCGGAAAGTGGTGCGATCCTTGCAGAGTCGCAGTATTTACTAACTTTGTCACAAAGTTATACGTTACTTTTATTAAATACAAATAAGTCCGGAAAAAAGTCGTTCCAATAATTTAACCCCTGTTCGGCCCGGATTTATTATACCCGTATTTTATTTATGGCAAAACTCCTGATTATCGACAATCAGCGCGGAGTAAGGAATGTGCTGAAAGAGAAACTCCAGTTCGAAGGTTATGAAACCGAAGCGGTAGAGAATACCGAGCAGGCAGCATCTCTGGCGGAGAACCCCGATTTCGACGTGGTAATTATCGATGAAAAGGCGTTCAACGGCCTGTCGTCCCCGGAAGCCCTGCCCCCTTCGGCCGCCGTTATCGTAACTTGTGAGAACCCCTCGCTGGATTCAGCCCTCGATGCCATGCGCAAAGGTTGTTTCGACCTTATCCGCAAGCCCATCGATATGAACGAACTGCTCGCATCCCTCAAACGCGCCACCTCCGATGCGTCCGATAATCCGGATTGCCCGGTACCGGTTCGCAAAAACACTGCCACACGGGCCAAGGTCCGCAAACAGGCCGCGGGAAAGGTGGAGAACATTATCGGGAACTCACGCCAGATAACGCATGTAAAATCCCTTATCGACAAGGTGGCCCCTTCCGACGCCCGGGTGCTCATAACAGGTCCCAACGGTACCGGTAAGGAACTGGTCGCCCACTGGCTGCACGAAAAGAGCGAGCGGCGCGATGCCCCTTTCGTGGAGGTAAACTGCGCCGCAATACCATCGGAGCTGATTGAAAGCGAGCTTTTCGGCCATGAAAAAGGAGCTTTCACCTCAGCCGTCAAACAACGCCGCGGCAAGTTCGAACAGGCCAATGGCGGTACGCTGTTCCTCGATGAAATTGGGGATATGAGCCACTCCGCCCAGGCCAAAGTCCTGCGTGCACTTCAGGAAAACCGCATTTGCAGGGTGGGAAGCGACAAGGATGTGGAAGTCGACGTGCGCATTATCTGCGCCACAAATAAAAACCTGCGTGACGAAATCCGTCTCGGAAACTTTCGTGAGGACCTGTTCCACCGGCTGAGTGTCATCGTGATAACGGTTCCGCCACTCTCGGACCGCCTCGAAGATATCCCGTTGCTGGTCGAATACTTTGTAGAGAAGATATCGGGTGAGAAGGGCATCAATACAAAACACGTGGATGAACGCGCCATCGAAGAACTTAAAAGCCTCGACTGGACCGGCAACATACGCGAACTGCGCAACGTGGTGGAAAGGCTGATAATACTAAGCGGCGACCAGATTACCCTCGAAGACGTGCGCAATTACGCCCTCAGTCCCGCCTGGTAATACCCCGGCAAGCACCGTATCCCATCAAAGCAGAGGTTTGCGGGATGCGGTTACAATGAAATCCTTCAGATAAAATGGTTCGAAATAGGCGGTGTCCTCGAACAGGCCCGCCCTGTATTTCTCCCAGGCAGCCTTCACCAGTCCGCTTGCGGAAGGCCGGACGTCTATAAATTCAACTTTCGGGTCCGTAAGCACCCCGCGGCACTTCGCCGCCCCGTTGCCGAAAATTACGAAACGTTCCGACCGGTCTATATACTCCCTGAAACTTTTACCATCGATAATATGCGCCCCCACTTCGCTACGCGGCTCCAGTGCGCTGTCGAAGACCTGCGCGTAGACCTCCATCCGGCGTGCGTCTATCATGGGACACAACAGCGTCCCGGCGGCTATACTTTTATGTGCCACGGCTACCGAAGCCAGCGAGTACAACGACCCGACACCTATCAACGGTATTCCCAACCCGAAACAGAGGCCCTTGGCGGTCGATACGCCGATACGAAGCCCCGTATACGAGCCCGGCCCGCTGCTCACCGCCACGGCGTTGAGATCGGCCGGTTTACGGCCGTTCGAGGTGAGTATTTCGTCTATCAACGGTGCCAGCCGCCGCGCGTGGTCGTTACCCTTGTCACTTCCCAGCACGGCCAATAGCCTGCCTTCTTCGGAAAGCGAGACCGAACAGATGTCGGTCCCGGTTTCGATTCCAAGTATCAGGGCCATCCGTTACCTGTATTGCGCCATGAATTCCTCCACTTCCTCTACGGTGGCCGGCACCCTCTTTTTCCCGAGCATCCGGTTACCCGTGTCGGTAATTAGCAGATCGTCCTCGATACGGATGCCGCCGAAACCGCAAAACTCTTCGGCCTTGTCGTAATTCACGAACTGCGCATTAAGGCCTTCCGATTTCCACTTGGCAATATAGGCCGGAATAAAATAGATTCCCGGCTCCACGGTCATCACCATCCCGGGCTGGAGCCTGCGGCCCATCCTGAGCGCGCTCACCCCGAGTTCGGTACTCCGCTTTGTTTCGAGGTCGTAACCAACATATTTTTCCCCTATATCCTCCATATCGTGTACATCGAGCCCCATCATGTGGCCAAGGCCGTGGGGCATGAACAGAGCATGCGCCCCTGCGTTTACCGCTTCGGCCGCGTCACCTTTCATAATACCAAGGTTTATAAGGCCCTGCGCTATAACCGTACAGGCTTCGAGGTGGATATCCCGGTACAGCTTGCCCGGCTCCGACAGCTCGAACGCCCGGGCGTTGGCCGCCAGAACAATGTTGTAAACATCCTTTTGCCGTTGGGTGAACTTGCCGCTGACAGGCATGGTGCGCGTAAAGTCGCTCGAATAGTTCATCACCGTCTCCGCACCGGCATCCACCAGCAGCAGGCGTCCTTCTTCGAGAGTATTGCCGTAGTAGTGGTTATGAAGGGTCTCGCCGTTCTGCGATACGATGGAAGTGAACGACACCCCGGCGCCGTACTGCAAGGCTATTCCCTCGATGGCCCCGGCAATCTCGCGCTCCACCACACCCGGGCGGCACATCTTCATGGCCGTGGTGTGCATCATGTATCCGATTTCGCACGCCTTTTCTATCTCTTCAATCTCCTCCTGGCTTTTCTTGTCCCGCAAAGATACCACGGCAAGGGCTAATTCCACTGAGATATGGTCGGCGAGCGCTTCGGCTTTTATACCTGTTACCCGGCTTATGAAGAATTTATTTTCGGCCCGGTAAGGCGGCAGGAAATGGACGCTGCGCCCCCTTTGGACGGCGTCCCTCACCACTTCGTCGATTTTAGCGAGCGGCCTCGTGTCGCTCACCCCGCACCGTGCCGCAAGCTCGGCGACGGTAGGCTGGGGACCGGTCCAGATGATATCGTCCATCGAAAGGTCGTCGGCGAATATAATCTCCTCGCCGCTGTCGATATCTATCACGGCAGCCATCGACGGCAGGTTCAGCCCGAAGAAGTAGAGGAACGTGCTGTCCTGCCGGAAATGGTACACATTGTTCGGGTAATTCACCGGTGATTCAACATTTCCGGGCAGGAGTATAATTCCTCCCCGGGTTACCCGGCGGCGCAATTCGGCCCGGCGGGCGACGTAACTTTCTTTCGGGAACATAGTTTTTCCTATCTTTAACGTTCGAATTAAAGGCCCTGTAAAAGCGGACCGTAAACCGGTTAAGCCAAACACGGGCCATACTTTAACAGAGTGTCCGGAGGCTTTACCAGATTATCAAAGATAAGAATAAAACCCGTAAGTCGACGCACTGAAGACGGGGTTTATATCGCGGAGGCATTCCGCAGGAATGAGCGAAGAAATGAATGAAATAGTAAGGTTAATAGCCGGTGCGGAATCGTTGCCGGAAAGCGGGGTTCGGGGAGTGGTAAGGCTGCTCGAAGAGGGAGCCACCGTACCGTTTATCAGTCGTTACCGCAAGGAGGCTACAGGCAGTATGGACGAAGAGGCCGTCAACCGCGTGAGGGACAGCCACCGCAGGTTTACCGATCTGCTTAAAAGGAGGGAAACGATACTTGCGTCCATCGGGGAGCAGGGAAAGTTGACGAACGAGCTCCGGGCACGTATCGAGGAGTGTTACGACCTGACGGTACTGGAAGATATTTACCTTCCATATAAGCCTAAAAAACTAACCCGCGCCACAATTGCCAGGGAAAAGGGACTCGAACCCCTCGCCGCCATGATTATGAAGCAGGACGGTTCCTCACCCGAACAACTTGCCGGAAGGTTCGTAAAAGGAGCGGTCGCCGACACGGGTGACGCCCTCGCCGGCGCGGCCGATATAATTGCCGAGTGGGTAAGCGAAAGCGAAAAGGCGCGCAACGCCGTGCGGAACCTGTTCGCGCGGGAAGCCGTCCTGACCTCGAAGTCGGTTAAGGGCAAGGAGGAAGAAGGCGCTAAATATTCCGACTACTTCGACCGTTCGGAGCCACTTCGCCGGATGCCGTCGCACCGGCTTCTGGCGGTTTTCCGCGGCGAAAAAGAGGGTATCCTCCGGGTAGGCGCGTTGCCGGACGAGGGCAAGGCGTTACAGATACTTGACCGTATCTTCATACGGCGCGATTCGCCGGCCAGATGTTTTATAGAGGAGGCTGTTACGGACGGTTACCGCCGGCTACTGCGTCCGTCGCTGGAAAACGAAGCCCTGTCCGAAGCTAAAAAAAGGGCCGACGCGGAGGCCATAAAAGTCTTTGCCGGCAACCTCCGTCAATTACTCCTTGCCCCTCCGCTGGGTAACCGCCGGGTGATGGCAATAGACCCGGGTTTCCGGAGCGGCTGCAAAGTGGCATGTCTCGACGGACAGGGCAACCTACTGGATTATTTCACCATCTATCCGCATCCCCCGCAAAAACTGGAACAGAAGGCCATTGAATCGGTCCGTGCGGCCGTTTCTAAATACGCCACCGAAGCCTTTGCAGTGGGCGACGGTACGGCGGGCCGTGAAACGGAACAGTTACTGGCAGGGTCCGGCCTTACGGAGAAGATAGACCTCTATACCGTGAGCGAAGACGGAGCGAGCGTCTATTCGGCCTCGGAGGAGGGAAGGAAAGAGTTTCCCGACCTGGACGTTACTGTCCGCGGAGCCGTATCTATTGGCCGCCGGTTATTGGACCCGCTCGCGGAACTGGTCAAAATCGACCCTAAATCCATAGGGGTAGGACAATACCAGCACGACGTGGACCAGGGCGAATTGCGCCGCTCGCTGGACGCCGTGGTGGAAAGTTGCGTGAACCTTGTCGGGGTGGAACTAAACACCGCTTCGGAAAAACTGTTGTCGTACGTTTCCGGGGTCGGGTCGGCCATTGCCAAAAATATTGTCGAGTTCAGGCGCGTCAATGGTCCTTTCACCTCGCGGGCCGACTTATTGAAAGTACCACGTCTCGGTGCTAAGGCATACGAGCAGTGTGCCGGGTTCCTGCGTATTTCAGTAGCCGCCAACCCGTTGGAAAACAGTGCAGTCCACCCCGAATCGTACCATGTGGTGGAAAGTATGGCAAAGGACTACGGGGTGACGGTAAACGAACTGCTGGCCGACAAAACCGCACGTAGCCGGGTGGATATAAACAGGTATGTCACCGCCCGGACCGGGCTTCCCACCCTCCGGGATATAATGGCCGAACTCGACAAACCGGGCAGGGACCCCCGCGGCGAACTCGAAAAATTCTCCTTCTCCGATACCATACGCGATATCGCCGACCTGCGGCCGGGAATGGAACTACCCGGAGTGGTAACCAATATAACCAACTTCGGGGCCTTCGTGGATATAGGGCTTAAACAGGACGGGCTGGTGCATGTATCGCAGCTTTCTGACTCGTACATTTCCGACCCAAACGCCGTGGTTCGCCTGCGCCAGAACGTCACGGTCCGGGTACTGGACGTGGATACGGCCCGGTCACGCATTAGCCTTACGATGAAAGGAATTAAACAATGATACCGGAAATCGGAGATATACTTGAAATCACCACGGAAAAGGATTTCGAAGAAGCCGCCCTCGAGCTGTTCCGGTTCCAATCCCGCGAATGCCCCCCTTACCGCGATTATATACGATTGGCTGGAGTGGATGCCACCGCCGTAAAAAGGGTGCGCGATATCCCGTTTTTGCCCATAGAGCTATTCAAAAGCACCGATGTGTACTGCGGCTCCGCCCCGCCCGAAAAAACATTCACCAGCAGCACTACCGGAGGCGGAGAGCCTTCCCGGCATATGATGGCCCGTCTTTCCGACTACGAGAAGACATTTGTTAAAGCGTTTTCACTGTTTTACGGCGACCCGTCCGGGGTATCGCTGTTCGCGCTTCTCCCCGGTTACCTGGAACGCGAAGGGTCGTCGCTGGTCTATATGGTCGACAAACTGATAGCACGCGGAGGTGGAGGATTCTATCTCCGCAACACCGAGAAGCTGTTACGGGATATCCGTTCCGCGAAAGGAAAAAAAATTCTTCTGGGGGTAACCTACGCCCTGCTCGACCTCGCTAAACAAAGCCCTGACCTTCGCGATGTGATAGTAATGGAAACCGGCGGAATGAAAGGCCGTAGGGCGGAACTGCCCAAACCGGAGGTGCACCGGATACTATGCGAGTCGTTCGGCGTCGACTCAATCCATTCCGAATACGGGATGGCAGAGCTGACCTCACAGGCATACTCCGACGGCAGGGGCCTGTTCCGGACCCCACCATGGATGCGGGTACTGATCCGTGACCTGAACGATCCGTTCGATATCCTTCCCGCAGGGTCCTCCGGCGGAATAAATATAGTGGACCTCGCGAACCTGTCGTCCTGCGCTTTCATACAGACCCAGGATATCGGTACCCTGTTTCCGGACAACACGTTTACCGTCAACGGCCGCATCGACCGCAGCGAGACTCGTGGTTGCAATTTATTGGTGGAAAATATATTATAACAATTGAGACGTGCTCTATTAGGGCACGCCAGACAGTAACATGCGTAGTGTTATGCCGTAATTTTATAAATCACTCAGACTGAAAACAAATTGTAGTATTTTTGCCTGATATGGTCGGGAATTACGATATAATAGTAGTCGGAGGAGGTCATGCCGGTTGCGAAGCGGCGGCTGCGGCGGCCCGGATGGGTTCTAAAACCCTGCTGGTTACGTCCGATATGACCAAATTCGCCAACATGTCCTGCAACCCAGCTGTCGGAGGGGTTGCCAAAGGTCAGATAGTTAGGGAGATAGACGCTATCGGCGGATGGATGGGAATCATTACGGACAGGTCCTCCATACAGTTCAGGATGCTCAACCGCTCCAAAGGCCCGGCCATGTGGAGCCCCCGGGCGCAATGCGATAAAGCAATATTTTCCGCATTATGGCGCCAGACCCTTGAAAACATACCAAACCTTTATATTTGGCAAGACACCGTTAACCAGATAATAACTTCCCGTAATAGGATTACCGGAGTACGCACAGTGATGGGTGCCGAATTTTCAGCCCGGGCTGTTGTACTTACCAACGGAACGTTCCTGAACGGGTTGATGCACGTGGGTAAGAGTAGCGCTCCCGGGGGACGGGCCGGCGACGGGTCGGTGGAAGGTCTCACGGCCCAGCTCGTTTCACTCGGTTTCGAATCGGGCCGGATGAAGACAGGCACTCCGGCAAGGCTTGACGGAAGGACAATAGATTTTTCTCAACTTGAACCGCAGCCCGGGGATGCAAACCCCTCTAAATTCTCCTTCTCGGACGAGACCCATTTCGTTGAAAACCAGTTACCCTGCTATTTGGTTTACACCGACCCGGAAATCCATGACACCCTGCGCAGCGGCTTCAAGGATTCACCCCTGTTCGACGGAACCATACAGGGGGTGGGACCACGCTACTGCCCGAGTATAGAGGATAAACTGCGCACATTTGCAGACAAAGAGAGCCACCAGTTATTCCTCGAGCCGGAAGGCCGCAACACTAATGAATTCTATCTCAATGGTTTCTCCTCATCCCTGCCGCTGGAAGTACAACTCAAGGCGCTGCGCAAAATCAAGGGGTTCGACAAACTGCATATCTACCGCCCGGGTTACGCAATCGAGTATGATTACTTTCCGCCGGTGCAACTGAACCATACCCTTGAAACCAAACTAATTGAAAACCTGTACTTTGCAGGTCAAATAAACGGCACCACCGGATACGAAGAGGCCGGTGCGCAGGGGCTTATGGCAGGTATCAACGCCCACCTGAAAAACTCGGAGAGGCCTCCGTTCGTGCTGCGGCGTGACGAAGCCTATATCGGTGTACTTATCGACGACCTGGTAACAAAAGGTGTGGACGAACCGTACCGGATGTTTACGAGCCGTGCGGAATACCGAATTTTACTCCGGCAGGATAATGCGGATTTACGTCTTACACCGTACGGTATCGAATTTGGCCTGATAGATGAGAAAAGAGCCAGTATATTCGCCAAAAAAAAATCGTCTTCAGAATCGCTTATAAAATTCCTCCGAAAGGAGAGTATTGCTCCGGAAGAAATTAACAGCTATTTAATTTCGTCAGGTTCGGCACCCGTACCGCAAAAAAAGAAACTCTACGATCTCCTTTTGCGTAACGACATTTCTCTCTCGACCCTAAAGGAACGCTCACTCTTGCTAAAAAACTACATTCATGATAATCGAATCAGTGACGAAGCGCAAGAAGAAGCGGAAATACAGGTTAAATATAAGGGATATATCGAAAGGGAAAAACATGTAGCCGAAAAGCTCCGCCGGCTTGAGAATATTCGGCTAAGGCCGGACTTCGATTACAACAGCCTATCTTCGCTCACCATCGAGGCAAGGCAAAAACTTACAAAAATACGGCCGGCTACGATAGGGCAGGCGTCCCGGATTCCGGGTGTTTCTCCGGCCGATATAAATGTTCTTTTAATTTTTTTCGGGCGATAACCGAATGTTCCACGTGGAACAAAAAAAGATAAACATTACTCTATGGCTAAAAAAATATCAAACTTTTGGAACTTTATTATCCAATTCTTTGTGGTTATACTCGGGGTCTTAATCACCTTCTGGTTTTCAAGTATAGCGGAGAACCGGAAAGAGAGGAGGGCCATCCGTACGGCACTTGTGCAAATTCAGGACGAATTATATTCCCTGAGAAATGAGTGGTCTGACAATCGGAAAAAAGATTTTGAACATAAACGGGATTTAATAACTTGGTTAGGTAACTACCGGGAAGACCGGAAAGCAGATTCTATCAAAATGACGGAAGGATTTGAATACATTAGCCACATAGTCATTCATATGGATAGCGATACGGATAATATTGCATTAAGGGCCACAGAAGCATCAGGCCTGCTGAACAAAATCGATTCACGCTTACTTTATGATATATACACCGCACAAACCTACAACCAACTTTTATCCAAACTGAACCGGGAAATAGAGGAATTAAAACTGGAAATAATTGCCTCCTCCTTAAGTTTCGATGATCTAAAAACGTTGTCACGTTACCATGAAACCAATTATCAACTCAGCAAGCTTACAGAATTCTGGGATAGGGTGCTTACTTATTCCGACCTATTAAATTTTATAAATAGAGCCAATCTTAATTATAACGCCATAACAAATGCATACGACCTAACGGTAGAAAGAATAGACAAAGCTATCGAATCTATCGATATTTATCTGGAAAATAAATTGAAATATAAACCAAATGTTCCACGTGGAACAAATTAAAAGAGAGGGCCGGTATTCTACCGGCCCTCTCTTTTAATTAAGAATATTTACCTGTTCAACTTCGCCCATGTATCCTTCAATGTGACCGTCCGGTTGAAAACGGGTTTATCCGCGGCAGAATCTTTGTCCTTTGTAAAATACCCTATTCTTTCGAACTGGAACTTATCACCTACCTCGCTTTCGGTTAAAGACGGCTCCGCCTTGGCATATACAGTACTGAGGGAGTCAGGATTAATATAATCCAGAAAAGTTTTTCCCTCCTCCACATCGTCCGGATTTTCCTTTGTGAACAAAGTTTCATAAAGACGCGTCTCTATGTCGATTGCGTGCGGAGCCGATACCCAATGTATCACGCCTTTTACTTTCCGGCCGTCGGACGAACCTCCACCCGATGATTCCGAATCGTATGTACACCTCAGCTCTATGACGTTACCTTCCCCATCCTTTATTACTTCGTCGCATCTTATAAGGTAGGCATATCGTAACCGCACCTCCTTACCGGGAGACATGCGGAAATACTTTTTCGGAGGGTCTTCCATAAAATCCTCCCTTTCAATATATAAAGTATTGGAAAACGGAACTTTACGGCGACCTGCCGACTCGGCTTCCGGATTGTTTACACACTCTACAAATTCTACAGTCTGTCCTTCCGGGTAATTCGTAATCACGACTTTTATGGGGTCGATAACGGCCATCCGCCTTTCAGCTCGCCGGTTCAGGTCTTCCCTGACACAAAATTCCAACAAACCCAGGTCGATTACATTATCCCGTTTGGCTACACCTACACGTTCGGCGAATGCCCGGATGGACTCAGGGGTATAACCCCGCCTGCGTAGAGCCGTAATGGTCGGCATACGCGGGTCATCCCAACCTTTAACTACTTTATTTTCAACTAATTTCAACAGCTTTCGCTTGCTCATTATCGTGTAGGTTAGATTGAGCCTTGCGAATTCATACTGCCGGCTTGGAAATATACCGAGCTGCTCGATAAACCAGTCGTAGAGCGGCCTGTGCACATCGAATTCCAGTGTACAGATAGAGTGGGTAATCTTTTCGATGGAGTCGCTCTCCCCGTGGGCGTAATCATACATCGGGTAGATACACCAGGTATTGCCGGTACGATGGTGCTCCGCATGGATAATCCTGTACATTATCGGGTCGCGCATCAGCATATTCGGATGGGCCATGCCTATTTTAGCCCGGAGTACCTTTTCCCCGTCGGCGAACTCCCCGGCGCGCATCCGGCGAAAAAGGTCGAGGTTCTCCTCCGCGGTCCGGTTTCGCCACGGACTATCGGTTCCCGCCACAGTTACCGTTCCGCGGGTCTGCCTTATCTGTTCCTGACTCTGGTCGTCCACATAGGCTTTCCCTTTGGATATCAACTGTTCCGCCCATTGGTAGAGCTGTTCGAAATAGTCCGAGGCGTAGTATTCGCCGGCCCAATCGAATCCGAGCCATTTTATATCTTCCTTAATGGAGTCGACGTACTCCACGTCCTCCTTCACCGGATTGGTATCGTCGAATCGGAGATTGCAAAGCCCTCCGTATTTGCGGGCCAGGCCAAAGTTAAGGCAGATGCTCTTTGCGTGGCCGATATGCAGGTAACCGTTCGGTTCCGGCGGGAACCGGGTGTGAACCCTCGTCTCTCCCCTTGCTATCGATTCCTCTATAATTTCTTCGAGGAAGTTAAGCGGCCGCGCGGTGCCGGCACCTTCCGTAATATTGCTCATAACGCTATAAATTCTAAATCCTACAAATGTACGATATTATTCCGTGTTTGTCCACTATAAACCTCCCGCCTGCTAAAAAGAAAGGCTGCCGTCGGGTCGACGGCAGCCTTTACGGGTTTATTTTAAGTACCGGTTATTCCACTATGGTAAGCTCGTCGAGCAGGTACCCCGCGTTGGCGTACTTGTCGATAATGAACAGCACGTAACGGATATCAACGTTTATGCAGCGCTGCAATTCCGGTTCGAACGTAATGTCACCGCTCATAGCCTCCCAGTTACCGTCGAATGCAAGGCCGATAAGTTCCCCGCGGCTGTTGAGAACCGGGCTTCCGGAGTTACCACCGGTGATATCCCCGTCGAAAAGGAAGCATACCGGCATTTGCCCGTCTTTGCCGTAGGGTCCGTAATCCTGGGTGTAATAGAGTTCTTTCAATTTCTCAGGCACCACGAATTCCGGATTCGTCGGATCCTCTTTTTCCATTACCCCCGTCAGGGTGGTCCAGTAGTCGTACCAGACTGCGTCGCGGGGTTTGTACGGTTTGACGGTCCCGTAGGTCAGCCTTATAGTGAAATTTGCATCGGGGTAGTGGAGTTTCTCGGGTTCCATTTCCAGCAGGCCGGCCACGTAAAGCCGGTGACCCTCACGGTAGAGT
This sequence comes from Alistipes sp., assembly GCA_021202985.1. Lineage (GTDB taxonomy): Bacteria > Bacteroidota > Bacteroidia > Bacteroidales > Rikenellaceae > WRDF01. The sequence continues at coordinate 41,905 of JAJQCA010000083.1, forward strand.
TCGTTCCACCGCCCGAGTTCCTTTGTCGCCGCCTGGTAGGCTTCCTGTACCGACTCGCGGAAATCCACGGCCGGATCCGAAGTTATCCGGTCGAAATCACGCGCCTCGAGTGCCGCCGAAAAACTTTCATGGGAGGTAAACAGCGAATTTTCGAACAGGTAATCCACATAAGCGTCCACATCGCCGTTGAAATCGTTATCAATCACTCCGTAGAACGATGGTAACGACTCGGCCGGTATATTTTCCCGCAGCAACGGAAGCATGACCTTAGCTACCTTACGGTCCAGTTCCGGTTCGTAATCCTTGTAGAAATTCTTTTGCGAGTTGGTTATAATACGCCGGATATACGCATCGGAAATCGTATCCCGCCCGGTTTGTACCGACGAGGAAAGCGAAGCCGCCGTAACCAGCTCGACACCCCTCATGAGCGTCTCGGCCATGTACTGGCTGGCGTGGGCGCTCGGGATACGTCCCTCCACGGATTCGGCTATCTTATCCAGCGCCGTGGTGTAGACCGCCCGCGAAGGGTCGGCTGCAGCCCACGCGCGGAAGGATTCTTCCTGAGCCTGCTTTTGATGTTTTACGCCCAGTTTAACGAGCGCACCGGCCATTCCTATGGAATCTTCCAAGTGTTGGTGGAAGATGAAAATTTGGCAGCGTATTTAATCCTCACGGCATCGTCCGCGTTCATAGCGTCGCGCAGGATATCCTGTCGCATCCCGCGGATAAGTATCCGGTTGGGGAAATCAAAGTCAAGCACCTGGTCGATCTCATAACTGGTCATGTAGCGCTGTGTGGAACCGGGAAAGCCCATCACCATGGCGTAATCGCCTTCTTCCACGCCGCGAAGCGATATTTTAAGGTGCACCGGAGACTGGTAGGGAACGTTGTCCGGCGAGTATTCGGCCGGTTTACCGTCCTTGTCGGCATAGACGCGGAACACTGAGAAGTCCCCCGTGTGGCGCGGCCACATCCAGTTATCGGTATCGGCCCCGAACTTACCAATCGAGTTTGGCGGGGTACCCACCAGGCGGACGTCCTTGTATATTTCGTTTGCAAAGAGAATGTAACGGTTCCCGCCATAGAAAGAATTTACCCTCACGGTCATTCCTTCGAACTCCGGCCTGGCGGAATACTCTTCGGTCAGCGCACTTATTGCATCGGCAAGTTTTTCTTCCCTCTCGACCTGCGGCAAAGAGGGTTCGATACCATCAAGCAACCTCTCGGTTACGTCCTCGATATGACGTATAAATGTTACCGACAGCCCCTCGTAAGGCAGTTCCTGACTTCGATCCTGCGCCCAGTAACCGTATTTCAGGAAATCGTTCTCCACCGAGCTGAGGGCCTGTATCACCCCGTACCCGCAATGGTGGTTTGTGAACAGCAACCCGTCCGGCGAAACGATTTCGCCCGTACAACCGTTAGCGAAAATAACGATGGCGTCCTTAAGCGAATTCCCGTTGGCATTGTAAATATCTTCGGCCGATATCTCCAACCCTTTCGACTGCATATCAATGATATTCATTGCTTTGAGGGCGGGCAGGAGCCACATACCCTCGTCGGCCCTTGCGGCGAATGTCGAAACGAGAACGGCTGCGATAACCGATAAGAATAGTTTTTTCATATTATAGCGATTTAGTAGTTTCCTAACCCGCAAATGTAAAAATAATAAGGTAACAATCCATCTTTTCAGGTGAACCGTTACCTTATAATTTTTCCTTCCCCGGTTATTTCAGGTCGAGCATCCTGCGTATGGAGCCGTATGCGGCCCGTCGCACCGGCTCTTCGATTTCGACCTCCGGCGATTCCCGCAACAGGCAGTCGTATATTTTTTGCAGGGTGACCATTTTCATGTAGACGCAGTCATTACATCCGCAGGTGGAATCGAGGGGCGGTGCGGGTATGAATGTTTTCGAAGGGTTTGCCTTCTGCATCTGGTGAAGTATTCCCGACTCGGTCACTACTATATATATATCCGAGGGGTCCTCTTCCGTAAATTTTAACAGGGCTGCCGTACTGCCTATAAAATCTGCAACGAGCAGCACCGGGGCCTTACATTCGGGATGGGCCAGTATCCTGGCCTGCGGGTACCGGGCCTTCAGCTCGAGGATGCGCTCCAGTGAGAATTCCTCATGGACGTGGCACGCGCCGTCCCATATAACCATGTTCTCCCTGCCGGTGAGGCTTCGAAGGTAATTCCCCAGGTTCCGGTCCGGGGCAAATATAACCGGCTGGGCGGCCGGGATGGACTCGATCACCTTCACGGCGTTCGACGAGGTACAGCAGATGTCTGTAAGCGCTTTTACCTCCACCGTGGTGTTGACATACGACACCACGGTATGGCCCGGATAACGGGCTTTGAAATCGGCGAACCGTTCCGCCGGACAAGATTCGGCCAGCGAGCAACCGGCCTCCGGATCCGGAATCAGCACCTTTTTACCGGGAGAAAGAACCTTCGCCGTCTCCGCCATAAAGTGCACCCCGGCGAATACGATTATATCCGCATCGGTCTCGGCGGCCATTTCCGACAGGGCCAGCGAATCGCCGATAAAATCGGCTATCTCCTGCACTTCGGGGACCGTATAGTAGTGGGCCAGTATTACCGCGTTCTTCTCCCTTCGCAGGGCGTTTATTCCCTCAATGAGTTGCTGATTATCCATAAAGTCTCTGTTTACCGTGAGCATTCGGTTATCGACAAACATTTATTTATTTTTACTTTTTTCCTTTTTAAAAAATTTAAAGAAAGAAGAACAATAAAGGGTGTTGATAATGTCAGTAACTTCACCGCTCTGTCCTGCAAATTTAATTATAATAATCGCTCAACAAATGTGCCGTGACCCGGAACGGTAATTTAGCCGTAAAAACCGAAGTTATCGACAACTGTCGATTACGGTTACCGACAATTGACACTTAATCTTAAATTAACATTCTTTCAGAGTAACCGTAATAACGGCGGTTGGTTTTTTCTGAAAGAATTTCCTTGCATTTTTCATATGACCCGGAGTATAACCGGCTTTTGCATTTTTACAATACCGTGTCGTTTTTAACCGCTAAAACTTACCGACATCTTCCGGGGTGGTTTTTCAACAGTTTCAACCCAGCTTATCCACTATTTTCCGTGCTGCTTCGCGGTAATATACTTCGGCCGTGCCGCCCGGTAACGCGCCGGGTACGCCGGTGTCTGCGCCCTCCATAACGGATTGGATAAGTGGTATCTCCCCTAATATTTCGATACCTTCTTCGGCCGCCAGGGCGGTAGCTCCACCGCGTCCGAAAATATAATAGCGGTTTTCCGGCAGTTCGGCGGGAGTAAACCAGGCCATATTCTCGACAATACCCAGCACAGGTACGTTAACCTTTTCCGAACGGAACATTGCAATCCCGCGGCGCACGTCGGCAAGAGCCACCTCCTGAGGGGTGGAAACTATTACGGCCCCGTCGATTTTGAGTTCCGACAGGATAGTAAGGTGCACGTCGCCCGTACCCGGGGGCATATCTATCAACAAAAAATCCAACTCTCCCCAGCGGGTCTGGTGTATCAACTGTTTTAAAGCTCCCGTGGCCATCGGCCCACGCCACATAAGAGCATCGTCGGGGGATATAAAGAAACCCACCGACATCAGTTTCACCCCGTGGACCTCGGCCGGCACAATCATTTCATGGCTGCCGCTCATATCCGCTGCGGGTACGAAATCCTCCACCCCGAACATTTTCGGCTGCGACGGTCCGTAAATATCTGCGTCGAGCAGGCCGACCCGGTAACCCGTCGCCGCCAGCGAAACTGCAAGGTTGGATGCCACGGTCGATTTACCTACGCCTCCCTTCCCGGAGGCAATAGCTATGATTTTGCCCACACGAGCCGCCCCGTCCGCTTTTGCAGGCTGGCCGGCCGCGTGCGGCTCGCCTTCTTTTATTTCTATATGTATCCTGTCGGCCATATGCGGGAACTCCCGGGTAAGGGCAGCGGTGAGCTGCTTTGTTAGGGATTTGGTGAACGGGTCGCGGCGCCGTTTGAAGAGCAGCGTCACGGCTATCCGTTCGTCCGACAGTGCTACGCTCTCTACAATGCCTGAAGCCGCGATGGACAATCCGGTTTCAGGATGGACGATGGTGTCCAGTATATTATCCACTTCTTTTTTCATATCCGCTTTTTCCGATAAGTAGCGCAAAGATACAAATTCGCTTTCGGTTACCGCCGATAAGCGCCGAAATACCTCGGTCGACCCGGCTGGGGAGGCGGACGTTATGGGTATCACGGTAAAGTTTGTTATATTTACGGGATTAAACCCGGCAGGTTACCTCATTAAGGTATGTGGGTGCCGAATACGGGATCGAAACGAAAAAAGCACAAATTATGACTTTCATGAAAACTTTTTGGGCGGCCCTGCTTGCCGTGGTGGTGGGCTTTATCATAATGTCTATCGTCGGGTTCATGTTCGTGGCCAGCCTGGCTTCGTTCATGGGAGACGATACCCCTGTGGTGGAATCCGGCTCCGTACTTAAAATAGACTTCAGCAACGGCATATCCGACTCCCCGTCCGCATTCCCGGTGGAGTTCAGCCTCCTGGGCGGCGTTACGATCGACAAATCGAACACGCTTCTCCAGGCCTTAACGGCCCTCGAAAAGGCGGCGGTCGATTCCAATATCAAAGGAATTTATATCGACCTGTCAGGGGCCGGTTCGCTCAGCGCAGCCAACCTCGAAGAGTTGAGGTTCGCTGTGGAGGTTTTTAAGAAATCGGGTAAATTCGTAGTCAGTTATTCGGACTATTACTCGCAGATGGGCTACTATTTCTCGTCGGTGGCGGACGCTGTGCTGCTGAACCCGGCAGGCGATTTGGACTGGCGGGGCATCTCGATGAGCGTGATGTTCTTCAAAGGTCTTATAGACAAGCTAGGAGTCGATGTGGAGATACTCCGGCACGGATCTTTCAAGTCCGCCGTTGAGCCGTTTATGCTCACTTCCATGAGCGATGAAAACCGGCTGCAGTATACCACCCTCGCCAATACGATTTGGGGTACTATTCTGGAAGACGTATCGCGGTCGCGCGGCATCGATACCGATATCCTTTCCGGCTATGCCTCGGAACTTGCCGTCCGTTCCGCCGGCCATGCCTTTGAGTGCGGTCTGGTGGACGCGCTCGTGTACCGCGACCAGGCCGACTGGCTGGTGAAGGAACTTGCCAAGGGCACTGCGATTACGGATGCCCTGGCCGATATGCGTACCCTGCCGCTCGACGAATCCGCCAAGGACACCAAAAAACAGAAATACGTGTCGCTCTCCGATTATATAGCGGCCGGGATATCCTACGGTAAAAAGACTTCCAAGAATAAGATAGCGCTAATTTATGCCGACGGCGACATTGTGGACGGGGGAGATCCCGATTCCGACGTGGTGGGGACCGACGTTGCCGCCCGCATCGCCCGTGCCCGCAAGGACGACAAAACAAAGGCCTTGGTATTGCGCGTGAATTCGCCCGGCGGGAGCGCATTGGCCTCTGAACTGATATGGCGCGAAATGGAGCTGACCCGGCAGGTGAAACCCGTCATCGTTTCCATGGGCGGTCTGGCCGCTTCCGGTGGGTATTACATTTCCTGTCCGGCAGACATTATCCTTGCCGACCGGATGACCCTTACAGGCTCTATCGGGGTATTCGGCCTTATGGCGGACATTTCGGGAACCCTGCGCGACAACCTGGGGGTGACGGTGGATGTGGTGAGGACCAACCCGTCGGCCGATATGGGCAGTATGTACCGCAGCCTTACCGACAACGAGCGGGAGGCTGTGATGTACTCCATCGAGGAGGTCTATTCCACGTTCGTGGGCCACGTGGCTGCCGGCCGGAATATGACATTCGAACAGGTGGACGATATCGGTCAGGGCCGTGTGTGGTCAGGGGTGAACGCGCTTGAAATCGGCCTTATAGACGGTTACGGCGGGCTTAAAGAGGCCCTCGCCCTCGCGGCCGACCGCGGGGGTATAGCCGACGACTTCCGGGTGTGGCAGGTAGTGGACCAGGCCGACGGCATCGCGATGCTGATGCGGCAACTGGTGACGGTGCGCGCCGGTGCCGGGCGGGATGAATTGGGCGACCTGTTGGAGCGGTTCAGGGCCGTCAAAGAGTTGATGACCGAAACTGGCGTTAGAGCCATGCTGCCTTACAGCATAGAGATAAGGTAACCGTACGAAAAATACCGGGGCATAGTTTATGCCCGTGAATAATTACCGGCGGTTCGCATTCCGCCGGTATCTTTTACAGTAGTTACTGATATGAGCGCAGACAATTTTCCTGCAAGACTATATAAGATAACGGAGGCCTTCTTCCGCGACGTACCTTCCACCAACGATACGCACGCATTTATCGACAGGCTCGTTGATTTCCTCTTCCCCCTGCGCGACCGCAAAGAGCGGCCGTTGGGCGAGACCCGGGACTTATGGGTATCGCTGCAGGCGGAATTCCACAAAATAATCACCCCGGTATGCGAGCACCGCGACTGTTGCTGTAATAACCTTACGGATAAATTTTTCACTGAAATCCCGCTAGTTTTCACCGGACTGATGCAGGATGCAGAAATGTATGCCGAGTGCGACCCGGCCGCCTACTGCAAAGAGGAAATAATACTCTGTTACCCCGGTTTCTATGCCGTGGCTATTTACCGCATAGCCAACGTTGTTCACAAGCTCGGCATTCCTATCCTGCCCCGCGTGATAAGCGAGTACGCCCATTCACGCACCGGAATCGATATCCATCCGGGGGCGGAAATAGGCAAGAGGTTCTATATCGACCACGGTACGGGAATAGTGATAGGAGAAACCACGGTGATTGGTGACAACGTCAAGATTTACCAGGGGGTAACCCTCGGCGCCACCTTCGTCAGCAAATGCCTCGAAGGCGTACGGCGCCATCCTACCATAGAGGACAATGTAATCATATACGCCGGAAGCACCATTCTCGGGGGCGACACCGTTATAGGCCACGACACCACCATAGGGGGTAACGTATGGCTTACGGAGAGCGTGCCTCCGTTCTCGAAGGTCTACCACAAACCGGAAATAATAATCAAAGGAAAATAGCCGTATCCGGAAGAGGTTACATCAGGTCTATACCCGCCTCACGGCACCGGGTGACCATTGCGGGGGGCCATATACTGCTTTGGATTTCGCCGATGTGAGCTTTGCGGAGCAGGAACATACAAAGGCGCGATTGCCCGATGCCGCCGCCTATCGTGTAGGGCAACCGGCCGGCGAGCAGGCGCCGGTGGAAATCGAGCGATTCCTTGTGCCGCTCGCCCCGGGCCTCCAACTGGCAGAGTAACGATTCCGGGCTGACCCTAATCCCCATGCTGGATACCTCGAATGCCGATTCGAGTACCGGGTTCCATAACAGGATATCGCCGTTCAGGCCTTTGTATCCCTCCTCGTTTTCGGTGCTCCAGTCGTCGTAGTCGGCCGCGCGGCCGTCGTGCGGAAGGCCGTCCCCGAGAGGATGGCCTATACCGATAATAAAAACCGCCTTATGCCGGCGCACTATCTCCATTTCCCGTTCTTTCGGTGCCAGGTCCGGGTACATTGCCCTGAGCTGTTCGGAGTGGATGAACAGAATCTCCTCCGGCAGGTGGGGCCTGATTTGGGGAAACTCCACGTATACCTTGTTCTCGGTAACCTTTATGGCCTCATAGATACGCCTTACGGTCTGTTTAAGGAAGGCGATGTTCCGCTCCGACTCCGTGATTACTTTCTCCCAGTCCCACTGGTCCACATAGATGGAGTGTATATTATCCAGCTCTTCGTCCGGTCGCAGGGCGTTCATGTCGGTATAGATGCCGCGGCCGGGTTCCACACCCATTTCGGCCAGTTTCAGCCGCTTCCACTTGGCAAGGGAGTGGACCACCTCGGCCGGTCGCTCGTCCAGGTCCCGGAGCGGGAATGTGACGGGGCGTTCAATATTGTTGAGGTCGTCGTTGACACCGGTACCCTGGAGCACGACCATCGGCGCGGTAACCCTCAGCAGGGCGAGTTGGGCCGACAGGTTCTCCTGAAACATGTCCTTGACGTATTTTATCGCCTTTTCGGTATTCTCGACTGTTCCGAGCAGGTTGGTGTATCCTTCGGGGATGTAAAGCTCCATCTGTTTTGCAGGGTCAGAAGTTATATGATATGGTGCCGTAAGTGGCCCTCTCGCGCAAATTATCGGAGGACCCTGTCCGGTACAGGTCCGTAAGGCCGTAGCGGGTTGTGACCCCGATACCGAATTTTTTCAGCCGCAGGTTAAGGCCCCAGTGAACTCCCGCGCCGTTGCGGTACATTACCGAGGATGCGGGTATTATTTCGTCTCCACCGGTGTACCAGTCGGGTCCGGAAAATCCGAACGACCTGCGGTAATAGCCTCCCACCAGCAACTGGAGCGACCCGGCGAGGTAGGGCGGGGTCTGTACCACAAGGCTGAGCGGTACCACAGCCGAGTTCATCCTTGTCCTGCCGGTAGAGAGTCTGCTCCCGGAATGGATATATTGCACTTCCGGGCGCAGGGCGAAGTACCTGCCGAAATTGACCTGCCCGTACACTCCTGCACCCCCGGAGAAGAGGGTCTTGCCCCTCGTATCGCCGTCCGTTTCCCGGAAGAAACTGCTTCCGGCCAGAACGGACAACCCGGCCTCGAACCGCGGGCCGCGTTTGCGTTTGCGTTTTACTGCTTGGGAATCCCTTTTGATAGCAGGGTCGCCGGCCAGGCTGCATACCGACCCGGCCAGATGGCCGGATACGGCTTCCAGCGTGGCATAGTCCGGCTCTTCCTCTACGGCCGGATTGGCCGGGTCCGGAACTGTAGTCACGTATATGGTGGGTATTCCTGCGTGGGTGAACGGCTCGGTATCCGAGCGATTTCCGTAACGCTCTTCTTTGACGGTAAAGAGTGGCGTGCCATCGTTTTTATTGAAATGCGCCGATTCCTTACCTGTGAGGTCTTCCGCGAAAATATGCACCCTCCCGTCCGCCGGCCGGGTGCCGACGCGTGCCAGGTCCACCATCATAAAGATATCTTCCGGCAGGAGTGTGCTCTCCTCGACGAACCGGCGTGAACCCAACAACCCCGCCTCGTACCCGTCGAACGCCACGAATATCACATTTCGTCCGGGCGTGCATTCTTTGACCGCGTAAGCAAGCTCCAGAAGTGCTGCCACACCCGTCACGTTGTCCTCGATAACGGTATTGGCCGACCCCGTGGCGGGACCTCCGTAGTCGTAATGCGCCCCGATAACGATATAGTCGCCGTCGAGTTCGTAATTGCTGCCGTAGACTATCCCGGCGATGTTGCGGTAGGTTTTGCGCGCCTCGCTTATAAGCGGCTCGGCCGTAAATTCATCAATGTACTGCCCAGCGTAGTAGGGGAACAAACCGGCGTCCTCGAATACCCCGGCGATATAATCTGCCGCCGCTTCACCTTCCGGCGAACCTGCCTTCCGGCCGGATTCCCCGCCGGCACCCAGCGCGGCGATGTTGTATTCCAGCCTTTGGCGTGAAACAGCCTGGGCACCGGCTCCGCCAGAAGTGCCGAATATGAGCAACGTGGTCAGTACATATCCGATAAAACGCATAATCTACATTGTTGGTTAGACATTCCCACCTGCCCTTATTCGGCAATCAGCAGGTAATAGTTCTTCTTCCCCTTCTGCACGAGCAGGTACCTGCCTGCTATAAGGTCTCCTTCGCCTACCGTCAGGTCGGGCGCGGCTACCTTGGTTTTGTTGAGCGACACCCCGCCGCCCTGTATCAATTTACGGGTCTCGCCCTTCGACGGGAATACCGCCGCCTCCGTTGTGCACAGCTCTACAAAGGCTATGCCCGACACGATTTGAGACATCGGTACCCGGAATTGCGGCACCCCTTCGAACACCTGCAAAAGTGTTTGTTCGTCGAGGTTTTTCAAAGCGTCGGCCGTGGCGTTACCGAACAGGATGGCCGAAGCCTCCACCGCTTTCTCGTACTCCTCCGCGGAGTGTATCATGCAGGTCAATTCCCGGGCGAGGGTCTTTTGCAGTTTCCGTTCGTGAGGGGCCTGCTCGTGTTCGGCGATTATGCCTTCGATCTCGTCGCGTCCGAGCATGGTGAATATCTTGATATAACTGCGGGCGTCCTCGTCGCTGACGTTGAGCCAGAACTGGTAGAATTTATAGGGCGATGTGTACCGCGGGTCGAGCCAGATATTGCCGCTCTCGGTCTTGCCGAACTTGGTGCCGTCCGCTTTCTTTATGAGCGGGCAGGTTATTCCGAAAGCCTCTCCTCCGAGTTTGCGGCGGATAAGTTCCGTTCCCGTGGTAATGTTTCCCCACTGGTCGCTCCCCCCGAGCTGGAGTTTGCACCCGTAATTTTCATAGAGGTGGATAAAGTCGTAACCCTGCACGAGCTGGTAGGTGAATTCGGTGAAGCTCATACCGTCGCCTTCGCCGCTGAACCTTTTTTTGACCGAATCCTTGGCCATCATATAGTTCACCGTAATCAGCTTACCGATGTCGCGGCTGAAATCGAGGAAGGTCATGTCCTTCATCCAGTCGTAATTGTTGACCATTACGGCGGAGTTCGGGGCGTCGGAATTAAAGTCGATCAGCTTGGCGAACTGTTTTTTTATACCGGCCTGGTATTTTCGCAGGGTTTCCTCGTCCAGCAGGTTCCTTTCGAGCGATTTGCCCGACGGGTCACCTATCATTCCCGTGGCGCCTCCGATAAGTACCACCGGGCGGTGGCCGGCATTCTGGAGGTGCTTAAGTATCATCACTCCCACCAGGTGGCCTATATGCAGCGAGTCGGCCGTGGGGTCGAAACCCACGTATGCGGTCGTCATCTCCTTCGCAAGCTGTTCTTCCGCTCCGGGCATGATATCGTGTATCATCCCTCTCCATTTTAGTTCTTCGACAAAATTCATCGGTTCGTTACGGTTCTTCTTAATTTATACTGAAAATGTTGCTCCGTAACGGTTGTACGCGCTACGGAGCATGGTTTACCTAAATAATAGTGTTCCAGCCGTAGGGGTCGTCTGTCTCGCCCTGCTGTATTCCGCGCAGCGCATCGTATAGCTTCACGCTCCACGGTCCCGCGGTATCACCGTACGTGTAGGTCTTCTGCTCGTCCGGATCATATACCGAGCCGATGGGCGATATTACCGCCGCGGTGCCGCAGGCTCCGGCTTCGGAGAAGGTGGCGAGCTCCTCCACAGCCACGGGGCGCTCTTCGACTTTCAGCCCCAGATCGGCCGCGAGCGTGCGCAGGCTCTTATTTGTTATCGAAGGCAGCACCGAGGTGGATTTGGGAGTGATGTACGACCCGTCGCGGATACCGTAGAAATTAGCCGCTCCGCACTCGTCGATATATTTTTTCTCGCACGAGTCGAGATACATTACGCTGGGGTAGCCCTGTGAATGGCCCCAGTCGCCCGAGAGCAGGCTGGCGGCATAATTTCCCCCGACCTTCACATGTCCGGTACCGTGGGGGGCGGAACGGTCGTGCGACCGGTCTATAATGACCTTGATGGGATTGAACCCGGTCTTGTAATAGGGGCCGACAGGCGTTACGAACACCATCAGCATATACTCCTCGGCAGGCTTCACGCCCACCTGTGGTCCCGTGCCGATAAGCAGGGGGCGGATATATAGCGACGCCCCGGTACCGTATGGGGGGATGTATTTCTCGTTGGCCCTTACCGCAGTTTTGACCATCTCTACGAACAGTTCTTCCGTGGGCGGCTGCATACGCAGGTATTCGGCCGAACGGATCATCCGCCGTGCGTTCTCCTCCACACGGAAGAGCCTTACCAGACCATCCTTGCCGCGGAAGGCCTTCAGGCCTTCGAAGGCTTCCTGCCCGTAATGGAGGCAGGTTGCCGCCATGTGCATGGTTATTGTCTCGTCGGACGTGACGGTGGGTGTTTCCCACTTCCCGTCCCGCCAGTAACTCCTTACGTTGAAATCCGTTTTCAGGTAACCGAAACCCAGATTTCCCCAATCGATATTTTCCATACCGTTCTCGATTTTACGCCTTCCGGCAATTAAACTTTTATCGCCGAAATTACCTGCCATTATTTCCGTACCGGCCGGCCGGATGGCCGGGCCTGCGCGGTTTATATCGTAATCAGTAACACCGTGCCCGGTTATTTGACTACCGCCCCCGGACCGACTTTCGATTCCGGCGACATCAGGGTAAGCCTGCCCGTGGCCGGGTCCTGCGCCATTAGTATCATCCCCTGCGACAGTACGCCTTTAAGCTCCCGCGGTTCGAGGTTTACCAGCACCAGTACCTGCCGCCCGACCAGTTCCTCCGGGGTGTAGTATTCGGCTATGCCCGACACTATTTCCCTCTTGTCGAACCCGGTGTCTATCTTGAGTTTCAGTAGTTTCTTCGTTTTGGCTATCTTCTCGGCGGCCATTACCGTGGCCACCCGGATATCCATACGTCCGAAATCATCGAAAGCGATACTTCCCTTCTGCGGTTCCACAATCGCTTCCTTAGAGTTCTCGGTGTTGACCTTCCTCGTGTCGGCGAGTTTCTGCAACTGTTTCTCTATTACCGAATCCTCGATTTTTTCGAACAGCAGTTCCGCCCGGCCGATTTTGTGCCCGGCCGGTATTATATCCTGTCCGCCCAGCCGGTCCCACGCGGGCTTCTGCAAAGCGAGCATTTCCAATATCTTTTGCGCCGTAAAGGGCATAAAAGGCTCTATGGCTACGGCGAGGTTCGCCGTAATCTGGAGCGATACGTTGAGGATGGTAGCCACGCGCGCCGGATTCTCCTTGTAAACCTTCCACGGTTCGGTGTCCGCCAGATATTTGTTCCCGAGGCGGGCGAACGACATCGCGTCCTTCAACGCTTCCCGGAAACGGTAGTTTTCTATATTCTCCTCCAGAGAGCGCCTGAGTTGGGGCATTTCCGCCAGTACATCCCGGTCATAGTCGGTCAACTCCCCGGCCGCGGGTACCGCCCCATCGAAATATTTGCCGGTAAGCACCAGCGCCCGGTTCACGAAATTACCCAGTACCGCCACAAGTTCGTTATTGTTACGGGCCTGGAAGTCGCGCCAGGTGAAGTCGTTGTCCTTGGTTTCCGGTGCGTTCGCGCACAGCACGTACCTCAGCACGTCCTGCTTGCCCGGGAACTCCTCGAGGTATTCGTGCAGCCACACCGCCCAGTTGCGTGAGGTTGATATCTTGTCGTTTTCGAGGTTGAGGAATTCGTTGGCCGGCACATTCTCCGGCAATATAAAGTCTCCGTGAGCCCGGAGCATGGCCGGGAACACTATACAGTGGAATACGATGTTATCCTTGCCTATGAAGTGGACCATCTTGGTTTCCGGGTCCTTCCAGTATTTCTCCCAGTGGGGGGTAAGCTCCTTTGTGGCCGATATGTACCCTATGGGGGCATCGAACCAGACGTACAGCACTTTGCCCTCCGCGCCTTCCACCGGGACCGGTATACCCCAGTCCAAGTCGCGGCTCACAGCGCGCGGCTGCAAACCCAGGTCGAGCCAGCTTTTGCACTGCCCGTAAACATTGGCCTTCCACTCCTTGTGGCCTTCCAGAATCCATTCGCGAAGGAACGCCTCATGGCGGTCCAGCGGAAGGTACCAGTGGGTGGTCTCGCGCATTACGGGCGCCGAACCGGTTATGGTACTCCTGGGGTTTATCAGGTCGGTAGGGTTGAGGGTACTGCCGCACTTCTCGCACTGGTCGCCGTATGCCCTGTCGTTCTGGCAGTGGGGGCAGGTGCCCGTAACGTAGCGGTCGGCAAGGAAAGTTTTGGCCTCCTCGTCGTAATACTGCATGGTGGTCTGCTCGGTGAACTCCCCCTTGTCATAAAGCGTGCGGAAGAACGCGGAAGCTGTCTGGGCATGTACCGGCGAGGTGGTACGGGAATAGATGTCGAAAGAGATGCCCAATTTATCGAACGAATCCTTTATCATCGCGTTATACTTGTCGACTATATCCTGCGGAGTAACACCCTCGGTGCGGGCCTTGATGGTAATAGGTACGCCGTGTTCGTCGGAACCGCAGACCCATACCACATCCTTACCCCTCAGGCGGAGGTAACGCACGTAAATATCCGAAGGAACGTACACCCCGGCCAGGTGCCCGATGTGGACAGGACCGTTGGCATACGGCAAAGCAGAAGTAACCAGGTAACGCTTAAAATCTTTCATCTCTCTCTTTGTATCCCTTATATTTGCCGGTAAAGCCCCGCCGAAGGCGGGGACTCACAAAGTTAATCCATTTTCGCGAAATAGCTTAAAACAACCGGAATATAGGACATTCCCGTCCCTATTTCACTTAAATTTAACAACTCGCACAGCCACTCCCGGTGATGTTAGCAGGGTCACTTACGGGTAAACCCGTAATCGGCCTCCATAATTTCGCCGGGCCAGAACCATTGGCTCCATTCCCTTACCGCATGCTCCTGGCTGTCGGAGGCGTGTATTGCATTGCGTGTCAGGCTTTCGCCGAATAGCTTCCTGATAGTCCCCTCGGCGGCTTTGGCAGGGTCGGTAGCGCCGACGAGCTTCCGTAATTCGGCAACCGCGTCCTCCCTTTCCACAATCGCCACCACGGAAGGCCCGGAGGTCATGAACTCCACCAGCTCCCCGAAGAAAGGCTTACCGATATGGTCCGAGTAGAACCTGTAAGCGTCGTTACGGCTGAAGCAGACCATTTTCAACGCCCGCAGCGTGAATCCGGCTGCCGCCAGAATATCCAGTATCCTGCCCGTATTGCCAGCCGCCACGGCGTTGGGTTTGACTATGGTGAAACTGCGTGTTTTCATGGTAAAAGAGTTTTAGGAAAAATAAATATACGGAATTATTCCCGGAACAGTGAACCGATAACGGACCGGTACAAAAAGTAACGGGGCGTAGCAAATTAATTGCCAGCCCCTTCATGACCTTTTTACCAAAGGTTACATCACGGCGCTCAGGTTCTCCTGCACTTCGTCCTCTTCGAACGTATCGCGGTGGGCGACGTAGTTGTCCCACTTATCGAGGACCTGTTGGAAATCGGGTGCGAGCGGCGAGTCGAAATGGAGCCGTTGGCGGGTGACGGGATGCTCGAAACCGAGGCTCTTCGCGTGGAGTGCCTGCCGCGGCATTATCGAGAAACAGTTCTGGATAAATTGTTTGTACTTCGAGAAAGTGGTTCCCTTCAGGATGCGGTCGCCTCCGTAACGGGAGTCGTTGAAAAGCGGATGGCCCTGCCACTCCATGTGGACACGGATCTGGTGGGTCCGGCCGGTTTCCAGTCGGCACTCCACGAGGGTGACATAGCCATACCGTTTAAGGACTTTATAGTGGGTTACGGCGTGTTTGCCGGTCTCTCCGTCAGCGTAGATGAACATTTTGAGCCGGTCGCGGACGCTCCGCCCTATATGGCCGGTAATCGTACCCTCGTCTTCGGGCAGGTTCCCCCATGCGAGTGCCCAGTAACGGCGTTCGATTGTGTGGTCGAAGAATTGCCGGGCCAGCCGTGCATGGACCTTTTCGTTCTTTGCTATAACCAGTAGTCCTGAAGTATCCTTGTCGATGCGGTGCACCAACCCTGCGCGCATATCGCCTTCGCTGAACAGCTCAAGCCCCTGCAGGTGGTACGTCAGGGCGTTTACCAGCGTGCCGGAGTAGTTGCCGTGCCCGGGGTGTACGACCATACCTGCCGGTTTGTTTATTACCATCAGGTGGTCGTCCTCGAATACAATGTCGAGGGGAATGTTTTCCGGGATTATTTCGAGTTGCCGACGCGGATAGGGCAGGACAATCGATACTACGTCGAGTGGCTTGACCTTGTAGCTCGCCTTCACCGGCCGGCCGTTGACTATGATGTTCCCGCTGTCGGCGGCGGCCTGTATGCGGTTGCGGGAGGTGCTTTCGAGGCGGTTCGTAAGGAATTTGTCGATTCGCAGCATAGTCTGGCCCCGGTCTACGGTAAGGTTGAAATGTTCGTAAAGTTCATCCTGCGATTCGTCCTCTTCTTCGTCCGGGTCGGATTGTTCCACTACCGCTTGAGGGAGGGCAGTAGCCTTGCCGTCTGCGGGTCCCGGCACGTCAGCCGTTTCACCGTCGGCCGGCGCCGTGGAAACCGGATTTAATTCCGGCTTGCCGCTTTCATTATGTTCAATGCTAAGTTCCGCCCCGCGGCCGGGGATGGAAGCCGAATCTCCGGCAGGATGGCATACCGGGTTTATTTCCGGTGCCGCTCCGCGCACGTTTTTCTCCTTACCCATTCCTTAATTGGCCGTTGATTGCGCGGCCGTCTCCTCGGCCGAAGCCCGGCGCCGGGCGGCATTGTCGGACGATTTGCTGCCGTCGTCGATTTTCTGCGGGTCAAGGGTCAGCCGAAGGGACACCTCCGCGCCGGACCGTGCCCTGGCTCCCTGCCCGAGACTCTGCTCGTACACCTTGGCTGAAGAGCGGGTAAGCAGTGTGATATCCGGGTCGTATTCCACGGTTCCCACATTCAGGCCGGCTTCCCAAAGGCGGCTCTTGGCCTCGTTGAGCGGGAATCCTATCAGTTTCGGTACCACGGGGCTGGGGCTCTCCGAATTGGTGCCTACCACTAAAGTAATGCCCGAGCCCTGTTCGGCCTGTACCTGTCCGTCACGGGTTATGACGGACCCGGCGAACCGCTCCTCGAGCACGTTATTGGCGGCTATGTCTTCGCGGAATATCAGTTTCTCTATTTCCAGTCCGGCTACCAGTATATTGTTCTTTGCCTGCCTTAGCGAATATCCCGTCACATAGGGGACGTCCACCATCCGCTGCTTGTGGGGGTTTATTGTTACAAGCACCCTCCGGCCTTTCTTGACCCGCGTGCCCGGCTTGGGAAGCTGGTCGAGTATCACCCCGCCCTCGTAAGCCGGTACGTAAAGTGAGTCGGTAATTTCTACAATCAGCCTGGCCCCCTTCGAGGCGGCTTCGGCCTCGGAGACCTGCATACCGGAGAAGTCGGGTACCGCTTCGCTGGTGTTGTGGCGCGTGAAAAGGTTCAGCAGGATGTTGGTGACGAACACGAACACCAGCACGGCGCACAGCGCCAGAATAAGGTGCCTTACCAGCCGGTGCCCGGCCACAAAGGCATATATTTTCCTCAGGAAATCCATTCGTTATATAATATTTAAGTTCAGGGAGGCCGGCGGTGCACTGTTAATACGTACCGGGAAAATTCCGGCCGGACAACTGCGCTCCTACCTTACGACCTCGTTATAAAACGTATCCCGCTCCACGGCTCTGTAACCGGCCACTGCGGCGAGTTTTTCTATGTCTCCGACGGTCATGGCGGGGTTAATGTCGCCCGCGCCGGCCATCGAGTATATCTTCGTGGTATCGTCGATAGTACCGTCTATATCGTCCGCACCGAACGACAGGGCAAGTTCGGTGGTGGTCTTCCCGTACATCGGCCAGTAGGCCTTAATGTGCGGGAAGTTGTCGAGGTAGATCCTCGACATGGCCAGCGTCCGCAGGTCTTCGGTTATGGAGACCTCTCCGCAACCCTCCATATCGTTACCCCTGCTGCGGAATTTCAGCGGAATGAAGGCGTTGAATCCCCCGGTGCGGTCCTGCAGGCGGCGCAGCCGCTCGAGGTGGTCGATACGGTGGCCGATGTTTTCCACATGCCCGTAAAGCATCGTGGCATTGGTCGGTATGCCCAACCCGTGGGCCGCCTCGTGCACTTCGAGCCACTGCAGCGTACTGCCCTTCTCGGGACAAATCCTGCGGCGCACATCTTCGTCGAAAATTTCCGCTCCCCCTCCCGGGATAGCTTCCATGCCCGCGTCCCGTAGCAATCTCAGCCCCTCGGTAAGGGATAGCCCGCTGCGGCCTGTCATGTAGGCCAGCTCGATTGCGGTGAACGCTTTGACGGTCGCCCGGGGCAGAGCCGTCTTCACGCGCCGTATCATCTCCGCGTAGAACTCCAGGTCGTGGTCAGGGTGCACCCCGCCCACTATATGAACCTCCGTAACCCCGCTGCCGGCGTACGAGCAGGCCGTCCGCTCTATCTCGTCGAGACCCATATTCCAGGCGCCTTCTTCGCCTTCCTCCCGGCGGTAGGAACAGAACCTGCAGCGGAACAGGCAGATATTGGTCGGCTCGATATGGAAATTACGGTTGTAATAGACCTTATCGCCGTTGCGGTTCTCCCTGATGACCGTTGCAACTTTGCCGAGTAGGGCCAGCGGTGCCCGTTCCCACAGTTCGGCAGCCTCGCCGGGGCTGATCCTGTGCCCCTGTGCGGCCTTATCCGCAATCCGTTCTATGTCTGCATTCGAGCGTTCCGGGTGCATTGGGCAAAGATATAAATTCTGTTCCGGTTGTCGGCATACGATACCGAAAAAGGATGCCTTTGCAGACATCCTTCATATAACGTAAACCGAGCGGTAAAAAGTATTATTTCGCGAGTGTTTCGTCAGAAACAGAGAGTTTCTTCCGGCCTTTGGCGCGGCGAGCCGCAAGCACTTTGCGACCGTTGGGGGTCGACATCCGGTGGCGGAACCCGTGTTTGTTAATCCTCTTCCGGCGGGAGGGTTGGAAAGTCCTTTTCATCGCTATATATTTTTTATTGTTTCTTCTTTTGCGGAGTGCAAAGGTATAATAAAATTATTTTATCCAAAAATATTCCCCTAATTATTTAAACCTCTTGCTACAAGCCGTTCGTTGAGCCGTGGCCGTCACGGGTCCGCCCTGGGTCATGACCTTTTCCTTCCCTTACCGAACTTGTCGCTAATCCATTTGGGCAGCATCACGGCACCTATTATAAGGTACGGGTAATATGTAACTCCCCTCCAGAGGAACGCTATAAGCGCCGCGGCGCTCAGCTGCAGTTTCACCGGCACGGCTATCAGGTCGCTGCAATAGTTGGTGAAGAGGTATTCGGCAAACCCGCTCCCCCCCCCCGGTGTGGGAAGTATCAGCATCACAATCCACATCACTACCTGCCGTGCATACATGAGCAGGTGCCCGCTCAGGGAGAAGAAAGCCATTACCAGTGCGTTGGCCACAAGGTAACGGGAGGTCCAGGAGAGGAACGTCGACATGAGTACCGAACCCCAGAACCGCACTCCCTGTCCTTTTATCTCGTTCGAACTGTTAACGATGTCGGTACCCACTATGTTTACCGCCCTGTACCACCTGCGGAGCACACCCAGTTTGAAAATCCTCATTAATAGCCACTTCAGGCCCCGCGGGTTGAAGAAAAGCCCATAGCTGAGTATCAGCAGGTAAATCAGTTTCAGAGAGTAGGCCGTAACGGCGAATGCCATTATTCCGGTGGTAAGCAGGTCTTCGCCGGGATTTGAGAAAAAAAGTTTATCGATCCCGAAGTAGAATATCAGTAGCGGGAACACTACAATGAAGTATAATTCGTCGAGGAACGAGGTGAGCATCACCATCGCCGAGCTGCGCCCGACCGAAATTCCCTCCTTATGGATATACAGTATTGCAACGCTGGTTCCCCCCACGGCAGAAGGGGTCACGGCCGAGGTGAACTCCCAAAGCATTATCACCCGGAAGC
The DNA here is from genome assembly GCA_021202985.1 of Alistipes sp. Taxonomy (GTDB): domain Bacteria; phylum Bacteroidota; class Bacteroidia; order Bacteroidales; family Rikenellaceae; genus WRDF01. The sequence continues at coordinate 61,435 of JAJQCA010000083.1, forward strand.
ACTGCCCCCACGACAGTTGCCCGCCGCTGAGCGTGCGCAGCCGGGCCATATAACCCAGGTCGCGGCCGCACATGAAAACCACGGCAAGGAGCAGCCAGAAAACGGAACCCACGGTAAAATCCACATCGTCGAAGACCCGCGAGTCGAAGTCGCGCATAAAAAGGAAGACTATCACCGCGAGGCCTATAACCGCGGGATAGATGGCGTTCCGCGGTTTGATTCGGCCCAGGGGGTTACCGTCCGACGGCTTGGACTTTCCCCTGTCGGGGATGCTTCCTTCCGTGGGCGGAATTTCCACGTTGGCTTTCTCTTTTTTCCGGATGCGCATCGTAATTTGGCGGATAAACGTAACAAATATATAAAATAGGCTCCGTATAACGTCGAACGTAACGGTTTAATAATCTTATTCTGATTCCTTCTGCCACCCGAAATACCGCCACCCGTGCGGGAGGTGGGAATATACCGCGCCTCAATCCGCCGGCGGGGTTCTTCAGGACGAGGCGGACGGCGGGGACTAACTTTTACCGGATGGGGCATGGCTGCCGATAACGCCCGATGATGTGTTTGTCGTCGACTTGCGGGATAAAGTCGATATCTTTACTCCTCCCCTTTCGGCTTGCGTGCCATGCTGTATTTGAAACGCTTTATCTTCTGTGTAGGGGTCTTTTCGAAGCCTGCCTGATGTTCCTCCACATCCGAAATACGGGCAGACTTGCTTACTTTAGAATTGACGTAGTTCATTACGTCTTTCTTGATGTCGGCCATCTTGTGGCTCAGCTCTTCCCGGAAATCGTGGTAACGCCTTTCCAGCTCCTCCCGGTTGAAATGGACCATGGCCACCAGCTTACCCTTGTCCTCGGTGACAATGGAGTCCGTGACCAGGAAATGGCTGTTTATGACCGACTCGATCTCCTCGGGATAGATGTTCTCCCCTCCCGCCCCGAGTATCATATTGTCCAGGCGGCCTTTGATATAGAGATGGCCGTCCCGGTCGAAATAGCCGAGGTCCTTGGTGCGGAACCACCCGTCGCCGGTAAAAACGTTGCGAGTGGCCTCCGGATTCTTGTAATATCCCTGCATAGTGCTGGGACTCAACACCACTATTTCACCTTCACCGGTGGCGGGGTTGACATTCTCCAGCCGGGCCTCGATGCCTTTTAGCACCGGTCCCGTCGACCGAGGCCTGACATTACCGGGTATTGCCCCGGCTATAAGGGGGGCCGTCTCGGTCAGCCCGTAGCCGATAGCGAACGGGAAACCGGCGTCCCGGAGGAAGGTTTCCGTGGCTTCGTCCAGTTTGGCGCCCCCGATTCCGAAAAAGCGGAGACGGCCGCCGAAAATCTTGGTGAGTTTCCTGCCGGCGAATTTATGGATGATCTTCTGGAACCACCGTTTTGAATAGAGGTATTTTTTCAGCCTACCTTTGGAGAAACGCGATGCCACCTGGCTCTTGTATATTTTCTCTATAATAAGCGGCACGCTCAGCATTACCGTGGGGCGGACTTCCTGCATGGCCGGCATAAGTGTGGAGGCCGTGGGGAGCTTGTCGAGGTAGACCACCTGCGCGCCCCTGCTGAACGGATAGAGCATTCCCACCGAGCATTCGTAGGTATGGGACAGGGGAAGGATGGAGAGGAAAACGTCCTCCTTATAGACCGGGAACAGGTCGGTCTCCATATGTATCTGGCTCGCGAGATTGCCGTGTGAGAGCATTACGCCCTTTGGGGCGGATGTGGTTCCGGAGGTGTATATAATAGCGGCGGTATCTTCCGGGCGGACATCGGGCACGGGTACGTCCTCCGGCCGGCAATCCGCCTTAGCCGACTCCCTCCCGGTAACTCCCAGGTTTTTGGTCCTCACCACGATGCTTAGCTTGTCCACGACCGTTTTCGATACCTTCGAAAACAATTTGTCCGAAACGCAGAGGGCTTTCGCGTCGCAATGGGTTATTATCATGTCCAGCTCTTCCGGGCTGAAATCGGGGAGGATGGGCACTATGATAAGGCCGTGGACCACAGCCGTAAAGTAACAAACCGCCCAGTTGGGCATATTGCTGCTCAGCAGGGCGACTTTATCGCCCTTTGCCAGGCCGGCACCGTGGAACCTGGCCGCAAGATTGTCGACCCGGCGGGCAAAATCGCCGTATGTGAGCCGTTCGCCCCCGTACATCGAAGAACAGGGCCTGTCGGTATATTGCTCTATACTGCGTAGGTGTAGTTCCCGTAATGTAGTATATGACATATCTGTCGCTGGCGCATGTTGCGCACAATACAAATTTAATCGTTTATTTGGTTTTACGAACGTCATATACCTTCCAAAAATTATCCTCCCCTCCTCGTAATATGGTCTGTGCGGCCCGCGACCCGCCATGCTGACCTGGGTTGAACCGGCTTCGGCCGGGGGCGGTACCCGCTGCTTCGTAACGCCTTGCGGTACGGATACGATGCCTCACACTCCTTTGCAGGACAAATATTCTTCCAATCGTCCCTCAAGGGCAACTATTTTTGTGGTATCTTTACTCCCCTGCCATGCCGAAATATCCGGACGACATACTACCCGTAAGCGAGCAATCATCCCAGCCCGTAATACCTGCCCGCGAGATGAGGGAGGCCGCGCTCGGCGCTGGTTTCTCCCTATGCGGTATCGCGCCTTACCGCCGCCTGACTAAGCATGCCGCTCGCCTGGAAGAGTGGGTGGCCGGCGGAATGCACGGCGGCCTGGCATATATGGAGAGGAATATCGGCAAACGTAGCGACCCGCGGGAGTTGTTTCCCGCCACGGGTACGGTGGTGGTTTGCGCGGTGAACTACCGGAATACGGCATGGGACGCTCCCGACGACGGCAGGCCCCGCATCGCCTCTTACGCTTTCTCCCCCGATTACCACGATTCCATAAAAACCATGCTTCGACGGACGGCGGAGACCCTGCGGGTATCGTACCCGTGGCTGAAGGGGCGGGCGCTGACCGATACCGCACCCCTGCTCGAAAAGGCTTGGGCGGTGGAAGCCGGGCTGGGATGGATTGGCCGCAACTCGTTGCTCGTCACCCCTCGGTTCGGTTCGGCTGTAATGCTCGGGGAGCTGCTTCTGAATGCCCGGGTGGATGTGTACGACCGTCCGCATGACCGGGACGGCTGCGGAGCGTGCCGCCGCTGCATCGAGGCATGCCCCGCCGGGGCGGTCGGGGAATGCCGCACCATAGATGCGTCCCGGTGTATTTCGCGGCTGACGGTGGAACCGGGGGCGGACGCCCTCTTTACCTCCGCGTCGGAAGGCGGAGGTTTACCTTTGTCCGGGTGGGTGTTCGGCTGCGACGATTGCCAGCGGGGCTGTCCTCACAACCGGTCCAAACCCGCCGGTGAAAATCCGCTGTTCCGGCCGGTTGTCGACCCGCTGGCGTTCGACAGGGAATTTTGCCGGAGTTTGGATTTCCCCCGCTTCCATGCCCTGTTCCGCGGCACCCCGCTCGAAAGACCGGGGCTGGATAAGGTTTACAAAAGGATAAAGGCGTTGGTCGAAAAAGGGATACGGAATAACCTTTCAAAGAGTACAACAGGGTGAAGCATAACGAGTAAGAGCGTCTCCCTCCCCGGATTCGCGAATGCCCCTGAATTTCCGGCTCAAAATCGCTAACCTGGCCGCCTGACCAATCGCCGACCCGGTCCTCACCGGGAAACAATCCGTTTACTTAATGGTTTACCATTCCCCGTCCCCCGTCCCTAAAGTCTTGATTATAAACCGTATTACCTTTCCCGCCTCTCGGTCATGGGGCGGTAGCGGACGGTGGTTCGTTCCGGGGTGCCGGTAGAGTAATAAGCGGCGGAAGACCTCGTTTCGGCCGGGTAACCGGCAGCTCCCTGCTGGTCCGACGGCAGAAGGTCCTGCCAGCCGCCGATACCGTAAATATCGTCCATCGCCCGCCGGAGCATCGGTTCCCCGGCTATATCGCCCAGTTGCCCGAGCGTAATGTAGGGGTAGCCGCTGTCTGTTACCGGGATATTGTCGCTGCTGTATTCCATTACGGGCAGGTCCGGGACAAGCCCCGACTCGTACCCCGATACCTGCCGCACGTTATGGACCCGGAGCGTAATGGGATAAATTTCCCACTGGTATACAGCGTTGGAGTACCACATCCCGCCCAGGTTTTTCCCTTCGGTAACCTCGCCGGCGTGGACGAATTTCAATCCCGCGTCCTCGTATAACGGGCGTAGGCAGTGCACCACCAGTTCGCTGGCCGAAGCTGTATTCTTGTTGGTAAGGATATAGAGCGACTGTACTCCGCAGTTGTACCCCTGCATCTCGGTAGCGGTCAATAGTTTCTCCTCTTCGAACAACTCGGTCCGGTTAAAAGAGACGTTACGCTCCTTGTACAGATACGTCCCGCCAAGCGACGAGCCGGGTGCGAGCAGGCTGGCCACCTTCCGCGCGGCAGTCAGCTCGCCGCCGCCGTTGAACCGGAAATCGGCTATTATATGCTCCACTCCTTCGGCGTGGAAGCGCGAGAATACCTCGCGCAACTGGTTGTAGTACGAATTGTTATCCCCGTCGGTGAAATGGTTGTATACGAAATAACCGGTCTTGGGAGTGAGAGCGTAGACGGTATCGAAATAGACCGGGTTGTCGTAGTAAAAATCCTTTTGCAGCGTCACATCCCTCTCCTCCGGGTAGTAGAAGCCGAGCACAATGCGGTCCTCCTCGAGCATCTGCTCCAGTTGGTCAAGTTCGGTGATGTGCAGCCCGTTTGCGGTGCGGAAACAGTCGCCCCTCCGTATCCCGGCCTTATCCGCCGGGGAGCCGGGTATGACGTAAGTGATGTGGCAAAATGTGGTGGACGGGGCCAACAGACGCGCCGCGAATCCGTAGTGGTAGTCGGGCGTCTCGAGGGCGTATTCCGACCCTCCCTCGTACCATGCCTGGTGCTCGGAATCCGTTCCGGTGAACACTATCTTGGAATAGAGGTCGTTGAGGTCGATATCGTCGTGCTCGTCATAGAGCAGGCTTTTGAAAAAATTCTTGGGGTTATAGAGCAGGTTCTCCTCCCAATCTGCCGGCATATAGTCGCTCCAGAGATAATTCTCTTCCATTATGCCGTAGATCCATTCGTTGACCTTCTCGTTCTCGACTATGATTTCCTCGCCCGGACAGCCGGTCAGTAGCAGCAGCATCGAGAGTAATATAGGAATACGACCGGGCATTCTGATGGCTTGAGGGTTTGGGAGTCAGTTTCAAATTTAATTCTTTTTATCCAAATCGTGCCGGGGCCGGCCATTTATTTCAAATAATGTGGTGACCGCTTGCTGACTCTGCCTAAAAATTTGTATATTTCGTGGCTACCCTCCATGGAGGTAAGCGACCTAAAACCTGAAATAACAAATAAACTTCACCTTATGAAAAGTTATAAAACGCGAGACATTAAGAATGTCGTTTTGCTCGGGGCGCCGGGCTCCGGGAAAACTACCCTTGCAGAGGCCATGGCTTTTGAGGGTAAGGTCATCGACCGCAGGGGTAGTATAGAGAACGACAGCACCCTCTCGGACAATACCGAGCTGGAGCACCAGTACAAACGCTCGATTTATCCGACCATCCTGTTTACCGAATTCAAGGACAAGAAACTCAATATAATAGACACCCCGGGATCGGACGACTTCTGCGGAGGTCTCTTCTCCGCATTCAAGGTAGCCGACGTGGGCCTGATGCTGTTCAACGCGCAGAACGGGTTCGAGGCGGGCACGGAGATTCAGGCGCGCTACGCCCGGCAGATGGGAAAACCCATCATTGCCGTGGTGAGTCAGCTGGACCACGAAAAGGCCAACTGGGAAGCCACCATCGACTCGCTTAACAGCAGCTCGCGCGTGAAACCGGTAATCGTGCAGTATCCGGTAGCAACAGGTCCGGAATTCAACTCCTTCATCGACGTTTTGATGATGAAGATGTACAAATTCACGGACGACAACGGCACCCGCGAGGAACTCGATATCCCGGAATCGGAAATGGAGCGTGCGCAGGAGCTTAACAACATACTTCTGGAAGCGGCCGCCGAGAACGACGAGGGCCTTATGGAACTCTATTTCGAAAAAGGCACGCTGACGCAGGACGAGATGCGCAGCGGTCTGAAAATTGGACTTGCCAAGCGCGACCTCATGCCGGTTTTCTGCACTTCGGGCAAGAAGGACATAGGCACGAAACGCCTTATGGAGTTTGTAATCAACGTGGCTCCCGGCCCTGTGGAAGCACCGAACTTCGCAACGGTGGACGGGCAGGAGATCGAAGCCGACGAGAACGGTTCGCCCGTGCTCTTCGTATTCAAGAGCACCGTCGAACAACATATCGGCGAAATCAGCTATTTCCGCCTTATACGCGGTAAGATAACCGAAGGTATGGAGCTGATTAACGCTCGTACGGGTAACAAGGAAAAAATCGCCCAGATGTTCGCCGTGGCGGGTAAGAACCGTGTGAAGGTTACCGAAATGTTCGCCGGCGACATAGGCTGTACGGTGAAGCTGAAGGGAACCAAAACGAACGACACGCTTTGCGGTGCCGGCAATCTCGTGCAGATAACCCCGATGGTGTTCCCCGAGCCGCGTTACCGGGCGGCCATCAAGGCGGTCAACTCGAGCGACGACGAGAAGCTGGGCGAAATGCTCAATAAACTGGCTTTCGAAGACCCGACCATCCTCGTGGAATATTCCAAGGAATTGAAGCAGACGATTGTGCAGGGTCAGGGTGAACACCACCTCAACATTATGAAGTGGACCCTTGCCAACAATTATAAGATAGACGTGGAGTTCTTCGCACCGCGCATATCGTACCGCGAGACCATCACCAAGGTGGCCGGTGCGGATTACCGCCATAAGAAGCAGTCCGGCGGGGCCGGCCAGTTCGGCGAGGTGCACCTCGTTATCGAGCCGTACTACGAAGGAATCGCCGAGCCTACCAAGTATAAAATCGGCGGGAAAGAAATCACGGTAAACATCAAGAACAAGGAAGAAATAAATCTCGAATGGGGTGGTAAGCTCGTATTTTACAGTTCCATCGTCGGTGGTGCCATCGACGCCCGCTTCCTGCCGGCCATACTGAAAGGGATAATGGAGAAGATGGAAGAAGGCCCGCTTACCGGTTCCTACGCCCGCGACATTCGTGTTGTCGTTTATGACGGCAAGATGCACCCGGTGGATTCGAACGAAATATCGTTCAAACTTGCCGGACGTAACGCATTCAAGGAAGCGTTCCGCAACGCCGGGCCGAAAATTATGGAGCCGATTTACACGGTGGAAGTGCTCGTTCCCTCGGACAAGATGGGCGACGTGATGAGCGATATGCAGAACCGCCGCGCCATGATAGAGGGGATGACCTCCGATGCCGGTTTCGACCGCCTGACGGCTCGCGTTCCCCTGTCGGAGATGTACCGTTACTCGACCACGCTCAGCTCCCTCACGAGCGGCCGCGCGACCTATTCGATGAAATTCGCATCCTACGAGCAGGTTCCCGCCGACGTGCAGGACAAGCTCCTCAAGGCGTATGCGGACGAGGATAAGGACGAATAGGTACTTCGAAATGTTTACAAAAATAATGGGAGCTAACGGCTCCCATTATTTTTGGGGAGGTCATTTGGGATTTTTTGAATACCGGAATTGAACGGGAGCCTCTTCACTGCGTGTAGGATAGGGAGACATTTATCAAAGCCGATTTTGTCATTCTGGGCTATGGCGAGGAATCTCCCCGTTAAATAAACATGTTCCTTGACTATCACTAAAAAATTTAGATGCGTAATGAAAAAGACCTTTAAATCATACCTGCCCCTTCTTCTTATAGCCCTCCTTTGCACGGCGATTATGTTGTTCCTTGTCCTGCCGCAGACATATTACCTGCGCCGGGCTATTGTCCATACGTATCCTAAAATCGACCAGTATCCGCTGTTCGAGAACCGGGTCGTTACGGCCGGGGAGCCACGGCCGTGGCCCGTGGCGCACGACTACGGGCAGTACTCCGTCGACCCCGGTTTCGCCGAAAGATTCGCCGAACTGGAGACCGTCGCCTTTCTGGTAATACGGCAGGATTCACTGCTGTTCGAACGGTACTGGGACGGTTACGGACCCTCGTCGCTCAGCAATTCATTCTCGATGGCAAAGAGCGTGGTCTCGCTTCTGGTCGGTATCGCCATCGACGAGGGATATATACGGGACCTGGAACAGCCGGTGTCGGACTTCCTGCCCGGGTTCGACGGGTATGAAGGCCGGGCGCTGACGGTGGAGCACCTGCTGACGATGAGTGCCGGAGTCAGGTGGGACGAGGGCTACTCCGGGCTGTTCTCCCTCACCACCGAGGCCTATTACGGCCGAGACCTGCCGGGGCTGGTAGGCCGTATACGGCAGGAAGCCGTGCCGGGAGAGAGGTTCGTTTACCAGAGCGGGGTAACTCAGATGCTCGCCATGGTTTTGGAGAAGGCCACGGGCCGGACAATAAGCGAGTACGCCTCCGAAAAACTTTGGACCCCGATGGGGGCGGAACACGATGCGTTGTGGAGCCTCGACCGCGCAGGGGGGGCCGAAAAGGCCTATTGCTGTTTCAACTCCAACGCGCGGGATTTCGCTCGCTTCGGCAAGCTCATGCTGGGCCGCGGTGAATGGGACGGCCGCTTCCTCGTGCCTTCTTGGTATATGGACAAGGCGCTTGCCCCGGCCACGTGGCTTGTCGGCGAGGATGGTAATGGTCCCAACAATTCTTATGGCTACCAATTCTGGATACTGGAGCGGTACGGCAACCGGATACCCTATATGCGGGGAATACTCGGACAATACGTGTTCGCCCTTCCGGAGCAGGAGGCGGTAATCGTCCGTCTGGGCCGTAAACGCAGCGAGACACGCACCGACGGTAACTATCCCGACGATATCGACACATGGCTGGACGCGGGGATGAAGATTCTCGGCCTTGAGGTTACGGAAATCGTTCGCGGTAACGGTCACAACTTATCGGGCCGATGACGGGTACGGACGTATTTTATATATACGGTTCCATATTCCGGCAAATTAACGACAGGGTCATACCGACGGAAAGTTATTATTCCGATATAGATACCTCACCCCTTAAATAATCAGGTATGGAGAATAACAATGGAAGCAAGGCGGACGTTTATACCGTCACGATGGTTTTAGTGTACCATGACTCATTTCCTCCCGGGTCCGCGCTTAACGTCCGGCTTAACGGCACCGAAGAGTTCGAAATAGAGAAGGGCGAACTGCTCGGCCCGTGGACCGTCGTACGGGAAGTCCCGCTCGGCAGTAATGCCACGATGGATTTCATTTGTACCCTCACCGAAGACCCGGATTACGGTTTCCTGCTCTTTGTCAACAACGAGCGTGTGGCAATACTCCACGAGCGTGACAATCCGCATTATATCTACAACGTCGATACGTCGAAGCCGACTGCCGTGGTGAATTTCTATTTTTCGTATGAAAAAGTACGCCCCTGAGGGTAGTCCGAAGCTGAAATAAAAAAACCTGCCCTGGAAAGGGGCAGGTTTTTCTTTTCCGGTATTGTGCAACTCAGCACAACTTGGCGGAACGTATAAAGCCGCCCTTACCGAACACCTTTATTTCCCCTGCTGCCCGGTAGGTATGCGGAACGTATTGCAGTACCTGTGCAATCGCAAGGTCGTTGCCGCCCGTTTTATAAATCACGGCTTTAATGGCCGAGGTTTCACCGGGTTTGATATCAACGAGCGATTCGAAATCGCCATCCTCAACATATTTGAGTACGTTGGCTTTCTGGTCGGGGTCGAACATAAGTTCGTACCGTTTGAGGAACTCGTCGGTGGGTTTATAGTAGGGTTTACCTTTCCCGGATATATCCATCGCCAGCCTGATAGCGCCCGCTACCGTTATGAGCACGCCGCACAGCATAACCCCCGATGCCAGGTCGGGATGACCTTTGACGGCCGTGAAGGAGAGGACGAGCAGGATTATACCCAGCGCGGTGATACCCGCCGATAATACGGGACTTTTTTTGCGCGGCTCCATGCCGTCGATACCGAGGTCGTACAACGCCTCGTCTATTATGATTTCGTTTTCCATTTCGGTTTTTTTGATTGTATTCATAAAACGTACGCCGGTTCCCGTGAATGGGACCGGTTAGACACAACGCAAAACCGAAGGGCTAAATAATAAGGCGCCGCAATCCTATGACATAATAGTCACGGTCGTGGAATACGGCGGAAGGAAGATATTTGGTATTGAGGATAACTTCTGCATGCTTCAGCCGAGGGTTATCGGGACATTGTCCGGGCGTGGAAGGTCCACCTGAACGGTATTGGTTCCCGTTATGGCTCCGCCTTCCCGCCGTCCGGAAGTGATTGGACGAAGTGGCTGTAGGCTGGACCCCGGCTTCGACAGATCTGCCGGCATCGCCGACTGCCTTCCGGAAATCCGTATTCCCGGGTTGCCATCCCCGGTTTTCCGACACCAGAGCCGGATCCTGCCGGATATCGCTCAGGACCGAGTGGCAAACGGCCATCCAGGCCACGACCAAAAGGGCGGCAAGAGGTATTCTCCAAAGTCCGGGTTTAGCCATAATGCAAATGTAGTGAAAGTCGAGAGCTGGGCCAAGTTTGCTTAGGCCTCTGCCGGGACGCATACTATAGCAAATGTAGTGAAAGGCGGGAACAATCGGAAGGAACCTGTTCCCGGATTATCGCCGCACCGTATCCCGTCTTGGGCAAATATCCCGTAACCGACTATTCAAGCGCCCTGCGGTCGGTAGTGCCAAATTCGCTTTAAAAGTTTATTTTTGTATCCAAACGAAAACAAGATGGGTTACCAGGAGGAAAAACAGCGCCAGCTCGACCTGCGGTATATCCGCATGGCGCGGATATGGGCCGAAAATTCATATTGCGTCCGCCGCAAGGTAGGCGCCCTGATAGTTAAGGACAAGATGATAATTTCCGACGGGTATAACGGTACCCCGTCCGGATTCGAAAATATCTGCGAGGACATGGAAGGGAAGACAAAACCCTACGTGCTCCACGCCGAAGCCAATGCGATTACCAAAGTGGCGAAAAGCGCCAACAGCAGCCAGGGCGCTACCCTCTACATCACGGCCATGCCCTGCATAGAATGTTCCAAGCTGATTATACAGGCAGGTATTATCCGCGTGGTTTACTGCGATACCTACCATTCCCGGGAGGGTCTGGAATTGCTCCGGCGAATCGGTATCGAGACAGTACAGATCGACGATAGCGACTGTAAATAGGGCGCCGGCACTACTTCGGCCCGTTTGCTAAATCACATCTTTTTCCCGGAAGATGTTGAAACGGGAAAGTACCCGGTTTTTCCGGCTGAGCATCAGGCTGTTCAGTAACAGCAGTACCAGCGCGGCGACTATGAAATAAGGGTACTTCTCGTCGTATTCGTCGAAGACCTGTACGTTGAAACGGGACTTTTCGGTCTCGTTAATCTTCTCTATTATCTCGTTTAGGCCGACGCTTCGCTGTGTGGCGAGTATGTAGGCTCCTCCGGTAGATAGGGCTATATCACTTAACATTTGCTCGTTGAGCTTAGTCAGAACCATATTGCCTTCGTTGTCCGTCAGGAAATCGCCACCCATATATATGGGAGCGCCTTCCGGCGTACCGATTCCTATGGCGTATATTTTTATGCCCTGTGCGGCCGCGGCCGCCGCGGCGGCCATCGCGTCGTCCTCATGGTTCTCTCCGTCGGAGACCAGGATTATTACGCGGCTCCCCTCGCTTTGGGACGAGAAGGAATTGGAGGCCAGGTCGATAGCGGCACCGATAGCCGTGCCCTGCCGGGAAACCATATTGGTGGAGACCTGCCGAATAAAATTCCGGGCCGCCACATAATCCGTCGTGAGCGGCAGTTGCACGTAAGCGTCACCTGCGAAAACTACGAGCCCCACCCGGTCGTCCTCCAGCGATTCGAGAAGGCGGGTAATGGCGAATTTGGTCCGCTCGAGCCGGTTGGGTTCGAAATCCTGTGCGAGCATACTGTTCGACACGTCGACAACGAACATTATCTCTATTCCTTCAGCCGTCGATTCCTTCAATTTGGAACCGAACTGCGGCCGCGCCAACGCCACGATTATAAGTGTCACCGCGCAGATAAACAAGATGAACTTGTTGCGGATCCTCGGCGGCGAGGCGTCCGGGATCAGGCTCTTTAGTGTGTCGAGTTGTCCGAACCGTTCGAGCCTGCGCCTGCGAGCCCTTACCGACAGCACGAACGCACACACCATTGCCGGGACGAGCAACAGCAGGTAGAGCATATTTGGAGTTCCGAACCTGAACATTTTCTTTTAATCTTTTTCCAGGCCGGCCGTGACCGCACCCGGGGCGAATTTACGGTATCCTTCTCAGCATCACCCTCGCAACTATAAATTCCAGTACGAGGAACCCGAGGGCCAGCAGGACGAACACGGCGTACTTCTCATGGTAAAGCGTGTAGTCGCTGGTCTTGATAGTGCTTGTTTCGAGGGAGTTTATGGTGTCGTATACTTCTTCGAGCGAGTTGTTGTCGGTAGCTCGGAAGTATTTCCCGCCGGTCATTTCAGCTATTTCGGTAAGCATTTCCTCGTCGAGTTCCACCCTCTCGGGAACGAAAATTATCTCTCCCCATATATTGTAACGGGGGCTGGGCGCCATTCCGTTGGTGCCGATTCCGACCGTGTAGACTTTAATGCCGAGCGTACGGGCTATTTCGCCGGCATTTACGGGGGTTATCTGGCCGCTGTTGTTGACACCGTCCGTCAGCAGGATTATAACTTTGCTCTTTGCGTTACTCTCCCTGAGGCGGTTAATGGCGGTGGCAAGTCCGCTGCCGATGGCGGTGCCGTCCTCCACCATCCCCTCCCGTACCTGCGATACGAGGTTGAGAAGGGTCCTTTTGTCGGTAGTGAGCGGGCATTGGGTGAACGCTTCCCCGGCGAAAACCACTATGCCGATACGGTCGTTGGTCCGGTCTACGATAAACTTGGCCGCGGTTTCACGTGCGGCGGTGAACCGGTCGGGTTTCAAATCGCGGGCAAGCATACTGCTTGAAACGTCGATGGTCAGCATTATGTCGATACCCTCGGTAATGGAGTTGCTGCCGTACTCCGAGGTCTGCGGCCGGGCGAGGGCGAATACCAGCAGCCCGTAAGCCACACAGCGGAACACGAACGGCAGATGGCGCAGGTAGTAACGGAAACTCTTACCGGCACCCTCCACCCCGGCCACGGTCGACACCTGAATTACGGCCCCTCCCTGAAGCGTCCGGTAGACGTAATACGCCACTACCGGCAGCAGCAAAAACAGCAGCCACAGCACCCACGGGTTTGCAAACCTTGTAATATCGAATGTCATTTTCCTGTCTTTTCCAAACTTTAGTCGGTCTGCCGGAATGTGCGGATATCCCCTTTAAATTTCTTCCAATCGGGATTATCAGTCCGGCTCACACCCTCTCTCCTCCTGCGCCTCATTCTTTTGGCTCTCGACGGTCAATACCATTAATTCATTCTATTCCGCAGGCTGGTTAGCATTCCGGATCCCCTCGGTAAGGCCATCTGGCTTAAATCCCGGTTTACCAGACCCCTTACTGTCCGATACGGTTAGATGCCCGTTATAACCGGTCGGCCGTTCACCTTACCAGTTTTTTTCCGAGCGCTGGATTGTCCTCGCCTTTCTCTCCTCCATCTTTTCGCGGGTACGGTCCTCGTTCATCTGCATGGCATCGAGCAGGGCCTCGGCTTCACTCCGGGTCATTCCCGGGGGACGGTTGCCCTGCCCCTCCCGGGGGTCGTCATCTCCCTGCCCGTCGTTATCCTCCTGGTTCGGGTCGTTATCGTTCCCCTCGCCGGGGTCCTGGTTGTCGTTGCCGCCCCCCCCGTCCTGGTCGTCGTCATTGCCGCCTCCGCCTCCGCCGCTGTCATTGTCCTCGTCGTCTTTCTCCAGCATTTTTTTGACGTAGGCGTAGTTGAACTTGGCTTCTTCGTTCGTGGGGTCGATTCGCATCGCTTCCTTATACTGTTCGAGGGCCTCCTCCAACTTCCTCTGTTGGAACATGGAATTCCCAGCGTTAAAATGAGTGTCGAAGCGGTTCTCTTCCGAGGTGTCGGCTTTCGACAGCCGCGAAAAAACCTGTTCGGCGTCTTCCCATCTCCCCTGTTTGTATAGTGAATTGCCGAGGTTGTAACGGGCCTCGAAAGATTCGGGGTTCTGTTCCAGCGCGCGACGGTAGTCGGATTCACTCTCTTCGAACTGCGCCCTTTCGTATTTACGGTTGCCTTCCCGGATGTTCCGGCGCTCGGGATACTTCTGCGCACGGGCCTCCCCTGCGGCCGATAATAGTGCCGCTGCGCATATTGTAACATAAATCAATAACCTGAGCTTCATAACACTCCCCCCTCTTCCATTTCCGGCTTTTCAATCTCCGTGGGTTTGGTCTCCTCGATAAAGTAATAAGCGAAGGTGAACACGTTTTCGTTCTGCTCGGCGTCGGGTACGAACTTGGCGAATTTCACCAGGTCGGCCGTGCGGAGTATTTCCCCGAGGTCGCGGTAGCCTTTTTCAGGAAGTTCCCGGTCAGAAAGAGCCGTGAGTATCTCGTCGCTGGTCATTTCCATCGCCCCGATATCCCATCGGTCTTCCATATACTGTCGGAGTATATCCGTAATACCGGTGTAATATTGTTTATGGCGGTTATTCTGCCAAAGTTTCTGGTTATGCAGCGCTTCGAGGGCTTTTATGGCCACCACGTGGGGCGGGTCGATTACCTTCGGTTTACCGAACATGGTCAGGTTACGCCTGCGGGTAAACCAGAACCAAAGCCCGGCCGCGATAAGGGCCAGCGAAAGGAGGCCCCACAACATGTAGCCGCCGTACTCGCCCAGTACCATCGGGGTGTCCATGATTCCCCTTATATCGTGAATGTTCTGCGTAAGGGTGTCTATCTGGTAAGTCCCTACCATCAATACCAGCGAGTCGACCGACCAGATCGTGTCCGCGATATTTTTGTCGAGGTAGAAGGCCGGCATCCAGCCGAGGTTCAGGTATCCTTCGTCGAAGACCTGGAAAGTAATATCCTTACGCAGTTTGACCTGCCTGCCGTCCTGCCTTACCGTGTCGAGTTCTGTCTGTGATACCAGCTCTATCGGCTGCCCCTCCAACATCTCCTGGTTGATCTCTCCCAGCGCCACTATTTGCAGAATATCTTTGGTAATCTCCACCCGCAGGGTCACGGTATCGCCGATGCCGATGCTGTCGGTAACAAACCAGGCTTCCAGCAACGGGTCCCCCTCCCGGCGCGGTTTGCGGTTTGGATTCCTGCCGTCGATAAACCCCTCCCCTCCGACCGCGGCCTGTCCGGCAGGCTGCGCGAAGGTTTCCGTGCAAAGCGGTATCACCGCCCACGACAGGAAGAACAGCCCCAGCATATATTTCAGCACTCCACCGCGTTCCATTTATCTCGTTTTGAAAAGTTTTATAAGTGATTTCACGTAATCCTCGCCCGTGGCTATGGTCACGTTGTCCACTTTACACCGTTTGAGGGTCCGGTCTATGATACCGCTCTGTTCCTCCCACTTGCCGGCATAGCGTTCCCGCACTTTGCGCGATGAGGTGTCGACCCACACTTTTTTACCGGTCTCGGCATCCCGTAGTTCGACTATACCGACATCCGGAAGCTCGGTTTCCCGGCGGTCGTATACCCTTATACCTGCAATGTCATGCTTACGGGTTGCGATTTTAAGGGCGTCCTCGTATGCCGCTCCGTCACCGTTAAGGTCCATGAAGTCCGACAGGATAAACATCGTGCACCGCTTCTTTATCATGTTGGTGATATGGCGCAGGGGTTCCGAGAGCGATGTGGCGGTATGTTCGGGCCTGAATTCTATCAGTTCGCGTATAATCATAAGGATATGCGCACGCCCCTTCTTGGGCGGGATGAACTTCTCCACCCGGTCGCTGAAGAACAGGCACCCCACCTTGTCGTTATTCTCCGAAGCGGAGAAAGCGAGCACGGCCGCAATCTCCGTTATAATGTTCTTTTTGAGCTTGTCGGTTGTTCCGAACATTCGCGAACCGCTGACGTCCACCATCAGCATCATCGTAAGTTCGCGCTCCTCCTCGTAAGTTTTGATGTACGGGGAACGGTTCCGTGCGGTGACGTTCCAGTCTATATCCCTTACGTCGTCGCCGTAACGGTACTCCCTCACTTCGCTGAACGCCATACCCCTCCCCTTGAAGGCGCTGTGATACCTCCCGGCGAAGATGTCGTTGCTCAGCCCGCGGGTCTTGATCTCTATTTTGCGGACCTGCTTGAGTATGTCGTTACTGTTCTCCATCTATTGGTTTCTTCCCAATCCGGGTTTAAATAGGTTTAGCTGGTCGTATTCGACTATCCGGCCGTCTCTCCTCTCGTACAAACGATCGGAAACATGGAAACCGAAAACATCTTCGCTACCCGAGTAATTACTTAAAATCTGCATTAGTTTGGCCATCCCGGACCGACTCCTGCGGTCGGCGAAAATCAACTGTGAGGTGGTCGGCACGGCAAATACCAAGTGTTCGCTGTCCACCGGTAAATCCTCCCATAGCTGGGGGCAGAGCAACATACTGGCGCCAAGCAGCGGTTCATCCTGCCTGTAATAAAAAGTGCTGTCTCCCTCGGTATAAAAAAATCGTTCTCAATCAGGCCTTCGATATTACCCGTGGCCCACCGGTACATTTGCGCCGGTTCCATTTCCCGCTGCAAGGCAATGAAATTCTTGATAAGAGAAAAACGACGGTCTTTATAATATACGATGGTAAGGTATAATCCCGGAGCGTATTCGGTTACAAGGAAGCTCTCTGTCGTCGTCTCTTCACCGTCATTCCCGGTGGCCAGTTGCTCAATAATATCATACCTGAGGAACACAGGTACGATATATTGATCTTCGAGAGGCCTCGGCTCGACCGAAGAAAAGTCGTAATCCAGGAATTCCTGTACCATCCCCGCCAGAATTTTGCCCAGCCGACGCGGCTTATTCAGGTACGCTTCGTATTCCTCCTCTATCTCCGCTATAACGGTAAATTCTTTCCAGTTGAGATTTATAAACAACGAGTCGGTCCCTGTTATCTCTATTTCGGGAATTTCACCGGTCAGGGTCGTAGCCGCAAGGTCCCTGAATTGGTCTGGGGACAGGGATGCATTCCCGGCGGCGCAGCCCGTAAGGATGCCGGCGGCGAGCAGGATAATCAAAGTACGTGGGAATCCCATAGTCCGCGACCCTCTTTAAGGTACTTCGACGTTGTTCAGTATTTCGGTGATGATTTCTTCCGAGGTGACGTTCTCCGCTTCGGCTTCGTAGGTGAGACCTATGCGGTGGCGGAGTACGTCGTGGCACACGGCCCTAACGTCCTCCGGTATCACGTAACCCCTCCGTTTGATAAACGCGTAGCTTTTTGCCGCACGGGCCAGCGATATACTCGCGCGGGGCGACCCGCCGTAGCTTATCATCGGGGCCAGCTTCTGGAGGTTGTATTCCGAGGGTTCGCGGGTTGCGAAGATTATGTCTATGATGTATTTCTCGATTTTTTCGTCCATGTAGACGTCGTTCACCACCCCGCGGGCCTTAACGATATCGTCCGGTGCGATCACTTTGTTCGGCTTCGGGAATCCGGCCCCGTCGAGGTTGAGACGCACGATACTGCGTTCTTCCTGCTTCTTTGGGTATGTAATTTTTGCCTTGAGCATAAAACGGTCCACCTGCGCCTCGGGCAGCGGGTATGTACCTTCCTGCTCCAGGGGGTTCTGGGTAGCCAGCACCAGGAACGGTTCGGGAAGGGGGTATGTCTGGTCGCCGATAGTCACCTGCCGCTCCTGCATCGATTCCAGCAGGGCGCTCTGCATCTTGGCCGGCGAGCGGTTTATTTCGTCCGCCAGTATAAAGTTGGCGAATACCGGTCCTTTCTTAACCGTGAACTCCTCGTTCCTCTGCGAATAGATAAGGGTACCGATTAGGTCGGCGGGCAACAGGTCCGGGGTAAATTGTATACGGCTGAACTTTGCGTCAACCGCCTGTGCGAGGGTGGTTATGGCGAGCGTCTTGGCCAGGCCCGGCACCCCTTCCAGCAGGATGTGCCCGTTGGATAGCAGGCCGATAAGCAGGGTATCTATAAGGTGCTTCTGACCTACGATGACCTTGCTCATTTCCACGTTCAGCGTATCCACGAATACGCTTTCGCGTTCTATACGTTCGTTGAGTTCCTTGATATTGATAACTTCACTCATAAGTTTAGTGTAATTGTAAGGAGGTGCCGGGAATACACCGAAGGGTTAGTATATGCCTCCCGGCTTTGGTACAACGTAACCGTTGCAAATTTATTATAAAAACTTTAATTTTTTATACAGCAGGTATATGACGGCCGAATTCCGCGGCCTTCCCCGTTCGGTTATTTGAGGGGTTTCATAGCGGGCAGATCGCGCCCGTCGATCCTGCTGTGCTCGAGTAAACCCAGTCCGGAGAGGTATTTTTCGATGTCGCCGCGCAGCTTCCCGTAGAGCGGGCAGTCCTTGTACGACTCGTTGTCCAGCAGTACGTCGCGGACGTTGCGCAGTGCGTTATTGTAATTGCTTATCTCGTTCCTGAGTGCCGTTCCGGTCTTGGTGGAGGCCGATATCCGCAGGTTGCTCATCTGGCGGAGCACGTCGCACACGGCGTTGAGCATTATTATCACCACGTTGTCCATCAGGGTATGACCCTGCATGTAGAGATATGTGGTCTCGGGGGTCACTCCTTTTTGAGCCAGCAAAGCTCCGAATGCATCGAGGTCGTTCTGCCAGCCCGGGTGCTCCTTCTCCAGCGCCCGGAGCCGTTTGTCGACCTGCCGTTCGAGCCAGTACAGTGTGTTGCCTCCGTTGTCGTCCACCTCGAGGTAGTTGAGCTTCACCGTGGCGCGGAACTCCAGCAGGGTTAAGACCTTCTCGTTTTTTAGCTGGGCGGAGTAGGCATACCAGAGGAAAAGGGGGTAAATAATCCGCGAATACTCGGACATGAACCTTTCGAAGTCGAATATCCGGGTATCGTTCTTTGTAGCTTTTACGCAGACGTTGTGCAGCGAGGGAGCGTAGCATAGGTAGTTCTCGGTGGCGTAGGCGTAGGTATGGAACATGTAGTCGGTGCAGGTCACAAGGTTGCTCTGGTTTGTCAGGTCGCCGAACAGGTAATCGAAGTCGCTGTCCGCGCACAGCAGCCTCTCGGGCGAACACTCCCCGTGCATCCCGAGGATAACCTTTTTGCCTTTGGCGAGGTCGGCCCGTGGCGGCACGTTTATCTCGAACGTTATGCGGGAAGTTTCGTATTCGTCGAATATTCCCCGCCAGAAAGAGACATCCTCGTACCCCTCCACGAACACCTCCACCAGCATCTTGCCGGGGTCGCGCGGCAGGCGCGCGGGCATCTGCCGCCGGTTCTGCTCCCGGAACCGTTCCAGTCCGTCTTTGCCTTTCGGGGTGTGGCCGTTAGCCGGACCACCGCCGGTGTCGTGCCCGTTACCGTCTTCGGCGCGGGTCTGCCGTCCCCCGCCGGATTCGGCTGGTTGGGAACTTATGGCGGGGTTCCGCACTTCCGGCTCCTTGTGGCGCTGTGTCCTGTTGCCGGTTTTTCGGCGGTAATACCTCCTGCTGTTGCTCATGCGGTTACGGTTCCCTTGCTGATTACGATTTCAAATTTATGAAAATTTTACTGAGTCCCTACCCGTACATGCGGAGATTACCCCTACGGGATAATTTTACCGTGACATACGCCACTGCCGTCCGCCCCCGCGGATTATTTTGCGTCCGTAGGGACAATTTTAGTATATTTGCCGGATATAGATGCGGTTCGGCAATTTTCCGGAAAACTGGTTTTCCTCCCTATTGCCCTCGCCTTACACTATAATTTAAAGAATATAGGATGCGGTTCGGTTCAGAGAAAGCAGGTCCGGCCCCGCTCCCGATTTCACTAATTTACCCGTTCTGTTCTGCGCTATGAGCGAAAACGATTGGAAATCCCGTCTTGGGGTAGTCTTTTCCACCGACCCCGATTTCAGATACGATACGACCAGCGCGGCCGGGAAAGAAACCCTGCCCGCCGGGATGCAGGACCTGCGTGTGTGGCTGGACCGGCGTAAAGGCAACAAGAAGGCCACCCTGGTCAAAGGTTTCCGCGGAAGCGACGGTGACCTTAGGGACCTTGCCGCTTTACTGAAAAGCAGGTGCGGTGTAGGCGGTTCGGCTAAGGACGGGGAGATTATAATACAGGGCGACTTCCGCGACCGTGTCGTGGAAATATTGCAGAAGGAAGGTTACAAAGTTAAAAAAGCAGGGGGTTGAACATAAGACAATATATCGCAGTTGCCATCGCGTGCGCCGGGTTCATCCTCTGTTCGCCGGGCGCCTATTCCCAGTACTACGACTGGGGTCAGGAGCCGGCCTCCGTAAAATGGCGGCAGGTCGAGTCGGATAACGGCAAGATTGTCTTTCCGGACTACTACTCACGGCAGGCGCTGCGGCTGATGAACTATATGGACACCCTGCGCGGGCAGGTCGGGTATGGTTTCCGCAAACCGCCGATGAAGATGCCCCTTATCCTGCACACCCAGAATTTCTCGCAGAACGGCATTGTAATGCTGGCGCCTTCGCGGATGGAGTTTATAATCGTCCCGCCCTCCGCCACTTTCGCTATGCCGTGGCACAAACAATTAGCTGTCCATGAGTTCCGCCATGCCGTACAGTACGGCAATACCAACCGCAACCTGGTCCGGGTACTGAGCTGGGTTCTCGGCCAGCAGGGTTCGCTGGTGGGTGTCGGGCAGTTGCCCAACTGGATGGTCGAAGGAGATGCGGTGCTGACCGAAACCCAGTTTGCCACCTTCGGGCGCGGGGTACAGCCCTCATTCACGATAGATTACCGCGCCATAGCCGCGGAAGGTATCCGGTACAGGAGAGACAAATTTTTTAGCGGGTCTTACAAGGACCACATGCCGGACCATTACACACTCGGTTACCATATAGTCCGATATACATATGACAAATACGGCGAAAATATCTGGGACCGGGTTTCCTGGTTCAACTCCCGTAACGCTTATATGGTATTCCCGACGCCGCGCGCCCTGCGGAAATTCTACGGGACAAATTCTACCGAGCTTTTCGATGAGACATGGGAGCGCCTCGCCGCGCATTGGTCCTCAATACCCGACCAGGAGGATACGCCCCGTATAATTCCCACTCCTCCCACCTCCTTCACCACATACGAAACCCCCGTAACGGCGGCCGACGGGCGAATCTACGCCCTCAAAACCGACCTCGACCGGACTACCCGCCTCGTTACCGTCGATCCGGAGACCGGTGCGGAGACGGTCCTCGCCCACACCGGGCAGGTCAATACGGGCCTGGTGGCCGTAGGTGACCGGTTATGGTGGACCGAGTACAGGCAGAGTACGTTCTGGGAGCAGCGGGTTAATTCCCGGCTCTGTTATTACGATATCCCCAACGGAAAGAAAGGTGTCGGCACGGGTAAACGAATCGCCGAATCCTCCGCCGGCGGGATGGCCGCAGGCCCTGCTCCGGCCGTCGGACTTTTTACTGCCGGTAACGCGGTTACCGGCCCGGACAGGCGCCACCTACTTTTTCCCGCCGAGGCGAGGTACGGCGGCGAACCGGCTTATGTGGAGTACCATCTCGAGGGTTTTTATTCGGTCCATACCCCGTCGGAGGAGTGCATATTGCCCGATACCATGTCGGTGCACGGCCTCACGTACGATCGCGTCACGGACGCCTACTACGTAATAGGGCTGAGCGATGCCGGGATGTGGATAGGCAGGGTCGATGAAACAGACACCGGAAAGGCCATCGAAGGCAGGAACACCGTCCCGCACCGGACCCGGTTATCGATTCAGGAAGCGGAGACCACCGGAGTCACACTTGTGCACGGTCCTTCATACGCTTCGTTGTCCGGGCTGCGGGCCGACGGCGGCAGGCTTTATTATACCTCTATCGCAACGGGCCGGGACGAGGCACATATGTTCGACCTCGCCGAAGGGCGGGAGTACCGCCTTACCGCCTCGCGGTACGGTTCGTTCTCCCCGTCTCCCATGCCGGGTACTGAGGACGTAGCCGTTACTACCTATACCTCCCGGGGATACATGCTTGCCGTGCAAAACGGCGACACTTCTCCGCTCGAAGCGGTGGAACCGTCGCGTGTTCCGGAAAGCCTGTTCAATCCGGCGTCCATCGAGTGGGACGTTATGAACGTCGACACGGTAACCCTCGGCAGCAACCCGCGTGGCCGCGAGGTTACCCGCTACCGTAAGGCGGCACGGCAGTTCCGCTTCCATAGCTGGGCTCCTTTCTGGTTCGAGCCGGACAGGGTCCTGGAGGAGGACCGGCTTAATGTATACGTCGGTGCCACCGTCATGTCGCAGAACCTGCTGAACTCGGCTGTTTCTGTTTTCGGGTACAAGTATACCGACTCGGGGTCGCTTTTCACCGCCGGTCTCAAATTCTACGGCTTGGCGCCGAAATTCGAAATCGACGCCGAGTACGGCACTATGGGCCAGTCGGTGGTACTTCTGTCCGGCGATTTCAAAGTTCCCCGGCTGGCAAACCATTATGTCGTCACGGGGAGGACCTACCTGCCCATCCTACTGGGTTCGGGTTACCATGTGCGGTGGCTTACACCCGTATTCGAGGTGGAACAGCAGAATATCAAATATTATAAGTTCCGCGACAACGGCAGCTCCTACACCGACGACGGTGTGCAGAAATTCCGGTTCAGCCTCTCCTACACCGACAATGTAAGGATGGCCCATAAGGACTTCCTGCCGCGGTTCGGTTACGCCCTGCGCCTTTCGCAGACCTTCACCCCGATCAATGAATATTTCGGCGGAATCACTAGTGCGTACGCACGGCTGTACCTGCCGGGATTCCTGCCCCATAACAGCATAATGGTCCGGGCCGCGGCACAGAAACAGACCACCTCGCTCTACAATTTCCGCCAGAAGGACATCTTCCCGAGGGGGGCCGATTTCTCCTACTCGCCCGACCGTTACGGGGCATTCACGGTCGATTATCAGTTGCCGCTCTGCTACCCGGACGGAGGTATCAATTCCGTCCTCTATATCCGCAGGATAAGGGCAAACGTATTTTACGACTTCGCCCGGTTCCGTCAGGTCGGAGGTACATGGGACATTGCCGGTAAAAAAGTGGTCATAGACCATCGGCAGTGGAAAAATATCTATTCCTACGGTCTGGACCTGACGTTCGACATAGTGCCGTTCCGCCTGCCGCCCAATACCGATACAGCCGTTACCTTGTCGATTTATAAGCCGAGCGACCATAAAAGACCCGTGTTCAGCGCGGGACTGGTGTTGCCCTTGTAGACATTCTACCCAAATTATAATATGATTAACTAACCCTGATTATTATGAATCGTTTTAAAGCCCTTTCCGGCCTGATTTTACTCGTGGCACTCTCTTTCGCATGTTCCGACGACAAGGATGAGAAATACGACTATTCGGTCCGCGAAAACAAGGTCGTTTCTTTGATCGAAAACCGGCAGGACCCGGTCGAATTCCAGTTGATTTACGGCTCGGTTGATCAAAAGCCGTTTTATTACACTCCCGGGGTCGAGGAATTTTACGAAACTTACGACCTTTTGAACGTCACGGTGACCTATGACCCCGTGGACGAATGGAGCGAAACACATTTCGTGGAGGTGAAAGATGCCGACGGGAAACTCATTACCTCTTTCCATACCTGGGTTTACATCTACACTTCGGTTTACAATATCGATTATAACGGGGATATTCCCGTTTACAGCAGCGCCTACGACAACAATATAAAGAAGGTGACCTATGCAAGGGGATTCTATACCTATTCGGGAAGGGTAGCCATCGAATCGTTCCCCCTGGAGGGTGCTATATATGAACAGCGGGAAGATGGGCTCGCCAGGATAGGGTCGGTGTCCCTGTCGGGCATATTTCCCGACAATGCGCAGGAATATAAGCTGAATTCCCTTGTCCCCGATGAAACATACGAAAACGCCCTTAAATCCTATATCCAGAGACTTTATAAAGACTTGGGCATTAATTAATATTTTCCCGCTCCCGGCGAATCCCTTCGCCGGCGCTCATTCTCCGGAAAACCTCCGGTTATACTATTTTATAAAATAATCCCAGCGATGAAAGACTTTTGCAGGAAGCTGGCCAACAGCTCCCGTTTCGAACTGTTTATCGTATTCGTAATTATTGTCAATTCGGTCCTTATCGGGGTTGAAACCTACGGTCTCCACCATTGGATACATGTAACCCAGACCGTCATACTGGGCATCTTCTCCTTCGAGATTATAGTGCGCTTTATCGCGGCCGACAGCGTTAAGAGTTTTTTCAAATCGGGCTGGAACCTGTTCGACCTTTTCCTGGTGCTGGTAAGTTACATTCCCGAGTCATTGTTCGAGAACTCATCGTCGGTCATGGTGCTGCGGGTGCTCAGGGTGTTCCGCGTCCTGCGGCTGCTCAGGACTTCGGGTGAAATAAAACTTATTATTTCCGTCCTGATAAAATCGTTCAGCGCACTGTTCTACAACGGGCTGTTCTTCTTCATATTCATGTACCTGTTCGCCATCATGGGAGTGTCGCTGTTCCGTCTTCCGGACCCGGCGAATATCACCGGTGACGAACTTTCCCGTTACGAACAGCTGATGCGCGAAGCGCCACACTCACCGGAAATTTCCCCCGACCCGTACGGCTCGCTGGGCGAAGCGATGTTTACCTTGTTCCGGGCCCTTACCGGAGAGGACTGGACCGACCTGCGTTACAACCTGGTACGGGCTTCACAGCTCGGCCTTGTAAACGTCTCCACGCTTACCATAACTGCTTTCCATGTGGTCTGGTTTATACTGTCGGCATTCCTGTTGCTCAATCTTGTGGTCGGTGCAATCGTGAATAACTACCAGATAATTATGGAACAGACAAAACAGAAGGAGGAACACGAAGGCAGGTACAACCCCGTTATCCCCGACAAAGAGTGACCGGGAGTGTTGCCCGTTGACAACCGAAATGCGTTCGGGTAAATGGCCTGCGGCCCGTTCAGCCGCAGGTAACGTGCCGGGACACAGCACCGGTGGTAATGGCCGTGGAGTTCGGAATTACTTACGTCGAGCCACTGAAATAAGTGGTGTTTTCTCCGAAGGCCGTTATATATCCGAAAAACCGGTGGTCACCCCGTGGCCAACCCCGTTCGACGATAAACAATAAGGGGCAGCATTTGGGTGCTGCCCCTTATTACAATGTCTCCCATACTCCGGCAACTATTACTCGGCAACCCATACTATGGGAAACCCCGTATTACAGGGAAAACCCTATTCCGGAAAACCGGCAAATATCCCGGCTCCGGAAAGGTGACTGCCCGTCGGTTATGCCGGCAGCGACTCCTTCTTACCCGATTTCTTGGCCGATTTCTTGGGCTTGCCATCGGACTTTTTGCCTTTGCCGCTTTTGGCCGGTTTACTCAGCAGTTCTGTCGCCGTGTCGCATGACGGGGCGCACTTTGCCGCATCGCCGGCACCGGCTTCCGCCCGCTGCTTTTCGCAGGTTTTCTTTCCCAGTTCTATTTCGTAGTCGCTCAGTACGTTCATATAGTTCATAAACGCCTCGTAACTCGAATCGTACGGGTTGAAATAGCTGTGTACGTCGCCGTCCGACAGCCATTTGGTTGCCATGTAATAGAAGTGGTCGGATGTCTGCATAAAGTTCCAGACGTAGTTGTAGCCCGGATTGTCGAGAGCCTTCACCGTGTCGCGGAGGGCGTAGAGTTTGTTGAACGCTTCGTTCTGCAATTCGTTACCCAGCCAGGCGGTGATATCCCTTTCCTCGTCCGCCCACGACATGGCGTGTGGGCAGGAGAGTACCGCTACGGGCTGATGTGCCTGCGCGGCCTCTGAAACCGTCGCGAATTGTAGCTCGCCTGTCTTGAGTGCCGCACTCGGGAGATAGGCCATAAAGTCGAAGATACCGGTGTCCGCGTTCTGGTGCTCCCCGAACGTCTCGTAATCCATGAACAGGTTTATAGCGTCGCCCGGCACATCCTCGGCCGTGAGCCACGACAGGTACTTGTCCACCGTAAGGGGCCATTGGTCCCACCCGCGGTCGGAGAAACGGAAAGCGATATCGTCGCTGAGCTTGTAATTACGCAGCAGAAGCCTGAGCCGTTGGTCCATAGCGTTCGCGTAGATGAAGTTCGGACTTTTCCAGCCGAGGATATGTTTGGCCCCCTCGGCGAGCATTGTCCGGAACCCCATTTTAGCTACCATCTCCCCTATACCGTCCGAATAGATCAACTCGGTATTGCGGAAAGCTGTAGGGCGTTTACCGAACTCTTTTTCCATCAGGTCGCTGTGCGCCCGCACCTGTTCGGCGAATTCCTCCTCGCTAATGAGCGAAGCCAGGGAATGGTCGTAGGTTTCGGCAAGGAATTCCACGCAGCCGGTGTCGGCGAGCTTCCTGAAACTCTCCAGCACTTCGGGAGCGCTCTCGCGGAACTGCTCCATCGCCAGCCCCGTAATGGAGAAGCTGACTTTGAATTTACCCTCGTTCTGTTCAATAAGTTTGAGCAGCAATGCGTTCATCGGAAGGTAACACCTCTCGGCCACCTTTTTCATTATGGCGGAATTCGTCACATCGTCGAGATAGTAATGATCCCTGCCCATATTGAAAAACCGGTACTTTTTCAGCCGCATGGGTTGGTGTACCTGGAAATAGAAACATAGGGTCTTCATAGAATGATATAGTGTTATAATATTTATACTTGAACTTGCCGGTTATGTCACAGCGTCCTCCCGCCCTGCGGGCGCGGCCACGCGGGGCCGCCGCGGAGCTACCCGACCACCGACTCGTAAACTTCCTTTACCTTCTCCGCCGCATTGTCCCATTTGAGACCCGTCACCTCTTCCAGCCCCTTGCGGGCAAACATCGTTCCCAGCGCGGGATACTGCACAAGGGCGTAAATAGCGTCTGCCATCGCGTCCACGTCCCAGTAATCCACCTTCACGGCATAGTCGAGTATCTCGGCCACCCCGGATTGTTTCGATATTATCACCGGCACGTTCGATTTCATAGCCTCCAGCGGCGATATCCCGAACGGCTCGCTCACGGACGGCATCACGTACACGTCGCTCATGGAGAACATTTTCTGTACGTCGTCTCCTTTCAGGAAGCCCGTGAAGTGGAACCTGTCGGCAATCCCGAGTTTGGCCACCCGGCGGATCACATGGTTCATCATATCGCCGCTGCCGGCCATCACGAACCGCACGTTATCCAGCCGCTTGAGCACTTTGGCCGCCGCCTCGACGAAATAGTCCGGCCCTTTCTGGTAGGTAATCCTGCCCAGGAAGGTAACGATTTTGTCGCGTACCCCCCGCTCGGCTTCCGCCTGGTCGTTGGCCGCGAAAGCAACGGCGTTGTGTACGGTCACCACCCTGTCGGACGGGATGCCGTATTTTTCAATCACTATGTTCCTTGTGAGGTTGCTTACCGCTATTACCCTGTCGGCTGCGCTCATGCCGGTCCTTTCGATATCGTAGACCGCCTGATTCACATGTTCGCCGCTGCGGTCGAATTCCGTTGCGTGCATATGAACCACCAACGGTTTGCCCGATACCTGTTTGGCCGCTATACCGGCATAGTATGTCAGCCAGTCGTGGGCGTGTATCACGTCGAACTGGCCTTCGAGCTGCCGCGCCACCTCGGCCGCCACGATGGCGTAACGGGCCACCTCTTCCAGCAGGTTTGCGCCGTATTTGCCTGAGAAGTCGTACCGCTCGCGCCATGTATCGCCCGGCACGTGGCCGCCGCCCACCTGCCGTGTCTCCACGGTCCGCTTTTCGGCCTCGAAGTCCTCCGGTGAGATATAGGGTACCATGTTGGAGTCGATATGGATAAACGAGAGGTTTTCGGGAAGCAGGTCGTGGCCCGGTACGCCGTACAGCGCCTCCACGTCGCTGGCATTAACCACGCGGACGAACCGCTGGTCCTCATCGCCGTATGCGTGGGGCATTACGAACGTTACGTGGACATCGTTCTTGGCGAGGCCCCTGGTCAGGCCGTAACATGCCGTGCCCAGCCCTCCTGCAATATGGGGTGGAAATTCCCATCCGAACATCAATACTCTCATAGTGCTTATAACTTTTTTACATTTATTCCTTCGAAACTTCGCCGGCTCACGCTCCCTGCATTCACTGCTTTCCTGCTTCAGCGCTCCGTACTCCTGATTACAGTGTTTCCCTCTCACCGGTTCACCGCTCCCTGCATTCACTACCTCCCTGCTTGCAGCCCCGTACTCTTGCTCACAATGTTCCCGGCTCACCGCCTCACCGTCTCCTGCATTCAGCATCCGGCATTCCATCATTCAGTACTCCACACTCCCGGACCACAGTCTTTACGACTCCAGTGCCACAGCCTCCACGGCCACCGCTTCACCCCTCCTGCATTCAGCATCCGCCACTCCCGGCCAATCGGTTCCGGCTGACAGCAATCCAATGTCCCCGGCCGCTATAGCGGCTACTAAATCAACCACTAAAGCCCACAGTCTACAACACTATCCCGCCACCGTTACCTTACGGTACCCTGTCCACCTAAGTCGTCCTGAGCCAACAGAGGCATATAAACAGCCCCTTTGACATTTTCCTCAAAAATCCGGCCCGGGCGTATCCCTGCCGCCGGTTAAATCCCCGGGGCGGCCGGCTTATTCTATACTCCCGCCGTACGATTCGACCATTTCGTTTATCCGCAGCACGGCGCCCACGCTCCATGCCTGCGAGGGGGCTCCCCTCTGGGCATGCGGCGGGTCCCCGTCGTAAATCTCGCTTATCGAACCTATGCCGTAGCTTGATATGTCCTCCTCGAATCCCCGTAACAGGTCTTCGGCTTCATGCAGGAAAGCCTTTCCGTAGAGCCGGAAGTTAGCCGCCGCGTAGTGCTCCAGCAGCCACGGCCATACCGTGCCCTGGTGGTATTGGCGGTCGCGTGTGGGCTGGTCGCCGCCGTACCGGCCCTGGTATAAGGGATTGCGAGGCGAAAGCGTGCGCAGCCCCTTCGGGGTGAGCAGGTGTTGCTTGATTGTCTGTATCACCGACAGAACGCGTGCGTCGTCGAGCATCACGAATTCCAACGAGCAGGCGATAATCTGGTTCGGGCGGATGAACACGTTCTGGCCCCTGGCGTCCACATAGTCGGCGAGGTAGCCCTCTCCCTGATACCAGAATGTGTCGAGGAACGACTTCCTCACCCGTTCCGGCTCGGCCGACCACCGGTCGGTGAACTCCCGGTCGCCGAACTCCTCCGCCAGCCGCAGGGTGTAACAAATGGCGTTATACCAAAGGGCGTTTATCTCCACCTGGTAGCCGTCACGGCCCGTAACGGGCCTGCCGTCCACCACGGCGTCCATCCACGTCATCGCGTGGGTCGGGTTGGAAGCCCACACCAGGCCGTTCTCGTGGACCCTTATGTATTCCCCGATGCCGCGTTTGTACGCATCGAGTATATCTTTCATCTTGCCGTAATACTTCTCCCGTACGGGACCCGTGCCGACATGCTTTTCGAGTTGCTGTAAGGTCCAGAAGAACCAGAGCGGAGCGTCCACCGAGTTGTAGGCGGTGCCCATGTTCGGAAACAGCCCGTCTTTCATTTCGCGTGTCATGGTGTCGAGCACGTCGGTGCAGTCCTCGATGCGTCCCTGCGAGAGCGTAATGCCGGGCAGGGCGATAAAGGTGTCGCGGCCCCAGCGGCCGAACCACGGGTAGCCCGCTATCACCTCGGCACGGTCGCCACGGCGTATTACGAACTGCCGGGCCGAATGGCGGAGGCACGACAGGAAATCTATCTTGTTCGATCGCTTGGAAAGCTCGGTCTCGAACATTCCGGCGATGGACGCCGGGTCGACCTCTTCGAAGGAGCAGGAGAAAATTATGCTTTCACCTTTCTTTATTTCCGCCTCGAAGAAACCGGTGGTCATCAAATCTTCCCGGAACGGGTAGCCCCTTTCGGCCTCCTCCGGGTATTCGAACGAGTAGTACCAGTCCGGAGCCGGGACAAATTCGGAGGGCTTGTCGGTCTGCATCATCAGCCACGGGAAATGGTCGTACAGGCGGCATTTAACGCCCGAAGCTATCGGGTAGGTGTGGCCGTTGGCGAACATATTGGCTGAGGTCACCGTGTGTGCATCGCGGAAGGCGAGGAACGGGCGCAGCCGCAGGCGCGTTTCAGAACGCGCTTCGAGCAGGGTGTAACGTATCAGGAGCTGTGTGCGCGAATGTATCCACAGCATCTCTTTTTTGAGCAATACCCCGCCCACGCGGTAGGTAACGGTGGGCGTCGGGGTGTAATTGAAGTCCGTAATATATTTGTGGCCCCTCGGTTCGTAGATACCGGGAAAGCGATGGATAGCCAGGTTGAACGACTGGTCGTGCTGGATGACGGTCTCGTCGAGGGAGGAGAGAAGGACGTAGTTTTTGTCGTCCATACCGTCGATGGGGCATACCATAAGCCCGTGGTATTTACGGGTGTTGCAGCAGACGATGGTCGTACTCATATAACCGCCCGAACGGTCGGTGCTGAGCATTTCACGGCGCAGCGAGTATTCGAGGTTGCCAAGTAGGTCTTTGTCAAATTTCAGAACTGACATAACGGATTATTATAATATGCAAACTGCTGTAATAGGTTGGTTTCGTATACTGTAAATATATGACAAATATATCAATTATCAAACAACTTTTACAGGACCGCACGGCGTGTACGCACACACGGGGTCCCGATGCGAATTTTTACCTGAAAAACATTTAATTCGGGCAATCGGGTGTATGCAATTTACGTTATAATAACGTATTAAGGCGTCGGAAAACTCCGCGGTCGCGGGGAAATAACGAAATCTTAACCTTCGGCCGGGCAATCCGCCAAAATCATGCCGCACGGCAAGGTCGGCGGCGGCACCGCCGGAGGGTTGCCGGTGACGGAATCCGGAAAACTTCCGCCCGGCGTTCCCCTTATTTTCGGGCCCGGTGGCGGGAAGTGGCAGGGAATCTAAAAATATATCTATATTTGCTGTTTAGAAAAAATCGGGAAATGAGAAATATCTTGATAGGACTATCACTGGTGGGGGGATGCCTGCTGACCGGCTGTTCCGGCGACCGGGCGTCGGTAAGCGGCCGCCTGCTGGGTAACGATAACCGTATGGTGTATCTGGAGCAGGTGCTGCCCGGGTCCCAGGAGATCGTGGACTCGGTTGCTACCGACGACAAGGGCTATTTCAGCCTGAAAGTCACCCTGCCGGACGGCCAGCCCACTATATACAACCTGTTGTGCCGTCAGGAACGCATACCGCTCCTGCTCTCCCCGGGGGAGAAGGTGAAGGTGCACACGGTAGGCAGCCTGTCGCGTAATTATACGGTCGAGGGTTCGGAAGGGTCGCAGGAGATGAAACGTCTCGGCGAGATTTTCAGCCAGGGTACCGACGCGCTCGACTCGCTGTTCAACCTCTATGCGGTGGCCGACGACGGCTCCCGGCAGGACCTTTACCGCGACTACATCAACACCTATTATAAACTCAAGAGGGAGCACATAGAATTTATAATTCTGAACAGCAATTCGCTCTCCGCGGTGTACGCGCTCTACCAGCGCCTGCCCAACGACGATCTTTTCAACGGTACCAACGACCTTATATATTACCGGCTGGTGGCCGACTCCACATCCAAATATTTCCCCTCATCGCCATACGTGGCCGCGCTCCAGAAAGAGGTGGAGGCGATGGAATCGCAGATGAGGCTGGTGCAGATGTTCGAAGAGAAGCTCGGTGAGGACGGGCAGGGCTATCCCGATTTCGAAATGAAGGATATGTACGACAACGCCCACCGCCTTTCCTCACTCATGGGCAAGGTGGTCCTGCTCGATTTCTGGACGGTCACTTCGGCCGACAACCGCCTGCTGAACGCCGAGCTGAAAGACATCTACGCAAAGTATAAGGATTCCGGATTCGAAATCTACCAGGTCAGCGTGGACCGCACTAAGTCCGACTGGGTTCTGGCTGTGCAGGACCAGCGGCTGCCATGGATAAGCGTCAACGATTTCCGGGGTTCCTCGTCGCTTCCGGTGACGCTGTTCAACGTGCAGCAGGTCCCCTCTAACTTTATAATCGACCGGGACGGTGAAATCGCCGGCCGTGACCTTTACGGGGAGAACCTCGAAAGAAAGATTAAGGAACTGCTGTAATAACGCTTTTACCGATCACTCATCGGCACGGTAAGTGCCCTTCCCTAATAAAACCAATAACCGAAAGGACCCATGTATTATTTTGCGGCGGACGTCCATCTGGGGCTCGATGCGGCCACAACCTCGGCCGAGAGGGAGCGCCTGTTCGTGCGGTGGCTCGACGAGGTTTCGGCCGATGCCGACGCCATTTTCCTCGTCGGTGACGTGTTCGATTTTTGGTTCGAATACAAGCGGGTCGTACCCAAGGGTTTCACCCGCCTGCTGGGTAAATTCTCCGAACTTACCGACCGCGGCATCCCGGTCCATTTCTTCGTCGGTAACCACGATATGTGGGCCTATGACTACCTTTCCACCGAATGCGGCCTCAGAATCCACTACAAACCGGAAGTTTTCGAACTTGCAGGCAAGGAGGTCTTCGTGGCCCACGGCGACAACATGTATATCAAAAAACCCTTCCCGGAGAAGGTGATGCATGCCGGTTTCCATTCCAAATGGCTACGATGGCTCTTCGCCGGGCTTATCCATCCCAACTCGGCTATGCGGTTCGGCAGGTGGTGGTCGCAGCAGAGCCGTAAGGCCCATGCGAAGACCCACGTGTTCTGCGGCGAGAAGGAGTACCTTATCCAGTATGCCCGGGCTTACAAGGACGCGGTGAGGACCGTGAACGTCGACTACTTCGTTTTCGGCCATATCCACTGCGCCCACATGTACGATATGGGAGGGGGTTCTACCGCCGTGTTCCTCGGCGAGTGGCTTTACAGCCCCGCTTTCGCGGTTATGGACGGGGAAGGCCGTATGGAACTGAGGTGTTTCGGCCCGGACGGGGTCACCAAATTCAAACCCATATGCGGCAATATTTAGACCTCTTGCGCAGGATAAAGTCTGAGGGGGTCCGGAAGGGCGACCGGACGGGAACGGGCACCCTGAGCGTGTTCGGCCACCAGATGAGGTTCGACCTCGCGGAGGGGTTTCCCGTGCTGACGACAAAGAAACTACACCTGCGGTCCATCATCCACGAACTGCTCTGGTTCCTATCGGGCGATACCAATATAAAATACCTCCACGACAACAAGGTTACCATCTGGGACGAGTGGGCCGACGCCGAGGGAAACCTCGGGCCGGTGTACGGTTACCAGTGGCGCAGCTGGCCCGCCCCGGACGGGAGGCATATCGACCAGATTACGCAGGTGGTCGATTCAGTAAAGAACAACCCCGACTCGCGCCGTCATATAGTAAGCGCATGGAACGTCGCCGAGATTGACAGTATGGCCCTTCCGCCGTGCCATGCGCTGTTCCAGTTCTACGTCGCGGACGGAAGGCTTTCGTGCCAGCTCTACCAGCGCAGCGCCGACATCTTTCTGGGAGTGCCGTTCAACATTGCCTCTTACGCCCTGCTTACAATGATGGTGGCGCAGGTCACGGGACTTGCGGCAGGAGAATTCGTGCACACCCTCGGTGACGCACACCTCTATCTCAACCACCTCGAACAGGCGGATACCCAACTGGAACGTACGCCGCGGCCGTTGCCGCGCATGGTCATAAACCCGGCCGTCGAGTCGGTTTTCGACTTCCGGTACGAGGATTTCGACCTTCAGGGCTACGATCCGTACCCGGCCATCAAAGCCCCTATAGCCGTATGATCTCCATAATAGCTGCTGTGGCGCAGAACGGCGTAATCGGCGGGGAAAACAAGCTGCTCTGGCATATCCCGGAGGACCTTCGGAGATTCAAAGCCATCACCTCCGGCCACCCGGTGGTAATGGGCCGCAAGACGTTCGAGTCGCTCGGCCGTCCGCTGCCGAACCGCACCAATATAGTTGTAACCCGTAACCGCGGTTACTCGGGCGAAGGTATTTCCACGGCCGCATCGTTGGAGGAGGCCGTCGCCATGTTCCCGTCCGGAGAGGAAGTTTTCGTAATCGGAGGCGGCGAAATATACCGGCAGTCAATGCCCATCGCCGACCGCCTCTACATTACAGAGGTCCTGCACGACTACGAGGGGGACACTACTTTCCCCTCCGTCGACCCCGCCCAGTGGCAGGAGGAATCGTCGGAGTACCACCCTCATGGCGAAAAGTACCCCTATCCCTTCCGGTATGTGAATTACCGCCGAAGGAAGTAATCCGTTAATAAGCGAAACATAACCAGTGTGTGCGCACACACATCTTGCGGAAAAAGGTGTGTGCGCCGGTGTGTGATTTTTGACCAAAAAATGGTTATATTCGCAATCATTGTGGCGCTAACCGATAAAAACAACTATAATAAACTGATATGCCAAACACTAAAAGAGTTTACACCTTCGGGAACAAGGAAGCCGAGGGGAACGGCAAAATGAAAGAATTGCTGGGCGGCAAAGGTGCCAACCTGGCGGAAATGAACCTTATAGGTATACCGGTACCGCCGGGCTTCACAATTACCACCGAGGTCTGCGCCGAGTACTACAAGGAGGGCAAGGAGAAGGTTATAGAACTTATCCGTCCGGAGGTGGAGAAAGCTATAAAGGGGGTCGAAAGCCTGACCGGAACAGAGTTCGGCAGCGAAACGAACCCTCTTTTGGTATCGGTGCGTTCGGGTGCGCGTGCTTCCATGCCCGGTATGATGGATACGATCCTTAACCTCGGGCTTAACGACGTTACGGTCGAAGCCATTGCCAACCGGACGGGTAACCCGCGTTTCGCATGGGATTCTTACCGCCGTTTCGTGCAGATGTACGGCGACGTGGTGCTCGGTATGAAACCCGAAAGCAAGGAGGACCACGACCCGTTCGAGGAAATTATAGACCGGTTGAAGGAGGAAAAGGGCGTGGAGAACGATACAGACCTTACCACCGACGACCTGAAAGAGCTGGTGGCCCGTTTCAAAGCCGCTGTGAAGGGGCAGACGGGAGAGGATTTTCCGACCTGCGCGTGGGAGCAGTTGTGGGGTGCGGTAAACGCCGTGTTCCAGAGCTGGATGAACGACCGCGCCATCTACTACCGCAAGCTGAACAATATCCCGGCCGAGTGGGGTACGGCGGTAAACGTGCAGGCGATGGTGTTCGGTAACATGGGTAACAACTCCGCCACCGGGGTCGCCTTTACGCGCGACGCCGCCACGGGAGAGAACATATTCAACGGCGAATACCTGGTCAACGCCCAGGGTGAGGACGTTGTGGCCGGTATCCGTACACCACAACAGATAACCCTCGAAGGGTCCCGCCGCTGGGCCGTGGCCCAGAACGTATCCGAGGAGGAACGGGCTGCCAAATACCCCTCCCTGGAGGAGATTATGCCGGAGGTCTACGCCGAGCTGAACGCGATACAGAACAATCTCGAGAAGTATTTCACCGATATGCAGGACCTGGAATTCACTATCCAGGACGGAAAGTTGTGGATGCTCCAGACGCGAAGCGGCAAAAGGACTGGCGCCGCCATGGTGAAAATCGCCATGGATATGCTCGCCGAGGGCCTCATTGACGAACAGACCGCCGTGCTGCGGTGCGAGCCGGCCAAACTGGACGAACTGCTCCACCCGGTGTTCGACACCGAGGCGATGAAGGGCGCGCAGGTACTCACTAAAGGCCTACCGGCATCGCCGGGAGCCGCCACGGGTCAGATAGTATTCTTTGCCGAGGACGCCGAGAAATGGAACGCCGAAGGCAAAAAGGTTATTCTCGTTAGGGTGGAGACATCGCCCGAGGACCTCAAAGGTATGAATGTGGCCGAAGGTATCCTTACCGCCCGCGGGGGTATGACTTCGCATGCGGCCGTGGTCGCCCGCGGTATGGGCAAGTGCTGCGTGTCGGGTGCCGGCGAGTGTAAGATAGATTACCGTAACCGTACGCTCGAAGTGGGCGGACAGTCGCTGAAAGAAGGTGACTATATTTCGCTGAACGGTACCACCGGCGAGGTTTACCTCGGCCGGGTCGCTACCAAGGCAGCCGAGCTGGACGGCGATTTCGCCAAGCTGATGGACCTTACCAGTAAATACGCCCACCTGAAAGTCAGGGCCAATGCCGACACCCCGAACGACGCGCAGGTGGCGTTCCGGTTCGGTGCGCAGGGTATCGGCCTTTGCCGTACGGAGCATATGTTCTTCGAGGGCGACAGGATTAAGGCCGTCCGCGAGATGATCCTCGCCGACGACGAGGACGGCAGGCGCCGGGCGCTCGCCAAGCTGCTGCCGATTCAAAGGGAGGATTTCGAAGGGCTGTTCGAGGTGATGAACGGCTACCCGGTGACGGTGCGCCTGCTCGACCCACCTCTCCATGAGTTCGTGCCCCATTTCGATAAGGAACAACAGGAGATGGCCGGTGAAATGGGCGTGTCGTTCGAGAAAATCAAGGAAAAGGTGGAGGCGCTCGAAGAGGTCAACCCGATGCTCGGCCACCGCGGCTGCCGTTTGGGCAACACCTATCCCGAGATAACCGAAATGCAGGCCCGGGCCATAATCGAAGCGGCCATGAACGTTCGCGGGAAGGGTATCCCGGTGCATGTGGAGATCATGGTGCCGCTGGTGGGTAACCATAAGGAGCTGCGTTACCAGAAACGGATAATCGACGCCGTAGCCGAAGAGGTGTTTGCCGAGAGGAACGACAAGATAGACTACATGGTAGGAACCATGATAGAAGTTCCCCGTGCTGCGGTAACGGCCAACCAGATTGCCGAGGTGGCCGAGTTCTTCTCGTTCGGCACCAACGACCTGACCCAGATGACCCTCGGATTCTCACGCGACGATATCGGCAAGTTCCTACCGGTTTACCTTGCGAAAGGAATCCTGAAGAACGACCCGTTCCAGATTCTGGACCAGAACGGTGTCGGCCAGCTCGTAAGGGAGGCCGTATTCAAGGGCCGAGGCGTCCGCCCGGAACTCAAGTGCGGTATCTGCGGCGAGCACGGCGGCGAGCCCAGTTCGGTGGAGTTCTGCCACTTCGCAGGGCTTAACTACGTTTCATGTTCTCCGTTCCGGGTGCCCATCGCCCGCCTGGCGGCCGCCCATGCGGCTTTGAAGCAGTAATAACTTCTTCCTATGATATTAAGCCCGGCCGGTATTCACCGGCCGGGCTTTTTACCGTTGTTCAAGGCTGGGGGGCGGCCTTAACCGGTTATTTCCGGGTAGCACACCGTTCGAACGGGTAGTGCAGTTACCGCCCGTCGCGGTTACCGGCAGGGTAGCCGCGGTTAATTATGGTGTGAATGCACACAAAACCGTAATGCCGTGGTGTGAATTTGTATTAGACCGGATAAACGGTAACGGGCGGCCGGGTTTACCGTGTTATTTATGTTCTCCCTCGCTTAATAAAGTCCGGAGTTGTTATAAGTCAGCTGACTCCTATTCCCGAACAGGCTTCAGCCTGCCTCGCATGCGCTCTGTTCGTCCGACAGCCGGCTCACTACATTATTGGCGCAATCCGGCTAAAAGCAGTTACTCAAATCGGGGTGTACAAACGGTCTGTACCAAAAACTCGATTACTTAACCGGTTCCGGGTAGATATATCCCTTATCGGGCCTTAAAGGGCGGAGCAGTCGGGTTCTACCCTCGTCGTCTGCGGACGTAGTTACGGAGGCCCGTCCCGGCGAGGCCGCGTTCCCGGTGGTAATGTGGTTAAGGGCGGCTTTTAGCATCGGCTCCTCCCGGTTACCCAGCGGCAGGAAGTCCACTTCGAACTCCTCGTATATGGTGTAGTCGGGTATCAACCCGTCCGGGGAATAGGTTTCTCCCCGGGAATCGTAGATGCGGAAGGTTATCGGGTAGGCGGTGTAGGTGAGGCCGCCGAGGTTCTGCACCAACTGGCTGTCGGGGTTGAGGTCGTCGGTGGTGAAGACCGTGGAGCCTACGTTTTTCCCTTCGGTGGTCGACCCGATATGGTAAACCTCGATACCCGAGCCGCGCAGGCAGTGCATCAGGGCTTCGGACGCCGATGCCGAGTAGCCCGTAGCAAGCACGTAAATCCTCCGCAGGGATACCGAGTAAGGCTCGGACGGGTAAGTGAGACTCCTCGTCCGGGCGTTGAATTCCATGGTCTGGAACACCTGCCCCGTTAGGGACGGGGGTGCTATCAGGCTCGCCAGGAGCAGGCAGTTCTGCACCTCACCGCCCGGATTGTAACGCAGGTCGAGCACAAGGTCCGTGATGCCGGAAAACTGTTGGAATACCGACCTCAGTTCGCTGTGGTAAACCCCTTGTACGGCCGTTTCGCCGGTTACGGTGTAGCGGCTGCCGCCGCTGTCAAACTCGTTGTACACCAGATAACCAACCCGGTGGGAGCCGGCCTCGATAACGCTGTAATGGTATATCGGGCTTTGGTCCATAAAGGCGGATGTAAGGGTCACGTCCCGTATGGATTCGTCGTCGCGGGTAACCTGCGGGACGTTGACCGTCTCGCCAGTGTCTTCCAGTACGGAAGAAATCCACTTCCTGAATTCGAGGTCGCAGACCGTGAAGGTGACCGAGGAGTAGGAAGCGACGGGGGCCGTAAGCTGCGCCAGCAGGGAATTGAAACCGTCCCGCGAAAACTCGCGTCCGTTTATCCTGTAGATATGGTCGCCGCGTTTAAGCCTCGCGCTGTCGGCCGGCGAACCGGGGGTCACGTAGACTATCGTGGCGTATATCTTGAGATATTCGTCGGTTATGTTAGTGCTTATATCCTCATCGTAGAGGTACGACTGGGTGAGGATATAATCGAAGCCGTATGTGGATTTGTAATAGTCCTCCTCCGCCCTTGTAGACGCGGTCGAGTTGGCGTACTTATAGATGTAGGAATAGTAATAGTCGACCCGGTCGTTGTGCTTGCCGTCCTTGTCGGAAAGCAGCGACTCGAAAAACTTGTCGTAGTCTCTGCCGAACGACGGGCTGGACGGCATTTCGTCGTTCCACAGGTAATGGATTTTCATGCTGTCATAAATCCAGTGATTGGCGTTCTGGTCCTCTTTGTTGTCCGCGCCACCGTCATTATCGGTGGTACATGCCCCGAAAATAAGCGTGACGGCCGCGATGGAACAAACGGTTCTTTTTAAATCCATTGTCCTGTTATTTCGTTCCGGCAGCTTCCTGCCCTTTGTCCTTGTTGAGTTTTTCCCAATAGCGGCACCATTGCGTGATTCCGCACTGCCCGCATTGCGGGCGGCGGGCCATGCAGACATACCTCCCGTGGAGGATCAGCCAATGGTGTGCCGTGGGCAAGAGGTGTGCCGGGATATGCCTGGTCAGTTGCAGCTCGGTTTGCAGCGGGGTTTTAGCCCCGCGAGTGAGGCCTATACGCTCCGATACGCGGAAGACATGGGTGTCGACCGGCATAACGT
Organism: Alistipes sp.; assembly: GCA_021202985.1. Lineage (GTDB taxonomy): Bacteria > Bacteroidota > Bacteroidia > Bacteroidales > Rikenellaceae > WRDF01. The sequence continues at coordinate 100,977 of JAJQCA010000083.1, forward strand.
ACTTGTTGTAAATCACGGCCGCGACCACGTTCGCCGTTTTACGGCCCACGCCGGGCAGCTTCTGGAGTTCGTTTACATCGTCCGGCACCACGGAATTGAAATCCGAAACCAGCTTGCGGGCCATCCCGACGAGGTTCCTGGCCTTGTTGTTGGGGTAGGAGATGCTTTTTATATACTCGTATACCTCTTCCGGCTCGGCCGCGGCCATAAGTTCCGGTACCGGGTATTTATCGAACAGGGCGGGAGTGGTCATGTTTACCCTCTTATCGGTACACTGGGCCGAGAGTATAACGGAGACCAGAAGCTGGTACGGATTCTCGTAACGCAACTCCGACTCCGCGATTTTCATATTCTCGGAGAACCATTCTATAACGCCCTTGTAACGTTCATGCAATCTCATACCTGCCGTTTTAAGTGTGGGTTACCGTCGACAAAGTTAAAAATTAAGAGTTTACGTCCACAGTTTCACCCCAGGAATTTAGCCGCTAACGGAAGCACTATTGCCGTGGCTATACCCATTCCCGCAATCGCCACCCCGCCGGCCGCTCCCGCGGCAGCGCTTATCTCGAGTGCCTTGGCGGTGCCTACTGCATGGGCAGCCGAGCCGAGGCCTATACCCCGCGCGATATCGTCCGTGATGCCGGTTATCCGGAATACCCACGGTCCCACGATACTTCCGAATATGCCGGTGAAAATGACCGCGACGGAAGTAAGCGCCGGGATTCCGCCCGACACCCTGCTCAGCTCTATGGCTATCGGGTTGGTCACCGACTTGGGCCGCAGGGAGAGGGATACCTCGGGGGCGATACCTGTCCAATATGCAATCGCCATAACGCAGAGCACCCCGGCAATGCTCCCGGCCGCCACCGCGGCCATAATCTGCAACTCGCGCCCGCGGATATGCGACATGTTCTCGTACATAAGGTAACCGATGGCCACCACCGACAGTCCCAACAGGAAGTTAACGGGCGAATTGGCCCGGTAGTATTCGTCGAACGAAATTCCCGAAACGGAAAGCAGCGGGATGATAACGATTATCGAAACGAGTATGGGATTTAGCAGGGACGACCGCGTCCTGCGGTAGAGCAGGAGGGCTGCGTAGAACACACCTACGGTAAGGGCCAGCAGGAACGGCTGGGAATGCAGTACGCTACTCATCCTGCGCCCCCTTTCCCGACCTCCACTTCTGGACCACGATGCCGCTCACGTACAGTACCACCACCACCGGAACTGCCAGCACAAGCGCCAGGGGCAGGATGTCGGCCGCCGTGAATCCACGGACAGTCATCAACCCCACGCTTACGGGGACGAAAAACAGCATCAGGTTGTCCAGCAGGAACCGGCATACGCCCTTCACGTCGCCGCCCTTCACCAGCCCCGTCCTGAGGGCGGCGAAGAGCAGTATCATCCCCGCGACTCCGGCAGGCAGGAATCCCGCGGTAAGCCACGAGATCACCTCCCCGGCAAAATAAATCCCAAGAATAATAGCCAGACCCTTCATCGGCACACTTTATGATTAACAGGTGTCAATCGACAACCGAAAGCCGCGCGTACTTGCCCAGAAGGGTTTTTTTACCCACAGCGGGGTTGTCGAAAAGGACGGTGAACTTCTGGTCGCCGGAGGCCGTCTCGACCAGGGCCACGGTGCCGGTTCCGAACTTCTGGTGGGCAACGCGGGTGCCGGAGGTAATCTGCCCGGGTGCGGCCGGCGTACCGTGAGAGGCGGCCGGCGGGGAATAGGACGCCACGGTCGGTGCGGAACCGGAATCTTCCCTTGTGCGGCTTCCGATGCTCCGGAGGTTCTTGCCGGTGGGGATTACGGGCTTGACGGTCTCAGGGCGCGGCGCATCGGCTGTTTGCGCCGGGTAGCGTCGGGCTTCCCGGCCGTAGACGGGCTTGCCGTTGCCGTAACCGTCGTCACTGCGGCCGTACTTTGAGGTGCCGGATCCCCCGCGCTGCTGCCCGTCGGCAGTGCCGCGGCCGTACGGCTGCCTGCCTGCCCGGTAGTTTTCCGCCCGGGCGTTATGAGCGTCATAGTTGCGTTTGAGCATCGCCACGGGGTTGTCGTCGTCTTCGCCGCCAAGGTCGAAGGCCACGTCGAGGTGCTCCTGCGCTATTTCCGACAGAAACCGGCTGGGGCGGCAGAAATCCATCGATCCCCATTTGAACCGGGTTTCGGAAAACGAGAGCCATGCCCGCTCGCAGGCCCGCGTAAGCGCGACGTAGAAGAGCCGGCGTTCCTCCTCGATTCCTTCGGGTCCGTCCATGCTCATCTGGCTCGGGAACAGGTTTTCCTCCATCCCCACTATAAACACGTAGCGGTATTCCAGCCCCTTTGCGGAATGGACCGTCATCAGGGTGACCTTCTCACGGTCTTCCGCGTTGTCTTTGTCCATGTCGGTGATAAGGGTGATGCTCTGGAGCCACTCGGTGAGCGACGGCGGAACCGATTCCCCTTCGATGGGTTCGCCGGTCGCCTCGTCGAACATCATGACCTGCTCCTGCTCGTCGGCGAATACCTGCATGGAGTTCAGCAGTTCCTCTATGTTTTCCAGCGCACTCTGCGCTTCGGGGGTCTGTTCGATTCTGAACCCGCCTATAATACCGCTCCGGGTAGCGACTTCGAGACCGAGGTTGTAGAGCGTTTCGGTGGTCTGTTTCTGCGACAAGTCGCGGATAAGGGCCGTGAAATCGCGCACTTTCTTTTCTGCGCCGCCGTTGAGACCGGCCCTTTTCAGGTCGCCAGTTTCGGCAGCCTCGAACATGCTCGTTCCTTCCGCTGCGGCCATCTGGGCGATACGGCTCACCGTGACGTCGCCTATACCCCTTGCCGGATAGTTTATCACCCTGCGGAATGCCTCGTCGTCGCGCGGGTTTACCACCAGACGGAAATAGGCCAGCAGGTCCTTCACCTCCTTTCGCTGGTAGAACGACATTCCCCCGTAAATCTTGTAGGGAATACCGCGCCTTCGAAACGCGTCCTCGAACACTCGCGACTGCATGTTCGTACGGTAAAGCAGCGCGACTTCGTTCCAGCCGGCTCCGGTGTCCCGCACGACGGAGCGTATCTCGTCGGCGACGAGCGAGGCTTCCTCCTGGTCGGTGTAGGCCTTGATAACCTTTATGGGTTCGCCCTGCTCCCCGGCCGAGAAGGATTTCTTTTCCAGCCGGTTGCGGTTTTTCTCGATGACGCTGTTGGCGGCGTCGACTATGGTGCGGGTGGAGCGGTAGTTCTGCTCCAGCTTATAAGTCTTGGCGTGCGGGTAATCATTGCGGAAGCGAAGAATATTCTCTATTTTGGCCCCGCGGAACGAGTAGATGCTCTGCGCATCGTCGCCTACCACGCACACCTTGGAATGCCGCTCGGCCAGCCTGCGGATGATTATGTACTGGGCGTAGTTAGTGTCCTGGTACTCGTCGACCAGGATGTACTGGAATCGTTCCTGATATTTGGCCAGTACCTCGGGGAAGTCTTTGAACAGTATATTTACATTCAGCAGTAAATCGTCGAAGTCCATCGCCCCGTTCTCGCGGCATTTGCGTGCGTAGGCCTTATAGACTTCCGCGAATTCTGGTATCTTCCTCTGCCTGTCTTCGGCTATGTATGTGGTATTTGCCTCGTAGGCTGCCGGGGTGACCAGGTTGTTCTTCGCAAGGGAAATACGGGCCTGTATGGCGGCGGGTTTGTAATGGTCGTCGCTGAGGTTCATCTCCCGGATAATGGACTTCAGCAGGTTGCGGCTGTCGGCCGTATCGTATATCGTGAATGTGGAAGGGTACCCGAGTTTATCCGCCTCGATGCGCAATATCTTCAGGAACACCGAGTGGAAAGTACCCATCCAGAGCCTTTCGGCATGCTGGCGCGACACCATCCCGGCGATACGCTCCCTCATTTCGTTGGCCGCCTTGTTGGTAAAGGTCAGGGCCAATACCCTCCACGGTACCACGCCCTGCTCCAGCATATAGGCGATGCGGCTGGTAAGTACCCTCGTCTTACCGGAACCCGCCCCGGCGATTATCAACGACGGTGAATCGTAATCTACCACCGCGGCCCTCTGCGCCTCATTCAAACTGTTCAATAACTCCGCCACTGCTGCTCTCGATTTATAACGCCGCAAAGTTATGATTATTTTGAATAGTAACTGAATGTTCCGGGAGGGAAACGCACCCCTAAATGAGCGCCTGTCCCGGAGAGAGCGGCTGAACCTGCCCGGGAAACGGGGAAGTGCCGCAGGGATTATTTACCCCGCGTGCGGAGCTGGTCGAAACCCTGCCCGTATACCCCCATCACGCTGCCCACGGTGATAAACGCTTCGGGGTCGCACTCTTTTATAATGCGGAAAAGGGTACTGGTCTCGCTCTTGCGGCAGACTACCATCAGTACTTTCATGGGCTTTTTGCTGTACCATCCCTGCCCGTCGAGGAGGGTTACCCCGCGGTTGGCGTCTTCGACGACCCGTGCGGCTATCTTTTCGAACTCTTTGGATATGATCAGCAGTTGCGACGACTGCTTGTTACCGGCCATGATGGCGTCGACCGTGTATCCCGTTATGCCTACCACCACGTAGCTGTATATCACGGTCGAAATGCCGTTGCCGATGAAGTAGGAGAGGCCTATCACAAGGAAGTCGCACGTCATAAGCACCCGGCCGTAACTGACCGGCCGGTACTTGTTAATTATCATGGCGATAATGTCGGTGCCCCCGGTGCTGCCGCCCTGCGTGAAGCAGATACTGATGCCGATGGCGGCCATCGCGCCTCCGAGTATTGCCGAGAGCAGCTTGTCGGAACCCAGCCCGAGCATGTCGGGCGGTATGACCTGTTGCAGAAGCCCCATCGCGAAAGCCAGCAGGACGACGCCGTAAATGGTCTTCGCGCTGAATTTGAACCCTATGATAAAGGACGCTATGATTATAAGTATACCGTTGATGGCCAGCATCGATAATACGAGCGGGATACCGCCGTTCTCCCCTCCGGTGGCATAATATAGGAGCACGGACATACCGCTGACGCCGCCGCCCACTATCTCCGCCTGCATTATCACTCCCACCCAGCCGAAGGCATACATAAACAGCCCCACGGTAATGAAGATGTATTCCTTAATCGCACGGGCCAGATTTTTTCCTGTCAGGGCAACCATGTCTTTACTTTTTATCGGTTATGCTATGTAGACCTCGAGCACGGTCCCGTCGCCGTCCAGTTCGATATTGTCCTCCTGGGCAGGGATTAGTATGGTCTCGCCTTTGCGCAGGGTCTCGGAACCGGCGCTGTAACATACCGTCAGTTCCCCCTCGGTGCAGATGTAGATAACGAAAGAATCGAGTGCCGAGTAATCCCTCTCAACGCTGTCCTCCACTTTCAGGAGGTTTGCAGTGAAATACTCGCACTCCTCGACCTGTACCGGCTCGTCGGGCACCGGGGTCACCGAGCTCTTCAGGTCATGCCGGGCGCGGAAATCGAGAGCGTCCACGGCCAGGTCGGTGTGCAACTCGCGCGGCTTTCCGTCATCGTCGTAACGGCTCCAGTCGTCCACACGGTACGTAACGTCGGAGGTCTGCTGGATTTCGACCAGCAGTATACCCTTACCGATGGCGTGTATGGTGCCGGCCGGGATAAAGAAAGAGTCGCCGGGACGCACCTTCTCCTCCCGGAGTAAAGCCGGCAGGGTGCCTGCTGAAACCGCGGCGAGGAACTCCTCACGGGTTATCGTCCGGTCGAAACCCATATATAGGGTCGCGTCCGGCTCTGCGGCGAGGATGTACCACATTTCTGTCTTACCGTAGGAACGGTGCCGTTCCCGGGCCAGTTCGTCGCCCGGGTGGACCTGTATGGACAACGTGTCACGAGCGTCGATAAATTTTACCAGCAGGGGAAATTCCACCCCGTAACGGTCGTAGACCTTTTCTCCCACCAGGTCGCCCATGTAGACCTCTATCAACTCCTGGAGGTCGTTACCTGCCAGGTGGCCGTTGGCCACGACCGATACATCCCTCTGTACCCCGGATATCTCCCAGCTCTCTCCTATCTTCTTCCCTTCCGGCAGCGCCTTGCCCATCTTCGTGGCGAGGGAGGTTCCTCCCCAGATACGCTCCTTTAACCGGGGCTTGAATTTCAACGGGTATAACATCTTGTTCGATTGTTTGTTGTCCCTTCCGGCCGGCCTCAGCCGGCCTTTCGGGCTTCAAAATTAGGTCTTTTTATCCTGATAAAATAATTTCCTCTAATCCTGAATGAAGTTAATTAAAATATTAGCTCGTTTAACACTTCGGAATCCAAAATCGCACGCGCCCGGAAAGAGCGCCGGAGCATACCGAATGCGGTGGATAAAAAATCCTATCCCGAGGTTCATTTTATCATTGGAGTTCGTCCCGAATGTCCGGCAATAAAATAACTATACGGGTATTAGCTTCTCTGTCGGTTCGATAACCGTTATAAGAACCGATACGATGTCTATCTATTAAGAATGGAACTACCGTTATTTATTGTTACTTTTGGAGTTCTGGTATAACATAAACCTACCCGGAATAATGGACCTGATAATCGCGGAACACGTCTCCAAAAGCTATGCCGGCCATACGGCACTGTCGGACGTCTCCCTCTCTATCCCGCGCGGAAGTATCTACGGCCTGCTTGGGCCGAACGGCGCCGGGAAGACCACCTTTATAAGAATTATAAACCATATTACCGCTCCCGACAGCGGCCGCATAATCTTCGACGGCCACGGGCTGGAACCTGCGGACATTGCCCGTATCGGTTACCTGCCGGAAGAACGGGGGCTGTACAAGAAGATGAAGGTCGGCGAGCAGGCGCTCTATTTCGCGCGGCTCAAAGGTATGTCCCGCCGGGAAGCCACGGCGCGCCTGAAGGAGTGGTTCGTACGGTTCGGTATTCAGGACTGGTGGAATAAAAAAGTCGAGGAACTGAGCAAGGGGATGGCCCAGAAGGTACAGTTTATCGTAACCGTCCTTCACTGCCCGGAGCTGTTGATACTCGACGAACCTTTCAGCGGCTTCGACCCGGTGAACGCGGGGTTGATAAGGGGTGAGATACTCCGCCTGAGGGACGAAGGTGCCACGGTGATCTTCTCCACGCACAATATGTCGTCCGTTGAGGAGATATGCGACCATATCACCCTTATCGACCGTTCCCGCAATATCCTGACTGGGCCGGTGGACGAGATTCGACGCAGCCACGGAGGCGATATGTACGAGGTCGAGATAAAAGGAAACGCGGCGGATGCGGCCACTTCGCTGGCCGGGGTTTGCACGGTGCTCGAGTCGGCCGACGACGGAGCGGGTAACGGGAGGCTGAAACTCCACATTCCCGGAGGCGACCGCGTCAGGGAGGTCGTGTCGACAGTGAACGGGATGGCGATAATCCGCACTTTCCGAGAGCTGATACCCTCCATGAACGATATCTTTATAAAGGCCGTGTCGGAAAGCGGCGCTGCTAACGAATAAACTCGCAGGCAATGGGAAAAATAGGAATAATCATACAACGGGAATTCAACGAGAGGGTGCGCAAGAAGAGCTTTATCCTCACCACGATCCTTACGCCTATCCTCTTCCTGGGGATAATGGCGGCGGTTTTCTACCTTGCCGGGACCAACCTGTCGCAGACCAAGGAGATCATGGTGGTAGACCGAAGCGGTTTCGTGGCCGCCGGGCTTCCGAGCGATAAGTCGGCGGTGCTGGTGCCGACCGAACTCTCCGCCGAGGAGATAAGGGCCGCCAAAACGGCAGGGGAATACCCTAATCTCTACGGCATACTGGTAATCGGCGAGGATATTTTGTCAGATCCTCATGCCGCGTCGCTATACACCTTCGAACCTTCCACTTTCGACATCGAAAGCTCCCTTGCGATGAAAATTTCGGATGCCGTGGAGGCGGAAAAACTGAAGGCCTACGACATAGAGGACCTTCCCGAGATTCTCGCCGCGGTTAAGACCAACGTGACGGTGAGCGCTTTCCGGGTGGACGAATCGGGCAAGGAGAAGCAGAGTTCCAGCGGCCTGGCGATGGGACTGGCCTATATTTTCGGGTTCCTGATTTACATGTTCGTGTTCCTTTACGGGATGATGGTCATGCAGGGGGTTATAGAGGAAAAGAGTTCGAAGGTGCTTGAGATTATAGTGTCGTCCGTCAAACCTTTCGAACTGATGATGGGTAAGATACTGGGAATCGCCGCCGTTGCGCTGACTCAGTTCGTAATATGGGTGGTGTTCCTTTTCGCAGTGGGGACCGCTGTCCTTCACTTGTTCCCCGGCCTTACCGGCGCGGTGCCGGAGGCGCTGGCCGACGGTAACATGGCCGATATTGCAGCCATGCAGGGAATGGACCCCGCTATGCTTTCGGCCATAGAGACGGTTACGGACTCCTCGTTCCTGCTCACTACCATAGGCGGGTTCCTGATCTTCTTTATCGGCGGTTACCTGCTTTATGCGGCCATGTTCGCCGCGGTGGGAAGCGCGGTGGACAATGCCGCCGACGCCCAGCAGTTGCAGTTGCCGATTACCATACCCATGATGCTCGCTATCGTCGTGATGATTAGCGTTATGAAGGACCCGAACAGTTCGCTGGCCTTCTGGTTCAGTATGATACCGTTCACTTCGCCCGTGGTGATGGTGGCGCGGCTTCCGTACGGTGTGCCGGCGTGGGAGATAGCGCTGTCGGTCGCCCTGCTGTTCGCGACATTTTTGGCAATGGTGTGGCTCGCCGGGAAAATCTACCGGGTGGGGATATTTATGCACGGTAAAAAACCCTCGCTCGGCGAACTGCTGAAATGGGCAAAATATAAGTCGTAAAAAGATTTCCCGGTACGGGATAAGTTTCGTACCTTAAGGTAAATTTGCGGCTGAATTAAGAAATGTCCCGGCAGGTCCGGGGGAAACAAAGAGGAATATGGAAAAAGGAAAAGTACTTGTTACCGGTGCGGCCGGCTATATTGGGACCCATACCGCTGTAAAACTTATCAATGCCGGCTTCGGCGTGGTGGTGGTGGACAACCTGTCCAACTCCGAGTTGTCGGCAATAGAGGGGGTCCGGGAGATTACCGGACGCGAAATACCCTTCGTGCAGGCCGACTGTAACGACAGAGCCGCACTCGAGGAAGTTTTCAGGGCGCACGAGTTCTGCGGAGTAATCCATTTTGCCGCGAGTAAGGCTGTGGGCGAATCGGTGGAGCAGCCGCTTTTGTATTACGGGAACAATCTCGGGTCGTTCGTCACGGTGCTGGAGCTGATGAAGGAGTACGGGGTGCCGAATATTGTCTTCTCCTCCTCGGCGACCGTTTACGGACAGCCGGACGTCCTTCCCGCGACCGAGACTACCCCGCGCAAGCCGGCTACCTCACCCTACGGAAACACCAAGCAGATATGCGAGGATATACTGCGCGACAGCGTGGCCGCTTACGAGGGTCTGAACGGGATTGCCTTGCGCTACTTCAACCCGATAGGCGCCCACCCGTCGGCACTTATCGGCGAATTACCCAAAGGGGTGCCGAACAATCTTGTACCGTTCATCACCCAGACGGCCGCAGGAGTACGCGAGTGCCTGAGTATATTCGGCGACGATTACAATACCGGGGACGGTACCGCGCTCAGGGATTATATCGACGTCGTCGACCTTGCCAAAGCGCATGTGGTGGCCGTAGAGAGGATGGTCGGCGGAGACATGAAAGAGCAGTACGAAATATTCAATATCGGTACCGGCCGCCCGGTATCGGTGCTGGAGCTCGTGCGAACATTCGAGAAGGTGAACGGAGTGGCGGTGCCCTACAAGATTGTCGGCCGCCGTGCGGGCGACGTGGAAGCGGTTTGGGCCGATACCACGCTCGCTAATACCGAGCTGGGCTGGAAGGCCGAACGCAGCCTCGACGAGACACTCCGCTCGGCATGGAAGTGGGAAAAACACCTGCGGGGTTTATAATCCCTGCGGCCCTAAATATTATGGCAGGCCCGTTCTTCCCGGAAGGACGGGCCTGTTTTTTCGGCCCGACCGCTTCCGGCCGTGCCCGGCCGGGGCTGGCTGTACCCGGGCATGGCAAAGGTCGAGGCTTAAATCCGGAGGAATAACGGCGGTAATCCCGCAATTTCGCGGACAGTTTTTTCCAGTATTGCACGGGCGATACCGGTGGGCATGGTGCCCGGTTTTGCGGGACGTTCTTTGTTAAGGTCGGGCCGGGATGATGTAAAAGGTCATAATTTTTGTGTAGTGGTATATTTACAGGAATCTTAAACACAAAGGATTATGACGACTTTTAAATTTCATTACAGGCCGCCGGCTAACGGCGGCACCCCGTACGGGACGCTCTTCGTGCGGATAATCCACGGCCGCCGGTATCGCGACCTTAAACGGGACTATACCGTCCTTCCCGAAGAATGGGACGCCGCGGCCGGCCGGGTTGTGCTACCCCCCGGGGTAGAACCATCCCGGAAGGAACGGCTGGAACTTATACAGGCCGGTATGGAGGCGGACCTGAAGCGGCTCCGAAACATAGCCGACGGGCTTGCCTGTGATGGGGGCTATACCGTGACCGATATCGTAGAACGGTTCCGGTCCGCCGGCACTGTCGATACGGTGCTCAGTTACACCGCCCTGCTGGGGCGGGAACTGGCAGAGGCGGGCCGGCACCGCACCGCGCGGGCCTACGGTTCGGCGGCCCGGAGCATCGTCAAATTCAACGGCGGCAGGGATTTACTCCTGTGCGAAATCACCGCCCCGCGGTTACGCCATTATGAAAGGTATTTGCTTGACCTGGGCCTTCAGATGAACACGGTCTCCTTCTATATGCGCAACCTGAGGGCGGTGTGGAACCGTGCCGTGGCGGCGAATATAATCCCGGCCACGGGAGGAAACCCGTTCGTGGACGTTTTCACTGGAGTTTACCAGACGCGGCGCCGGGCGCTCGACCAGGAGGATATAAACACACTTGCGTCGCTCGAAAAGACCCTGCCGGCATCAGAGGAATCCCTCAAAGCTGCGTTACTCTATTTCCTGTTCGCCTACCACTCGCGGGGAATGTCTTTTATCGACCTGGCGCACTTAAAAAAAGCGGACGTCAAAGGCGGGACAATGCTCTATAAGCGGCGTAAAACCGGATTCTATATGGAGGTGAAGGTTACAAGGCCGATGAAAAAGATAATGGACCGCTTCAAATCGGCCGTAAAGGGTTCGCCTTACGTTTTCCCGATTCTGGACCCCGAATCCATGTTCCCCGCGAACGCGTACGAATCGGCCCTTAACCGGCAGAACAAGCTCCTCAAAGACCTGGCACATAGAGCCGGAATCGTCAAAACACTCTCCACCCACGTGGCGCGCCACACCTGGGCCACACTCGCTAAACGGATGGGTTACTCCGTTACCCTGATAAGCGAAGGATTGGGTCACCGCGATACCCGCGTGACGTCGATTTATCTCGCATCGTTCGAACGTTCGGCGATGGACGAAATCAGCGTCAGGCTGTCGAAAGCCGTGCGGGTCGCCTGAAAAAACAAGGGGGAATCTCTTCGTATGTCACTTAAGGAGTGACGTTACAGGCTGTACGAAACGACGCTATTCTATTGTCTTTCAATTGTCCTGAGAGCCTATCCGGAATTAGTCGGATGAAACATCCCGCAAACGGGAATAAGGGTGAACAAACAAGAATTCATGGTTATAGGGGTTAGAGTTTGATAAATCAGAGGCCTTTTACAAACCTTCCGCGGGGTTAGTTACCTAAGCAGGAAAACAAAATATAAGGGATTATGGGTGGATAAATGAATTTTATTTTTACATTTGCGTCAGCACTTCGGTTTTGTTTCCATATCTGTCACTCCTTAAGTGACGGTTCCCGAAACAAAAAACCTTTTAAAGGGGCGCTGTATGCGGAACGACGATAAAATATTGTTCGGAAACCGGTTTCGGTTCGTATGCAACCGACCGGGATTGTACGGTTATTCAGGAAACGGCAATGATACGGGCGGCCAAAATGTCCGATTGCATTGTGCCGGTCCCGGCCGGAACTACCGTCGGTCCGTCCCAACCTGTCCGATACGGGGATATCCGTATCCGGGCGGGGAGTACTACCTATGTTTCGAAGGTACGGGTGCGGAGCGTGTAAAATCGGCCGTATGGCTGGCCGGTGTCCGGGTTAGAAACGCAAATACCGGCACGGGTAAGATTGACCTTAAGGGTTCCCCGAATGGGCGCTAGGGGTAGACGCCCGGGGATTTATTGAATATATTAAGTGATCTTCATGTAGAAATTTGTAAAAATTTGGTTGAAACACTATGGTACGGGCGGCCGGGAGGCTCCCCGTATTTTTTTACGGGTTAATTGACCGCACGACGGTAACCGGTCCGGATATGTCAGGGGCGCCGGGATTCTGATTCGGTCCCGGCCCCCCTGGCTTTCTTCGAAAGGACTATATTGTACCCGCAACTGTTTTGGTCATTTCATAACTGCCCGGCCCGACCTCTACCGCCACGTGGCCGGTTATATCCCCGCGGGGTACGGCTCCGGTCCGGTTCTCCACGAATTCCCCGCCGGTCCACACCAGTTCGCCGTTAAGGAAGACGCTGCCGGCTCCGTCGGCCGGTACCCCGACGACGCAACTCCGGACCTGCGGAATACTCACGTTCAGGGTGAAAACCTCACCGTCTGCCGTGAAACTGCTCTCTACCGTACCCCGGACCGTTGGTACCGATATCTCCGCGTCCGTAAGATAGCCCGGCACCGGCAGGACGTGCATCGTTTCCCATCCCGGGCTTGTGGGGGCCACACCGCATACGTATTGCGACAAAACCGTCAGGCCGCCGCCGCTCCATGCGTGGTTGACCGTGCCGCCGCCGAACCCTTCGGGACCGATCCCCCACCCTTCGAACAGTGTGGTGAGCGGGAATTCCACCATCTTTCCGAACCGTTTTTTATGCCGGTCCATAGCTTCGGATGCGTAACCCATCCTCATCATAGCCTCGAAGACATACTTCTCCATATAGGGGCTGGCATGCTCCTGGGTTTTGAAAATTTCGAGTATCGCCGGGTATTTTTCTTCCCCGGCAACTCCGGCGATAACGGCCAGCGCATGCACACGGTCGTCGGTCGCACCGGTGTAGTCCGGGTCGCGGTACTCGCTGCCTGTCCAGAAGCAGGCGTTGAAAGCCTCTTCAAACCGGTCCATATACGACCGGTAGTACCCCGCGTCATCTTCCCTGCCGAGGGCTTGCGCACTGTGGTACATGCCTTCCGCGGCAAGGAAGTACCAGAGGTTGTACAGCAGGAGCATATCCCGGTTGTCGCCCCAGTCGCCCCAGTTCCATCCGGCCTCGCGGTTTTTGACAAGGCCCCGTTCATCTTTTTCCCAGAGGGCAAGGTACCGCTTTACGTTGTCGTAAATATCCTCTACCGGCCGTATATCCCCGCTATAAAGGTAGTATGTCCATAGCCCGTAGTAGCCGACGGTGGCGAGCGATTGGGCCGGAAGCTCCGAGAAATAGTTACCCGACGGGGTCGGGGAATAGATGCTGCCGTCCTCCCTCTGCCAGCCTCCGATAGTTTCGTAGAGCCATTTCCGGCTCAGGTCGTCGCTCGACCGTGAAAGTGCATAGAAAGCCTCGCCGGACTCATTGACGGCATCGCCGGTCCACTGCGCCCGTTCCCGGTCGGGACAGTCCATATAAGTGTCGCGCATGGTAATATAAAGTGTCCTTACCGATTTCTCCCACAGGGTGTTGAAAAATGGGTCTGAGCACCTGAACGAACCTTCGAACTCGGTGTCGTATCCCGTCTCGCGGTATTTCAGGTTGTGGACCTTTACCCCCTTCGGGAAGAGGTAGTAGACCTTATGGCCGTTCAGCCATCCCGGGTTTTCATACCGCTGGCGGCCCTGCCGTGCTATATATTCGCCGCGCAGGTTGGTCTCGCCGCCGTTGTAGTAGAGATAATTGTCAGTTACCATCACGATATGGTCGCCTTCGCCGGCCTCGATGTCGAAACAGGGCGTAATCTGGGCGTTGTATGGCAGGGTGCAGATAACGGTGTCGTATACCGGTCCGTACACGGTCTGGATGTCGGTGTAGTCATTCAGCCCGAAATCCTTCCATTGCGGTATCGGGCGCTCGACGAGATTACCCCACGGGCCGTCCTCCGCACCGCTTATTTCCGCCGCAAACTCCATATCCGTGAAATCGTAACCGGGCTGCCACCAGCCGTCCCGGGCTCTGCGGGCGTCGTAGAGAATGCTCGATTCAGGAAGGCGGTAATTGGGCTGCGGTTCCCCGGCGGTGCCGTACTCGGGCAGGACCGTGCATTGCCAGGTGCCGTCGCTGGCAATACCGGCGCCAGGGCATTCGAACAGCAGGCCGGCGTGGCCGCTGGATTTATGGGAAAAGCCCTCCTTGCCGAAATACCAGACAAGGACGGCGATAGAGTTACTGCCCGGATTGAGAAATGGCGCTATGTCGACCCGGTCGAAATAAGTGTCGCTGGGGTTCGGGCCGCGTTTCAGCCCGCCTTCGAATACTACCTGCCTGCCGTTTATCCACAACCGGTATTTACTATCCGCGGCTATGTCGGCAAATATTTCTCCGCCGGGGAGTTCGGACAGCTCCACGGTTTTCCTGTAGGCAATCCAGGTATTGGGTTCGTTCTCGCAGCCGGACGGTGCAATCCACCGGGCAATGCGGCCGGAGCCGGAGGATTGGCTGCTTAATCCCGATGCAAACAATAAGCTAAGGGTTACTAAAAATAATCCTCTGATTTTCATTAGTAAGTAAGTTAAAGTTAATGTTTGCGACGGGTCTGTTCACAAATATAGCCAATATTCCGGTCTATTAAAGCGATATACGTCCGCGGATCGGATATTATGGGTTAGTCAACCATAGCCCGTTATAATCGCATGGCCTGTGAACCGTACTACAGCATGTCCGGCCGGCGGCCTTTAGTCAAAGTAAATCCCAAGAAGCGCGATTGCGGCATTGTCCTTGCCGACAGGTCGGTATAGCTCGAACAAGTCTGTATCGGCTGTATTTGCAACGCAGCGTCGATTTAATTGTGAAATGTGGGATATCCTGTCGCCCGGGAGGGTTCCCGTATTTTTTGTACGGAATCTTCACTCATAGAAGACGAATTAATATGCTGACCTGTCAGAATTTTACTGCTTTAAAATTTGTTGACGACGGCATAATGGTTGTATTATGGTTCCTCTTTTGAAAGTTAACGTGTGGGGTCATCTCGTTATTAAAATAAAACGAAATCCGGGTTACTATGCAAAATAACACCTCTCCCTATAAGGAAATAAAAGAACTTAATGAACCTCTTATAACAAGGGATTACCTTGCAATAGAACGTACCAGGTTAGCGAACGAGCGGACTCTCTTTTCCTATATACGTACTTCGTTGTATCTGGTCACGGTCGGAACCGGGGTCTTACAGGTCGCACATAAGCCACGGCTCAAAATACTTGCATGGGTTTGCATATCGGTCGGTATAGTTATATTTTGTATCGGGTGGCTGAGATATCTGCAACTCCGAAAACAGCTCCACAAACTGTAAGACTCATACCAAGAATGTGAAATGGTAATCCGTGGACGAGACTAAATCCCCAATGACCACCAACTACCTATAGTAGTATGTAGGTGTGACTTCATCAAACCGTTCATTACCCCGGTAGTAAAATCCTCGACCATCTGGATAGTTCTTGCGATAATGTTGATATTATAAGGAATAAATAAGATGGTCATATATTTTCAACCGGTATCCACTCTAATGAAACTGCATACGCTGTTATGGTTAAATTTCCACATTTTTCCCTAAACATTTGACTGATTTACCGCAAAAACGGTCGTGGGGGATATTCTAAAAAGTCACGTAGTTTGCATTATTATATATTTGAGAGAATATAGTAATCA
>JAJQCA010000059.1 GCA_021202985.1 Alistipes sp.
CGGGAGGACGGCAGGACGGGATGCTGAAAGCCGGGTCGGGCCGGTCAACGGGGCCGAAAGGCCGGGATGTTCGTGAGGTCGGGGGCCGGGGACTTGGGGCTGAGGTAAGGCCGGGAGCACGGGATGGCTGAAAGCCGGGTCGGGCCGGTCAGCGGGGCCTGTAAGGTCGGGCGTCGGGTGGTGGAGTGAATCAATAGGAATCGTAATCCGGAAGTTCACCCCTCTCGAGCATGTCGCGGCAATTTACTTTGTCGATAATGGTACCGCCTTTCAGGACCACCACCCCAACCTTCGCGCGTAGCATGGTCTTAATTGTGGTCGCGTCCATATTGTAGCACTGCACGTAATGGTCGCCCAGCACGATACCCGGGTGGATATTCAGGGAGCCGGCCGTTATGCACATCACCCGGTATCCCCGCGCGGCAGCCTGGTCAACCGCCACAGCCAGTTTTCGCTGGCACCGTTTGCGGATATCGCCCAGGTCCGATGCGCATATGAGATAGACCACGCCCGGGTCCGACAGCACCTCGTCCGTAACGAACCGGCCGCTGTCGAAAATCGCGAAATCACGTACCGAAGGGTGGACCGAATTGCGGATGGATATGGTTTTCGTATCCACAAACTCCCACCGCGATGCATCGTACCATGTAGTGTCGTCGAGGGCGAATTCCCGCTCCCTGCCTGTCTGGAGGTCGCGGTAAATCACGCGGGTCTTGACGTCGTTCTTCGAGGGCTGTTTCATCGCCTCGGGAAGGTTCGTCCCGATCTTATAGGGAAGAAAGTCGATGAGGGGCAGGTGGCGGAAGGAGTAGATGCCGATACCGAAAGCCACGCTGGCGAACAGAAGCATAAAACCGCCGTCCTTCCATGTTGGCATAATGGGCATCTTGCGCGCGCTCCAGAGCACGAACAGGCTCATGGGGAGCAGTATAAGGTTTTTTATGAACGTTTCCCAATTGGTAAGTTTGATGGCCTCGCCGAAACAGCCGCAATCCTCCACCGGATTCCAAATGGCCAGCGCAAGGGTGAGCAGGGTAAAGAACAGCATTGCCAGCGAAGCGAATACCGACACCAGCCGCAACCGGATTTTAAACAGAAGCATCATCCCCATCATCATCTCGGCCCCGTTCATCCAGATGGATATACCGAACCGCCACCCGTAAAGCCATTCCATTTCGAAGGCGGCGAGGTATTCGCCCACCTTGATTCCCGTACCCCACGGGTCGACGGCCTTTACAAAGCCAGAAAAGATAAAGGTCGCGGCAAGCAAAATCCTGCAAACCGCTGCACAGTACCAGTACAGTTTAGCTTTCCGGTCGGGGAATTTCACTTGCAAACCGGTTTAACAGCCGGCATCCCGGGGACGGCACACCGTATGGCTTCGACTATTTTTAGGAAATTATTCGCGGGCGTATCCATGGCCCCCCGGCCGTCCGAACAGTCAACCACGCCGAGGCCGCGGCCTTCGTCCGCGCACCCGAGGTAGATTTCCCTTACGCGCTTTTGCAGTTCCAGCGAATCCTCGTGGATATCCGTACGCCCTTTGAGGTAGGCCCGGTCGTCACCCTCGCGCTGCCCGGTTAGCCGGCTCTCGGTAAAGGAGAACGGCACGTCGAGAAACAGCGACACGTCCGGCACGGGAAGGTTATTTGTGCCGTACTCCAGATCGAGAATCCACCGTTTGAGTTCATCGCGGGACGCTGCACTGTCAAGTTTCGCGCACTGGAAAGCTATATTGGAATAGACGTACCGGTCGGTGACGACGTATTTGCCCTCGTCGAGCCACCGGCGGATTGCCGGTGCGGCATCCGCCCTGTCGCCGGCGAAGATAAGCGCCACGAGATAGGGGTCCACCGCGTCCACCGGGCCTGATTCGCCGCGCAGGAACCGGGCGATAAGTTCGCCGTAAACGGGCGCGTCGAATCGGGGAAAATGCAGGTACTCGTACCCGAAGCCGCACCGCGAGAGGTGCGATTTCAAAAGGTCCAGTTGCGTGGACTTACCGGCCCCGTCCAGGCCCTCCAACACTATAAACGGCATAGGCTCGATGGTTAGTGATATCGGTCAAAATTACAAAAACCATCTTCAATAGGCAAGAAGGTTCCGACTCTTTACCAAATAACCGTCCGGCATCCGCAGGACAGCCGGGCGTGACTATGCCAGTAAAAACGGCCGGCCTGTACGGGACGGCCGCCTGAATGTAACTGGTTTTCGGGTTAGGGGGATATCGACCGTTCAAAACGAGAATATAGTTTTTTTCAAAACAGTCAGGGATTAGTATAAAGATATTAGAATAGCCGGCATATAGCCGGCTCCTTAAATAGAAATTAAAAACTTTGATTAGGATAGAATATTAACTTTGATATATCGCTACCGGAGCATTGCCAGCGCCTTGCGGACCCCTTTCACCAGGGCTTCGGCCTCGGAGATGGTATTGTACATTGCAAACGATGCGCGGCACATGCCCGTCAGACCGAAACGGGCCATTACCGGTTCGGCGCAGTGGGTGCCCGTACGTATGGCGATTCCCATTTTGTCCAGTATAAGTCCTATATCGGACGGATGCACACCGTCGGCCGAAAAGGAGATAATCGGGCATTTATCCCCGCCCAACCCGTAAATCCGCACGCCGTCGAGGCGGCCGATGCCGGCCGTGGCACATTCCAAAAGCGAGGAAGTATGCCGCTCCACTTCTGCGGCGTCGAGCTTCCTGACGTATCGGATAGCCTCGGCAAGCCCTACGGCGCCTATGTAATTCGCCGTACCGGCTTCGAATTTCAAAGGCAGTTCCGCGAAGGTGGTACCATCGAAACTCACCCGTGCCACCATGTCCCCACCGCCCATAAACGGCGGCATCCTTTCGAGCCATTCCCGTTTTCCGTAAAGCACACCGATACCGGTCGGTCCGTAAAGTTTGTGGCCGGAGAAAGCGAAAAAATCGCAGTCCAGCTCCGTAACATCGACCCCGCCGTGCACCACCGACTGGCATCCGTCCACAAGTACGGGAACTCCCCTGGAGTGCGCCATGGAGATTATCGCCGGGAGGTCGGTCCTCAGCCCGAGCACGTTCGATGCACCGGTAACAGCTACGATACGGGTCCTGTCGTCGAGAAGTAACGAGAGCGCTCCCGTATCGATATCCCCGTTGTCGTCGCACGGTATGACCCGCACCTGCGCTCCACGCCTGCCGCACACCATTTGCCAGGGCACTATGTTGGAATGGTGCTCCACGGCAGAAATAACCACATTGTCGCCCTCGCCGATAAACACCTCGCCGAAGCTGTACGCCACGGTGTTGATGGCGGCAGTGGCACCCGAGGTGAAGACAACCTCTGCGGTCTCCCGGGCACCGATAAAATCGCGCACCACTTCCCTCGCCGCCTCGTATTTTTCGGTACTCTCGATACTCAGTCGGTGGATTCCCCGGTGCACGTTCGCGTTCGATTCGAGCATCAGTTCGTCCATCGCCTGCATTACCTGCACCGGTTTCTGGGCGGTCGCGGCGTTGTCGAGGTAGACGAGCGGTTTGTCGTAGACCCTGCGCGCAAGGATGGGGAAATCGCCCCTTATGTATTCCGGGTTGAACATTTCGGCTTCTCTTTTATATTTTGGCCGCGCCTGCCGTTACAGCTCGGCAATCCGTTCTCCGGCAAGCCGGGTTATAGCCTCGCAGGCAGCCGGAGTGGCGCAGTGTGAGATTACGTCGTTTACGAATCCCTGCAACTGGAGTTTGCGTGCCTCCTGCTCGCCTATCCCGCGCTGGCGCATATAGTATATCTCCTCCTCGTTGAGCTGTCCGACCGTGGCACCGTGACTGCACTTCACGTCGTCGGCGTATATCTCGAGCTGAGGCTCGGTGAAGATGCGCGAAGAGTCGCTTAGTTGAAGGTTGCGGCTCTGCTGTAGCGCTGAGGTCCTCTGGGCGTCGGGAGCTACGTAAACCATCCCGGTAAACGAACCGGTGGCGCATCCCGATACCACACCCTTCACCACCTCGAAACTGCGGCAATCCGGCACCATGTGCATTACTTTCATATTTACGTCGCACAACTCCGCACCGGTACCAAGATATAATCCGTACAGCGATGTTTCGGCATCCCTGCCGTCCAGCCCCGTCACATAATTGACCCTCGTGGCACCGCCCTTTAGCCAGACTGCCGTAGTGGCGGTACGGGAATCCGCACCCTGCACCGAAAGGTTTTCCGTAACCAGTACGCTGTCCTCCCGCATGGAAGTGGCGATGGTCATATCGAGCCGGGCACCGTCCCCGACGACGGTTTCGAGCAACTGGCCCGCGATTATACCGCCTGGCCCATTGTCCGTGTGCGTGACGATAATTTCGGCTTTCGCACCGTCACCTACCATTATCAGGACACGCGGAAAGCAGGCATCCCCCTGTGCCGCAGCCCTGTACCGAATATCTATATGGAAAGGAACCGTGTCGTTATAGCCGTCCGGTATGTAAACATAAGCCCCGTCGGCCGCGAAGGCGCTGCAAAGAGCCGTAACGGCTTCCGCCTTCCCCTCCTCGGGTAAACTCAGGTATACCCCGACAGTCCCGGGCATTTCCACTGCCGCCGTGCGAAGCGAGCCGTACAATGCTCCTCCGGGTGTTACGGAAAGCTCCGCCTCCCGGCAGATACCGTTATCCACGATAATGGTATTGTAATCCGCCGTTTCCACCAACCCCTTGTCGCCCTCTCCCGCTCCGGCGGGAGTGGCCAGCGCCGTAACACGCCCGAAAAACGACCGCAGGTCGAAATGGCGGTAGTCTTCATCCCCGCTACCGGGAAGGCCCGACAGGGCGATGGTCTCGAGTGCCTCTCTTCGGGCGCTGTTCACCGTAGCGGGCCACCCGCCGGTAATCCGGCCGAATTCGGCCACGTAAAGCTCCGCGAGCCTGTTTTCCACCGTGCCGGCCATTACTGCTCCCCGTTGATTAACCAGTCGTAGCCCTGCTCCTCGAGTTTCATGGCGAGGGTCTTGTCGCCCGAACGGATTATCCGGCCTTTGTACAGGACGTGTACGAAATCGGGTACGATATAATCCAGCAGGCGCTGGTAATGGGTTATCACTATGGTGGCGTTGTCAGGCCGGCGGAGCTGGTTCACTCCCGAAGCGACAATGCGCAGGGCGTCGATATCCAGGCCCGAATCGGTTTCGTCCAGCACCGCGAGCCTCGGCTCGAGCATCGCCATCTGGAAAATCTCGTTTTTTTTCTTCTCCCCGCCCGAAAAACCTTCGTTCACCGACCTGCCGGTAAGTTTGCTGTCCAACTCAACCACTTTGCCTTTCTCGCGCATAAGCCGCAGGAACTCCCCTGCCGTGAGCGGTTCCTCGCCGAGATATGCCCTGCGTTCGTTTACCGCCATCCTCATGAAATTGGCCATGCTCACCCCGGGAATCTCGACCGGATACTGGAACCCGAGGAAGACCCCGGCCCGCGCGCGCTCCTCGATATCCATAGCCAGAAGGTCTTCGCCGTTATAAAGCACCGACCCGCCGGTAACCTCATACCGCGGATTGCCGGCCAGCACCGACGCGAAGGTACTTTTGCCGGACCCGTTGGGTCCCATGATGGCGTGCACCTCCCCTTCCCTGACCTGCAAATCTATTCCTTTGAGGATAGGCTTGCCGTCTATCATACATTGCAGGTCCTTAACTTCCAGTAACATATTTGTCTCGTTTTATTTTCTGTTCCTGAGGCGGTCATGCCCGCCGTTTCGGGTAATACCCCGTTCCGGGGCAAACGCCTTGTGGTGAAGCTGTATGCCCCTACCCTACGCTTCCCTCCAGGCTGATGGAAAGCAGCTTCTGCGCCTCCACGGCGAACTCCATAGGCAGTTTGTTCAGCACTTCCTTGGCATAACCGTTCACGATAAGGCCCACCGCGTCCTCCGTGCTGATACCCCGCTGGTTACAGTAGAGCAATTGGTCCTCGCTTATTTTGGAAGTGGTCGCTTCGTGTTCGATAACCGCCGAACTGTTGTCCGATTCCACGTACGGGAATGTGTGCGCACCACACCGGTCGCCTATAAGCAGCGAATCGCACTGCGAGAAGTTCCTCGCCCCGGCCGCCTTCCGGGCAACCTTCACAAGCCCGCGGTAGCTGTTCTGGCTGCGGCCGGCCGATATGCCTTTGGAGACGATACGGCTGCGGGTGTTCCGCCCGAGGTGTATCATCTTCGTGCCCGTATCCGCCTGCTGGTAATTATTGGTAAGGGCAACCGAGTAGAACTCCCCCACGCTGTTGTCGCCCGCAAGCACACAGCTCGGGTACTTCCATGTAATCGCGGAACCGGTCTCCACCTGCGTCCACGACAGGCGCGAGTTTTCACCGCGGCACAGCCCCCTTTTAGTGACGAAATTGTAAATCCCGCCCCGGCCCTCCTTATCGCCCGGGTACCAGTTCTGCACCGTGGAGTATTTCACCTCGGCATCCTTCAGCACCACTATCTCGACAACGGCGGCGTGCAACTGGTTCTCGTCCCGCTGCGGCGCCGTACACCCTTCGAGATAGCTTACGTACGAGCCTTCCTCCGCGACTATCAGGGTCCTTTCGAACTGCCCCGTGCCGGCGGCGTTGATACGAAAGTATGTGCTAAGCTCCATCGGGCACCGTACTCCTTTCGGGATATAACAGAACGACCCGTCGGAAAAGACCGCCGCGTTGAGAGCGGCAAAGAAATTATCAGTATAAGGCACCACGCTCCCGAGATATTTACGTACCAACTCGGGGTGGTCCTGCACCGCCTCGCTCATCGAACAAAATATAATCCCGAGCTCGGCAAGGGTCTCCTTATAAGTAGTTTTAACCGAAACCGAATCCATCACGGCATCCACCGCAACCCCGGCCATGGCCATCTGCTCTTCGAGCGGGATGCCCAGTTTATTGAAAGTACGCAACAACTCGGGGTCAACCTCGTCTATACTTTCGTATTTGGGAGTGGTCCGCGGGGCGGCGTAATATATGATGTCCTGGTAATCTATTTCCGGGATAGCGAGGTTCGCCCACCCGGGCATCTCGAGCGTGAGCCAGTGACGGTATGCCTCCAGGCGCTGCTCGGTGAGCCACGACGGCTCCCCCTTCTTGCGCGAGATAAGCCTCACCACATCCTCGTTCAGCCCCTTCGGGATAACCTCCGTATCTATGTCGGTAACGAAACCGTACTTGTAATCCTGCGACGTCACTTCGTCGATCACCCGTTCGCTTTCGCTCCGTATTTCTTCTTCGTGTGGTACCATATCTTTTAAGACGGACGCGCCGTCCTTTTATTTTATCGCCATCTGTTCCAGTGCTGCCGGCATGGAGCCGGCGCGAAACCCGGCAGGTGCCGGATAAGCCGCATAAACTTTCAGCCTACCCCGACAAAGTTAGCCATACCCTAAAAGAGTACAAAATATTTACCAGACTTTAACCGCCCGTCCCGCTGCCCGAAACACAAATTAAGTATAAAGAGGTATACCGTACCGGATGCCCCGCGACGAGATGCACATTATCTACAACCGGCACGGTATCCTCCCAAAGCCCCAAAACCGGGAAGCTGCAAAACCGCTCCACCCTTACCCGCCCTTTTCATTGACAAAAAAGGGCGGCCTTCCCGAAGGAAGACCGCCCCGCTGGTCTCATAGCTGGTCCTTTAAAGACTCTGGAACAATGCGTTGTATTTCTCGTATTTCTGCATGATGCTGTCGTCCCTGTCGCGAAGGCGGAAGGTGAGGTTTTTCAGCAGCTCAATGGTAGCTTCGTTCGACGGGTCGATTTCGTGTGCCCTTTCGAGCGGTTCGAGAGCTTTCTCATATTCGAGGTAAACTTTCTCGAGAGCGTTGTTGTACTCGTCGCTGCTCGACGGGGTCATTTCGTTGAGCCTCTTATTGTATTCGTCGCTCAGTTCGATGTAGGCATAAGCAAGACGGAACTGGTTAAAGAAATCGTCGGGCGCAAGACTAACGGCCTTCTGGTATGCCGCGATAGCTTCGTCGAACTCGTCCATTTTCTGGTAGATGCCGCCCAGACCTCCCCACAGCAGGTGGTTGTCCGGCTCGGCGTCGATGGATTTCTTAACGATGTCCACTATTTCCTTCGGGTCGCTCTCGGTTACCGAATAGATACCTATAAGGCCCTCAACAATCTTAGTGTTGCTCGGGTAGAGAGAGATGCCTTTGGTAAGGATGTCCTTCGCTTTGTCGCTAAGGTCCTGCCCGTAATAGCTATGGTACAGGAAGTAGTAAACATCCCCGTCCATATGGTAATCGTACTGGTCCGCCAGTTCGAGATATTTGGCTCCCTTTTCGAAATCGCCCGAAAAGGTGTAGAACATACCGGCGTTGTAAACCGAATTGGTATCCACCTCACCCACGGCCGGGTGCATTTGCACCTCATAGGCGCGTGCGAAATGGTCGGCGGTGAGGCCGTAATCCTGAAGGCCGAAACCGTTCTCGGCTTCCTTCTTATGCTCGTTGGCCAGCACGTCGATGGCTGCCTTAACTTTGGCGGCTGCCCTCGGGTCCACTTCGTAAGCCTTCTCGTATGACTTCATGGCTTCCGTGTAGGCGTCCTCGATTACCGTGAGTTTCGGCTTCCAGAACGACAGCAGCCCGTCGTCGAAATAACCTGTGAAATTCGGGTAGTCGTAAACTTCGTATTGGATACCACCTATAACTTCCGCGGTGGGTTCCACCTTATTGCCGTACAATAACTGAACCGCCTCTATGGTGATACCCCTGTAAAGGCCGTTCCACGACGCGGTGGCCGCTTCCTGGAAGATTTTACCCCTGTCGAGCCAGGTGGCTGACTTGTTGTTCTTTTTCGGGTTCTCTATGTCCGCATTTGACCTCTCTATCTTCCTCATGATCGCATCCGGGTCGACTTTGATAGCCTGCGACATAACCGTTCCGGCCGTCATAGCCACAAGCACGGATACCAGAATGAATTTTTTCATCTTAATAAGGTTTTTAATAAAACGCCAGTTATTGTTGTAAATTTAAGGGTTTAAATGCATTAAACAAAAACTGTGCAGGTTAATTGTCACCTTCGGGCGAATTTTCCGCCCCCCGGGCTTTGGTTATTTTGGTTTGCGTTTTCCTCTTTCGTAGCCGATGTTTCCGCCCCTACGCCGTCGGTTACGGGGGCCTCGGTACCGGGGTCGTTATCCTCTCCCTCCTCAGCATGCGGTACCACGGCAACCGAAGCTATCTTGTCGTCACCCCGGAGGTTGATAATTTTAACACCCTGCGTGGCGCGTCCGGCCACCCTGATATCCCTTACCGCCGTGCGTATCGTGATGCCGCTGCGGTTGATTATCATAAGGTCGTCGTCGTCCGTGACGGCCTGCATCGATATCAGTTTACCGGTCTTCTCGGTTATCTGGATAGTCTTTACCCCCTTGCCGCCGCGGTTGGTTATGCGGTAGTCGGCAAGGTCTGTGCGTTTACCGTACCCGTTCTCGCTCAGCACGAGGATATCCTTGCCGTCCTCCGGCTCCACACACACCAGGCTTACCACCTCGTCGTACGGCTCGATATTGATGCCGCGCACCCCTGACCCCGTACGGCCTATGGCCCTTACCGTGTTTTCCGGGAAGCGGATAGCCTTGCCCTCACGGGCGGCAATCATAATTTCGGCCATCCCGCTGGTCATCTTAACGTCGATCAGCTGGTCGCCCTCCCTGATGGTGATAGCGTTCACCCCGTTCTGGCGCGGACGCGAGTAAGCTTCCAGCGTGGTCTTTTTTATAATCCCGCGCTTGGTGCACATTATCAGGTAGTTGCTCAGTACGTACTCCTTATCGTCGAGATGGCGTACGTTGATGTAAGCCCTCACCCTGTCGTCCGGGTCGATATTTATGACGTTCTGTATCGCACGGCCCTTCGAGGCGCGTGTCCCCTCCGGAATCTGGTATACCTTAAGCCAGTAGCAGCGCCCCTTCTCGGTGAAGAACATCATCGTGTTGTGCATGGTGGTCATGTAGATATGCTCGATGAAGTCCTCGTCCCTCGTGGCGCTTCCCTTAACGCCGATGCCCCCGCGGTGCTGGGCACGGTATTCGGTGAGCGGCGTGCGTTTTATGTAGCCCATGTGTGAAATGGTTATTACCATCTCGTCATCGGCGTAGAAATCTTCCGGGTTGAACTCTTCCGAACTGTAGACTATCTCGGTCCGGCGCTCGTCGCCGTACTTCTCTTTCATCTCAAGAAGTTCGTCCTTGATGACCTGCATTTGCAGCTCTACGCTCGCAAGGATATCTTTATAGCGGGCGATCTGCCTGCACAACTCGTCGTACTCGTCCTGCAACTTCTGGCGGGCCATTTTTGCCAGGGCGGAGAGCCTCATTTCGAGGATTGCCGTGGCCTGGATTTCAGTCAGCCCGAACCGCTCCATCATCGCCGTTTTTGCGGCCTCCTGGTTTTCCGAACCGCGGATAAGGGCTATAATCTCGTCAAGGTGGTCGAGCGCTATCAGCTTACCCTCGCGGATATGGGCCTCCTTCTCGGCCTTGGCAAGGTCGAACTTGGTACGGCGCACTATTACTTCGTGGCGATGCTCCACGAAGTATTTTATCTGGTCCCGCAGGTTGAGCATCATCGGCCGGCCGTTGACCAGTGCGATATTGTTCACCGCGAAGGTGGTCTGCAACGCCGAGTATTTGAAAAGGGTGTTGAGCACCACATTGGCGACAGCGTCCGTCTTGAGAATTATAACCACGCGCATCCCCTTACGGTCGCTCTCGTCGTTGATATAGGATATACCCTCTATCTTCTTCTCATTTATCATGTCGGCGATACGGCGAATCATATCGGCCTTGTTGACCTGGTACGGTATCTCCGTCACCACGATACATTCCCGTCCGCTGGGGGTATGCTCTATTTCGGTCCGCGCACGCATTACCACGCGGCCGCGGCCGGTCTCCAGCGCTTCCCTTACCCCTTCGTAACCGTAGATAAGGCCGCCGGTCGGGAAGTCGGGCGCCTTCACGTACTTTATAAGTTCCGATACTTCTATCTCCGGATTGTCGATATAGGCGCAGCAGGCGTCAATCACCTCGCTGAGGTTGTGCGGTGCCATGTTGGTAGCCATCCCCACAGCGATACCCGAGGTGCCGTTGACCAGCAGCAGCGGTATCTTTGTCGGGAGCACCGTAGGCTCCTGCATCGTATCGTCGAAGTTCAGCGTATAATCCACCGTGTCCTTTTCGATATCGGCCATCACCTCGTCGGCCAGCTTACGCATCCTCGCCTCGGTGTAACGCATGGCCGCCGGACTGTCTCCGTCCACCGAACCGAAGTTACCCTGACCGTCCACGAGCGGGTACCTCAGGCTCCACTCCTGCGCCATGCGGACCATGGCGTCGTAAACCGAGCTGTCGCCGTGCGGGTGGAACTTACCGAGTACGTCCCCTACTATCCTCGCGGATTTACGGTGGGGCCTGTCGGAATAGAGGTTCAACTCGTTGCTCATATCGTACAGTATCCTCCTGTGCACGGGCTTAAGCCCGTCCCTCACGTCGGGAAGGGCGCGCGATACGATGACCGACATCGAATAGTCGATGTAGGCCGATTTCATCTGTTCCTCTATGTTTATCTTGATTATCTTACCGCCTCCGGACTCCCCGGTACCGTCTCCGGTGCCGTCGTTCCCGCCGGTCGCCGCGCTTCCTCCGGCCTGTGCGGCCGCGGCCGCAGGGGCGTCCCCGCCGGATACTTCACCATCGGCACCGGGCTGTTTCTGCCCGTCTTCGATCATTCCTTCTTCTGCCATAAATTATGTGTAATTATAACCCTGCTAAATTACTCATAATTCACCAAACAGCAAAAACTTTAAACCCATAAATTAAGAATCCCTGGCCTTGCGGCAGGCCGGTGAGCCACCACCGGTAACTTTTTAACCGGCAACGGGAAGGGCCGTAAAAAAACCGCATCCCGTGATGGGATGCGGCATTTATTCTACAGCGTCTGCCCTACCTGAAATCAATCACCTCGTAGCCACGGAACAGGGACAGGTCGGGTGAAAAGAGAGAATCGGGCACAGCCCCCGCAGCTCCTATACGGAGCAGTTCAACCACCACATAGCCGCTCAGTCCGTCTGCCGCGTAGCTTATCGAATAGGGCAGGTTCGTTGTCCGGTCGATAAGAAGTTCCACGTTTCTTATCGAAGAATCGCGGTCTCTCGGCACCAGGTGCACCACATGGTATGTCTTTCCCGATACGGAGCTCGTGCCGCCGTAGGTGGAGGTGAACTCGTCGTCGGCGAAGTCGAACGCCCGGGTGGGGTTCGAGAGGATATCGCGGGCTTCGGGATCGAGGGTATCGACAAGGATTTCGTCGTCCGAATGGTTGATTTCGTATCGTGTGCGGCCGTCGGAGTAGACCTCCGTATCTCCGACGTTGAGGGAATACCTGTCACGGCTGACCGTATATTCGCCCACGAGGGTGTTCCCTTCGGCCGTCAGTTTGAACGACACCGAATAGTCCCCCAGCGCCTTCACCGCCGCGGCCATCGCCCGGAGCTGCCGGCCCGCGTCGCCCTGAGCCGTCGCCGGAACGACCACAGTGAATATGGACAGCAGTAATATAGAGAGTGTTTTTTTCATATCGGTTTTAATAATTAACGGATAACCGGCCGCATCTATTGCCGTGCCGGTTCCGGTTTCAATCCGGCTAAGATTCCAACCCACCCAGGCTATACCCGCTCTGAACGCGGACTACCACCGTCTCAACGCTAAAATATATTAAAGCCCTTCGGCGTCTATCTTCCCGAGGATGTATTCCATCGAGGCCACGTCGGTAATAAGCACCTCGCGGGGCTTGCTGCCCTCGGCACGGCCCACTATTCCGGCTGCCTCCAACTGATCCATAATCCGTCCGGCACGGTTGTAACCGATAGAGAACCGGCGCTGGATGGATGAGGTGGAACCCTGCTGGTTCTGCACCACAAAACGTGCCACCTCCTCGAACATGGAGTCCACCTGCCCGAGGTCGGCCGTTTTTGTGGCCGCGGCATCGCCGTCCGGCTGGTAATCCGGCAACGGGTACGGCCCGGCATAGCCCTTCTGGTTGCTGACGAACTCGGTAATACGTTCTATTTCTGGTGTGTCGATAAACGCACACTGCACACGGGTCAACTCTCCGTTGAGCGACATAAGCATGTCCCCGCGCCCTATAAGCTGGTTGGCCCCCGGCTGGTCTATTATGGTCCGAGAATCGACCATCGACATCACCCTGAATGCGATACGCGCAGGGAAGTTTGCCTTAATGAGCCCTGTGATAACCTTCACGTCGGGCCTTTGGGTGGCAATCACCAGATGTATGCCCACAGCGCGGGCCAACTGTGCGAGCCTCGTAATCGGGGCCTCCACCTCGCGCCCCGCGGTCATAATCATATCGGCGAACTCGTCTATGACCACCACAATGTAGGGCATGAACCGGTGGCCCTTACGGGGATTAAGCCTTCGTTTGAGGAATTTATCGTTGTATTCGGACAGTTTCTTAACTTCGGCCTGCCGGAGCAGTTCGTAACGGTCCGACATTTCGGTACATAGTGCGTTAAGGGTGTAAACCACCTTCTGCGTGTCGGTCAGAATCGCGTCGTCCTCGCTCTCCATCTTCGCGAGGAAGTGCCTCTCCAGCTTTCCGTAGAGCGACAACTCCACGCGCTTAGGGTCGACCAGCACGAATTTGAGTTCGGCCGGGTGCTTCCTGTAAAGCAGGGAAGTGATTATCGCGTTCAGGCCGACGCTCTTTCCCTGACCGGTCGCACCGGCGACAAGCAGGTGCGGCATCTTCGCCAGGTCGATTACGAAAGTCTCGTTGGAAATGGTCTTGCCCAGCACCACGGGAAGTTCGTAACCGCACTCCTGGAATTTCATGGTCCGCACCACGGAATACATCGAGACAATCTCCTTATCCTTGTTGGGCACCTCGATACCTATTGTACCCTTCCCCGGCATCGGGGCGATAATACGTATACCGAGCGCCTTCAGGCTCAGTGCGATATCGTCCTCGAGGTTCTTTATTTTCGATATCTTCACCCCTGCCGCGGGGACTATCTCGTAGAGGGTGACCGTAGGGCCTATAGTAGCCTTTATCTTGTCTATCTTTATGCCGAAATTCTCCAGTGTGCGGACTATATTGTTCTTGTTTTCGTATATCTCCTCCTCGGTAACCTGCACATCGACAGAGTGGTCCTCGAGAAGCTCCACCGGTGGTTTCTGGTATTTGGACAGTTCCAGGGTCGGGTCGTACAACCGGTCCTCGATATCGTCCTCGTCGAGTTGTGCGTCGCTGTGACCTGCAACGACCACCTCCAGCCTGTCGTCCGGCGTTACGCCGCTCCCGGCCGAAACCGACTCCACCACACCTCCGACCGACAACGCTCCCCCGACCGAATATTCCCTGCCGCCGCTCACCTGCAATTCCCCGCCGGTATCGTTGTTCCCGCCGCCTGCCTGCCATATTCCACCGCCATTGTGCCGGGACCCGGTATCCACCGGCGTTTGCTCTGCATCCCCGGCAACTAAATCTATCACCTCGAAGCCGCCCCCTGTATCGGTATTACCGCCGTCGGAGGAAGGGTCCCCGATGGTATATATTTCAGGGCCGTCGAGCGTGAAGACCTCAGGACCCGGTACGGCGAAGCCGCCACCGGCACCTCGCCCGTCTCCTGCCGGGTATTCGCCGGAATATTCCCCCACGCCGCCCGCATAGCGGTTGTCTACCATGGTTATCTCACCGCCAGCGCCCGGCTGGGTATCCTGTGGGGTCGCAGCTCCGCCGAGCACCACCACGTCCGGCATCGAGCCGAGGTCCGCGGCCCGCGGCTCGATGACTTCCTCGTCGGCGTACCGGCTGTCCGTAATTTCGAACACGTCCGGCTCAGGCTCCCGGTCCGGGACGGCCATACCGCCCACTATTTCGATCCCTCCCGGCGCGAGATTATCCGTCGCCGCAAGTCCGGTCCGGTCCGTTGCCGAAACGGATAAGTCCTCAAACCTCTCATTCTCCGTCTGCAAAACCGGGACAGGTCCGGTCGACTCTTCATCTTCTTCCTCTTCCGGCCCGATATCCGTCTCTTGTTCCGTATCGTCCAGGCCGCCGAGGATATCGTCCGCACGGCCTGTAACCAACTCCGCGGCATGGCCCACCACCGCGCCGCCCATCTTGACGCTGCCTTCGTAAATTCCCTTGCCGACGCGGTTTACCGCCGAAATGGTACGCCGGCTGTTTATGTAGACGCCAGTAAGCACCCAAAAAAGCAGCAGAAGCAACCCCGTTCCCACCGTTCCGAGAAACGACACCAGCCAGCGGCTCACCACAATACCGTGCGCCCCACCCAGCCCTGTGCCGAATACGGCCCACCGGGTACCCAGTAGAAACCCGAGGGTCAGCGAACCGGCAATCATTATAAGCAGTGATATACGCACCGACCTGCGCAGCATGGCAGGACGGTAATTTATTATCCTAAGGCCGAATATCATCAGCACCACGGGGATAATAATTCCGAACACTCCGAACCACTCGCCCACTATATAGTGCGCCAGCACGGCCCCGGTCTTGCCTGTATGGTTAGTCACCGCCCCCGCGTCGACACGCCGGATATCTCCCCACCGGACGAAATTCTGGTCGTACGACCAGCAGAAATAGTACGAAATGACTGCCGCGAGAAGGAACAGCCCGAAAGTAAATACGAAAGCGCCGAGTACCCACCTCTGGGTATCGGTCAGCCCTCTCTTTGTATCTTTGTCGCCCGAAGGGGTTTTCGCCGCCTTCTTTGCAGATGCCATACACTTATAATTTTGAGGTCGCCACACCAACGGTGACACTTCCGCCACTCTCGGTGAACCGGGGAAATCTTCTCCGGTCCGTACTCGCGGTCGTCATCGGCGGAATTGACAAAATTAGCGATTTTTTGTTATTAACGGTGAAAGAGGAACGCAGAGCGTCGAAATTATTCCTGAGATATGGGGTGGTAAAATGATTGTGGAAAACGTGAGAGTGGGATTATCAATTTGTGATAAAAGACAAGTGGTGTAGAATATGTAAAACTATCATCCTGAACGAAAGTGATGGATCTTCTTTTTATTATAAGGACAGATTCTTCGCTACCGCTCAGAATGACATCATCTGACCAGGAATAATCATAAATGTCATCCTGAACGCAAGTGAAATATCTTCCTTCTATTGCAGTAACCGCTCGGACTGACATTTCCCAAAAGAACGATTGTCCTCTGACCATGAATAATCTATAAATGTCATCCTGAACTAAAGTGAAGGATATTCCTTTTATTGCAGTGACCACTAAGAATGAAATTTTTATTAGAACCGCAGGCTAAGATTTAAATATCCATTTCGAGCGACCTTTGTGCCGTGGCCCGGAGACGGTCGTTATATTCCGGCCCGGCCCACGACAGGAATTCAAAAACGGGCCGGTGCCCCTCACCGGCCGACGCATTCCCCTGCCCGAGCAGTTGCGCCACCCGCCGGGCCACCGCAGGCGCCGGATTTATCACCGTCACGTCACGGTCGCCGATTACCCGCCGGATATCGCCTGCAAGAAACGGGTAATGCGTACAGCCCAGCACCAGGGTATCGGCACCGCGGCTTATCATTGGTTCGATTACTTTAGATATGGCGGCAAGCGCCTCCGGAGTGCCTTCTTTCTCTTCTTCGACGAGCACCGCAAAGCCTTTACCCGGCGCCGAGAGCACCTCGGCCCCACCGCCGTATTTCTCCACCAACCGGGCGTATCCCTCGCTGGCCAGGTATGCAATAGTGGCTATTACAGCCACTTTCCCGCTCCGGGACATTTCCACGGCCGGTTTCAGCGCCGGCTCCATGCCCACGAACGGAAAACCCGGATACCGCTCCCGCAGGTCCGCAACGGCCGCAGCGGTGGCCGTGTTACAGCCCAGGATTATAATTTTCGCCCCGCGGTCCATCAACTCCCGGACCGCCCCGAATGTATACTCCCTAATCTGTTCGTGCGATTTGGTACCGTACGGACAATTTTTGCCGTCGCCGAAATAGACCACCGACTCGCCGGGCAATAGCCTGCGGACTTCCCGCCAAACGGAAAGCCCTCCCATCCCGGAGTCGAATATACCTATCGGCCTGTTGTCCATCGCTGTAAGTTATAAAGATACCCGGTACCTGCTTCGCCGTACCGGACGATTAGCCATACAAAGATAAAACCAATCGGCCCGAAAGACGAACGGCTTACCTTAGAATCACGCACTGCTGGTGAAGTTTACCCAACCTTTTCCGCTATCCACCGGGTGGCGTTCACGAACGCCTCTATCCAGGGGGATACCTCATCCCCGGTGCGCTCCCCGGGATAATACGCCCAGTTCCACGGGCGCAGGGCGCGCTCCAGGTGGGGCATCATGGCCAGGTGGCGGCCGTCGGCGCTGGTTATCCCGGCGGTATTGTAGTCGCTGCCGTTCGGGTTGGCCGGGTAAAGGTCGTACAACCATTTGAGGGCGATATTGTAGTGCGATTCGTCGTAGGGCAGGTTGAATTTACCCTCCCCGTGCGCCACCCAGATGCCCAGGCGCGAGCCTTCGAGCGAGCGGAGCATTATGGACGGGGACCGGCGCACCTCGACGCCCACGAAACCCGATTCGAACTTATGGCTCCCGTTATGGTCCATACGGGGTTTCTGCTCGTCCCCGGGAGTGATAACCCCGAGTTCCACCATAAGCTGGCATCCGTTGCAGATACCTATGGACATGGTGTCGGGACGGGCGTAGAAGTTGTCGAGCGCCTGTTTTGCCTTCTCATTGCAGAGGAACGCCCCTGCCCACCCTTTGGCCGAGCCGAGCACGTCGGAATTGGAGAACCCGCCCACGAAGGCGATAAAGTTCACGTCCTCCAGAGTTTCGCGTCCGCTCACGAGGTCCGTCATATGGACATCCTTAACGTCCATCCCTGCCAGGTACATGGCCCACGCCGTTTCGCGGTCACACTGGCACCCCTTCTCACGGATTATGGCGGCCTTCACCCCGGTGGGCGTGCGTCGCGACGGTTCCAGCCCGTATTGGGCGAGCCGGCCCGTGAATCCCTCCGGGAAAACGTATTCGAGCGGGGTGTTCTTATAGTTGTTATACCGTTCCAGGGCCAGCCTCTCGCCGCTCTGGCGGCGGTCCAGCAGATACGAACTGCGGTACCACACATCGCGCAGGTGGTCGACCAGCAGGTCGCAGCTAACCCCGCCATACTCCATCGCAAAACGGCGGTCCCGGTTCACTTCGCCTATCACGCAGGCGTCCACTCCGGCGGCACCCAAAGCCTTGCACACTTCATCTCCGTACGCCACCTGAAGCACGACAGCCGGGCGTTCGCTGAACAGGGCGTGGACGATATCCCCGCCCCCTACCCCGTCAAGGCGCAGATCCATCCCCGAACAGTTGTCGGTAAAACACATCTCCAGCAGGGCGGTCACGAGACCTCCGGCCGACACGTCGTGCCCGGCCAGTACCTTACCGTCCGCAATCAACTGTTGCACCGCGGCGAAAGCCGCGGCAAAATAGGCCGCGTCGGCCACATCGGGCGTCCGGCGCCCCACATACCCGCACACCTGGGCGAAACTGCTCCCGGCAAGGCCAAAGCCCGAGCGGCTGAAATCGACGTAAATTATCTGGCTTCGCTTATCTTTAAGCGCGGGGGTGACACATGCGGCGATATCCGACACCTCGGCGGCGGAGGTTATTATCACGGTGCCGGGCGAGAGGACCTTATCCCCGTCCGGGTACTTCTGTGTCATCGAAAGCGAGTCCTTGCCCGTAGGTATGTTTATGCCTAGCCCGATAGCGAAATCGCTCGCCGCCTCCACGGCCTCGTACAACCTCGCATCCTCTCCCTCGTTGCGGCACGGCCACATCCAGTTAGCGCTGAGCGACACCCCTTTAAGGCCATGCGCCAGCGGAGCGAACACGATGTTCGTAAGCGATTCGGCGATGGCGAGCCGCGAACCGGCCGCCGCATCGGCAAGCGCCGCCACCGGGGCGTGCCCCAGCGCGGTAGCGATGCCGCCGCGGCCCTCGTAGTCAAGCGCCACCACGGCGCAGTCGTTCACCGGCAACTGTACCTGCCCGGCGGTCTGCTGCATCGCAACGCGACCCGTCACCGAGCGGTCCACCTTGTTCGTAAGCCAATCCTTGCAGGCCACGGCTTCGAGTTGTAACACCTCCTCTATATATTGTACCAGTTTGCCCTTGTCGTAAGCCACCTCAGCGAAGGACGCCTCGCGGGTCGAGTCGGTCATCACGGTCCTCGGGGCCTTGCCGAACATATATTCCAGCGGCCAGTCGATAGGCTTCTCGCCCGTGTCCGTATGCTCGAAGGTGAACTTCATATCGCCCGTGGTCTCCCCTATGACATACATCGGGGCCCTCTCGCGCCCGGCTATTTTTTCCAGGTGCGGGATATCTTCGGCCGCCATCACGAGGCCCATCCGCTCCTGCGACTCGTTGCCGACTATCTCGCGGGCGCTCAGCGTGGGGTCGCCCACGGGAAGTTTGTCCACCTCTATATGGCCCCCGGTAGCCTCGACCAGTTCGCTCAGGCAGTTCAGGTGGCCGCCTGCGCCGTGGTCGTGTATCGAGACCACCGGGTTGCGGTCCTCCTCGCTCAGGGCGCGGATAGCGTTATAGACCCGCTTCTGCATCTCGGGGTTGGAGCGCTGTACGGCGTTCAGCTCTATTTCGTTGGCATACTCGCCCGTAGCCACGCTCGACACCGCGCCG
Organism: Alistipes sp.; assembly: GCA_021202985.1. GTDB lineage: Bacteria > Bacteroidota > Bacteroidia > Bacteroidales > Rikenellaceae > WRDF01. Next base: position 19,740 of record JAJQCA010000059.1, read on the forward strand.
CCGCCCATGCCGATGCGGTAGTTGTCCCCGCCCAGCAGTACGACCCGGTCGCCCGCTTTCGGCTCGTCCTTCAGGCTGTCCTGGGCGCGGCCGTAACCGATGCCCCCCGCCTGCATGATAACCTTGTCGTAGCCATATTTGGCGCCGTTCTCCTCATGCTCGAACGTGAGCAGGGAGCCGCAAATCAGAGGCTGGCCGAACTTGTTACCGAAATCGGACGCACCGTTCGACGCCTTTATAAGTATCTGTTCCGGTGTCTGGTAGAGCCATTTACGCTCCGGGAACCGCTCTTCCCACTCGCGCCCTTTCTCCGTGCGGGGATAGGAGGTCATATAAACGGCGGTCCCGGCTATAGGGAACGCACCCTTCCCTCCGGCGATACGGTCGCGTATCTCGCCGCCCGACCCGGTAGCCGCTCCGTTGAACGGTTCGACTGTGGTGGGGAAATTATGCGTCTCGGCCTTTATCGATATGACGCTTTCGAACTCTTTAGGCAGAAAATATTCGGGCTTATCGTGCCGCGCCGGGGCGAACTGCACCGCACGCGGCCCGGCAAGGAAAGCGCAGTTATCCTTATAAGCCGAAGTGACCCTGTTCGGGTTCTCCTTGGTGGTCTTTTTTATCAGCCCGAACAGTGTATCGGGCTTCTCCTTTCCGTCTATCACGAACCGGCCGTTGAATATCTTGTGGCGGCAGTGCTCCGAATTGACCTGCGAAAAACCGAATACCTCGCTGTCGGTCAGGCTCCGGCCCATTTTTACCGCCACCTCTTCCAGATAAGCTATCTCGTCCGCGCTAAGTGCCAGACCCTCCTGCTCATTATAGGAGGTTATATCGTCGATATAGACTACCGGGTCGGGCTGTTTATCTATGGTGAACAGATCCTGCCCGAGGCCGTCGTAGCGGCGATTGAGCATAGGGTCGAAGGCCGTTTCGGGGCCGTCTTCTCTGAACTCCTCGATACGCACTATTCCCTCAACGCCCAGGTTACGGGCTATCTCCACCGCGTTGGTGCTCCACGGGGTTATCATCTCGCGGCGCGGACCCACGAAACGGCCCTCCACGCGCTCGTTATCGATACGCGAAGCTCCGGAAAATAGCCATTGCAACCTGCCGTGATGGACGGCGTCCAAACCGCACGGTGCGTCCACCGCGTAAACAATTCCACTTTTTGCGAAAAACAGTATCATAAGTATGGAGTCAGTAAATTTCCGTATTTTCCGTCGCGGACGGCCAGTCGGGAAGGGTTATCATGCTCCGCACGGAGACTTGCGCCCGGCGCGGAGGGGCAAAAACAACGGTGCAAATTTAGTGTTTTACATCCAAACCGCCGCACCCCATCCTATATTAACGGACTGGGCCGGTAAAAATTTTCAGTGCGAAAATTTAACTATATAGTTACATTGACAACACGGTAATTTAGTTATACTTGCATAAGCAATTCGACTAAAAAAAAGACGTTTTGCCGTACTGGCTTAGAATAAATATATCCCTATAAACCGACATTGACATGAAAAAAGCGATTTTAACCGTCCTATTGGCCTCATTTTGCATTGCCGGGCACGCACAGACCGATTTCCTGCTTTCGGAATATCTTTACAAAACCCCGGAGCAACTCAAACGGGAAGGATTCAAATACCGCAAAAGAGCCAACCAATATACCCGTACCACCGCCACACCGGGCCGGGACGCCTTTATACTTGGCCTTTTCGGAGTCACGTCCGACATACCCTCGGGCAGTACAATTACCATACAGGGCGGCCGGGAGGGAGTGGCATGGATAAGGATGGACTTCCTGGACGACGGTACATATATCGCCCTGATGAACTACCTGCGCCACAATGAAATACCATATGAAGAGTTCGACATGGGCTACGGCACCCATATAAATTACAAGGTCGACGATTTTGAGTTCACTCTTCGTAAATCCACACAGATAGGCACCATCACCGCATCGGGAACGGTATCTCAGCAATACTACAACTCATACGTTTACGTGGTCCACACCATCCACCGGGCGTTTTCTCCCCGGGAAGCCTACGCCCAAACGCGGGAAGGTCTCGAACGCAGGACCGTGGCGGTAAACTCCGATGTCAGTAAAAAGTCGGTCGGCCGACATTTCGACGAGGAGGCCTTTTTAGACTTATCCCCTTCACTGTTGGAAGGCCGTACATGGCAGGATACGTACAGTATGGGTTCGGCATTGCCGATAGTAATCAACGAGGGCGTGACCTTCATCGACGACCGGCAGCTTCTTTACTGGCGCTCCAACCAATCCTACGACACGGGGACCGAAGCGGTGTATAACTATTTCTTCGACGGCAACGTTATCCATGCAACCTCCGCCCGTCAAATCGACGGCGACGGAGAACACGACCCGTTCCACCACCTGCGAATCGGCCTGCTGCCCGACTCGTGCCTTATTCTGAACATGCCGGGTAATAGCGACTATACAGTGCTCCTGAACACCGACGCGGCCGTGGAGGAATAAGGAAGCAAGGATTTACAAGAGATTAAGCCGCGAATCCCCGAAGTCAGGGACTTGGGCGGCCTACATTATGGCGATGGTCACGGCGAATGGTACCGGAGTTCCCGCATGACGGGTTTATTCCAGATGACGGCAGACCCCGTTTTCATCCGGTTCCGACCATTTACGTTTTATGTTTACTTCCATTTTACCCGTGATAGCCGCATCGACATCGGCCGGGCCCATACCCAACGTCCGGGCCACATCGAGCAGCAATATCTGGCAATCCGCATATTCGGCCGCGATATTACCTCGCTCCCCATCTGCGATAGCCTCGATAAGCTCATTTATTTCTTCCCTCAGGTGGCAGAGTTTTCCTACCGCCGTTTGCTCCGGGAACGTAACCGCGGCCCAATCCCCGATGGTTCGCATATTTTTTTCCAGCCAGTTCATTTACAATTAGGATTTAGATTCCACCGATTCTCCGACAATTCGAAAGCGAATGGAAATACGGTTTTCCATTATGAAGTCTTACGGGCCGTAAAGGTAATGAATGTAAATGACCGCAAATAAAAAACCGTCTGAAACGAATTCCGACGGTCTTTAAGATGCGTACACTATTTATTTTTTTCTTGAGCTGATGATGGGATTACTGCGTATCCCATACCGCTGGCCGCGGGGGTTCTATCAAAGATTTGAATCAAAAAGCCGAAGGCAATACCTCCTGGTTGGCAGATGGGATTACTGCGTGATCCCAGAACGCTGCCGCGGGGGCGCTATCAAAGATTTGAATCAAAAAGCCGAAGGCAATACCTCTTGGTTGGCAGATGGGATTACTGCGTGCTCCCAGACCGCTGGCCGCGGGGGTGCATTCAAAGATTTGAATCAAGAAGCCGAAGGCAATACCTCTTGGTTGGCAGATGGGATTACTGCGTGATCCCAGAACGCTGCCGCGGGGGCGCTAT
>JAJQCA010000003.1 GCA_021202985.1 Alistipes sp.
CCTTATATAATGCTAACTCGGCGGTACCATGGATATTCAGGTATTCCGCGGCACCGGTATTGTATCCGCGCTGCTGGCCGGAGCGGTACCGGAGGGTGTTCCCGGAGGGTTACCGGGTCTCCCTTTTTTCGTGGATTTCGTTCGCCGGAACAGTGAGGATGACAGCCCGGAACCCGTCATGCTGCGGCGATACGGGACTGCGGAGGTTAATTTGAGGAGGTCTTGGTCTTTATAATTATCACTCCGTTCCCCCCGCGCACGCCGTACATCGAGCCGGTCTTATCCACCGTGATGGACTCTATGTCGCGCGGCACCACCAGAGCATTGGCCGTGCGGACATCCATTGCCACGCCGTCGACCACCATCAGCGGTTCGGTGCTCGCGTTTATGGAATTTATACCACGCACCCGTATCGTGCCGCCCGTCACTTCAACCCCGGCGATGCGTCCTTTGAGGTAGTCGAGCAGGGTAGTGTAATTCCCTGCGGTCTGCACATCGGCCGTGCTGTAAGGCTGGGTGTTGTTGGACGCGCTGACCTGACCGAATCCGGTGTCGATCATCCTGTCGCCGTTGTACACCCCTTTTAGCTTGCGGGGGTTCATAAACACTATGCTAAGCGAATCGAACCCGCCCACGTTCACGTTATACAACTCCGACCCGGCGAAAACGTTCAGCACGTCGTAGGCGAAGACCTGCGGTATCACCACACGTCCCGTTTCGGACGCATGGTAAAACTCCGCTTCCCCGGCCACATTGATTGAGACGGGCGAAGACCGGAACGGTTTCCCCTTCTTGTTAAGAACTTGTATCACAAGGGTGTATGGTTCCTCGCCGCCCTCGCCGCCCTCACCGCCCGGTGCCGGGCCGTCCTGGGCACGGGCCGACTGTACGGCGAAAAAAGATGCCATTATAGATATCAGTATAAAGTAAACGGTCTTCATTTTTTCGTTTTTAAGGTATGTTTCACTTGCTGTCTGCAATATAACGAAAAAATAGGGCAACGGCGTGTTCCCGACGGGTATAATTCTTGCTTTTCAATGCTGTACGAATGTAAAAAAAGACACGATATGAGCGTAAAAGTACAGCCCGGATCGCATCAGGCGGACGAAAAATACAGCGTTACCGTCACCGAGGACGGTCCGTATATGGTCTACGGGAATCCGCCTATGGACCAGCAGTTTATCACCAAGGACGAGGAGGGGTTCAGTTGGACTTTCGAGGCGGGCGAGTCCTACGATATGGACGCCGAGCCGGTGGCCCTCTGTCGCTGCGGCGCCTCGCAGGACAAGCCCTACTGCGACGGTTCGCATATCACCGCGCAGTGGGACCCGCGGTGTACGGCCAGCGAGGAACCCCTGCTGAGCGGTGCAGAATTGTTTCCCGGGCCGGTGCTGTCGTTATCGGACAATCAGGAGTACTGCGTCTTCGCCCGCTTCTGCGACGCTAAAGGGCGGGTCTGGAACCTTGTGGGACAGACAGACGACCCGCAGAAAAGGGATTATATGCTCCACGAAGCGAACATGTGCCCCAACGGCCGTCTCAGCGCGTGGGACAACTCCACCAAACAGCCCTTCGAACCCCGTTACGAACCGTCGATGGCCCTTATCGAAGACCGTCCCATGGCCCTTTCGGGGGGTATCTGGGTGAAAGGCGGCATACCGGTCAAGCGCCCGGACGGATTCACGTACGAGATACGCAACCGGGTGGTACTGTGCCGCTGCGGCCAGTCTTCGAATAAGCCCCTGTGCGACGGTACGCACGCCTCGATGCGATTCCGGGACGGGCTGCCGGACAACCCCCCGGGTAAATAATCCCGTCTTTGCGCCGGAAATTTTTTTACACCGGATACGGTATACTCATTTGCAAATTACGGTACTTTTTACTAAATTTAATTAAACCGAACAGGTTATGGCAAAGATAGAAAACAGGGACGACGTCGAATCGAAATATTTTACGGCAATCGAAAACGGCCGCGAAGTGGGTGAGGCCAGCTACTACCTCTCCCCGGGGAAACTTACCATCACCCATGTAGGTGTGGATTTCGCCCACCGCGGAAGCGGGCTGGCGCTCGCGCTGGTAATGGCCGCGGTCCATTACGCCCGGGAAAACTCACTGAAAATTGTTCCGGTCTGCTCCTACGCACGGACGGTATTCAAACGGTATCCTGAGATCCGTGACGTGCTCGACACGGAAGGGGTCCTGGTATAATGATAATAAAAATTGGTTGATTGGAAAAGGGATGCCGTGAGGTATCCCTTTTTATTATTCGGGGTATGGGGGCGGCGGCAGGTTTGAAAACCGCTTGCCGAGGTGAAAAGTGAAAGGTTAAAAAGGAAAAAGGAAAGGGGAAAAGGGGAAAAGGGGAAGGTGAAAGTTTCCGGGTACGGGTAATTTATTTGGCTTTTGTGTAATCGGTGCCTGCCGGATAGGAAATTTTTTTGTGGCGGTAATTCGCTCTTTACCCTGTGCGGCGGACGGGCGGCAGGTGAAGGCCTTAAAAAAACAGATGCTTCCGGTTGGGGAAGCATCTATTAAAACGTTATCAAAACTCCGCAGGCCTATTCTTCCGGTGTGGCTTCTATCGTTTCGGCAGCATCGCCGGCTTCTTCGAAGTCGCCGAAACCGGTTCCGAACTGGTTGGGCAGGTTGAGTTCGTTTCCGCCCAGGGCTTCCATTGCGGCCTTTTCCACGCCCGTCCTGCTCTCGGCAATCCTGTTCTTAGGCATGGTCATGGTAGCCGTGAGGCTCAGCACGAGAATAACGAGGGCCAGCGTCCATGTGAATTTTTCGAGGAAGTCGCTGGTCTGCCTTACGCCCATTACCTGGTTGGACGCGCCGAAGTTGGCGGCCATCCCGCCTTTAGGGTTCTGCGCGAGTACGGAGAGTATTATCAGGGCGCTGGCAATAAGAATCAGAATGATGCAAACTATATACATTACAGTATGGTTGTTTTAATTTTAAATTCAAGTTCGGGGGCGGCGCACCGGTAAATATAGCCGTTCGGCAGGCCTGCCTGCAAATAACTCGGCAAAATAAACACTTTTTTTCCGATTAATCAAATCCGGACCCCAAAAACGGCCTGTTCCCGTCATACCCGGTGGCTGTACAGCGGAACACAGGCTGATAATCCGTTGGCCGGCTCTCGCCGTGTGCCGTTGCCGGTCCTGCCGAAAGGCCGGCCCTGCTGGCGCTCGGATACCCGGACGAGGGGGGGTGTTATCCCGAGCGGCCGCCCGGGGACTATATTTCTTCGACTGTTTCGTCGAAAATTTCGGTCATCTCATCCGCCATCCGGTCCAGGCCCTGCTGGCGGTAGATTCGTTCCAGCTCTTCGGTGTCCATGTCCTCGTCCGGAACGAATACCGAACTCTCTTCGGACGCGTCCCCGGTGGGGGTGTCCTCACCCGGAACTATCCTTTTTGCACCCGTGGCGAGGAACCGTTCTATTATATCTTCGGGATCGACCCGGCCATGGTCAGGGGAAGTCTTTTTACCTGCACCGTCGCTTACGACCGTACCGGTGGGATGCAGCAGTCCCGCAGGCCAGCCCTTGGTGTGGATCACAAGGTCCAGCATATCGTCGTGGTCGCCGCTGAGCTGGGTGCGCCGTATACGGGCCGAAACGAACCATGGGTATTCCCCGACCATCCTGTCGAGCGCCGCTGTGTCCGTATCGAAAAACCTGCCTGTGGTTCCGGTCGTATGTTCCATAATCCGAATGTTTTGCTTTTTATCCGCCGGGCGTGGGCGGTACCTTCCGGCAAACCGCGCCGCACCCCGGCCGTCAATCTGTTATGCAATGTCCGTTCCGCGTCTGTCCCTGCCGTTCTTTTCTATGCGTCCGAACGGGCTGCCGGACCGGAAAATCCCCGTTACCAGTTGGCCACCGCCGCGTTGAAGATATCTTCCACGAGCATATCCACGATTTCCGGAATCAGGGTGTTTTCCACGTCGGAAAGCAGGCTGCTGCTGTCGTACTCCAGGAAGGCCGAGAAATTGCGGTTCTCGAAGCTCCACTGCGGGTCGAGCCGGTTGGTGAACCGTACACGCACGGTGATGGTGAGCTTGTTTTTGACAGCGTATTCGTCGCCCGAAATGGCCGACGGGGTGGAGGTGTAGCCGATTATCTCACCCTCGAACGCCAGATCGCCGTTCTCGCGCACTTCCGAAAGGCGCGTCTGCCGCTGGAACCGCTCCGACAGCGCGTCCGTAAGCGTCGGGCTGAGTAACGGCGCCACCATAGGGGCGTTGTTCGGGAAGTAGGCTATGCTTACCGTCTGCGCGTCGGCGGGGATTTGCGCCCCGGAGAAGGAGTAACTTATCGTGCATCCGGCCACCAGCACGGTAAGTGCCGCCGCCGAGGTTGCCATAAACCTTTTTATACTAAAGCTCATCAATGCCGAGGTCTTTGATTTTCCTGTATAACGTGCGCTCCGAGATAAACAGCTCCCGGGCGGCGTCCTTGCGTTTGCCGTTGTGTTTGCGCAGGGCCTTCAGGATGGCTTCCCGTTGAGCCTGCTCCTTGGTCACGGGGGCCGACGGCTCGTCCGTAAGGTCTTCGGTCACGGCGTCCTCCGGTTCGGACTGCGCGGGCGGGGGAGTTATCAGGCTGCCCTGCCCGTAGCCCCCGTAGGCGGCGGAGGCCGACGGTAAGAGTCCCGCAATCTCGGTGCGCGGCGCGCCCGCTTCTTTTTCGTTGAGAAGCTCCCTCACCATGTGTTTCAGCTCCGTGATGTCGGTACGAAGGTCGAAAAATATCTTATAAAGCAGTTCCCGTTCGCTGTCCTGTCCGGTTCCGTCCGGGCCGGAGATATGTACCGGCGCGGTTTCGGCATAGGGCAGGTATTTCTGCAGTATGGGCGCCGTGATAAGCCTGCTCTGCTCGATTGCCGATATCTGCTCGGCAACGTTTTTCAGCTGGCGTATATTTCCCGGCCAGGCGTAACTTTCGAGCAGTTCGCGCGCTCCCTCGTCGAGGCTTACCACCGGCATTTTGTATTGCAGCGCTATGTCTGTGGCGAACCGTTTGAAGAGCAGGTAGATATCCTGCTTACGCTCCCTGAGCGGCGGCACCGTGACGGGCACCGTATTGAGCCGGTAATAGAGGTCCTCGCGGAAACGGCCCGCCGCAACGGCGTCCTGAAGGTTGATATTGGTGGCCGCGACCACCCGCACGTCCGTCTTCTGTGCCTTCGAAGACCCTACGCGGATAAACTCGCCGGTCTGCAGAACCCGCAGCAGGCGTACCTGTGTCGAAAGCGGCAATTCAGCAACCTCGTCGAGAAATATGGTACCCTTATCCGCCTCCTCGAAATAGCCCTTACGAGAATCCGTGGCTCCGGTGAATGAGCCTTTCTCGTGTCCGAACAGCTCGGAGTCTATCGTACCTTCGGGGATAGCTCCGCAGTTTACCGCTATGTATTTGTTATGTTTCCTCGCGCTGTATGCGTGTATTATCTGGGGAAAGAACTCCTTTCCGACCCCGCTCTCGCCCGAAATAAGGACCGAAAGGTCTGTCGGGGCGACCCGTAGCGCAATTTCAAGCGCCGCGTTGAGCGCGTCGCTGTTTCCGATAATACCGAAGCGCTGTTTTACGGATTGGATTTCCATTTATATTCTCTGCTTTTTTATTTCTGTTTAAAAGTGCGGCCGGGATAATACGGTATAGCGTAACCGGCTGCTCGACTGAAACGGCTGGTGTAGCCCGCAATGCCTACCGGAATCCTGTCCGTTGCGACCCCGGTCACGGGCCGGGCCTCACCTGCCATATAAGGTGACTCACTTGGCGTCCCTGCCACCTGCGGCAATTTCCGGTGCCGTCCCGGCGGCCGACCTGTGGATTCCACCCACCAGGTTGTGCTGTGGAGGGCTGACCGCAACCCGCCTGTCCCCGATATAAGTTACCCGGCCGGACGGTATACGACGTATTCCCGTTGCGAATCAGTATCCCCTGGCCGCGTTGCCTGAGCCGGTCCCGCCGTGCCGGTTGTGTATCAGGGCTACTACTCCGGCTGTTCCGCGGCCGCTTCTTCGGCCGGTTCGGTATCCGTCACCACCTGCTCCTGGCGGGGAGAGGTGGGCTGTATATTTACTATCGGGTCGTTGTTAACCAACAGACCGAACACCATCGAGCCGATGGCTATAAGGGCCGCGACGATGGCGATAATCATCACCAAATCGGTTTTTTTACGCCGTTGGGGAATATCTGCCGGAGGACGTCGGGCGGGCCTGTGGCTCGCGGCCGTCCCTTCAGGCGACCTGCGTTCCTGCAAGGGGACGGGCGATACGGGGGCGGACGAAACCGGGCGCTGTTCTGTCGTCGTGGTCGGTGTGTCGACCACCGGGCGTGCGGCCGGCTGCGGCACGGCTCCCATCCGTTCCGGAGTGGCCCGAGGTTGTTGCGCCGTTGCCTCCGCTACCGTAGGAGCGGGCGCGGCAGGTTGTCCAGCCGCCGGGCGGGACGGTGCGGCGTTGCCGGGGATCTGCCCGTCGGCCTGGCCTGTGCCCGGTGAAGGAGGCGTATATTGCTCCACCCGCGCCTGCTGGCAGGGCGGGGTATATGGTACTACTTTCGGTTTCGGTGCCTGCCCGGTCGTGGCACCGGGTGATACTACGGCCGTGGATGACGATGCCTCAGCCGTCGGCTGCCCGGCTTGCGGCGAAGTGGTATCGCCGGCCGGGAGTGGCGTAAGGTTCAGGGTGCCCGAAGCGTCCCTGCGAAGGGTGCCGACACGGGGCACGATAAAGAACCCCCGTCCGGCGAGCGACTCCCTGACCCCGGCCGAGAACTCGGCCGCCTGCCTTGCGGCATCGGCCGCCGGAATACCCATCGACTGCGAAATCAGGCCGGCGAAAACCCCGTCGTCCTTCTTTAGGAACTCGACGAAAACCGTCTCCCCGGTCTCTTTTTTCAGGAATGCCCCCAACTCGGGTATTACAAGCCGTTTCCCCGTTGCGAGGTACCCGGCGATAAGATTCTCAACCATAGCCAGCGTTTGTGATAAACCATACAAAGATACATTTTCTACCCGAACTGTCAATTATTTCGGTCGTCGAAATAATCACCGGCCGAGCGTAGGCGAGGCCGGTAATTTCGGAAGGTCGTCGAAATAATCACCGGCTCGAGCACGGGCGAGAGGCCGGGAGAGATCCTTCACTTCGTTCAGGATGACATGGCTTTATATTTTATCTTTAGGCCCGCAGGGAGATCCTTCACTTCGTTCAGGATGACATTGCCTTTATTTTTATCCTTGGTCCGTAAGGAGATCCTTCTCTTCGTTCAAGATGACATTGCCTTTATTTTTATCCTGAGGTCCGTAGGGAGATCCTTCACTTCGTTCAGGATGACATTGCTTTTTATTTTATCCTTAGATGCCGTAGGTGACTAATGATACTTCTATACCATGCGCATCACAACTAAAGAATAGCTTTTGCCTTAATCATTGAGAATCCAACGGTGGATTCAGCACTTCGTTCAGGATAACATCGCTTTCATTGTTATACTGAGAGCCGCAGGCTACTCATGATACTTCGATACTATGTCTATCCCAATCAAAGAATAGCTTTTGTTTTATTGTTAAAATCCCACGGTAGGTTCCCTCCGTGGATACATTTTTTTACCGGTTGGTCCTCCTTTTTGTAACTGCATTGTAATATATGTCGCCCGGGATAAAATAAAAAGGTCTGCAATTTGTTCTTAATGTAATAATTTGCCTACTTTGCATCCGGAATTTGAGGGCAATCCGGCCGAGCCGGATTCGGGAAAAATTTCCGGTTTAACTTTTCCGGATTGGAAAAATAAAAACGCACCAGATGAAAAACAAGTATATCGACCTTATCGAACAGACGTTCGAGTTCCCGCAGGACGAGTTCGCGGTGGTCGACAATGAGCTTACTTTCCACGACGTACCGCTGATGGATATTATCAAGCAGTACGGCACTCCTCTCAAGATAACCTACCTGCCCAAGATATCGTCGCAGATTCAGCGGGCCAAACGGATGTTCAACGTGGCGATGGCCAAGGTGGACTACGAGGGGGAATACAATTACTGCTACTGCACCAAGAGTTCGCACTTCTCGTTCGTGATGGAGGAGGCCCTGAAGAACGATATCCATATCGAGACCTCTTCGGCGTACGATATACATATTATAAACGCCCTCTATGAGAGCGGACTGATAGACAAGGACCGGTACATTGTCTGCAACGGTTTCAAGCGGCCGCAGTACGTGGAGAATATCGCTACGCTCATCAACAACGGCTTCGAGAACACTATTCCCATCCTGGACAATAAGGAGGAGATCGACCTGCTGGACGCGGCTCTCGACCGTAAGTTCAAACTCGGTATCCGTATCGCTTCGGAGGAGGAGCCAAAATTCGACTTCTATACCTCACGCCTCGGTATACGTTACAACGATATAGTGGAGTTCTACCGGCAGAAGATAAAGAACAACAAGAAGTTCGATCTGCACATGCTGCATTTCTTCATCAACACCGGTATCAAGGACACCGCCTACTACTGGAACGAACTCAGCAAATGCCTTAATGTATACTACGAACTGAAGAAACTCTGCCCCACGCTGAACAACCTGAATATCGGTGGAGGCTTCCCGATTAAGAATTCGCTCGCCTTCGAGTACGATTACGAGTACATGGCCGAGGAGATAATAGCCCAGATAAAAAGTTTCTGCGTGCAGATGGAAATCGAGGAGCCTAACATCTTTACCGAGTTCGGATCTTTCACCGTGGGCGAAAGCGGCGCCACCCTTTTCTCCATCATCAACCAGAAACAGCAGAACGACAAGGAGAGCTGGTACATGATAGACAGCAGTTTCATGACCACCCTGCCGGACACGTGGGGTATAAACCAGCGTTACATACAGCTTGCAATAAACAACTGGGACAAGGAGTACCAGCGGGTTTTCCTCGGGGGCCTCACATGCGACAGCGAGGACTATTACAGCGGTGAGTCGCATCAGAACGCAATCTTCCTGCCCAAGCTGAACGGCGACCCCCAGTATATCGGATTTTTTAATACCGGGGCCTACCAGGAAGCGCTCGGCGGGTTCGGCGGTATACAGCACTGCCTCACCCCCGCTCCGAAGCATATAATTATCGACCGCGAGAAGGGCGACACGGAGTATTATACCCGCCTGTTCGCCAAGGAACAGAGTTACCGCTCGATGATGCGCATATTGGGATACTGATAACGGTTCAAAAAATGTTCCGTTCGGACAATTAATAGATTTTATAGCTTATATTTGCCCTGCCCCGCTTCATGCGGAGCGGGGCTTTTTTCTGGTGTAATCCAATGTATACCGGGCAGGGGAGGGATTACAGAAAGCCTCCGGCTGTCAGGGAAGGTCTTACCACGCATTTAACAGTGAATACCCGCTCGACACAGACAACCGGGAGCAAATACCATTAGGTCTACGCACGTTGTAGGGCGTTAATAAATATAATAAATGACCGGGCCGGCCGCCGGATTTACGTGTGGAAACCCGGTGCGGCCAACGGGCCGGATTGATAAAGGGAACGATGAGGCACCCAACTTTACTGACATATACCGTTTTCGTCGTGTTGTTGTCGGCCCGGTCTTTTACCGCTTTCGCCCAGCACGACCCGTACGAGGTGTTGTTCAACGGTATTACACAGGGTGAGCCCGGGCCGGAGATGCCGCAAACATCCGAGGAGCTGTTCCTCGGCCCGCTGGGAGTCGAGGGCGGACTGTTCGGTGAACTTACCGGTTACGGTGTGGCTTCGGTAAGGTATTACCGGCGCGGGTTGTCTACGGGTTACCGGTCTGTATCTCTGATGGGGGCGGACCTTTCCGGTAACCTCAATTCATCACCGGATTACGGAGTCTGGAGCGCCCTGGGCCGCCTGCGGCTGGAGGAGTCGGCGGAGCGGGATGCCTTTTGGTTCACGGGTTCGTCCGCCGCCGCTGCCCGCCGGTCTTACCGGCTCAACCCCGACGCGGTACCCGACCGCAGGAGCGTGGGCGCCTTCGCCACCAGCCGCAAGGGCCGCGCCGGGGTGAGGGGTTCCGTTTCCGGTACGGCGGCCGGAAAACTCACCTACATGGCCGACCTTTACCGTCGCTGGGGCCGGGACGCCACGGTCAAAGGAGCCTTTACCGACAAGACGGCGTACGCCGCAGCGCTTTCCTATGCCGTAGCCGAAGGCCACCGGCTGACTATGGTCTCGGCCGGGGAACGGGGTGAGGACGGCCTGCGGTCGTACGTCACCCGGGAAGTGCTCGAACTGAAGGGGGACAATTACTACAACCCTTCGTGGGGCCGGCAGGACGGTAAGGTGCGCAACAGCCGTGTGGCGCGCGATTTCGTGCCGGTGACAGCCCTTTTCTACGAGGCGGAGCCGGGCGGGAGGGCGACCTTCACGGTCACGGTCGCCTACCGCGGGGGAACGGAGTCGGTGAGCGGCCTGTCGTGGCTGGACGCGGCAACTCCATATCCGGACTATTACCGTTACCTGCCCTCGTACGCCTCGTCCCTCATGGCATACGACCTGATATCGGAAAAATGGCGCGCCGGGGACGAATCCGTGACGCAGGTGGATTGGGGCAATTTCCATAGTGTCAACTCCATGAACACTTCCACGGCGGTCTATACCCTGTCGGACCGGGTAGAGAAGGTGCGCGACATGCAGGCTTTCGCCGCGTTCGGTTACCGTATCGACAAAGCGACAGAGGTTGGGTTCACGCTCCGTGCCCGCTCCGACCGGGTACGGCGCTTCCGGCGGATGAAGGACCTGCTGGGCGGCCTCGCCGTCGACGATATAGACCAATATCTATACGAGGACGAGATTTACGGCGGGCAGACGCTTAACAATGTCCGCGAGCCGTACCGCAAGGTGAGCGAAGGGGATGTGTTCGGCTACAATTACGATATGAATGCCGTCCGGTACGAGGGCTCGTTCCGGGCCGCCTACGACGCGGACGGCCTGACGGTTTCCGGCACGGCCGGATTCGGTTACACGGCCTTCCGCCGCCGGGGACGTTATGAGAAGGAGCTCTATCCCGGCTCCCTGTCCTACGGCCCCTCGGGTACGCTGGCTTACGAAACCTATTTTGGCGAGGTGGACGTGCGGTATGCACTCTCGTCCGGACACGCCCTGTCGGCCCATATCCACGGCGGCCGCTCGCCTCAGGAGTGGGCGACTCACTTTATCTCCCCGATGTACTCCAACCGCACCACGGGCGACGACCCCCGGTCCGTAACCACCCTCTCCGCCGAGGGGGTTTACAACTTCCGGAGCCGCATCGTGCGGGCCACGGTGTCGGTCTACTACAATGCGGCCAAGGGGCGCGACGAGCTTTATAACTATTGGGACGACATATCGTCCGCCTACTCGGCGATGCACGTTCGCGGGACGGGCGAGATGATGCGGGGTGCGGAAGTGGCCGCCGATGTGGATTTCCATCCCCGGTGGAACCTTGCGGGAGCCGCGGCCCTGGGGAGTTACAAGTTTACAAACGACCCCGAGGTGGATATCTATTCGGAAAACACCCTCCAAAAGTATGTGGACGGCGCCCGCTCCTACCTGAAAGGTTACCATACCGGCCGCTCGCCCGGGAGCCTTTTCGTGGCCCGCTTATCGTATAACGGCAGCGGCCTTTCGGGCGGCCTTACCTTTAACTACGCCGGGATGCGCTACGTTGCCCCGTCCCCGCTCAGGCGGATGCAGCGGGCGTATAACCTCGCGCTGACGGACGAGGCTACGGCGGACTTCGTCGCGCAGGAGAAACTCGGCGACGCGTTTACGGTCGACTTATCGATCATGAAGTCGTTCCGGGTCCGCGCCAGCCACCTTACGCTGTTCCTGTCCGCCTCTAACCTGCTGAACAACCGCGGTATCGTATACGGAGCCTACGAGCAGATGCGCATTACGCGGCGCGGCTCTGGCGTGAACGCCGTCTGGGTGCCCATGGGTAACAAATATCTCTATTCATACGGAAGGACCTGGTATCTTTCCGCAACATGGAGTTTCTGATGGGAAAACAAATAATATACATGCTTATCGCGGCGTCGGCCTTTACCGGGTGCGGATATGACGATTTCGACCCTTACGTACCCGTCCCGGACGGGACGGTTGTTCCCAATACCACCATAGGGTTTATCAGGTCGGTATGCGGGGACGGGGTATACAACGTAACGGACGATATAATAATCGGCGGTTACGTCACCGCGGACGACCGTTCGGGCAATATCTACCGCAGCTTTTTTATCGAAGACGGCACCGGCGCGGCGGAAATACGCGCGGGGATGTACAGCCTGCACAACGTTTACCGCCGGGGGCGCTATGTTTCGGTCCGCCTCCGGGGGCTTGCCGTCACCCTTACCGATGGGACTCTCCGCGTCGGGATACCTCCCTCTGAGGGATACCCGGGCGTCGAATATATCGACAGTTGGGCCGTGGCGGCAGATTACCTCTTTCCGGGCGAAAAGTTCGCCGAGCCGGAGCCGTCGGCTCTCTCCGTGGCGCAGCTCTCCGCCGGTGACTGCGGCAGGCTGGTCCGGTTCGAATATATGAAGTACACCGATGGCACACTGGACGGGGAGGAAGAAACCGGCGACGAAGATGTCGGGGACGAGGGTGAAGATTTGCCCTCTGTCGACGGACCAGGCGATGTGGAGGAAAATACCTCCGTTACCTGGGCCTACCCGAGGGACGCCACCGGCACGGTGCCCGGGGCGGCGTACCGCCTTTTCGAAGACCTGCAGGGGAACCGGGTGGCGGTCTATACCAGCGGCTATGCTACTTTCGCGGGGAATTATGTCCCCGTGTGGCGGGTGTCGCTTACGGGAATCCTCGGTTACGGGGTCACGGACGCCGGGGAGATGTATATTTTAAGGTTAAGGGATGAAGCGGATGCACAGTTGCAGGTGGATTGAATTTACTTTAACGGTGGCTGCGGTCATGGCGCTGGGGGCGTGCTCCGTGGGTAAGACCCCGCTCGGCGAGGCCTCCGGCGATACGGTAGGCGGAGGTTCCTCTTCGGGAGGCACCATAACCATCGCCGCGCTAAAAGCCATGTACGTCAATCACCCGGTGACCGTTACGGACGAGGTGAGCGTTTCCGGGCGGATAGTCAGCAGCGACCGGTGGGGGAATTTCTACAAGACCCTCTGCGTGGAGGACGACTCGGGCGGTATCGCCGTCAGAATCGACCTTGGCGAGTATTTCCGCACGTTCGGATTGGGGGAGGAGGTTACCATCTATTGTAACGGGCTGACACTCGGCACTTACGGAGGTGCGGTGCAGTTGGGCGTGCTGTCGGCCGACGGGACAAACACGGTAACTTATATTCCTTCGGCGTATGTGATGTCGGCTTTCCGGTCGGTCGGGGAGGGAGCCGAGCCTCCCGTGACCACGGTAACGATTCCGGATCTTAGCCCCGGGCTGATAAATGCCTGGGTGGAAATCCGTGAAGTGCAGTTCGAGGAAGGCGAACCTAGTCTTACATGGAGCGAAGAGGACGCCGATACCGACCGGTACATTACCGATGCGCAGGGCAACCGGCTCGCGGTAAGGACCTCGCGGTACGCCACATTCGCCGGAGAACTATTGCCCCACGGCAGCGGATTTATCCGCGGTGTGGCCGGGTACTTCAACGGCGCCTACCAGCTCACGGTGATTAACAACCATTACGCTATTATGGAGTCGGAGCGCTTCGATCCGGAAGGAACGGTGGAGGGAGAATAAGCGGTGGATGACTTTTATATTTAATCGGCTTGCTTTGTGGATAATGTTATCCTGGACGAAGTGATGGATATTCCTTATATTTCCGGTTATTTAAAACAGCGGTAGACGCATGCCACATCTCAGGACTAACGTCAATAACAATGCCCGGAAGATACGGAATCCTTACTCGCCTTTTTGGAGAGCCTCCCAGAGCAAATCTTTCAATTGAGGGATATTGAAACCCGTGACGGAAGAGATAAAAATAGACCGAACGTCTTCGGGTAGCTCCCGGCGCATCTGGCCGATCAATTCCTCGTCGAGCATATCGCTCTTTGTTATAGCCAGGAGCCGCTCCTTGTCGAGCAGCTCGGGGTTGTACAGGGCCAGTTCGTTGACCAGTACGTAGTACTCGGCACGGATATCCGGCGAGTCGGCCGGTACCATAAACAGCAGTATGGAGTTGCGTTCGATGTGGCGCAGGAACCGTGTTCCCAGCCCGCGTCCCTCGTGCGCACCCTCTATTATACCCGGTATGTCGGCCATTACGAACGATTTGAAATCGCGGTACTCAACGATGCCGAGGTTCGGCTCCAGCGTGGTAAAGGCGTAGTTGGCTATCTTGGGCTTGGCGGCCGACACTACCGACAGAAGGGTCGACTTCCCGGCATTGGGCAATCCTACGAGGCCCACGTCTGCCAGTATCTTCAGCTCCAGGATGAACGCAGCCTCGAGGCCCTCCCCGCCCGGCTGGGCGTAACGGGGCGCCTGATTTGTGGCCGATTTGAAGTGCCAGTTGCCCAGCCCTCCGCGGCCTCCGCGCAGCAGCACCAACTCCTGCCCGTCCTCGGTAACCTCGCCCACGAACTCACGCGTTTCGGCATCCCGGGCCACTGTGCCCAGCGGCACGTCCACTATTATGTCGGCCCCGTCGCGGCCGCTGCTCCGCGAGCCGTAGCCCGACTGGCCGTCCTCGGCGAAGAGGTGGCGTTTGTATTTCAGGTGGATAAGGGTCCAGTACTGGCTGTTACCGCGCAGGATTATGCTGCCCCCACGTCCGCCATCGCCGCCGTCCGGTCCGCCGAACGCGACGAACTTCTCCCGGCGGAAATGGGCCGAGCCGCTGCCGCCCTTGCCCGAGCGGCAGAATATCTTTACATAATCTACGAAATTCGATGAAGCCACGCCTTTACACTTTTGTTCGCCGGCAAAGATACGCGCTTTTTTTTTAATGCGCCCTCCCGCGCCCGGGCCATTGGCGCAAATGTTGGTCTTTTACGTCTCGGCCCGGTATTCCTGGGCGGAACGCCCGGTGCCCTTTAGGTAATACCGTCCGAAAAAGTGTATATTTGTAACTTAATTTCCACATTCGCGCAATGCACAAATCAGGATTTGTAAATATAATAGGCAACCCCAACGTGGGTAAATCCACCCTTATGAACGCCCTGGTGGGCGAAAGGCTTTCGATTATCACCTCAAAGGCGCAGACTACCCGCCACCGGATTATGGGTATCGTCAACGGCGACGACTTCCAGATAGTCTACTCCGACACTCCCGGTATCCTGCGGCCCAACTATAAGTTGCAAGAGTCGATGATGAAATTCGTACACGGTGCGGTGAAAGACGCGGATATCCTTCTGTATGTGACCGATACGGTGGAGGCGGCCGACAGTGCTTCGGAAGAGGTGGTGGCGAAAATGCAGCAATCGGGCATTCCCGTAATCGTGGTTATCAATAAGATAGACCTTACCACCCCCGAGAAGCTCGAAGAGCTGGTCGACCTGTGGCGCGAAAGATTGCCGCAGGCGCGTATAGTGCCGGTCTCGGCAAAGAGCCTGTTTAATATCGGCGGCCTGTTCGACCTTATTCTCGCCGAGCTGCCCGAAGGCGAACCCTTCTACCCGAAGGACGCCCTTACCGACCGCACCATGAGGTTCTTCGCCTCGGAGATAATCCGCGAGAAGGTGCTGTTGAATTACAGCAAGGAGATACCGTACAGCGTGGAAATAGCCATCGACGAATACAAGGAGGAGCCTGCGATAGACCGCATATCGGCCATCATCTACGTGGCGCGCGATTCGCAGAAGGGAATAATAATCGGTCACAAGGGGGAGATGTTGAAAAAGATAGGGACCGCCGCCCGGCTGGACCTGGAGAAATTCCTCGGTAAGAAGGTGTTCCTGCAACTCCACGTAAAGGTTAACGACAACTGGCGCAACAACGAGCGGCAGTTACGCCGGTTCGGCTACCTCGAATAAACCGGTTTTTCAGGGCGGAAACTTCCGACGGCGGCGACTAACCGCCGGTGACATCTGTGCCACCTCTTAACAAACCTCCAGCCGTTAACGGCCGACCGGACCGTACCCGTAATGGCCGTGCCATCCGCCCTGGTAACGCTCCCACGTGTGGGAGATACCGATCCCGAATTTCTCCGTAATCCATATCTCTACACCGGCTCCAAGCGAGTTTTTGCCGCCGAGGCCCGGCGCTATCCTCGGGTCGAGGCCTTCGCGGGCTGAGAACTGTCCCGAACCGGTGACGTAGAAACGGTCGTGGAGTTTGAGCCGGACGGTGGTTGCCACAGAGGCGTTCATGTACCGGCCGGGATAGGCCGCACCTATGTAGGCTCCCGACAGGAACGCGCTCACGTCGGCCGACAGCCACTCGGTGATGTCCAGCCTCGTTCCCATTCCGGCCATGTCGAGGCCCATATACCTGTTGCGGTCCGAGCTGAGGAAGGGATAGGCGTTAAGCCCCGGCCCGAGCCGGACCGCCGGGTAGCGTGGAACTTCGGAGAGTACCGTCCTGTACATCTCCCTGATTCCCGAATCGTCGAAGGCGGGTTTCCGCCCCGGCACTTCGACCGGATCGAGGGTTAGGGGCGTTACCGGGCGCATAGCTTCCGGCGGCGGTGCGAGAGGATTAACCGGCGCCACCGAATCCGCGGCAGGGGGTATCCCGAGGGGCGGCTCCTGCCCGAAAGCGGCCCGGCAGAATGTAAATGTAAGAATAAAAAGTATCGTAAATCTCATAACAAGCCTTACCCATATTTGTGAAAACCCATCCGGTGCGACGAACAATTCAGAGGTTTGTGTAACGGGTTGTCCTGTTTACGACAAAATTAGCAAAAATCCGCCCGCCGCGCCTCTGCCGAATGTTAATTAGAGTTAAATGTGCTAAAGTGTCCGCATCAACGCTCCGCCCGCTGCCGGAACCGTGTACGGCGGGGCAGAGTATACAAGGGCTGGGTCGTTTGATTCGGCCCGAATGAAACCATAGCCGCACCGGGTACCGGACAGCCTGCAGAGGACACTGAAGGATTGTTTACCAGTTGGAAGGGTCGGCCGGGTAAAGCCGGACGTTTACCTGTAAAGCACCCTCAGCCGGTCGGAAAAAAGGTATTGCGTAACGCCCCTTACCACAAGGAAAACTATAAAGGACAGCCACAGGGCATCGTTGCCCAGTCTGTTTTCCAGCAGGTAATACAGCCCGAAGAAAACCACCGAAGCGCAGAACATAGAGTTGCGAAGTATCCGCGTCCTCGTCGCCCCGATAAGCACCCCGTCCATCAGGAACGGGGCGAAGCCGATGAGCGGCACGAGCATTATCCACACTATGTACTCCCCGGCCGTTGCCATGATGTCGGCCGATTCGGTGAAGATGCCGATTATACCGCGCCAGAACAACCTGTAAAACAACACGAAAACCACCGCTATTGCCGCGCACCACCGGAACATCAGGCCCACGGCCCGCCTGAGGGCCGTGAAGTTACGCGCGCCGGTGAGCCTGCCCGTAATGGCCTCGGCGGCGTACGCGAAGCCGTCGGACATATAGGAGAAGAATGTAAAGAGCTGGATCAGTATCGAATTGGTGGCCAGCAGCACGTCGCCGTATCCGGACGAGGCCCAGGTAAAGAATGTGTAAACGCACACGTTGAAGGCCGTACGCAGGAATATGTCCTTGTTTATATCGAAAAACCGCAGCATGGGTTTAATGCGCAGCGCTTCTTTCCAGTCGACGTACCGGGTAAAGCGGCGGTAATACCTCCACCACAAACCCCATGAGAGCAGGACCCCGAAATACTGCGACACCACCGTGCCCCAAGCTATCCCCGCCACACCCATCTCCAATCCTATGGCGAACCAGAGGCTGGCCGAAATATTCACCACGTTCTGGCAAATGGCCACCCACATCGGTATACGCGCGTTCTGCATCCCGATAAACCAACCGTGGATGGAGTAGAGCGACACGGTGGCCGGGGCGGCCCAAATCCGGGCGAAGAAATACTCGGCTACCAGACTCTTGGTGTCTGGCCCGGCCTGCATAACGCCTATGGTGAGCCTCCCCAACGGAACCTGGAATACGAGAAGCAGGACGGCTATCGAGATGGCCACCGCCATCGACCTTACCAGCAGGTTCGCCGTCTCGCGCAGGTCTCGCGCCCCGAGCGCCTGCGCCGTAAGGCCGCTGGTACCCATACGGATGAAGGCACAGTTCCAGTAGATAAAACCGAAGATGGCCGTACCGATAGCGATTGCCCCTATATTGGCCTCGCCGCCAAGCCTCCCGGCAATGGCGGTATCGGCCATCCCCAGCAGGGGGATGGTGATGTTCGAGATTATATTCGGAATTGCCAGCCGGAGTATCTGCCTGTTCATGCGGTAGGTGCGTTTTTCGACAGGCAAAGATAATTATTACGCGGTTTCACACCCTCACAAGCAATAATATTTCGGCCGTTATTAACCGATGCCGTCAGTCGTCGACGTTCGGGCAGGGTGGTGGACTTTTTCTTCCGACAGCTCCGACCCCCTCGCGTCCGGAGTTGCCGCCCCATATATTAAACCGGGTACGTACCTAACGGACCGGCCCTGTATAACTCCGGCATACCAAGCATACCCGGTATGCTCCGGTATACTTTTTATATGCACAGTATACTTCGGTATACTCAGCATACACCGGCCATACCCAGCATACCCGGCATACCCGGTATACCCAGTATACCCGGTATGCTCCGGTATACTTTTTATATGCACAATATACTTCGGCATGCTCAACATACACTGGCCATACCCAGCATACCCAGCATGCTCTTATATGCCCAGTAACCTTTGGTATATTTAGGTATGCCCGGCATACTACAGTTTACTCGGTACTCCAGTTATTCCCCGGTAGTCCCCCTCGGATACCAACCCTTCCGGCTGAAAATAAACATCCCCGGACGGAAGCTCCGCTCAACCCGGCCGGATGTATTTTTTTATAAAAATACCGGGGGTCGGGGACGGGTTATAACCCGCCGCAGCCCTGTTCCTCGATCGGGACATTCCGGAACAGGAAGCTGCCCGTGGGGTTGTATTTTTCACGGTTCCTTTTGCGGTGGGTACACAGGCCGGCGAACTTGACCTGGGCTATTCGGTCCACACCGTCCCACTCCCCGGGGAATTCTATGGTTATCGTTATAGGTATATCGTGGGGCAGGGTATAATGGAGCATCTGACGTGAAGAGGAGCCGGCTTTGCCGAAGTTCATAACATAGTCGTACTCGCGCCCGCGAGGGTCGAAATTGTTAATGACCTTAATTCCGTAACTCGTAAGTTCGGTACCCATATTCCTTATGGCGAACGACATCCTCACTCCTTCCGCGGTCCGGTAGCAGGTGACGGACTCCACCCGCATCAGCTTATGGGGCGTGACCACAAGTGATTGTCTGCCGTCTCCCCCCCGAATTGTCCGCATCGCCCGTTCCCAGCCGTATCCCCAGTCGCCTCATCAGGCCGCCTGTCAAGTTCTTCATATAAATAAAGTGTTGTTTTCTGGTAGTTTCCGGTGCCCTGCGAACGGTTTTGTACGCTTTTTGCCTTATGACATACAGGCCCCGCCATGTTTTGAACGGGCTAAAAGTATGTAAAAAAAATTAAACTGACAAATGTGTCATTTCATTGGCGCGTCGGAGGGTACATTTTTATAAGATGAAGCAGATACGGGACCAGGAATTACTGCGTAAGTTGGCTGTGCGGATAAAAAAGCTGAGGGAGGAGAAGGGCATTTCGCAGGAAATGGTTTATGCGGATACACAAATCCATATAGCCCGTATCGAGACCGCAAGGGTAAACGTTTCGATAAGCACACTGAGCGCCATATGCAGGTATTTTAACATATCGCTTGCCGATTTTTTTCAGGGGATGTGACATTGTTATAATAAATACGTTAATGCAGGTAGGGAAACTACCTGCATTTTTCGTATATTGTATTATTAACCCGACATATACCTGCCATGAAAAAAATTATTTTACTCGCCGCATTCTCATTTTGCCTCCACCTCCTGCATGGACAGGAGTACGCGCGTATAAGCCTCGACGAATTGACCGGCGGGTTGGCCCGGTACGACAGCCTTGCTTGGGAGGCCGCGGAAGGCGGCGACCTTTCCGGTGCAGTGGAATTGCTTTCCGAGTGCAACGATTGGCTCTTGTACCTCACCGAGAATGACCCGGATTACTGGCGCCTGGGGCCGGCATTGGCCTCCAATTACTATAACATAGCCTGTTTTAACTCCCTTGCCGGCGAGGTGCAGCCGGCACTGGATGCCCTGGCCCGGGCGCAGGAAGCGGGATGGAACAAGTTCCGGCATGCACTCCAAGACGGCGACCTCGATAATATACGGGATACCGACCGCTTCCGGGAAATTATCGGGCTGATGCGCGAAAAGGGCGACTATATGGAAATACTCAGAAAGTGCGGCGATTACCGGGACGAGGATACCTCCGGCTATCCCAAGTTCTTTTACGAGCCGGTCACCAACGGACGGATACGCAACGTACGGGCATATTTCCAGCTCGACACCGTCGCCGGCAACGGCGATGAAATATCGCGGATAATAAATATCATGACGTTCGTACATAACCTGATTCCGCACGACGGCGGACACAGGCCCTATTGCGAATATTCGGCCGTGGACCTTTACAATTACTCTAAGGCCAACGGTGGCCGGGGGCTGAACTGCCGCATGCTGGCAATAGTGCTTAACGACTGCTATCTCTCGATGGGTTTCAGGTCGCGCTTCGTAACCTGCATGCCGAAGGATTTCAACGACGGCGACTGTCATGTTATAAATGCGGTCTGGTCGCGCGACCTGGGGCGGTGGTTATGGATGGACCCGTCTTTCAACGCCTACGTAACGGACGAGAACGGGGAGTTGCTGGGCATTAAGGAAGTGCGCGAGAGGATGCGGGACGGGCGGCCGTACCTGCTGAACGAGGATGCCAACCATAACAACCGTACCCCTCAGACCCGTGAGCACTACCTCGACGAGTATATGGCCAAGAACCTCTACTGGCTCCAGACGCCGGTTCACAGTATATACTGCACCGAATCGCCCTATTTTAACACCAAACGCGAGACGGTCAACCTCGTTCCCGACGGTTACCGCAACCCGGCTTATTCGGGCGAGCTGTATATCACCACCAGCGACCAGGGGTATTTCTGGCAGGCTCCCGTCTTCGGCGGGGAATAACAAAAAGGACCATGCCAGCCGGCATGGTCCTTTTTTAATATCTGAAAACGGTGTTTACAGGTATGTTAAAGTGAGGGTAATCGTGTATATCAAATCCGGGCCATACGTTCAATACCAGCGGCTCCGAAGTATTGGCATAACCGACTTCCAGATTTTCTATGTCCATGGAGGATGAGATAGTGAGGTAAGGTCCCCAATAATTGTAGATATAGGCTTCTTTCAAAGAGGGGCAATTGGTAAGGATTATACTCGATTGGATGTTTTTACTGTTGGTCGCCTCGTTGCTCATTGTTAAATTTACATATTCCAATTCAGTGCAATTCCTGAAATCGGCTATCTCCAATGTTGTGACCGGATTTCCCGTATTGTTTAGGTCAATTCTTTTCAGGGGGTTGTTAGCACAATACATTTCCACAATTGGATTCCCTTCGAAAGAAACCTCACTCAAATTATTTGTGGATATTTCCAATTTTCTAATTAAATTATTATCGCAATATAATTTATGAAGTCCGGTTCGTTGTATCTCAAGCTCTGTAAGGTGATTATCCCGTATGTCGATTTCATATATTTTAGGACTTTTGTCAACGGACAGTTTCTCGAGCTGGTTGTGCCGGCAATACAGGTACTGAATGTTACTATTGTCCAGATCAATACTGTTCAAATAGTTATAAGAAACGTCGACCTTTCTTACTTCAGGATTAAAGCGGATGTGTTCGATATTGTTATATGAGAAATCGATATTCGTTACCGCGACATTTTCAGTAAGGTCGACATGTCTAAGATTATTATTCGAGGCGTAAATATTTTGGAGCAAGGGTAGGTATTCCAGTTCCAAGGTATTGATACCCATCCCTGATATATGTATGGTACTAACATCCAATAACTCCGTGTCGGTTATGTTTCCGTTTCTATCCATGTCGAAATTTTCAAGCAAGTAAGCAAGGAACTGCGGAGAAGAAATCTTATCATTCAGCGATTCATTTTTTGGGTAAGAAAACCGCACTTTTAAACCATAATAGTTTTGCTGTAAACTATAGGAGTTTTTAGGAATATACAGGACTTCCAGAAACTCATTGTCCGTGAGAAACAGGTAGGTAAGGTTATTACAGTTCAATAAGTCGAGTTCAGTAAATTTACTGTTGTTTAAACCTAGTGTATGCAAATGCAGGCATTGACTGAAATCTACGTCCTCGAGATCTGGATTATCACCTATGTAAAGAACGGTAATCCTATTTTCACCGGACAAATCCAGTTTGACTAAGGGATTTCCCCTACAACCCAGCAACTCCAAATGCGCTAAATTGTATAAACTTATGTGTGTTATCTCATTGTTGTCTAAGTATATACCTTTGATAGTTTCGTGGAAACGTATATCATCAACGCTTTTTATCTTATTATTATTCGCATATATAAGTTCGTAATCCTTGAAATGCTCTATACCATCGAGAAACGTAATACCGAGGTTGGATATGTCCATAATGGTGCCGGAATGAAACAATTCGTGCTCCCAGATTTCACCATCTTTATTGATGTCGAAGTTTTCAAGCACCCATGCACGGAAAACAGGACACGTAAAATCTTCCAACAAATTCCGTGGAACCGGCGGCTCATCCTGCGGAGCTGTATCGGTGCACGAGAAAAGAATGATTGTCACGGGTATTAACAGGAATAGAATTTTCATCGGGTTTAATATAAGAGGGTTAGTAC
>JAJQCA010000020.1:0-8639 GCA_021202985.1 Alistipes sp.
TAACATGGAATATGCTTTTATTGCTGAATATTTGAGAAAAATTCTCCTTAGGGCAAAGTATAATTTGTGTTCTATTAATTCACCCGTCGACTAATCGAACGACTGCATGCCGGAGCGGGCTATATTCATCAGTCGGCGGTAGTCCGACGGCGACAGCTCCATAAAGAAATAGTGTATCGGGTCGACCCGCAGGCCGTTGTGGCGCACTTCGTAGTGAAGGTGGGGTGCCAGCGACAGACCGGTGTTACCCGACAGGGCTATTATATCCCCGCGACGCACCTGATCGCCCTTCTTGACGTTGAGCTGGCTAAGGTGGTTGTACTGCGTCTCGTAACCGTTGCCGTGCGAGAGAACCACCATAATCCCCGAGCTAGTGGCCCGGGCCGAAACGTCCTTCACCCGGCCGTCGGCCGTGGCGAAGACCCGCGAACCCTCCGGCACGGTGTAGTCCACTCCCATGTGCTGTGTAAGGGTCTTGTAAAACGGGTGTATGCGCAGGCCGAAAGACGCGGTAAGCAGCGTGAGGTCCTTATTTATAACGGGCTGTATGGACGGAATGCTGTTCACAAGGTCGCCGGCCGATTTCAGCTTCTCCTCCATATCCATGTACGATGATTCCACCTCCCGGATTTTGGTCTCGAGGGCGGCGGCCCGTGTGTTCAGCTCGGCGTTGAGTTCTTTCATCGGGCGCGACAACAGTTTCTCGTAGGAGGTCCACCGTTCGACGCCCTCGCCGCTGTCGAAATCGTACGGGTCGGCTTCGAAAAGGATGCGGAACACGTTCCGGTCGCGATCCACCACGTTGTTTAGGACCGCTTCGAGACTGTCGTACCGGGCGTCCAGCATTTCGTACTCCCGGCGCAACGACGCCGTGGAGGCCTTCATCCTGTACTCCAGCGGAGTGTCGAAGAAGAAGGAGAACCCCACGTAAAAGAGCACGGCGATACCTATCCAGCCCAGCACGTGGATAGCCATGCGCACCATCTTCTGGCGAAACCTTATCTTCGGGGCTTCCCAGGGCGCTATCCGGGTCTCTTTCTTTATTTTCCTGAATGCCATCCGCTTAATCGTCCAATTCGTATGTCGTGGCCTTGGCCATTTCGATAATCCGCTCGAATTCCGCCTCGTCCATATCGTTGCGGAAATAGTTTATGGGGTTTACGTGCTGGTTCATGTAAATCACCTCGTAGTGGAGGTGCGGACCCGACGAGCGGCCGGTGCTTCCGACTTCACCTATAACTTCGCCCCGTTTTACGTGCTGCCCCGGCGTCACGTACGATTTGTTGAGGTGCGCGTATCGGGTCTTGTACCCGAAGCCGTGGTTGATGAGCACCTGTATGCCGTAGCCCGTGCCGCGGTCGGGGTCGGCCACGACAACTCCGTCGCCCGTGGCGTATACCGGGACACCGCGGTCCGCACCCAGGTCGATGCCCGTGTGCATCTGGTAGCGGCCCAGGATGGGGTGGTTCCGCCCGCCGAAGGCGCCTATGCTCCCTTTGAGCCTGCGTTTGTCGATAGGCCATATGGCGGGTATGGACGACGACATTTTTTCCTTGTCCAGCGACATGTCCTGCAACTGGTCCATCGATAGCGATTCGAGGTAGATCATCCGGGCAAGGTCGTCCATGCCGGCCCACGTGTTATATATAAGGTCTCCGTAACGGTCCTCGGCGAAAAGTGCGTACTTCGTGTCGGGGTAGGGACCGTATATACCGTCCACCTCGAGGGTATCCGCTGCAAAAAGCATACGATATACGTTGTGGTCGCGGTGTTTAATCTCCCCGATCTTGTCCGTTGCGGCCTCTATCTTGTCCTGCAGGATTGCGTATTGTATAAGCAGTTCGTCGTTTTCGCGGTTGATGGCGGCCATCTTTGGGGTATAGAAGAAGTACGAGAAGAGGAAGTTTACCACCGAAGCCAGTATAAACGCGATAAGCAGCTTACGAAGGAAGCGGTAAAACCTTAACCTGAAAGGGGTTACGATTACCTCGTAAGTTAGAGTATGCGGGTTGAACTTATACTTTTTTTGGGGCATCCGGTGTTTTTATAGTATGGCCGTCAGGCAAAATTAGACTTAATTGATTAATTTTACAACCAATTTGCCGCACCCGGGGAGTCCAGAACCGTAACTTTCGGAAATTATTGAAAATTAAAAGTTTCCGTACCTGTCCCGAGGCGGCCTTATTAAAACGTATTAACACCGGACGATATTATGGTGCCACAGAAGACCCTTGATTCCAACGAAATACGCGCCGCTTTCCTCGAATTTTTCCGTTCCCGCGGCCACACGATAGTGCCCTCGGCCCCTATGGTGGTCAAAAACGATCCCACGCTGATGTTCACCAACGCGGGGATGAACCAGTTTAAGGACATTTTCCTGGGCAACGCTCCGGCCGTCTCGCCGCGCGTGGCCGATTCCCAGAAGTGCCTGCGGGTATCGGGTAAGCACAACGACCTTGAGGAGGTAGGCCACGACACCTACCACCACACCATGTTCGAAATGCTGGGTAACTGGTCGTTCGGGGACTACTTTAAAAAGGAGGCCATCGAATGGGCATGGGAACTGCTGACGGGCGTCTTCGGGCTTCCCGAGGAGCATATCTACGCCACGGTGTTCGAAGGCTATGAGCCGGACGGGGTGGGGCGCGACGAGGAGGCTTACCGGTTGTGGAAACGGTTCCTTCCCGAGGACCGCATCCTGTTGGGCAACAAAAAGGACAACTTTTGGGAGATGGGCGACACCGGCCCCTGCGGGCCGTGCAGTGAGGTCCATTTCGACCTGCGGTCGCCCGACGAGAAGGCCGCCGTGCCGGGCCGCGAGCTGGTGAACGCCGGCCACCCCCACGTTATCGAGATTTGGAACCTCGTGTTCATGCAGTATAACAGGCGGGCCAACGGCGCGCTCGAACCGCTTCCCGCCCGCCATGTGGACACCGGGATGGGTTTCGAACGGCTCTGCATGATATTGCAGGGCAAGCAGAGCAACTACGGCACCGACCTTTTCACGCCCATCCTCGATAAATTAGGGGCCATGTGCGGCAGGCTTTACGGGCAGGACGCGGCCACGGACGTAGCCATGCGTGTGGTGGCCGACCACCTGCGGACCATTTCTTTCTCCATTGCCGACGGGCAGCTGCCCTCCAACGTGAAGGCCGGGTATGTGATAAGGCGCATCCTGCGCCGTGCCGTACGGTACGGTTACACGTACCTCGGGTTCAACGAACCGTTCATGTGCCGCCTGGTGGGAGTGCTTGCCGAGAAGATGGGCACCCAGTACCCGGAACTGCCGCGCCAGCGGGAGTTAATTGAGAAAGTTATCCGCGAGGAAGAAGCCTCATTTCTGCACACCCTTTCCACGGGTATCCACCTGCTGGACCAGATTATAGCGAGGCTCCGGGCCGCCGGCGGGGACACCGTCTCCGGTGTGGACGCCTTTACGCTCTACGACACCTACGGGTTCCCTGTGGACCTTACGGAGTTGATTGCCCGCGAGAACGGCCTGAAGGTGGACCACGAGGCCTTCGCCGCTGAGCTCGGCAGGCAAAAGGACCGGTCGCGCAACGCGGCGGCCGTCGACACGGGCGACTGGGTGGAGCTGGTTCCCGCGGCCGAAAGCCGGTTCACCGGCTACGACCTGGCCGAGGGCATGGCCCCCGTGTCCCGCATAGCGCGATACCGGAAGGTGGAAGCCCAGAAAAAATCATACTACCAGATAGTGCTGACCGAAACGCCGTTCTACGGCAATTCGGGCGGGCAGGTCGGCGATTCGGGCTACCTCGAGGACGCCTCCGGCGCCAGAACCGCTGTCCGCGACACCATCAAGGAAAACAACCTGATAATACTCATAACCGACCGCCTGCCGGACGACCCCGCTGCGGAGTTGCGGGCCGTTGTGGATATGCGTCGCCGCGCTGCGATAGCTGCCAACCATACCGCCACCCACCTGCTGCACGAGGCCCTGCGCGAGGTGCTGGGCACCCATGTTGAGCAGAAAGGTTCGCTGGTTGCGGAAGAGAACCTGCGGTTTGACTTCTCGCATTTCCAGAAGGTTACCGAGGAAGAACTGGAGAAGGTAGAGAAAATCGTAAACGCCCGTATCCGTCGCAATTACCCGCTGGAGGAGGACCGCGAGTGCGAAATTGACCGTGCACGGGAAATGGGAGCCATGATGCTCTTCGGCGAGAAATACGGCGACCGGGTGCGTGTGGTGCGCTTCGGCGACTCGGTAGAGTTGTGCGGCGGTACACATGCCGCGGCCACGGGCAACCTCGGGTTGTTCAAAATAGTTTCCGAAAGCGCCATTTCGGCCGGAGTGAGGCGGATAGAGGCCGTGACGGGCGAACAGGCGGAGAAATTCGTCGCCCAATTGCAGCACACCCTCAGGGAGATACAGGGCTTTGTTAACAATCCGTCGGTGTTGCAGGCGGTTAAAAAAATGTTCGACGAGAACGAGGATATGCGCCGCCGGATGGAGGAGTACCGCCGGGAAAAGGTGGGGCAGGTTATAGAGAAGATAGTATCGGAAGTCCGGGACCGGGAAGGATACGTGGTATTTTCCCGCAGAATGGACATACCCACCGAGATGGTGAAGGACATCGCTTTCGGGCTGCGCCAGCGACTGCCCAACCTGGTGCTGATAATCGGCTCTGCCACGGACGGCAAGGCCACACTGAGCGTTATGCTCGGCGACCAGGTGGTATCGCAGGGGGTAAACGCTTCGGAGATAGTGCGTACGGCGGCCACGGAGATAAACGGCGGCGGCGGCGGACAGCCGTTCTTCGCCACGGCCGGGGGCAAAAACCCCGAAGGGCTGGACGCGGCTATCCGCGTGGCCGAGGAGCTGGTGAAGGGAAAACTCGGTATCGGGTAACGGTGCTTTGCGAACAGCCCCTTTTGCCCGGGGGCGAAGTTTGTCGGAACTTGTAGAAACTTTTTCGCCTCGGGACGGTGTAGTTTTGCAACCGGGTCCGAAAGGCGGGAAGGCAATGCAGCCGAATTACCCCGGCCAAATAACAGGCAAGCAAGCCTCCTGAAAACGGGGTAGGTAAGGCAGCGCAGGTCCGGAATTTTCTTCCGGGAAAAGGAGGAATCGCACCCAGCCCGGACGATTTAATAATGTTTATAATTGCGAAAAGATATGGAAAACAGTAAAGTACTTTTGATGATCCTCGACGGGTGGGGAATAGGCGACCATTCGAAAGGGGACGTGGTTTACAGCGCAAACCCGGAATACATAAACGGCCTTGCCGAAAAATACCCCCATGCCGAGCTGCTTACCAGCGGCGAGAACGTCGGTCTGCCCGACGGCCAGATGGGCAATTCCGAGGTGGGCCACCTCAATATCGGCGCCGGGCGCGTCGTTTACCAGGACCTGGTGAAGATAAACAAGGCCTGCGCGGACGGCTCGATACTCGACAACCCGGAAGTGCAGGCCGCTTTCCGTTACGCCAAAGACAGCGGAAGGCAGGTCCATTTCATGGGTCTCGTGTCGGACGGCGGGGTGCACAGTTCGCTGGAACACCTGCTGAAACTTTGCGACATATCGAAGCAGTACGGTATCGGGAAAACCTTCGTCCACTGCTTCATGGACGGCCGCGACACCGACCCGCGCAGCGGTAAAGGCTTTATCGAACAGCTCGAAAACCACCTTGCGGTATCGGCCGGACGCATCGCCTCTATTGTGGGCCGTTATTACGCCATGGACCGCGACAAACGGTGGGAGCGCGTCAAAGTGGCCTACGACCTGCTGGTAAACGGCATCGGCGAGAAGGCCACCGATATGGTCGAGGCCGTTCAGGCGTCGTACGACGCAGGGGTTACCGACGAGTTCATCAAACCGATAGTGGCCGTGGACGCCGCCGGGGAGCCGGTAGGAAAAATCTCCGAAGGCGACATGGTGATATTCTTCAACTACCGTAACGACCGCGCCAAGGAGCTTACCACGGTACTCACGCAGCAGGATATGCCCGAGCAAGGCATGCACACCCTGCCGCTCTACTACTGCACCATGACCCCGTACGACGCCAAATTCGAGGGCCTTCATATCCTTTTCGACAAGGACAACGTGCAGAACACCATCGGCGAGTACGTGGCATCTAAGGGATTGAGCCAGTTGCGTATAGCCGAGACCGAGAAATACGCTCACGTGACCTTCTTCCTTAACGGCGGCCGCGAGGAGAAGTTCGAAGGCGAGGAGCGTATCCTTATCGCCTCGCCCAAGGTAGCCACTTACGACCTCAAGCCGGAAATGAGCGCCTACGAGGTAAAGGAAGCGCTGGTTGATGCCCTCGGCACCCGGAAGTTTGACTTTATCACGCTCAATTTCGCAAACGGCGATATGGTCGGTCACACAGGCGTTTACGACGCGATATATAAAGCGGTGAAGGCGGTGGACGAGTGCGTCCACGCGGTGGTTGACGCCGCCCGCGCCAACGGTTACGAGGTGGTGATTATCGCCGACCACGGCAATGCCGACAACGCCGTCAACCCGGACGGTTCGGCCAATACGGCCCACTCGCTGAATCCGGTGCCCATTATCGTTGTATCGGACAGGGTTAAACAGGTACGCGGCGGCGTGCTTGCGGACGTGGCCCCCACGGTGCTGAAACTTATGGGCGTCGAGCAACCTGCCGAAATGACCGGTACGCCGCTTGTGGAACTTTAGCCATCGCGGCTGGTTACGCCCCGGCCGGCCCGGCTATGCAAAATAAGAGAGGCATCCGGCGCACCGGATGCCTCTCTCTGTTATTACGACGTAATTACGACCGTCTCCGCCGGGGAGGCGGTGGGGCCGCTAATCGGCTTTATACGTACAATACGTAGTTACGCAGGTAGTTTATGAGCGCAATAAAGGTCATAAACGACGCGATCAGTATTGTAATAATCACAGCAAAAATAAGTGCCCCGATAGTTTCACTGTGGTCGTAGCTCGTCTCCTTCGACCCGTCTGTGTATTTGGTGACAGTCTTATAGGTCTTTGCGGTGGCGACCGCACCGAAAGCTCCCCCAAGTACGGCGGAAATAATGCTGGATTTCCCCTCTTTACCCTTCATCAGCCTTTTGTTGATAATAAACCCGGGTGTAAGGCTCGCCATTATATAAATTAAGCAACTTGCAATAAGCCAGCCGAAAAAGCCCCACATACTTCCGAAAATTCCCACCAGAAGCGCCAGTATAACCACGATTACGATTAGCCGTTTCGAGCCGTTGAACTCGCGCTTGTTGGCGATGTTGATAACCCGGGCGGTATCGTTAATTTCGAATACCAGTTCTTCGGTGGTCGGGGCTATTTCGATAGCCTGCTTCAGTTTTTCCTCGGCCTGGGTTACCTGTTTCTGTTTAAGCGGGGCGCGCAGCTCCTCTCCCGACTCTTCGTCGTTGCCAATGGGCGACCATTCAGCCATTATGGAACGCATAAGCTCCGCCACTTCCTCGTTTTCCTCGGCAGACGAGGTCTCGGACCTGCCGGCCTCAAGGCGTTTGGCTTTAAACTCTTCTGCCGTAATGTCTTCCCTGTGCTTTTTCTTCAACAGTATGTACAGCATGTGTACGATGGTTCCTACGAATACCGCAAGGACAAAAATCTCAAGAATTAGTTGACCGGTGTCATTCATGATGTAAATTCGATTATGGGATTAATAAATTAGGTTTGGCAGCAGATGTAGTGGCATATGCTTTATCGGATGTTTCCTTGTATCGCGGGTTATACGGGGTGTTAAAATATTGGGCACAATATAATATTTTTTCCGGTAATAATGAAATATCCGGACTATGCGGGATATATATTGAACCATCTTCCCGGCGCACGTCAACCGTGCCGGGCCATAAATAGTGTGTTTCGGTAAACTCCGTGGGGGGGCGTTAGCGCGGTAAATACGGGACACGGCTATACCGAGCGCTTGGCCGGGGAAGATTGGGAAAGGGGCCGGGTCTCAGCCGATAACCGTGGCGACAATCTTTCGCAGTGCACGTTGACCGTATCGGGGAATAAATAATGTGTTTCCGGGACACGGCTTTACCGAGCGCTTGGTCGGTGAAGGTTGGGAACGGAGCCGGGTCTCAGCCGATAACCGTGGCGACAATCTTTCGCGGGCCGCCGTGGTTGCGGAATTCGCAGAGGTAGATACCCTGCCATGTGCCGAGGTTCAGGCGGCCGTCCGTTACGGGGATGGTTAGGGCCGCGCCCGTGAGCGTGCTTTTGGCATGGGAAGGCATATCGTCGGAGCCTTCGTAGGTATGGACGTAATAGGGTTCGCGTTCGCTCACCAGCCGGTCGAATATCGAACCCAGATCGGTCCTAACGTCCGGGTCGGCGTTCTCGTTCAGGGTCAGCCCTGCCGAGGTGTGTTTTATCAGCAGGTGAAGCAGCCCGGTACGGGGCAACTTCGGAAGATTGGCCTCTATCTCGTCCGTGACGAGGTGGAAACCCCGGCCGCGCGGCCTGAGTGAAAATTCGGTTTGTACTATCTCCATAACTGTTTCGGTTTAACTGTGCCGGATGACATATCTTGGGCGGGGTTCGACCGCACGGGCCGCTTCTCTCTCCGATAGCACCACGCAACTTGTCGGGACCGGGACTAACGGTTACCGGTGTTTTATCAGTGGGGCGAAACGATATCACCGCCCCTCTAAACCGGCGG
>JAJQCA010000020.1:8739-22866 GCA_021202985.1 Alistipes sp.
CCTTGTCCACCACACGTTGCAGGGCTTCCTCCGTCGCCCAGGCGGAGTGGGGAGTGAGGATAAGTTTATCCTTGTCGCGGACCGAGAGCACCGGATTGTCCGGCTTTATCGGTTCGGCGCTGTACACGTCCAGCCCGGCGCCCGCTATACGCCCTTCGTCGAGCGCGCGGGCGAGCGCCGCCTCGTCTATCAGGCTGCCCCGGGCGACGTTTACCACCACGGCGGTGGGCTTCATCAGACGGAACTGCTCATCCCCGAGCAGGTGCCAGGTCCGCCGGCTGAGCGGTGCGTGAAGCGAGACGATATCCGACACCCTGAGAAGCTCGTCCAGCGGCAGGCTCTCGTAATCGGAATTGCGGTTGGCGCCGGAAGTGGAATAATAGGCAACACGGCAACCGAACGCCCCGGCCAGCGCCGCCACACGGCGCCCGATGTTGCCCAATCCGATAACGCCCCAGCGTTTGCCGTACAACTCGGCGGTGGGACGGGTGAAATTGAATAACAGTTCAGACCCGGCATACCCGCCGTCCTTGACGAAGCGGTCGAGGTAGGGGTACTGTTTCAACAGCGCGAGGGCCATCCCTATCGTCTGCTCGGCAACCGAATAAGTCGAGTAGTCCACGGCGTTTTTAACTTCTATTCCGGCCGCCGCGGCCGCCTCGAGGTCGACGTTGTTCATGCCCGTGGCCGCTATACATATCAGTTTAAGGCCGGGGAGTCGTTGGAGCGTGGCGGCTTTGAACGGGGTTTTGTTGGTAATCACAATATCCGCGTCCATGCACCGCTCAACTATCTGATCGTCCGCCGTGGTCCGGTATCCGGTATAGTCGCCAAGGGCACGAAGCTCCGACAGGTCGGAACGGTTTACCGTATACTCGTCGAGGAAAACTATTTTATACATATTACACTGCTTTAAACTATCTTAACTGTACCGTCGCTTTAATCGAGTTCACCCAATAGCCCGCGTATAACCACCGACGCACAACCGCACCCGAAAACGGCGGGCATATAGGAAATTGTACCGACGTTCGATTTTTTATTAGCCTCCTCGCACAGTACGAGTGCCCCTTCCCGCACCGGCTCGGGCGAAAAAACCGCCCTGAACCCCTTGCGGATACCCAGCTTGTGGAGCCGTTTTCGCAGCATATGGGCAAGCGGGCAGTGGTGGGTTTTGGAGATGTCTTTTATCTCCATCAGGGTGGGGTCGGTCTTGGCGCCCGCGCCCATGGAGCTGACGAGCGGCAGGCCACGGTCCAACGCTCCCTTAATCAGGTTCACCTTCGGGGAAAGGGTGTCGATGGCGTCCACCACATAATCGTACGGAGTCGCGTCGAGCAGCTCGTACGTCGCTTCGTCCTTCACATATACCGTCCTCACATCGAGGCTTATATCAGGGTTTATGTCGAGCAGCCGTTTTTCGAGCACGCGTGCCTTTTCCTGCCCCGCGGTAGAGTGGAGCGCCACCAGCTGACGGTTGATATTACTCGGGCTTACCACGTCGGCGTCGACGATGGTCATGCGGCCCACTCCCGCGCGGCATATCATTTCAGCGGCATAGGCTCCCACACCACCCAGCCCCACCACAAGGACGTGCGCCTCCCGGAGGCGGTCCAGTTTATCGCCGCCCAAAAGCAGGTGAGTGCGTTCCTGCCATGCCGGTATTTTTGTTCGCATTATCGGAATACCTTTATATAATTAGCTTCTATCGCCCCGGCGAGCAGGCCCTCGTCCATTCCTTTGGCCCGGGCAAGGGACCGGTAAACCTCCGCGACGGGGACGGGCGACTCATCGGTTTCGGCAAAGATACGGTCTGCGGGTAGGGATACAAGCGACCGGAGGGTTTTTTCCGACCCGAGCGACCTCTCGCCCAGTGAGAAATAACAGCCCGCATCCAACAGCCTGCGGGTCAGCTCCGGGCTGCCCATATAGCCGTGAAGTATGAAATCGACCCCGGCAAATTCTTCCAGAACAGGAAAAAGGTCGTTATGTGCGCG
This sequence comes from Alistipes sp., assembly GCA_021202985.1. Classification (GTDB taxonomy): domain Bacteria; phylum Bacteroidota; class Bacteroidia; order Bacteroidales; family Rikenellaceae; genus WRDF01. The sequence continues at coordinate 10,734 of JAJQCA010000020.1, forward strand.
CACACAATGTACGATTACCGGCAGACCTCGTTCCCGGGCCACTTCGCACTGTGCGCGGAACACCCCGGCCTGCCTGCCGCGGTTGCCTCCGTGCACGTAATCCAACCCCGCCTCGCCGACGGCAGCCAGCGGTGCTTCACACAGGTAATCGATAAATCCGACCAGCTCCGGCGCGGTCATGCCGGCCGCGTCCCACGGGTGTATCCCGGCGGAGAAAGGCCGCCCGGGCTCCGCCGGGATCTCGTCCCTCCCCAGCCCGTACGACACTACGCACAGGGCGTCGGCCGCCCGGCGATGGGTGTGTATGTCTATATATCTGACGGCCATCGGGTCACAATATTAATTGGTATATTTGCGCAAAATCCGGGCTCGAAATGCAAAATTACCAAAAAATTCACCCTGACGAACCTCCCGCCGGCCTGACCGCCGTGGAAATTGCCGACCTGTTGTCGGTCGAGGGCGATGAAATGGAGGGCCTGATGGCCCGCGCCGCCGCGGTGCGTGACGCGGCGATAGGCGAGGGGGTCTACCTGCGCGGCCTCATCGAGTACTCGAACATCTGCCGCAAGGAGTGCCTCTACTGCGGAATCCGCAAAGGCAATACCGCCGTGGGACGATATTCGCTGACGGAAGACGAAGTGCTCCGGTGCGCCCGCACCGCATGGGAGTCGGGTTACGGATCGGTGGTGATACAGGGTGGGGAGAACCAATCGCCGGAGCACGTGCGGACTATCGAGCGGCTCCTGAGGGAAATCAAATCGCTCTCCGGCGGGGAACTGGGAATCACCCTTTCGCTCGGCGAGCAGAGCTCGGAGGTCTACCGACGCTGGTTCGAGGCCGGGGCGCACCGTTACCTGCTCCGAATCGAAACTTCCGACCGGGAGCTTTACGGCAGGATTCATCCGGCCGGCCCTGTGCACTCGTTCGAAACGCGTCTCGGTGCGCTGCATCATTTGCGGGAAACCGGTTACCAGGTCGGCACCGGCGTAATGATAGGCCTGCCGGGGCAGACGGTGGAGATGCTGGCGCGCGACCTGCTTTTCATGCGCGAGGCAGATATCGACATGTGCGGGATGGGTCCCTACGTGGAGAGCGCGGCCACCCCGCTTTCCCGGAACCCGGGCACGGTGATTCCTCCGCTGAAATGGCGTTTCGATATGGCCCTGAAGATGGTCGCCGTCCTGCGCATACTGATGCCGGATATAAATATCGCAGCCACCACGGCCCTCCAGGCCATAGAACCGGGCGGGCGGATGCGGGCCATCCGGGCCGGGGCGAACGTGATTATGCCCAACCTTACCCCCGAGCGCTACCGGGGCGACTATTTCCTTTACGACAACAAACCGCTCTCGCTGGACAGTGCGATTCCGGAGGACCATATACGTTACGGCGAATGGGGGGATTCGCGGCATTTCCTCCGGAAATCGAAAAACTCATCCCGATAAGGAGGTGTGCAGGACCCGTAATAATATAAGACAGATTCTTCACTCCGTTCAGAATGACATTTTTATACTGTCATCCTAATAAACCGCAAGGTTATGAAACCCGCGAAGGGGGGCGCCCGTAATTATTTTACTGGAACCGAGGCGACGAAGTGAGGGATGCGATAGGAATACACACTATTATTTATAAATAACGTATTGCCCAACCTACCCCCGGAAATAATATAATCCAAGTTCGCAACCGTTCAGAATGGCGTTTTTTGACAGTCATTCCGCAGTACGCTATCCCTCCGGATAATGGTTGTCGATTTACTGTTAAAAAAATCACAGAGAAACTGTATAATCCGGAAATAAAAGATTAAATTTGCACCGTTTTCCGTTAGCCGCCCTTGCGCATACGGACTTATCCCACCGCTACAACCGACTACTCAAACGCAAATCATAAATAATTAACTGAATGTCGAAAACAATAAAACTGAAGAGAGGTCTCGACATCAAACTTCAGGGAGAAGCCGAAAGGAATATTTCCGAGGCTCTTCCCGCGGCGACGTACGGCGTTTCCCCGTCGGATTTCGAGGGGGTCGTGCCGAAGCTGCTCGTGCGTGAAGGAGATACCGTCAGGGCCGGTTCCCCGCTGTTCTTCGATAAGAACAGGCCGGAGGTTCTCTTTGCGTCGCCCGTAAGCGGCAAGGTTTCGGCTGTCGTCCGCGGCGAGAAGAGGAAAATCCTCAATATCGTCGTCGAGGCTGACCAGAAGCAGGATTACGAGAAATTCGATGTTAAGCCGCTCGAGAGGTGCGGCAGGCAGGACGTTACGGAGCTGCTGCTGCGCAGCGGCCTGTGGGCGTTCATTATCCAGCGCCCTTACGGCGTCATCGCCAACCCGGAAGACGCCCCGAAGGCGATTTTTATCTCCGGTTTCGACAGCGCACCGCTGGCCCCGGACATGAATTTCGCCCTCAAGGACCAGACCGACAACCTTCGCAAAGGAATAGACGCGCTGAAGAAGCTGACCACGGGCAGGGTACACCTGGGCCTCAGGGCGGGCGACGACGGGGTTATCTCGATGCTCACCAACGCGGAGCAGACCACGTTCTCGGGTCCGCACCCTGCAGGTAACGTGGGCGTGCAGATCCACCATATCGACCCGGTGAACAAGGGCGAGGTGGTCTGGACGGTCGACATTCAGAACGTGGCCATTATAGGACGGCTGTTCAACCAGGGAATCGTGGATATGACCCGCGTCTATGCGGTGACCGGCTCTGAAGTCGTGAAACCCGCCTATGTGAGGTCGGTAGCCTGCGCCCCGGTGGGGACGCTGCTGAAAGGAAACGTCAAAACGCAGGAGGACGGCGGCAGCGTGCGCATTATAAGCGGTAACGTGCTTTCGGGCAGGAAAACCGCGGCGGACGGTTACGTCTCCTACTCGGCCAACCAGATAACGGTAATCCCGGAAGGCGACAAGTACGAGTTTATCGGGTGGGCGATGCCCCGGCTGGGCAAGTTCTCGGTTTCGAGGGCCTATTTTTCGTGGCTCTGCCCGAACAAGCGCTACCGGCTCGACACCAATCTTAACGGCGGCCACAGGCCCTACGTGCTTACGGGGCTGTTCGAAAAGTACCTCCCGATGGACATATACCCGCTCTACCTTCTCAAGGCGATACTCGCGGGCGATATCGACAAGATGGAAAACCTCGGTATCTACGAGGTGGTGGAGGAGGACCTCGCGCTCTGCGAGTTCGTCGACCCGTCGAAGAACGAGATTCAGAAAACCGTCCGTGAGGGCATTAATCTAATGATTAAAGAACTTAACTGATATGCGCGGACTAAGAAACTTAATGGACAGGATGAAGCCCAACTTCGAGAAGGGCGGCAGGTTCGGGTGGCTTCACTCGACCTTCGACGGCATCGAGACCTTCCTGTTCGTACCCAAAGACGTTACCACCCGGGGCGCCCATATAAGGGATGTGAACGACACCAAGAGGGTGATGATTGTCGTGGTGCTCGCCCTTATCCCGGCGATGCTCTTCGGTATGTACAACACGGGGTTGCAGCACTTCCGCGCGGTAGCGGACGTGGCTGCGGCCGCCAATATATGGCAGTGCTTCTGGTACGGCTTCCTGAGGGTGTTGCCGTTGATACTTGTCTCCTATATCGTGGGGCTGGGAATCGAATTCTTCTTCGCCCAGATACGGGGGCATGAGATTAACGAGGGCTTCCTCGTTTCGGGGCTTCTGATACCGCTGATAATGCCGGTGGACGTGCCGCTGTGGATGCTCGCAATCGCTGTGGCCTTCGCCGTAATAATCGGTAAAGAGGTGTTCGGGGGTACGGGGATGAACGTGTTCAACCCCGCGCTGCTCGCAAGGGCGTTCGTCTTTTTCGCCTACACCCCGTACATATCCGGCGACAAGGTGTGGATTTCGGGCATGCTCAAAGGGCAGGCCGTGGACGGCTTCTCGGGTGCAACGCCGCTTACCACGGCGTCGGAAAGCGCCCTCACGGGCGGCGGCCTGGATCTGGGCGGTTACTCCGCCTGGGACATGTTCGTGGGGACCATACCCGGCTCCATCGGCGAGACCTCCACGATAGCAATTCTGCTCGGGGCGGCATTGCTGCTGCTGACGGGCGTGGCAAGCTGGCGCATCATGCTCAGCGTGTTCGCGGGCGGTTACCTTATGGGGGTGGTGTTCAACCTTATCGGTGCCGACTCTTATATGCAGATGCCGGCTTATTACCACCTGATAATGGGAGGCTTCGCATTCGGTGCGGTATTTATGGCCAGCGACCCGGTTACAGCCTCGCAAACCAATACGGGAAAACTCATCTGCGGCTTCCTTATAGGGATTATAGCGGTGATGACCCGGATTGTAAACCCGGGATATCCCGAGGGGATGATGCTCGCCATACTCTTTATGAACGCGCTGGCGCCGCTGGTGGACCATTACGTGGTGGCCGCGAACGTACGCAGGCGCAATGCGCGACTCAAAACGGCTAACAAATAAGGGCGAAGGGTTATGAACAAGAACAGTAATACATACATTATACTATACGCCACCGTGATGGTGGTGTTGGTCGCCCTCGTACTGGCAGTCGCCGCCATAAAGCTGCAACCGCTGCAGACGGCGAACCAGGAGAACGAAATGAAGGGCGCAATACTGCTCTCCATCGGCGAGGGAGCCGAAATGAACAGTGTGAAGGATAAGACCGCCTACATCAACGAGCAGTACGACAAATATATTGTCGACAGCTACGCGGTGCGCCCCGACGGTGAGAAGGTGGCCGGCGCGGACGCGTTCGCACTTCTGGGCAACCTGAAAAAAGAACTGGACAAGCCCGCCGGCGAGCGGCTGCTTCCGGTGTTCGTAAGCCGGAGCGACGAGGGTACCGAGAGGTACGTCCTGCCGCTGTACGGAGCGGGCCTTTGGGGTCCGATATGGGGATACCTCGCGCTCGAGGACGACTGGACCACCGTCTACGGGGCCGTGTTCGACCATAAGAGCGAAACCCCGGGGCTGGGTGCGGAGATAGCAACCCCGCCTTTCCAGGATATGTTCAAAGGCAAAAGCATCTTCGACGGGGACAAGCTTGTGGGCATAACGGTGCTTAAGGGCGCCGGAGCCTCGGCCTCCAACCCCAACGCTGTGGACGCGATAAGCGGCGGTACCATCACCAGCCGCGGCGTGGAGAACATGATAAAGGATAACCTCTCGGACTACGCCGAATATATCATACGGCAGGCCACGGGCCATGACGCCCTGCCGGGCGAAACGGACCTCGAAACGGAGGAAGGAGCCATACATCTTACCGGGGAATCGACCCCCGACATCGTTGGCGAGGACGAACCCTTAACTATCGACCAGGATGAGCAATAAAGAAAAGGAGCCGATGTTCTCGGCAAAGAATATGAAGCTGCTGTCCAATCCGCTCAACTCGGACAACCCGGTGATCGTGCAGATACTCGGTATCTGTTCGGCGCTGGCGGTGACGGCGAAACTGAAACCGGCGTTCGTAATGGCGGTATCCGTTATGGCGGTATGCGCGTTCGCCAACCTGATTATGTCGATGCTGCGCAAGACCGTGCCGCCCCGCATCCGCATTATCGTGCAGTTGGTGGTAATCGCTTTCCTCGTGATCCTTGTGGACCAGGTGCTGAAGGCGTTCGTCTACGACGTGAGCAAACAACTCTCGGTGTTCGTGGGGCTTATCATTACCAACTGTATCATAATGGGACGCGTGGAGGCTTTCGGGCTGGGTAACAGGCCGTGGCCGGCGTTCCTCGACGGTATCGGCAACGGTATCGGTTACGGGGTGATACTTGTGGTGGTCGGATTCTTCCGCGAGCTGCTCGGCGCCGGTACCTTGTGGGGTTACCAGGTGGTGCCCGATTCGTTCTACGAAGCCGGTTACTCCAACAACGGCCTGATGCTGCTGCCCCCGATGGCGCTTATCATTGTGGGCCTAATTATCTGGATTCACCGAAGCTGTAATAAAGACTTAATCGAAAAATAGTACCGGAAGATGGAAAGTGCATTCAATATATTCATAAAGTCTATATTCATAGACAATATGGTGTTCGCCTACTTCTTCGGTATGTGTTCATATATCGCTGTAAGTAAGAGCGTCAAAACTGCTAACGGGCTGGGGCTTGCGGTAATCTTCGTGCTCACCGTCACCATACCCCTTAACTACCTGCTCAACGAATTCGTGCTGAAAGACGGCGCGCTGGCCTGGCTCAGCCCGTCGCTGGCGGACGTAGACCTGAGTTTCCTCAGTTTCATAATCTTCATCGCGGTAATCGCTTCGTTCGTACAGTTGGTGGAAATGGCGGTGGAGAAGTTCGCTCCCTCGCTTTACAACTCGCTGGGGATATTCCTGCCGCTTATCGCGGTGAACTGCGCCATAATGGGCGGTGCCCTGTTCATGCAGGAGCGGGCCTATGTCAACATCGGAGAGGCCACGGCCTTCGGGTTCGGTTCGGGTATCGGCTGGTGGCTGGCCATAGTGATGATGGCGGCCATCCGCGAGAAGATAAGCTACTCGGACATTCCGGCTCCGCTGAGGGGTGTAGGGATTACATTTATTATAACAGGGCTGATGGGGATTGCGTTTATGACCTTCCTCGGCATACAGTTGTAGAACGATAAGAGATAAAGAACGATGAATATTACGATATTAGTTGCCATTGTAGCCTTCCTTGTTGTCGTGCTCCTGCTCGTGGCCCTGCTGCTGTATGCCAAGGCCAAACTGACCACTTCGGGGGACGTTACACTGGATATCAACGGCGGCGAGAAGACGCTCACCGTCGAAGCCGGTTCGACCCTGCTCAATACCCTGGGTAACAACGGGATTTTCCTCCCGTCGGCCTGCGGCGGCGGCGGTTCGTGCGGGATGTGTAAATGCCAGGTGCTCGAGGGGGGCGGCGAGATTTTGCCAACCGAAGTAAATTTCTTCACCCGTCGCCAGCAGAAAGAGAAATGGCGCCTGGGATGCCAGGTAAAGGTGAAGGAGAGCATGAAGATTCATGTTCCCGAAGAGGTGCTCGGCGTTAAGAAATGGGAGTGCGAGGTGGTTTCGAACCACAACGTGGCCACCTTCATCAAGGAGTTCATTGTGAAGCTGCCGGAAGGGGAGAACCTCAATTTCCGCTCGGGCGGCTACATACAGATAGACATACCCAAATACGAGGGTATAAAGTTCTCTGATATGGATATCGAACCCGAATACCACGAGGACTGGGGCAGCATGAAGATGTGGGGCCTTGTTACCAACAACCCCGAGGATACGTTCCGCGCCTACTCGATGGCCAACCACCCGGCCGAGGGGAACATCATAATGCTGAACATACGTATCGCCACCCCGCCGTGGGACCGTAACGCCGGGGCGTTCATGAACGTAAACCCGGGTATCTGCTCGTCTTACATCTTCTCCCGCAAACCGGGCGACAAGGTGACCATTTCGGGACCTTACGGGGAGTTCTTCATAAAACCCACCACCAACGAAAAGATGTTTATCGGAGGTGGTGCGGGAATGGCCCCGATGCGCTCGCATATCTTCGACCTGTTCCAGACAAAGAAGACCGATCTACCCGTAACATTCTGGTATGGTGCAAGGAGTCTTCGCGAGGTGTTCTATCAGGACCAGTTCCAGAAAATCGCCGACGAATTCCCAAATTTCAACTTTACCATCGGCCTTTCGGAACCCAAGCCGGAAGACAACTGGACCGGCAAAACCGGGTTTATCCATCAGGTGATTTACGACAACTACCTCAAGGACCACGACGCTCCGGAGGATATCGAATACTACCTCTGCGGTCCGCCGATGATGATCTCGGCCGTACTCAAGATGCTGGACGACCTCGGTGTTCCGCCCGAAAATATTATGTTCGACGATTTCGGGTCTTAACCCGCCGTAATCCGGAAAAGGATATTTGCTGTGAAACCAGCCCGGCCGTTATGGCCGGGCTGGTTTTCTATGGGGGAGGCGGACGTTGGATTAGGGGCAAAGCCGCGGTCGATAGAAATAGGAAAGGCATCGGGCGTGGTGTGTGTTCCCTTCTATACGGGAAACCCCTGTCGAGAGAGGAGCGGACCTGTATTTTGCCGGTTCATATTTTTAAGGTATATTTGTGAAATCAAAAAAAAGAAATTATGGCAAGCCTCAGAAGACTTAAAAGGGATGTGGATTATGTGGTAACGGAAATTTTGAGCGACTGTTACCTGACTATCGAATTTCACCCGGAGAAGAAGGACGAGGTGGTAGCGATAATGGAGAAGGCCGTCCAGTTGCGCAACAACCTGTTCCAAAGGGCGAACAATCCCGTGGAGAAGAACAACGCATCGCTTGTGCGGAAACATTACAGGCAGGTCTGGCTGGACCTTTTCAACGAGGCCGACGAACTTTTCTCAAGCCTGAGCGCAATCAGCCAGTAATCGGCAAAAAATTTACCTTCATTTAAAATCACGGTCTTGGATTAAGGGGCCGTGTTTTTTTTTGGGGGGTGGGGGATATGAAAATGTGGGGAAGTTTACACGACGGAGTATTGCCGGAGTAAGGTGTCCGGATTATCGTGCGTATGGATATACTATACAAATATTCAGCAATACCTTTCCAATACCCTACGCACTTTTTAACTTGAGTGTAAGATATTAATTATTACATAGCTGACTATGATTAAAAGGGCATTGCCTGGTGGAGGTCGGAATCACCCGGAGTCCCCAAACTGTTTATCCTTCCGTACCGTTGTACAGTTCATTATAAGCGTCGGCTATGAAATCGGGCAGGTCGGAACTGTTCATCGATTCCGCACCGTAGTATTCGGCAGCCTTCTCGCCGCCTTTGCCGTGTAGGTAAACCCCGATTATTGCCGCCTCCCATGGCGCGTAACCCCTTGCTATCAGGCCTGTTATAAATCCCGTCAGTACATCCCCGCTGCCGCCTTTTGCCATACCCGGAGTGCCGGTAGAATTGAAACAAACCGTGCCGTCGGGGCCGCAAACGGCCGTGTAGGCGCCCTTTAGTACCACGGTCGATTCCAACCGGACGGCCAGCGACCTCAGGCGGGCGAGTTTTTCATCCTCACCGTCCCATTTGCCGACAAGCCGTTCGAACTCACCGGGGTGGGGCGTCAGCACGCTCCCGGGCGGGATAAGTTCGAGGAGCGCAGCATTGGCCGCGATTATGTTCAGCGCGTCGGCATCGAGCACCATCGGCCGGCCGTAGGTGCGCATCAATCTCTCCAGTGCGGTGGCGGTAATGGCTGCCTGGCCTATGCCGGGTCCGCAACCGCACACGTCGTACCTGTCCAGGTCGCGGGGCAGGGAGGAAAATACCTCGCCGTCGTCGGAACTTATCATCGCGGACGGTGCGCTGGCGTACATCGCCGCGGCCATATCCCTCGGGATGTGGGCGGTGACCAGTCCGCAGCCCGAGCGCAAAGCGCCCCCGATGCTAAGTATCGCCGCCCCGAACATACCGGTCGAGCCGCTGATAACCAGCGCATGGCCGAAGGTTCCCTTGTGTCCGAATTTGGGTCGGCCGCGCAGCATCGAAACCACGAACTCCGGTGTAACATACCGGTAGGGCGATTCTGCCCGGTCGATAAATCCGGGGTCGAGGTCGATAGGTATTATACGGATATCGCCGCACAGCCCGCCCGTGGCGGGCAGGAGCATCGATAGTTTCGGAAACTCAATGGTTAGGGTAAAATCCGCCCGCACCATAGGGCCTGTCTCCGTGGCAGGCTCGGTCGGCATTCCGGAAGGGATATCGATGGAAATTACCGGGCCTTCGAATTCGTTTATGGCTTCGATGGCCTCCGCCGTTTCTCCGCGGGCGGGTCCACGCAGGCCGGAACCCAGCAGTGCGTCAACCACAACCGTGGCGCCCGGCTCGGCCGGAATGCAGCCGTCCCACCGGTAAACGGGAATCTCCCCGGGGAGCCGTTCGAAGTTGAACCGGCAATCGTCGCTCAGTTCCCCCGCCGGGTAGAGCGTCGACACCGAGCAACTGAACCCGGCGTTGTGCAGTATTCGGGCCACGGCCAGCCCGTCGCCGCCGTTATTTCCCTTACCCGCTAAGATAAGCAACCGGTCGTTCTCGGCAACAATCCCGCAAATTTCCCGTGCGAGCGACTCGGCCGCCCGCTCCATAAGCGCGAGCGACGAGACGGGTTCGTTAGCGATTGTGGTCAGGTCGGCCTGCCTGATTTGTTCCCCGGTAAGTATTTTCATAGTTCGGTTTTTGTAGATTACAGGTCCCGCCGCGCTCGTTACAAGTTCTACGGGCCGCTACCGCCACGACGGACACATATAAAGCGACAAGGAACGGCCAAGCCTGAATAAAATATCTGTCAGGGCTATGCCAAAGGCGCGTTAATGCCTTTCGAGCACGGTGTGCGGCACTTCGTCATGGCCGATTATCTGCATCGGGCAGTTGTAGTTAGCCAGTTGTTCGTATGTTATGGCGTTGGAATTGTGTCGGTGGACATGCCTGTTCACACAGACGATATTCTTCACCACCGAACTGATGGTACCAAGATCGTGCGACACCATCACGATTGCCATCCGCGAATTCAACTGCCTGAGAATCTCGTACAGCTCCCTCTCGAAGTCGTTGTCCACGAAATTTGCCGGTTCGTCGAGTATCAGCACCACGGGGTCGGAGATAAGCGCACGGCACAACAAGACCCTTTGCATCTGGCCACCCGAGAGCTCTCCTATAGCCTTTCCGGCAATAGATTCCATGCCAACCGAGTTCAGCAGCTCGAGGGCTTTACTTTTATCCCCGCGCGAATAGGTCCCGAATAATCCCTTTTTGCCCTGAAGACCCGACAGGACGACTTCCGTTACCGAAACCGGAAAATTCTTGTCGAACGCATTCTGCTGCGGCAGGTAACCCAACGAACCTTTACGGGCTGTTATCTCCGGGGCGTATTCGATTGTGCCGGAGTAGGGTACGGCACCGATTATGGTCTTTATAAGGGTGGTTTTACCACCGCCGTTAGGACCGATTACGCCTAAAAAGTCGTCCCGGTAAACCTGTAGATCGACCCCGCACAGCACTTTTTCCGTGCCGTACGACACGGAAACACCTGTCAACGAGATTAATATATCTGCTTTTCCTGCCATTGACTACCGTTCGGCCTCGCGGCCTGTTATAATGTCGGTGATTGTCCGCAGGTTGCCGAGAATATCCTCGTCCAGCGGGTCTATCTCCACGGGGACAGCGCCGAGGCTCTTTGCTGCCGTCTCTACTGCCTTGATACTGAATTCTTTTTGATACAATATCTTATTCAATCCTTCAGCCTGGGCACGGTCCAGCGTGCCGCGTAACTTTTCGGCTGACGGCTCCTTGCCGTCGTATTCGAGCTGCAGTTGCTCCAGGCCGTAATCACGTGCGTAATAGGTGAGGGCAGGGTGGTAGATGAGGAAAGAACGGACCCCACTGCCGGCTACGGCGCTGCGGATGTACTCGTCCGTCGCATCTATGTCATTTATAAGTGACTGGTAGTTAGACCTGTAAATTTCATCGTCCGGGTCTGTCGAGAGGTGCCGGAGGATTATTCCTGCCATCTCTTTCAGGTAGGCCGGCGACACCCAGATGTGGGGGTCCGCGCCGTGTGAATGGTGGTGTGAATGGCCTTTATGGCGATGATGGTGGCTATGGTCGCCCTGTATAAGGTCAACATTTTCGGACAATAGGGGGATCGTGTTTTCATGCCCGGTACGATGCATTATAACAGTCTCGAAATCGATAAGCCCCGTTACAAATATCATCCGGGAATCTCCTAACGCCTTAAGGCTTCGAGGGGTAGGTTCGTATGTTTCCGGACTGGAACCGGATGGGAGTATAGCATTTACAGCCACTTCGCCGCCCGTAATCCTTTCTACAAGGTATTTCAACGGGGGAATACTTACCGATATTTCATTGCCGCCCGATTGGACATCGTATTTTCCGGCCGTTTCATTAACGCTTTTTGATCTAACGAGCCACACGGCGATGGCTATGACAGCCACCAGCGACAGGATTATTATAATGGTACTTGTTACGGTTTTTTTCATATCCTCGATTAACGGATACAAAGATAGGCCAATATTTATTATTCCATTTGTCGTATCGAGCCGGAATTTATATCAAACGGTTGCAGGGACGGGTAAATGGTTATCGATATTTTCTATTTAACATAATGC
>JAJQCA010000040.1:0-3158 GCA_021202985.1 Alistipes sp.
GGGTTGCGGGCCGGGACCGGATGCAGGGACCGGTGGACATACGGACACTGCAGGTCGGCACTGGCCCGGGCCGGGTGAAGATGCCGGTATCGGGAAAGGAAACTCAGACGGATATAAAGACGGTGCCGACCCGGCAGCCGATGGTTGTATCGGGCGGAGCCGGGGATACGAAGCGGTCGATGGGAATTATGCGGGCCGGATAGTCGGGACTGAAGATGTGCGTCTTTCCGGAGACGGGCCGATGGCCGGGCCGGGTGATGGGCCGGGTTGCGGGCCGGATGACACCGCCGTTACCGGAAACTGCGGCAACCACGAAACGGGCAGTACAGGGTCCGTCGGCGGTGATGGAACGGAGAAAGTTACCTGCGGGACGGGTAGTAATGTGGCACGGGAGCCGGTCGCGGATATGGCAGGATGCGAAAACACCCATATAGACGCGGGCGGTGCGGAATTGAAGGACGGCAGGCTGGTAGTTTCGTACGGCGGCCGCACCCTTACCATACTTGCCGACAGGCTGGCAATCCGCGGCAGGCACAACGCCGCGAACGCGATGGCGGCCGCGCTGGCGGGGTTGGCTGCCGGGGTGGACGGAGAGGTTATAACCCGCGTGCTGGAATCGTTCGGCGGGGTGGAGCACCGTATGGAATATGCCGGGACGGTGGACGGCGTGCGGTTCGTGAACGACTCTAAGGCTACCAACACCGATGCGGCATGGTACGCGCTGGACGGCACTCCCGGTCCGGTGGTATGGATAGCCGGCGGCACCGACAAGGGGAACGACTATTCGGAACTTAAAACCGCCGCGGCCGGGAAGGTCAAAGCGCTCGTTTGCATGGGTGCGGACAACCGGAAGCTGGCGGAAAGTTTTACCGGCACGGTCCCGGAGGTGTACGACACCGGGTCTTTGGACCAGGCGATGCGAACTGCCGTGGAGGTTGCCCGTCCGGGCGATACGGTACTACTCTCGCCCGCCTGCGCGAGTTTCGACCTGTTCCGCAATTACGAGGACCGTGGCAGGCAGTTTAAGGAGTGGGTAGCCCGGTACGGGAAGGAAAAAGAATAAGCCGGACACGATTCCGCCCGGATGCGGCAAACCTACCGGTGCTTCAATTACGAGAGAACCGCGAAAGCCGTTCAGGGACGGTGGTTCCGGGACAGGAAGGAAAGAGGTAAGCTGTAAAGCGATTTACCTATGCCACCCGGATGCCTCGGCCCGCCAGGCCTCGCTTACGAGGTAACTTGAAGACCGTTCCGGGACAGGATACCGCTAAGACTAAGGGACGGAGGTGCGGGACAGGATACCGCTAAGGCTCAGGACCGGGGTTTCGGGACGCAAAGAACGAATGGAAAAAAACAGCAATAGCACTCCCGGCGGTACGGCCGTAGGGACCCGGGAGGAGGGAGTAAAAAGGAGCGTTCAGCCGAGTCCTATATACAGGAACTCTCTTCCGATTGCCTTGGAAATCGAGGGGCGGATTTATTAAGCCACGGAAAGGCACACGAGGAGCAAGATGGAAGCGGGTGGAAGCGATGGAACCAGATGGAACCAGATAGGAACCAAAAGGAACCTGAGGGAAGGCCAATTATAAACGGAAGTGCAAAACTTACGGCCGTAACAAGCGATTGGATAAATAAAAATATATATTACCGGCACAAATGGAAAACCAAGCGGAGGTGTTGCCCGGGGAAGGTAACGTAAAGACGGAAAGGAAGCTATCGGAGAGGCTCTTCGGGGGCGACCGGGCGTTGTGGATAATCATAACCGCGCTGGCGGTGGTGTCGCTGCTGGTGGTTTACTCGTCCACAGCATCGATGGCCTACAAAAAAGCGGGCGGCGACACGGCATACTATTTCCTCAACCAGCTTAAATTCATCGTCATAAGTTTTGCAGCGGTGTTCTTTATCCACCGGATAAATTACCAGACCTACACCCGTTACGCCAGGCTGCTGTTCATCTTCTCGCTGGCCCTGATGGCCCTCACGTTCTTCGCCGGGGTGAACCTCAACGACGCGAGCCGTTGGCTGCGCATCCCCGGCACGGGATACACGTTCCAGCCGTCGGACTTTATAAAGGTGACGCTGGTGATGGTGCTGGCGCGCGAGCTGTCGAAACGGCAGGCGCTTATCAACAAGACCCCGCTGCTGCCGGTGGTGCCGCTGTTCCACAGGCGGTTCTCCGAGCAGCGCAAACGGCAGAACCGGCAGGTGTTCTACGAGACCACCGTGCCCCTGCTGCTGCCGGTGGCGCTGGCGTGCGGGGCGATATTTTTCTCCAACTTGTCTACAGCGGCGCTGACCTTTTTCTCGTGTCTTGTGATGTTTTACATAGGGCGTGTAAGGGTAAGGGAGTTGTGGCGGCTGGTGCGGACCGTGGTGGTGGTGATGGCGCTGGCCCTGCTGGTAATGAACGCGTTCAACATCGGCCGTTCGCGTACGTGGGTGAACCGGATTAAGGATTTCGTGGGCATCGAACTGGCCGAGTCCCAGTCTTCGGCCGACGACCTGCAGGTGGAACAGGCGAAGATAGCCATCGCCTCGGGCGGTATTTTCGGCAAGGGGCCCGGGCTGAGTACGCAGCGGGCCAACCTTCCCCACTCCTACTCCGATTTCGCCTATGCCTTTATCGTGGAGGAATACGGGCTGGTGGGGGCCGTTATGGTGCTGGCGCTCTACCTGTGGCTCTTCTTCCGGACGGTTATAATATTTCAGAAATGCGAAAGGGCCTTTCCCAGCCTCCTCGTGCTGGGGCTCGGGATAATGATAGTGTTGCAGGCCATATTCAACATGATGGTATCGGTAAACCTGTTCCCGGTGACGGGCCAGACCCTGCCGCTGATAAGCCTCGGCGGGTCGTCGCTGCTGTTTACCTCCATCGCCCTGGGGATGATCCTCGGTGTGAGCAGGCAGATGGAAGAGAAGACCCTCGGCTCCATAAAGGAGGACGGGATTAAATAGACCGGCTCCGCAGGCGGCCCCCCGCACGGCCGGCGGGCCGGCGCGACTCGACGGCCGGATGAATGCGAGACGGACGAAATGGCCGGACGGATTGGCCGGATGAGCTGACCGGATGAGCTGACCGGATGAGCTGACCGGATGAGCTGGCCGGATGAGCTGGCCGGATGAGCTGGCCGGATGAGCTGGCCGGATGAGCTGGCCGG
>JAJQCA010000040.1:3258-18037 GCA_021202985.1 Alistipes sp.
AAAAGGAAATGAAAGACGGACGGAAATACAAAATAATCCTCAGCGGAGGGGGCACCGGCGGGCCACATTTACCCGGAGGCGGACGGGTTGTAAAAGCGTAATAAAAGGAAATGAAAGACGGACGGAAATACAAAATAATCCTCAGCGGAGGGGGCACCGGCGGGCATATCTACCCGGCAGTGGCCGTGGCCGAGGCGCTGCGGCGTAAGCTGGGCGACCGGGTGGAACTGCTGTTCGTGGGAGCACTGGGGCGGATGGAGATGGAGAAGGTCCCGGCCCTCGGGTACCGTATCGAGGGGCTTCCGGTGGCGGGACTCCAGCGCAGGCTGAGCCTCACTAACCTCGCCCTGCCCTTTAAGGTGGCGCGAAGCGTCCGCCGTGCCCGGAGGATAATCCGCAGGTTCGGGGCCGACGCAGTTGCCGGGTTCGGAGGCTACGCCAGCGGTCCGGTGCTGTGGAGCGCCCAGAGGATGGGAATACCCACCGTTATACAGGAGCAGAACTCCCACGCGGGGGTGACCAACAAACTGCTCTCGCGAAGGGCCGAAAAGATATGCGTGGCATACGACGGTATGGAGAGGTATTTCCCGGCCGACAGGATAGTCCGTACGGGCAATCCCCTGCGTGGCTCGTTCGGCGCCGCGGGCTCGGATAAGCGGGAGGCCGCCGGGCACTTCGGACTCGACCCCTCGCGCCCCGTAATACTTGTCACGGGCGGAAGCCTGGGCACCCGTACGCTGAACGAAATGATGAAACAGAACATCGACCGGTTCGCACCCGCCGGAGGGCCGCAGGTAATCTGGCAGACCGGCAAATACTACGAGGCCGAAATGGACGCCTTTATGGAGGGTCGACAGGCCGGGAACATCTGGCGAGGGGCATTTATCGACCGGATGGATTTGGCCTACGCGGCGGCGGACGTGGTGGTGTCGCGCTCGGGCGCCTGCACGGTCTCCGAATTGTGCCTTGTGGCGAAACCCGTGGTGTTCGTTCCCTCGCCCAACGTGGCCGAAGACCACCAGACCAAAAACGCCCGGGCGCTGGCCGACAAGGGAGCGGCACTGCTGGTCCACGACCGTGAGGCGGTCGGGAAAGGTATCGAAACCGCCCTCTCACTCGCCATGAACCCGGAGCGTTGCGGGGAGCTGTCGCGCAGGATCGCCGCGCTGGCTATCGCCGACTCGGCCTACAGGGTGGCCGAACTGATTATGGCTACGCTGGAATAAAACCGTAAATTTGCCGCAGGCACCGCGGCAGAAAAATAAACGGAAAGCCGGGGATGGTATCGTATGTACCGGGATGGTCGCAGGGGCGGCCAAGACTCCCCGGGGAAGGGCCGTCCACCGGTCCCGACCGGATGCCGGACAGGCGGCAGGTTATAATAAATTCACTTCGTGAAAACAATGGAGGTAAAGAATATATATTTTATAGGTATCGGGGGCATCGGGATGAGCGCCCTTGCGAGGTATTTCCTGCATGAAGGGAAGGCCGTGGCGGGATACGACCGCACCCCGTCGGAACTGACCCGGCAACTGGAGCGGGAGGGCGCACCGGTGCATTACGACGACTCGCCGGAGCTGGTGCCGGAACCGTTCCGTGACCCGGCCGCAACCCTTGTGGTCTACACGCCGGCCGTCCCGCCCGACCACGCGGAGCTGATCTGGTTCCGCGACCGGGGTTTCAACGTCCGGAAGCGGTCGGAAATGCTGGGCCATCTGTCGGAAGGCAAGTACGTTATGGCCGTGGCCGGGACCCACGGGAAAACCACCGTTTCCACCCTTGTTTCCTGGCTCAACCACTGCGCCGGGGGAGCCGTGACGTGCGGGCTCGGCGAAGGCGGCACGGGTACCGGAAGCGCCTTTCTCGGCGGTATTTCGCGCAATTTCGGCTCGAACCTCGTGCTGGGCACGGGCAACAGGCTGGCCGTGGAGGCCGACGAGTACGACCGTTCGTTCCTGCGGCTCCACCCCGACTCGGCCGTTATTACCTCCACCGACGCCGACCACCTCGACATATACGGCACCCACCAGGGAATGCTCGACGCTTTCCGAACGTTCGCTTCGCAGGTATGCGGCAACCTGATTGTCAAAAAAGGCGCGCTGGATGGGCTGGACGGCATACAAGCTAAGGTTTACTCCTACTCGCTCGACGAGGGCGGCGACTTTTACGCATCCGGCATCGGACCGGCGGGCGGGGGGAAATACCTGTTCGACCTGGTTTACCCCGGCGGACGGCTGGACGGCTGTACGCTCGGGGTTCCGGGCCTTGTAAACGTGGAGAACGCCGTGGCCGCAACGGCGCTGATGTGGGCCGCCGGGTTCGACTGCGACCGTTTGCGTGAGGGGCTGGCCACGTTCAAGGGAGTCAAACGCCGCTTCGAGTTTTACCTCAACACCCCGCGGCAGGTCTATATGGACGACTACGCCCACCACCCTGCCGAACTCACCGCGGCCATAACATCGCTCCGGGCCATGTTCCCGGGAAGGAAGCTCACCGCCGTGTTCCAGCCCCACCTTTACAGCCGCACCGCGGACCATTACCGGGCCTTCGCCGGGGCCTTGTCGCTGGCGGACGAGGTTATCATCGCACCGATTTACCCCGCCCGGGAACTGCCCGTGGAAGGCGTCTGCTCCGAGATGATAGGGCGGGAGACGACCGTGCCGTGGAGGCTGGCAGAGAAAGAGCGGATAGCGGACGTCCTTGCCGACGGGGTTACGGACGTGGTCGCCACCTTCGGGGCCGGGGATATCGACCGGCACTGCGCGGAAATTGCCGAGGTGCTTAAACGAAAGGGGTGATGCGAAATGGGTGAAGCACAGGTTTAAAAAGCGTAGGTGGTGAAGTGAAGGAGTTGAAGCGAAGAAGTTGAAGGAGTTGAAACGAAGGGGTGAAGCTGTGGAGTTGAAGTGAAAGGAGAAGATAGGAATAGAATATCCATAGGCCGGTAAGGCCACAAAATAAATCGACCGGTAAAAATGCGAATCGGGGAGAAATCGAAAATTGTATTGTCCACGCTGGGCTGGTGCGCCCTGGCGGGGTACCTCGTTTTTGCCGTCCGGATGTGCCGGGGCGAGGAGAAGGGGACGGTACTGACCTCGACCCGGATAAGTATAACCGACCGCGACGAGATACCGATTGTGGACGAGGAGGAGGTGCGTCTCTGGCTCCGGCAGTACGAAGGATTGAAAGACAGCACCCTGCTGAGCGCAACCAATACGGCCGAGCTGAGGGAGTACATCGAATCGAAACCGTTCGTCAAACGCGCCCGCGTCTACACCGACCTGGAAGGACGCCTTACGGTGGAAATAACGCAAAGACAGCCGGTGGCAAGGTTTTCGCTAAGGTCGGGACACGATTTCTACGTTTCGGACGATATGAGAATACTTCCCGTCACGTTGGGCGGTGCGGTGCCGGTGCCGCTGGTGACCGGCAACTTCCCGCTGCCGTTCGACAAAGGATTCACCGGTAAAATCGAACCCGGCACGGAGGAAAACGGAAATTTCCACCGGCAAAATTACCTATATTTCAGTAAACTCATTAATTTTGTAAGATTGATAGGCAGCAGCGCCTTCTGGGATGCGCAGATTGTGCAGGTGAACGTCGAGGGGGACAATGCGGCGACAGCCTCCGGCCGGTGGAAAGAACCTCAGATAGAGTTGATTCCACGGGTGGGCAGGCACATTATAATATTCGGGGAACTGGAAGACGTACAGGAAAAGCTCGACAAACTGATGCTTTTCTACACGAAGGTCCTCGACTACGAAGGGTGGGAAACCTACCGCACCATCAACCTCAGGTTCAAAGACCAGGTTGTCTGCACCCGTAGGTAGCGGACCGTTACGGCAAAGGGTGCGGCAGGCCTTGCCAAGCGGAATATCTGCAGAGAGTAAAACAACACGAAATATATTAGGAGGACCGGACATAACCGTGGCAAACAATAATTATATCATAGCGATAGACCTCGGTACGAGCAACGTAGTCGTTGCGGCAGGTACCCCGTCGGCCGACGGAAGGGTCACAGTGGAGGCGGTAGCCGTAAGGGAGAGCAAGGGCGTCGTGAGGGGCGAAGTGAAGAACGTCGAGCAGGCGGCCCAGTCGATACGCGAAGCGGTCGGCGAAATAGAGGAAAAATTAGGCATCACCGTGCAGGAGGCCTTTACCGGAATATCGGGAAGCCATATCAAATGCGCCAAACACCCCTACTATGTTTACGTATCGGGCGCGGACGGCGAGATATTCGAGGAGGACGTGCGAAGGCTCAACGACAGTATGACCGGCGTACAGGCCCCGGACGGGTATTCGCTGATGCACATAATCCCGCAGCACTACATCGTGGACGACGAGGAGGAGGCCGCAGACCCGGTGGGCATGTTCGGCAAGACACTCGGCTCGACGTTCAACCTTATCATAGGCGAGAACACCATAATGTCGCGCCTTGAAAAAGCCCTCCAGAAGATAGGGATCCAGCAGAAGAAACTCTACATAAACCCGCTGGCGTCGGCCGACGCGGTGACCTTCCCAGACGAGAAGGACCTCGGGGTGGCCGTGGTGGACGTCGGCGCCGGAGTATCGGACGTCTGCATCTACCAGGACGGGATAGTGCGCTACGTGGGGGTGATTCCCCTCGGGGCGGACTCCATCAACAAGGATATCCGCTCGTACGGTATAATGGAGCGTTACGTGGAGGAACTGAAGATAAAGTACGGCTGTGCCGTACCTTCTGCCGTGGACGGAGAGAAACTTGTGAAGGTGCCCGGGCGCACGCCGCACGACCATAAGGAGATATCGTTCCGCAACCTGGCTTCGATAATCGAGGCCCGGATGCTGGACATAGCCGATTACGTGGTGGAAGAGATCAGGGCCGCCGGATACGAAGGCCGTCTCACCGCCGGTATCATCCTCACCGGGGGCTCGGCGATGCTCCGGGAGATTAAGACGCTCATCGCCGAACGGACCGGTATGGACGTAAGGATTGCCGTGCCGGATATAAACGTCACGGACGAGTCGAAAGAGACGGTTGCCGACCCGAGGTTTTCGGCCGCGGTGGGTATCCTCTCCATAGCGATGCGCGAAGGCAGAACGGTAGCCGTGGGCGCCGGACGTATACCCGCAAAGCCGGTACAGACGGCAGGGCGGGAAACAGAGACGTCCCGGCCCGCGGAACGGGAGCAGGCGGGCGACAGCGCGGCCGACAGCGCGCAGCAGCAGAGGCCGTCTCTTCCCGACCCCGATTTCGAGTACGACCCCCCGCGCCGGGATGCCGACCGTGACGTGGATGACGGCGAGCGGGGAGGAGCCAAAAAGAAGGGCCTGTTCCAGAAACTGAAGGAGAAGTTCGAGAAAACTTTCGATTTCGACGTCCTCGACGACGACAACAGCATATAGGCCAAGGGAGGGTGGAACATGACGGAAGAACTTATAGACTTCAATATTGAGAAGGTTACCCCGTCTATCATTATGGTGGCGGGAGTCGGGGGTGCCGGAGGCAACGCGGTGAACCATATGTACGACCTGGGCATACAGGACGTAACTTTTATGGTCTGCAACACCGACCGGCAGGCGCTCGACAAGAGCCTCGTGCCGATTAAGGTGCAGCTGGGCGAGGGCCTCGGGGCCGGTAACAAACCCGAAAGGGGGCGGGCGGCGGCCATCGAAAGCCTCGACCAGATTTGTGAGATTTTCAAAAGCGAAGGCACCAAGATGGTGTTCGTCACAGCCGGAATGGGCGGCGGCACCGGTACTGGTGCGGCCCCGGTTATAGCCAAAGCGGCCAAAGACGCCGGGATACTCACCGTGGGTATCGTGACGATGCCTTACGCGTCGGAAGGCCCTTCGAGGATTAACAACGCGCTGGCCGGTATCGAGGAGCTGAAGAAGAGCGTCGATTCGCTTCTGATAATCAACAACGAGAACATACAGGAAATATACGGCGAGCTGCCCATCACCGAGGCGTTCGGCCGGGCCAACGACATACTCGCCACGGCCGCGAGGGGCATCGCCGAGATAATAACCCGGCCGGGTATAGTGAACGTGGACTTCGCCGATGTGACCACCGTGATGAAGGACAGCGGCATAGCCCTGATGGGTTCGGGCAAGGCCAGCGGAGAGGACCGCGCCCTGCGCGTGGCCGAGCTGGCCCTTTCTTCGCCCCTGCTGAACCACAATTCGGTGGACGGGGCTACGAGCATCCTGTTCAACATCACCTACGGCGACCATGAGATAACCCTCGCCGAATCGACCCAGATACTTGACCATATACAGGGCCAGGCCGGGAAGAAGGCCAACATTATCTGGGGAGCCGGGAAGAACGACCTGCTGGGCGAGGATATAGAGCTGACGGTGATAGCAACCGGTTTCCGCCTTTCGGAAAAAGGCAACCCGCTCGACCCCGTGCAGCCCGCCTCGGGCGGCGGCAGGAAGAAATGGTCTCCGCCGAGCGACCCGTTCAAACATCCGGGCAAGGTGCGGAGCGAACTGGACGAGAAGATGCAGGGATTCTCCGGCAACGGCTCGCAGGTAATAGTGGTGGAGGAGAACCGGCGATATAAGGATATCGAAAAAATAGCCAATACCCCGGCCTACGTGCGCCGGAAGGTGAAATTCGTGGATGACTCGCGCGGCTCGAAAGTGCGCATCAAGGAAGAACTCCAGAAGGCGGAAGAAGACACCAGGACCACTTCGCTCTTCGGGGATTGATTCAGAGTGGGCCGGCACGGATAATGCGTCCGGAATGCACCCGGGATGCACCCGGGACGTAGCCGGGATGTACCCGGGCCTGTGTAAACCCTGAGAGGGTATTGCAGGAAGCAGTTATACTCCGGAACGCGGCGGGAAGTTTTGCAGGACCCCGGGAAAGTCTCGGGTTTGCGGTACCTTGTAGATGGTGCCGGGAACCGGATAGTCAGTACTGGATGCCGGGTACTGGTTACCAGGTAATGGTGGTTGCCGGCTACTGGATGCTGGGTGCTGAATACTGGCTACTGGCTATTGTATACTGGATACTGGGTGCTGGGTGCCGGTTGCCGGGTACTGGATGCTGGTGGATGCTGGTTACTGCGTACTTGGAGGTGTAAGGGTTACGGGGTATACCGTATAAACCGGCGGGACGGGCGGACGGCATATTTTTCGCAGGCCTACGGCGGCACTGGCAGTGGCGGACCGGTGGACCCTGCCGGAGGAGGTCACGGACCGAGGTCGTAGGAGGTTACCGGTGGAATTGGCCGGTCGAGGTGGACGGTGGAATTGGCCGGTCGAGGTGGACGGTGGAATTGGCGGAATTGGCGGAATTGGCCGGTGCGGAAAGAAAAAGGCGTAAGGTTCCGGCCGGGGAGTTTCAATGACCGCCCGCCACGACCAGAGTGTGACCCGGCACCCTTCCGACCCGGCAGGAAATGCCGTAAAAACGTACCGGCACAGGACTTATAACAGTAAGTTTCCGGAGTGGCCCCCGGTGATTTGCGCCGGCATTACGGAAGTTCCGGGGAGGCTCGGCCGGGCCCGTATAACAAAACGATAGAATACACATTTGCATATTGTCGACATTGCTCCAAATACTGACATTCCAATCCTTCGACCCCAGTTCGGTCCTGGTGCTCGGCATTATTGTGGTCCTTCTAGTTATTTCGGCGCTGATTTCAGGAAGCGAGACGGCCTGCTTCTCGCTCTCGCCATCGGATATAAACAGCCTGCGGGAGAGGAAAAGCGCGTCCGACCGGGCGCTTATGAAACTGCTCGGCATGCAGGACTACCTGCTCGCCACCATCCTCATAGCAAACAACCTTGTCAATATCTGCATCGTAATCCTGTCGAACAACCTGATAGACCGTCTGGTGGTGTTCGGGTCCACGGGATGGGAGTTCGCGATTAAGGTCGTAATCGTTACGTTCGTGCTCCTGCTTTTCGGTGAGATAATCCCGAAGATATTCTCGGCATACTATCCGCTGCGGTTCGCAAGGTTTATCTCTATCCCCCTGCTCGGTTTGAAACACCTGCTCAAGCCGTTCGCTTTCCTGCTCATCAAATCGGGCAGCGGTATCAACGACAAGCTTTCGGGGAAAAGGACACAACTTTCCATAGACGAGCTGTCGGA
This sequence comes from Alistipes sp., assembly GCA_021202985.1. Classification (GTDB taxonomy): domain Bacteria; phylum Bacteroidota; class Bacteroidia; order Bacteroidales; family Rikenellaceae; genus WRDF01. Next base: position 11,348 of record JAJQCA010000040.1, read on the forward strand.
CGCAATCGAAATCACACAGGACCATACGGCCGAAGAGAAACAGATGCTGTCGGGTATAGTGAGCTTCGTAAACACCGAGGTCGCCGAGATTATGAAGCTCCGTATGGATATGGTGGCCCTCGACATAACGGACGATTTCGCCGCGGTGAAAAAGGTGATAATCGACTCCGGGTTTTCACGCATACCGGTCTACGCGGAGAATATCGACGACATAAAAGGCATCCTCTACGTAAAGGATATGACGCCGTACATCGGCGAGCCGGACGATTTCCGCTGGCAGGAACACCTTCGCGCCCCCTATTTCGTACCGGAGCACAAGAAGATAAACGACCTGATGGAGGAGTTCCAGTCGGGCAAGGTGCATATAGCAATCGTGGTGGACGAGTACGGCGCTACCCAGGGACTGGTTTCGCTGGAGGATATCCTCGAGGAGATTGTGGGCGAAATCTCGGACGAATCCGACGCCGAACAGCCCACCTTCTACACCAAGATTGACGACAACACATATATTTTCGAAGGCAAGACCCACCTGTCGGACCTCGAGAAAGTGCTCGGCCTTAAGGAAGATTTCTTCGAACAGGTATCGACCGACATCGAGACTGTGGCGGGCCTCGTGCTGGAACTGCGCCACGACTTCCTCCAGAAAGGGGACAGCGTGACCTACCAGTCGATGCGCTTCACGGTGACCGCGCTGGACGGCCGTCGCATCGACAAAGTTAAAGTAACCATCCTGCCACCCCCGCAGACCGAACCATGACAACCCCCGCTTTAAAGTGGTCGGATTTCGTCCCTCTCACCGAAACTATTTCATTCAGCAATCCATGGGCGTAATACTCGATACCGGAGGGCCGGGTTGGAGGCTCGTGGTGTGGTCTTCGACCGGATTCGGCCGGGAAGCCGGGCGGATTGCCACCCCTGCCGACCTGGAGTCGGTGGCGGAATTTTCTTCCGGCGAACGGAGGGCCGGGCGCCTCGCGGCGCGGGCGGCCCTACGGGTTATCCTGCCGGAGGCGGTGGTCGGTTACGACACGAACGGGGCGCCCTTTCTGGTTTCGACCGGACCGCACGGTCGCGGCGATTGGGCGGTACCGTCGCCGCATACCCCCGGGGAGGAGGCCGGACATTTGTCAGGGGACCCGTCCGGCCCGGTGACGGAGGTTCACGGGGACGGGACCGGCTTGCAGGTTGGCTTTTCCCATTGCCTCGGGGCGGCTGCTGCTATTGTCGCCGACAGCATGTGCGCCGTCGATATCGAACGGGCGGACCGGAATTTCGAAAGGGCGGCGCCGCGGTTCGTCTCCGCGCCCGAGCGATCCGTGGCGGGAAGCGGCTCCGGCCTTTTTTTGCCGGCGGTCTGGTGCGCCAAGGAGACATTATATAAATACGTCCGCACTCCGGGAACGGACTTTCTCAGGGATATCGAAATCCAATCGTTCGACCCGGACGCAGGAGTGATTACCGCACGCCTCGGGGAAAGAGAAGGGATACGGGTCGTCGTCCGCACGCTTGGCGGGTATATATTATGCCACATCCCGGGCGTTGTGTTTGGTTCTGTTACAGACGGGGGCGAAAACAAATAATATTTAACAAACCGTAGCGGATTTTAAAATTTGTACTAATTTTGCAGTCATACGAAAACAAAGCCATACTGAAAGTGATTTTTTCCGCACATAACATCCATCACCACCATCTTTCCCCGCGGGGGTAAGTCGGTACGTTATGGCGTGTGCGCATCAGAGTCGCAACAACAAAATAATTGAGGACTTGCCCGAAAGGCAGGTCCTTTGTATTTAAGGGCGGCCGGGAAATACCTCGGTGGGAACAGGCCTGCGGCGTTGATTATCCGGGCATCGACAGATGGGCACGGGCCGGACTGTAAAGGCAGGGACCGGAAGCGGGAACGAACCCACAAACAGGTGGTTATCACAGCCGGAACCAGGATGGAAAAAACTACCGGGAGGTCTGGTTCCGGCAAGCGGAGCGGAACCGACGAAACGGGTAAAGATATGGCCGTTATCAGGGAAGACCGGATGACCGGGAAGGCCGTAAACATCCCATCAGGCAGCATACCCGGGAAAGAATTTAAAGGCGGAGGGACCGTAAAAATTAAAAACTATATATGGAAAACGGTGAGAAAATACTAAGGCTTGCGGTGCAGGCCAAAGGCAGGCTGAACGAAGAGAGCCTCGCCCTGCTGCGCGAGGCGGGCATAACGGTCGAGGAGAGCAAACGCAAGCTGGTGGCCCGGTGCGGCGGGCTGCCTGTGGAGGTGCTTTACCTGCGTGACGACGATATACCGCAGGCCGTGGCGATGGGAGTGGCCGATATCGGCATAGTGGGGCTTAACGAGGTGGAAGAGAAGGGGTACAAGGTGGAGGTTCTGCACAAGCTCGGATTCGGGGCGTGCCGCCTGTCGCTGGCCGTGCCCAAGGGCGCGGGTTACGATTCGGCGGAGTGGTTCCGCGGCAAGCGCATCGCCACATCGTATCCCGAAATCCTCGGCCGGTACTTCGAACGGAAAGGTATCGAGGCCGAGATTCACGAAATCGCCGGGTCGGTGGAAATCGCTCCCTCGGTGGGGATGGCCGACGCTATCTTCGACATAGTAAGCTCGGGCGGCACGCTTGTCCGCAACGGGCTTACCGAAGTGGAGGAGGTAATGAAGTCGGAGGCCGTGCTCATCGGGAAACCGGGGCTGGATAACGGGAAGCAGGCCATTGTGCGCCAACTGCTGTTCCGCTTCGAGGCCGTGGAGCGCAGCCGGGGCCTGAAATACGTGCTGATGAACCTGCCGCAGGACCGCGTGAACGATGCGGTCGACCTGCTGCCTGGACTCAAAAGCCCCACCGTACTGCCCCTTGCCGAGCCAGGGTGGTGTTCGCTGCATGCCGTTATCCGCGAAGCGGACCTCTGGGCGCGCATCGAGGAACTGAAGTCCATAGGGGCGGAGGACATACTTGTACTCACCATGGAAAAGATGATACCGTAATGGATATAATTTTCAACCCTCCCCGCGGCGAGTGGAACCGCTATTTTTCCCGTCGCAGCGATGACGACGATACGATTGCCGCCGCGGTCGGCCGCATTATCGGCCGGGTGCGCGAGGAGGGCGACCAGGCGCTTGTAGCGCTTGCCGAGTCGATAGACGGGGTGCGGCTGGAGTATATCGAGGTGCCCCCGCAGGTACGGGAGAAGGCGGTGGCCGCGGTAGACGCTGACTTGCGCGCAGCGTTGGAGATTGCGGCGGAAAACATACGCCGTTTCCACAAGGCCCAGCTGGGCGACGGGGTAGATATCGAAACGATGCCGGGAGTGCGATGTATCCAACGGAGCGTACCGGTCGAAAGGGTCGGAATCTATGTGCCGGGCGGTACGGCACCGCTGGTGTCTACGGTTCTGATGCTGGGTATCCCGGCCCGGGTGGCCGGGTGCCGTGAGGTGGTGCTCTGCACCCCGCCCTCGCGAAAGGGGGTGGTAGTGCCGGAGATAATATACGCCGCGCAGTTGTGCGGCATAGAGCGGATATTCCTCGCCGGCGGCGCTCAGGCTGTCGCCGCTATGGCTTACGGCACGCTTACCGTGCCCAGGGTGGATAAGATATTCGGGCCGGGCAACCGCTACGTGACCAAAGCCAAGCAGATGCTTTCGGTATCACAGGTGGCCATCGATATGCCTGCCGGGCCGTCGGAAGTGATGATAATGGCCGACGACACGGCCGTGCCGGCGTTCACCGCGGCCGACATGCTTTCGCAGGCCGAACACGGCACTGACAGCCAGGCGGTACTGCTCTGCACCTCGCGCTCGTTCGCCGAGCAGGTGAGGCGTGAGGTGGATTCCCAGCTCGCCGCCCTGCCGCGCGCTGCAGAGGCCGGAGCGTCGCTCGGCCGTAGCCACATAATAGTGATGGACTCGCCGGCCGACATGGTGGACTTCGCCAACGGCTACGCCGCCGAGCACCTGATAATCAGCATGGAGGACGCATGGGAGGTGGCCGGGCGGATAACCTCGGCAGGCAGCATCTTTATCGGCAACTATTCGCCGGAGAGCGCGGGCGACTACGCTTCGGGTACCAACCATACCCTGCCCACCGCCGGCTGGGCTGCCGCCTTCGGCGGGGTCTCCACCGACAGCTTCATGAAAAAGATAACCATACAGGAACTCACCCCCGCCGGGCTTGCCTCGCTCGGCCCTACCGTGACCCGCATTGCGCGGGCCGAAGGGCTCGAAGGCCACGCCCGGGCCGTCGAGGTGAGGACCGCAACCCTTAACCATGAGTAGCTATGGCTGAAATAGAAGACCTCGTAAGGGAGAACATCAGGGGTCTCGCGCCCTACTCCACCGCCCGGGACGATTACGACGGACCTGTCGGTATCCAGCTGGACGCCAACGAGAGCCCGTTCGAGAACGGCTACAACCGTTACCCGGACCCGCACCAGAAGGAGCTGAAAAAGCTAATCGCCCGGATTAAGGGCGTGCCCGAAGAGTGCATCTTCATCGGTAACGGCAGCGACGAGGCCATCGACCTGGTGTTCCGCGTCTTCTGCGAGCCGGGGCGCGACAACGCTGTAGCCATAACCCCCACGTACAGCATGTACCGGGTGGCGGCGGCCGTAAACGACGTGGCATTCCGCGAGGTGCCCCTCTCGGAGCGGTTCGGGTTCAACGCCTCCGGCCTGCTCGAAGCCGCGGACGACCGGACCAAACTCGCCTTCCTCTGCTCCCCCAACAATCCCACCGGCAACCTGCTGGATAAGGACGAGGTGGAGCGGTTCGTCGGTGCGTTCGATGGGATCACGGTGCTCGACGAGGCTTATATAGACTTCGCGCCGGGCGGCAGTTTCCTGCCGCGGCTGGCGGAATTTCCCCGGCTGGTAATTCTCCAGACCCTTTCCAAAGCGTGGGGAATGGCGGGGCTGAGGCTCGGGCTGGCGTTCGCCTCGCCCGAAATCACGGGCTACCTTTCGAGGGTGAAATATCCTTATAATATAAACTGCGTCACGCAGCAGATAGTGTCGCGGCAACTGGCCGAAGGACCCGAAGAAGGGGTACGGGGGCTTCTCGACGAGCGCGGCAGGCTCCTCCGGATACTGCCCACGCTCCCCGTCGTAAGGGAAATCTACCCTACGGACGCCAACTTCGTGCTGGTGCGCGTAGACAATCCGGGAGAGGTTTACCGGCAGCTTATCGACGGCGGCGTTATAGTGCGCGACCGCTCGTCGCTGCACGGGTGCGGCGGTTGCCTGCGTATCACGGTCGGCACGCCGCAGGAGAACGATAAACTTATCCAACTGCTCGGACAACTATGAAAAAGAAGGCAATATTCGTCGACAGGGACGGTACGATAATCACCGAACCTCCGGTAGACTACCAGGTGGACAGTCTCGAAAAACTGCGCTTCGTACCCGGCGCAATATCGGCGCTCTCGTCGCTGGCCGGGCTGGGCTACGAACTGGTGCTGGCCACCAACCAGGACGGCCTGGGAACCGATAGTTTCCCGGAGGCTGATTTCCTGCCGCCCCACAACCTGATGCTCGAAACCCTGCGGGGCGAGGGAGTGGAGTTCGCCGACCAGTTGATAGACCGCAGTTTCGAACATGAAAACCTCCCGACCCGCAAGCCGCGCACGGGAATGTTCGGCAAGTATACGGGTGGTGGTTACGACCTCGGGAGCTCCTATGTAATCGGCGACCGGCTGACAGATATAGAACTTGCACGCAACCTCGGGGCGAAAGGAATCCTGTTCGCTCCAGCGGCCGATGGGCGGCAAAGGGTGGCGGATGCCGGACTTTCGGACAACTGCGTGCTCGTAACGGACGACTGGTCGGAGATCGCAGAACTCGTACGGCTCGGCGAGAGGACCGCGTCGGTCTCACGCCGAACGTCGGAAACCGCAATCAAGCTCGAACTCGACCTCGACGGCCGCGGCGACTCGTCGGTTTCGACCGGCCTTGGGTTCTTCGACCATATGTTGCAGCAGATCGTGCATCATGCCGGATTCGCCCTGCGGCTCGCCGTGGACGGGGACCTGCATGTGGACGAGCACCACACGGTTGAGGACACAGCCATAGTGCTGGGCGAGGCTGTGCGGACCGCGCTCGGCAATAAAATGGGTATCGAACGGTACGGCTTCGTGCTTCCGATGGATGAGTGCCGGGCGATGGTGCTGGTGGATTTCGGCGGGCGGCCGGAATTCGTGTGGGACGCGGAGTTCCAACGCGAGAGAATCGGCGACGTACCGACGGAGATGTTCCCCCATTTTTTTAAAAGTTTCGCTTTCGAGGCGCGCTGTAACCTCCATATATCCGCCACCGGCGACAACGAGCATCACAAGATAGAAGGAATCTTCAAGGCTTTCGCCCGGGCGCTCCGGGCCGCCGCCCGGCGCGACAGGTTCGCCTGCACGCTACCGAGCAGTAAGGGGGTTTTATAGAAACGCCGGCCCGGTAGCTCTCCCAAAAGGGCCGGCTCGTTTGGCCAAGTGCTCTTACCGAGAGGACCTGCCGGAAATGAAACCGGTTAAAAGGTGGCCGACCGGCCGGCAAATTCACAGAAATGCCCCGGCGGCCGGTTGTCCGGATGGGAATAAAAGGCGTAACGCGTTTGATGTCGCAGCTCCCTGACAGGTTTTGTGGCCCGACGGTGGCGGGATGGCGGACCAACAGGAGCGGGAGGCGGACCAACAGGAGCGGG
>JAJQCA010000040.1:18137-21867 GCA_021202985.1 Alistipes sp.
GACGGTGGCGGGATGGCGGACCAACAGGAGCGGGAGGCGGACCAACAGGAGCGGGTGGCGGACCGCGGACGCAGCCGCCTCGAAAAGAACCGTTACCGTCCGGCCGGCAAGCGATTGGATGTCGCATAACCGGCTCACAGGAGACAGAGCCGGTAAAACATCACGGCGGGGACCTGCCGGACAGTTAAGAAATATTAACCAAAAGTCAGACACGAATACCCTTTACAAAAGAATAAAAGAATGGTTGCCATAATAGACTACGACACGGGGAACCTGCGTTCGGTGGAGAACGCCCTGCGGCGGCTCGGAGCGCAGTACGAACTGACGGCGGACGAGGCGGCACTTCGCCGCGCGGACCACGTCATACTGCCCGGGGTGGGCGAGGCGTCCTCGGCGATGCGAAAACTGGCCGCCACCGGCGCCGCGGCGATAATCCCCACCCTCACCCGGCCCGTGCTGGGTATCTGCATCGGCATGCAGCTTATGTGCCGCCGGAGCGAAGAGGGCGACACGGAATGCCTGGGTATATTCCCGACGAAGGTGGTCAGGCTCCCGGCCGGGGACGGGCTGAAAGTCCCTCATATGGGTTGGGACACCGTAAGCCCGCGGAGCGGCGACGAGCTTTTCGGCGGCCTCGACGGGGGCACCTATTTCTATTACGTCCACTCTTACGCCGCACGCGACTGCGGGGCGGCCATAGCGCTCACCGATTACGGCATGCCGTTCGCGGCCGCCCTGCGGTCGGGCAATTTCTACGGCACGCAGTTCCACCCCGAAAAGAGCGGCGCAACCGGCGAACGGCTTTTGGCCAATTTCCTTTCATTATAACCCGACGAGAATATGATACAGGTAATTCCCGCAATAGATATAATCGGAGGCAAGTGCGTCCGGCTCACCCAGGGCGACTACGCCCGGCAAACCACCTACCACGACGACCCGCTGGAGGCCGCCCTCCGGTTCCGCGACGCGGGGCTGGAACGGCTCCATATCGTGGACCTCGACGGGGCCAAAGAGTCGGCTCCGGTGAACCTCGCCACCCTCGAACGCTTAGCGGCCCGCAGCGGCATGTCGGTCCAGTTCGGCGGCGGGATAAAGAGCGGGGAGGCCCTGCGGTCGGTGTTCGACGCCGGGGCGGACTATGCAATCTGCGGCAGTGTGGCCGTCACCCGGCCGGACCTTCTGCACGGCTGGCTCGCCGAATACGGCGACCGCCTGATACTGGGGGCCGACGTCCGCGATGGCATGGTGGCTACCCACGGCTGGCTGAAAGACTCCGGCACCGGGGTGGACGAGCTTATCGGACGGTTCACCGGCGAGGGACTACGCAGGGTAATCTGCACCGACATCTCCCGCGACGGCACCCTTACCGGTCCCAACTTCGAACTGTACCGTCGCCTGCACGGGAACTTCCCAGCGGTGGAGGTAATCGTCAGCGGCGGCATCTCCTCCATGGACGACATCCGGACTCTGGAGGGAATGGGGCTGCCCGCGGTGATACTCGGCAAGGCGTTTTACGAGGGGCGCGTAACCTTCGAAGAGCTGAAAGGATTCACTTCCGCCGAACTGGAATAAATACCGGAATAATGCTTGCTAAACGGATAATACCATGCCTCGACATTAAGGACGGGGCTACGGTCAAGGGGATAAATTTCCTCGGGCTGAAAAATGTGGGGGACCCGGTGGAACTCGGGCGCAAATACGCCCTCGAAGGGGCGGACGAACTGGTCTACCTCGACATCAGCGCCACGCTCGAAGGGCGCAAAACCTTCGCGCGGCTGGTGGAGAAGATTGCCGGCAATATAAACATCCCGTTCACGGTGGGGGGCGGTATCTCGTCGGTCGAGGACGCAGGAGCCCTGCTGAAAGCCGGCGCGGACAAGGTGACGGTGAACAGCGCCGCGGTGCGCGACCCGGCCCTAATCGACGGTATCGCTTCCAAGTACGGCAGCCAGTTCGTGGTGGTGGCTATCGACGCGGCCCTGACAGACGGGGTGTGGCGCGTCACCACCCACGGAGGAAGCCGGACGACCGACAAGGAACTCTACCGCTGGGCGCTCGAAGCCCAGCGGCGCGGGGCGGGCGAGATACTGTTCACCTCGATGGACCACGACGGCACCAAGAACGGTTTCGCCTGCGATGTGTACGCCCGCCTGAACGGAATGCTTTCCATCCCGGTGGTGGCGTCCGGCGGCGCGGGTTCCCGCGAGCATATCGCCGAAGTGCTCACCGCGGGCAAGGCCGACGCGGCCCTTGCGGCGAGCATATTCCACTACAACGAGATACCGATTCCGCAATTGAAGGCCTACCTCGCGGCGGAAGGGATACCTGTAAGGCTCTGAAAAGAAAGGATTATGAAAATTTTTGCGACCATCGGTCTGCTTACCGTATCTAACGTTTTTATGACCCTCGCATGGTACGGCCACCTGAAATTCAGCCAGCTCGGCTGGTTCTCCCGGTGGGGACTGCCGGCCATTATACTGCTCAGCTGGGGAATAGCCCTGTTCGAGTACTGCTTCCAGGTACCGGCCAACCGCATCGGTTTCGACGGGAACGGCGGCCCCTTCAACCTGTGGCAGCTAAAAGTGTTGCAGGAGGTGATAACCCTCACGGTCTTTACGGTTTTTACCCTGCTGGTGTTCCGCAACGAGACCCTGCGTGTCAACCACCTGATAGGATTCGGCTTCCTGGTGCTGGCGGTTTACTTTATATTTAAAAAATAATACGAATTACGATATGAAAACTCTACGATTCGAAGAACTCGACGCGGCCAAGAACGCCGGCGGGCTGGTCCCGGCAATCATACAGGACGACACCACCCTTAAAGTGCTTATGCTCGGGTACATGGACCGCGAAGCCTTCGAGAAAACGGCTTCCACGGGACAGGTCACATTTTACAGCCGCACAAAACAGCGCCTCTGGACAAAGGGCGAGACCAGCGGCAACTACATGGAGGTGGTGAGCTTCTCGGCCGACTGCGACCGCGACACCCTGCTAATACGGGTACGTCCCCACGGCCCGGCATGCCACAACGGTACCGTATCGTGCTTTACCGAGTTCGTCTCCCCGGACGGCACCGCCGCACCGGCCCGGGATACGGAAGGTTTTATCCGCCGGCTGCACCAGGTTATAGCCGGGCGGCATGTCACGATGCCGGAAGGGTCCTACACGACCCGGCTCTTCACCAAAGGCGTAAACAAGATAGCCCAGAAGGTGGGCGAGGAAGCAGTGGAGACCGTAATCGAGGCCGTAGCCGGCAACCGTGACGCGTTCCTATACGAAGCCTCCGACCTGGTGTACCACCTGCTCGTGCTGATGGAGCAGATGGACGTTACCCCGGCGGATATGGAGAACGAACTCTGGTCGAGGCATAAATAGCAGGAAAATTATCGGCGCGGACTTTTTGAGCGGCTATTGTCTACCCGGCGGGAGGGGTTATATATGCTACCCTTTTAACCGGCGGTAGATACCCTTAACCTTGCGGCTCCGGGATGGCAATAATGAAAACGTGATTCTTCGCTGTCGCTCAGAATGACATATATCGCACACATAAAATGTTATCCTGAGTGAAATGAAGGACCTGTCTTTTTATACAAACCCCAACGGCAGATAACCGGTAACCTTACGGCTCACGGGATGGCAATATGAAAACGTGATTCTTCACTGTCGCTCAGAATGACATATATCGAAGACATAAAACGTCATCCTGATTGAAACGAAGGACCTGTCTTTT
>JAJQCA010000040.1:21877-30255 GCA_021202985.1 Alistipes sp.
ACATATATCGAAGACATAAAACGTCATCCTGATTGAAACGAAGGACCTGTCTTTTAACAAACCCAACGGCAGATAACCGGTAACCTTGCGGCCCTGCGGGATGAAAATAATTAAAGCGTCATTCTGAGCGACAGCGAAGAAACTACTTTATATGTCGCATCATTTCACGACGGCAGATAACCGGTAACCTTGCGGCCCTGCGGGATGAAATTACTCTCCTGAGGTAGCTACTTGGGTGCCTTTTTGTAGAGGTAGACTGCGATTACCGCGAAGAAGATATTGGGCAGCCAGACGGATAGCACCGGCGGCAGAATACCACCCTTGGCGAACTCCTCGGCGAATTTCGCGATCAGGATATAAGAAAAGCAGAGCGTGATGCCGATCCCGATATGCAGGCCGGTTCCACCGCGTACTTTGCGCGAGGAGAGCGAAACTCCTATGAGCGTCAGTATAAAAGTAGATATGGGGTAGGAAAAGCGCTGGGTCCGCTCGACCAGGAAAATTGCAATCATATCCGAACCTTTCTGTTTCTGCTGGCGGATAAAATTGTTCAGCTCGAAACTGTCCATAGTCTTTATCAGGTCCTGCACACGGCCGATTTCCGTGGCCGTGAGGTTTATCATCGTGTCGAGCTGGGTATGGGTCCGGAAAATTTCCTCCTCCCCGTCGAACTCGCGTGTTATGTAACGCGGGGCGCTCCAGGCGGTGGTCTCCGGGTCGAAAGTCACGTTACCGGCATCCAGTATACCGACAATCTTGTTGTCTTCGTATTTCTCGATGGCGAGGTAGGAGGCCGTGTAGGTCTCGCCGCCCCTGAAATTACGGATATAAACGAAGGTGCCCGGATATATCTGCCTGTAAATGTGGTTATCGTACCTCGCCATCCGTTTTCCCTTTTTCAGGTATTGGCTCTCGAACTGGATTCGCCGCTCGTTGGCCTTCGGGATTACGAACATATTAAGCCCGAGCGCGAGTATGGTAATGGCCGTTGCCGAGAGGAAATAGGGCCACATCAGCCTCCGGAAACTCACCCCGCTGGAAAGTATGGCGATAATTTCTGTCTGGTACGCGAGCTTGGAGGTGAAGAAAATTACGGCGATAAACGTAAACAGCCCGCTGAACTGGTTGATGAAGTACGGGATGAAGTTGAGGTAATATTTGAAGATGATTGCTTGCAGGGGAGCCTTCAACTCGATGAAGTCGTCGATTTTTTCCACGGCGTCGAACACCACCACAATCACTATAATCAGTGCGATAGCGTAGATGTAAGTCCCGAGGAACTTACCCATTATATACCTGTCGAGTATCTTTATTCCGGGAAACCTGAATTTCATCCCTCTGTTTTACTTACTCCTTCCGTGCGGGAGGCGGCCCCTTCGGGAGCGGTAACTCCCCGGGCGGTTACAACCTTTGCGCGAGCTTCCGGGTCATCACGGCCTTCCACTCCGCGAAGTCCCCCCCGAGAATCCTCCTCCGCGCCTCTTTGACCAGCCAAAGATAGAAAGAAATATTGTGAAGCGACGCTATCTGCGCGCCTAACATCTCTCCCGACACGGTGAGGTGCCGCAGGTAGGCTTTCGAATATTGCGTATCGGCGAAGCAGTTGCCCGCAGGGTCTATCGGCGAGAAGTCGTTCTTCCATTTTTCGTTCCGGATATTTATAATTCCTTCCGAGGTGAAAAGCATGCCGTTGCGCCCGTTGCGGGTGGGCATCACACAGTCGAACATATCCACCCCGCGGTCGATGGCCTCGAGGATGTTCACCGGGGTACCCACTCCCATAAGGTAACGGGGTTTGCCTTTGGGTAGTATGCCGTTCACCAGCTCTATCATCTCGTACATAACCGGGGCGGGTTCGCCCACAGCCAGGCCGCCGATGGCGTAACCGTCGGCATCGAACCGCTGTACGAATTCGGCCGACCGCGCCCTCAGGTCGGGATATACGCACCCCTGCACGATGGGAAACAGCGACTGGTAGCGGCCGTAAAGCGGCTCCGTCCGGCCATACCTTTCGAAGCACCTTTCGAGCCAGCGGTGCGTAAGGCCGAGCGATTTGGCCGCATAATCGTACGGGGCGTCCCCCGGCGGGCACTCGTCGAAAGCCATCATTATATCGGCTCCGATACTCCGCTGGGTGTCTATCACGCTTTCGGGTGTAAACAGGTGCCGCGAACCGTCGATATGCGAACTGAACCGGCACCCCTCCTCCGAGAGCTTACGGCACTGCGCGAGCGAGAAGACCTGGAAGCCGCCGCTGTCGGTAAGCACCGGGCCGTCCCACGACGAGAAGCCGTGAACTCCCCCGGCCTGCTCCAGCACGGCCGTCCCCGGCCGCAGGTATAAATGATAGGTATTTGCGAGGATTATCTCGGCTCCGGCATCCCTCAGGTCGCGGTGGAAAATACCCTTTACGGTCGCCGCCGTACCCACAGGCATAAATATGGGGGTGTTTATCTCCCCCCTCGAAGTGGTTATTGTGCCCGCCCGTGCCGCCGAGCCGGCGGCGGTGCCATGCAGTTCGAATTCCATACGGGTGCAAAGATACTAATTCTGCCTCAACCTGCGGACCCTGCCGCACGGTAAATCCCCGTTACGGTACCTGACCGCGCATAAATCCCACCGGCCGGGCAGGAATTTTTAATTTCTCTATCCCCGGGTTATTTATTATCTTTGTTTCAAATCTCGGTCACAGTGGAGAATTCCAGCGGTATCGTCCAACAGATACACTCTACATACGGTTTTTGGGGCATTATCCTGAGTACGGCGGCCATCCTGCTGCTGGCCGTACAGCTCTATTACCATGCCGGTTATTACGGTACGCTCGGCAGGCGGTACCTGCGAAGGAAAAAGCCCGGGCAGGAAGGCGGCCAGCCGCATGCAACGCCCCCGGGAGGCATCTCGGTTATCGTGCTTATGGGCGACGACTACTGGTACCTCGACCATACCCTGCCCAAAGTGCTGGCGCAAGAATATCCCGATTTCGAACTGGTCATCGTGGAGGTGGGAACCACCGAGGATTTCACCGACCGGCTTATTGTTCTCAAAGAGCAGTACCCGCGGCTTACGGTGACCCGGGTGGACAACGACCCGCGGTTTCCGATAAGCAACAAGATAGCGTACAACCTCGGCATCAAAGCCGCCCGGTACGACAATATTATCCTCACCACCTCCGACGCCTACCCTGTGTCGCCGAAATGGCTGGGCTATATGGCGGACGGGTTCCGGCGCGGGGATATGGTTATCGGTTATTGCGGGCTGGAGAAGAACGACACCGCGCAGGGGCGCCTTGCCCGGAGCAGCCGGTTGTTTTCATCGGTGCGCTACCTCTCCGCGGCCCTGCGCGGCAGGCCCTACCGCGGGATTATACAGAACCTCGGCTTCACCCGGGAGGCCTATTTCATGAACCGCGGGTTCGACTACCTGAATATGAATATCGGCGAGGACGACCTTTTCGTCCAGCGGCTGGGCAAGACGGTGAAGGCCGCGGTGGTGGTATCCCCGCTGGCCACGGTGAGGCAGAAACAGTGGGGCGGTAGGGCCTGGTGGTGGGAAAAACGGAAGTTCTACGACGTGGCTGCCCGCTACTATCCTGCGTGGATACGGCTTCACGTAGCCGGCGAGGCGCTTTCCCGACTGGCGTTTTATGCGGTGGTTGCAGCCCTCGTTGCCATATGTCCGCCCGAGCTTAAGATAGCCGCAGCGGTGCTGTTCCTGGTGCGCATGCTGGCGGTTAGGTACACTCTGTGGCGGGCGCGCAAGGTGCTGGGCGAGCCGGGGCTGGGTAACTCCTCGATGGTTTACGACCTTTATTATCCGTTCAGCCGCATATGGCTGTCCGTTATGGGGCGCCTGCGCCCGGCCCCCGGGGTATGGAGATAGAAAAATATATATTCGCGGACGACAGGGACCTCGTGTCCATGAGCCTCGGGGGGGACGCGGTCGCCTTCGAGCACCTTTTCAACCGCTACCGCGACTCGATTCTCCAACTCTATACAATCCGTGCCGGCGGTAACCGGGACGACGCGGACGACCTGCTGCAGGAGGTCTTTATCAAGGTCTACCTCAAACTGAACCGGTACGACAGCGGCTATACTTTCGGGCAGTGGGTATACACCATCGCCCGGAACACCTTTATTGACTTCGTGCGCAAGCGGCGGGAGGACCTTTCGCTCGACACGTTCCACGACGGTCATCCGGCCGTGTCGCCGTCTTCGCCCATCCCCACCCCCGAGGAGAGCTTCATAAGCTCCCAGCAGAAAGCCCAGCTGGAGCACCACTTAGGCCGGATGACGCCGCGCTACCGGCGGCTTATAGAACTGCGCTTCTTCCGCGACCTATCCTACGAGGAGATCGCCGCGGAGCTGGCCATCCCGATGGGAACGGTCAAAACGCAGATACACCGCGCCCGGGAGCAGCTGTGCCGGTTTATTACCGACAACTCGGATATTCTGCCGTAAGGGGCGAACTTCAGCCACAAATACTATTCTCAATTGGGTACAGACCTTATATACCGTTATTTCCCGGACCTGACACCGGAGCAGAAGGAACGCTTCGCGGCGCTCGGCCCGCACTATGCCGACTGGAACGCGAAAATCAACGTAATATCCCGCAAGGACACCGGGCACCTTTACGAGCGCCACGTGCTCCACTCCCTGGCCGTTGCCCGGGTGTGCCGGTTCGCCGGGGGCGCCAGGGTGCTGGACGTGGGGACGGGCGGCGGTTTTCCCGGCATACCGCTTGCGATACTGTTCCCGGAGGCCCGGTTCACGCTGGTCGATTCGATCGGCAAGAAAATCAGGGTGGCCTCGTCTGTCGCCGGGGAGTTGGGGCTGGACAACGTAACGGCCGTACACGGCCGGGCGGAGAGTGTCGGGGAGAGGTACGATTACGTGGTTTCACGCGCCGTGACCGCCCTGCCCGCCCTGTGCGGATGGGTCTGGAACAAAATAGACCGCGGGTGCGCGGGCACGCTTCCCAACGGGATGCTGTGCCTCAAGGGCGGCGACCTTGGGAAGGAAATAGCCGCGGCGGGCAGGAAAGCCGAAGTGTTCGATATCTCCGGCCTTTTCGAGGGCGAATTTTTCGAAACGAAGAAAGTTGTCTACCTGCCAAAATAGCCAGCCTTCCGTTACGGGGGTCGCGTTTAAAAGGGCGGGGCAACTGAGCTGCCGGATGTAACCGGTCCGGGACGCTCCTTGCCGGATGCCGGTCGATAGCCGGACTGTGACAGGAGGGGGGTAAAGTAATCGGAGGTGGCCCGGCAGGGCTACGGGCCGGCTGTCGGGGAAAACCGGCCGGAACGGTAACACGAAGAATAAACTACAAGACGATGGATAACAAAAGGCTTTTTTTAGTCGACGCTTACGCACTGATATACAGGAGCTACTATGCCTTCCTGACCCGCCCGATGCGCAACGCGCACGGAGTGAACACCTCCCCGATATTCGGGTTCGTCAAGTTCCTGCGGGACCTTATAAAACGCGAACGGCCCCACTACCTCGGAGTGGCTTTCGACAGTAAAGGACCCACGTTCCGGCACGAAATGTACGACGAGTACAAGGCCAACCGCGAGGCGGCCCCGGAGGATATCCACCTGTCGGTGCCCTACATCAAACAGATATTGGAGGCCATGCGTATCCCGGTGCTGGAGATGTGCGGCTGGGAGGCGGACGATATTATCGGCACCCTGTCGTGCCGCGGCGAGGAGCAGGGGTTCGACGTCTACATGGTAACCCCCGATAAGGATTTCGGACAGCTCGTGCGCGACCATATTTTTATCTACAAGCAGAAAAAAGGCGGAGAAGGGATAGAGATAATCCGGCCGGAAAATATCTGCGAGAATTACGGCATCGACGACCCGCGCCTTATCATAGACATACTGGCCCTGTGGGGCGACGCGTCGGACAATATCCCCGGGGTGCCGGGTATAGGCGAGAAGAGTGCCGTAAAGCTGGTGTGCGAATATGGCACGGTGGAGCAAATTCTCGAAAACTCGGATAAGCTGAAAGGTAAACAGAAAGAGAATATACTCGCATCCAAAGAGATACTTTTGCTATCCAAGAAGCTGGCAACCATAGACACCGACGCGCCTGTGCCTTTCGAGCCGGACCAGCTCGTGATGGAAAACCCCGACCCGGAAGCCCTCCGGGAAGTGTTCCGCGACCTGGGGTTCAGCATGTTTATCCGGGAAATGGAGTCGGGCCGGTTCCTGCCCGATATGAGCGTCCCGTCGGGGAGCGCGGAGGGAGCTCCGGCCGACCTGTTCGGGGTAGCGGAGCCGTCCGAGGTGCCGATGCACCCTAAGTCACCCACCCGCAACCTGCGCAAACCGGCCGCCACGGGCGTTCAGGGCGACCTGTTCGGCGCCGCGCCGGACGGCGGTGCCGGCTCCGCTGCCGGTACCGTACCCGCTAGGGACGGATACCGCACCATAAAGGACACCCCGCACGACTACCGGGTGGCGGCGACCGCCGAAGAGGTCGCCGGTATCGTACGGCAGGTCCGTGACCGCGGGATGTTCTGTTTCGACACGGAGACCTCCGGTTTCAACATCTTCTCGTGCCGCCTGTGCGGGATTTCGGTCAGCGTCGAGCCGGGCACGGCATGGTATATACCGCTCACGGGCGAAGACTGCGGCGAACTGCTCGGCCTGTTGAAGCCGGTGTTCGAAGACCCTGAAATCGAGAAAATCGGTCAGAACATCAAGTTCGACATGATGGTCCTGCGGGTGGCGGGCATCCGTACCCGCGGTTTCAAATACGACACCATGCTGCTCCACTATCTGCTCGACCCCGAATCGCGCCACGGCATGGATTACCTCAGTAAAGCCTACCTGGATTACAGCCCCATAGAAATCGAAAAAATAATCGGCAAGGGCGCCCGCCAGATAACCGTGGATATGGTGGCCCCGGAGAAGGTGGCCGAATACGCCGCGGAGGACGCCGACATCACCCTGCAGCTCAAGGAGGTGCTCTGGGAAAAAGTGGTGGAACAGGGACTGGAAAAACTCTACCGCGAAATAGAGGAGCCGATGATAGGCGTGCTGGCCGACATAGAGGCGGCCGGGGTTAAGATAGACACCGGCATCCTTGCCGAGTCGAGGGCCGAACTGACCCGCCGGCTGGCCGGGATGGAGGACGAAATCCGTTCCATAACCGGCGACCCGGCTCTCAACGTCAACTCCGCCAAGCAACTGGGCGACGCCCTCTTCGGGCGCATGCAGATCGACCCTAAGCCGAAAATGACCAAAACCAGGCAGTACCGTACCGACGAGGAGTATCTCCAGTCGCTCGCCGATAAACATCCGGTCATAGACCTGATTCTCGAATACCGCGGTATCAAAAAACTGCTCACCACCTATATCGACGCCCTTCCGCAGCTCGTGGACCCGGCTACCGGGAGGGTCCATACAAATTACAACCAGGCCGTCACGGCCACGGGACGGCTCAGTTCGTCGAACCCGAACCTCCAGAATATCCCGGTGAGGGACGAACAGGGGCGCGAAATTCGCAAGGCCTTCGTCCCGGCGGACGACGACCACCTGCTACTATCGGCCGACTACTCGCAGGTGGAACTGCGGCTGATGGCCCACCTTAGCGAAGACGACAACCTGCTGGAGGCGTTCAACCAGAAGGAGGATATCCACGCCGCCACGGCGTCCCTGCTGTTCAACGTGCCGTTGCCGGAGGTCACCGCCGACCACCGCCGCAAGGCTAAAACGGCGAACTTCGGGATTATCTACGGCATATCGGCATTCGGCCTGAGCCAGCGGCTCAACATACCGCGCGGCGAGGCTAAGGAAATTATCGACGGCTACTTCCGCTCCTATCCCGGTGTCAGGGAATATATGGAGAGAGTTATAGAACAGGCGCGCGAACAGGGTTACGTAACAACCATTTTCGGGCGCAAAAGGCAGCTACCCGACATCCGCTCGGGCAATTCGGTAACCCGCGGGCTGGCCGAGCGTAACGCCATAAACGCCCCCATACAGGGCAGCGCCGCAGACATTATTAAAATCGCCATGATAAAGGTCCACGGGGAGTTTACCCGCCGTAACCTGCGTTCGAAGATGATAATGCAGGTGCATGACGAACTTGTCATAGACATGTACAAACCGGAGCAGCAGGAGGTGGTTCAAATCGTGACCGAAGCGATGGAGACCGCCGCACGGCTGAAGGTCGACCTTGTGGTGGATTACGGCATCGGGAAAAACTGGGTGGAAGCGCATTAGGCTTGCGGACAGGCAAATGAAACATAATAATGCCCGGAGTATCCTCAGGGATGATCCAAAACTGTTCATGGGCAAAGAAAGTTTGAAATCGGCCCACCCTTCTCATGGACCGGGGGACCGATGATTATAGGTAGCCACCACGGCCAAT
>JAJQCA010000040.1:30355-46619 GCA_021202985.1 Alistipes sp.
CCACCCTTCTCATGGACCGGGGGACCGATGATTATAGGTAGCCACCACGGCCAATGGTTTGTTTGTGTGCGTACACATAGAGATGCCGTAATTCGTGTGTGCGCACACATAGATTGGCTGGAATGGTAGAATGCCTTATCATATCCAGGTGTCACCCGGTAAACAGACCGGTGAACCCACCCCCCGGAGCAAGCCTTGAACAGCTACTGCTCACGGGCCGGTTCGAGTCAAGACCCGTTTTATTCGGAACAGGCGAATTTCCAAACCGTCGCGGGAAATATACCGCACCCTGTTCATGGACCGGGGGACCGATGATTATAGGTAGCCACCACGGCCAATAGTGTGTAATGTGTGCGTACACATAGAACTGCCGTAATTGGTGTGTGCGCACACATAGATTGGCTGGAATGGTAGAAATGCCTTATTATATCCAGGTGTCACCCGGTAAACAGACCGGTGAAACAGAACCCACCCCCGGAGCAAGCCTTGAACAGCTACTGCTCACGGGCCGGTTCGAGTCAAGACCCGTTTTATTCGGAACAGGCGAATTTCCAAACCGTCGCGGGAAATATACCGCACCCTGTTCATGGACCGGGGGACCGATGATTATAGGTAGCCACCACGGCCAATAGTGTGTAATGTGTGCGTACACATAGAACTGCCGTAATTGGTGTGTGCGCACACAAATTTTGCACATGCCCGATTGCGGGATATGGCCGTAAATCTACAACTTCCTTACCCGGGCCAGTTCGAGCTTTGAGCCGTTTATCCGAAGCACCCGTATTTCCAGGCCGTCACGCGAAATCAGCTCACCCTGCGCCGGGATACCCTCGTAGAAGAAAATGATATACCCGGCAAGGGTGTCGTACTCGTCCGATTCGGGAATGCCGAGGTTGTATTTTTCGTTCAGGTAGTCCACCTCCAGACGGCAAGAAAGTATGTATTCCCCTTTCGGGGTTACCTTCTCCACGAGGTCCTGGGAATCGTGCTCGTCCTCTATTTCACCGAATATCTCCTCCAGCACGTCCTCCATGGATACGATACCGGCCGTACCGCCGTACTCGTCTATCACCACCGCGATGGCCCGCTTGTTCTTAATGAGTTTCGACAGGAGTTTCTGCGCCGAAAGGCTTTCGGGCACATAGTCCACGTCCATCAGGATTTCCTGAATCGATGCGGGGTCGGTGAACAGACTCTTGGTATTGACGTACCCGATTATATTGTCGATAGAACCGTCGTAAACGAATATCCTCGAGTAGTTGGTTTCGATAAATTTCCGCGTCAGTTCCTTTATGTCGCACAGTATGTCGACAGCCTCGATATCCACCCTGTGGACCATGCAGTCCCGCACCAGCAGGCCGGAAAAATCGAGCGCGTTGCGGAACAGCTTTATCTCGTTGTCCTCCGCCTTACTGTCTTCGTTCTCCTGAGTCTGCTCGAGCAGGTGGGCCAGGTCCACCCGGTCGAAGCCCTTCATCGACTTATCACGGCTTACTTTCAGGCCTACCATCCTGAGTATCAGCATCGACAGCCATGTTGAAAACCGCGCTACGGGATACAGCAGCAGGTAGAAGAAATAGACCGGAACCGCAAGTATCCGCATGAAGAAATTCGGGTTGTTGCGGAACATGGCCTTCGGTATGAACTCGGCCGTGAAAATTATGACCACGGTGGAAATCAGCGTCTCCACTATCACCGAACCGTCCCCGGTCCTGACCCCGTAGTGTGACGCTATGGCGTTCAGCAGCACCGACATCGACATGGAGTAAATAACCAGTGCGATATTATTACCCACCAGTATTGTGGTGATATACTGCCCGGGATCTTTAAGGAATACGTCTATAATGTAATTATAAGTGCGGCCCTGCTTCTTCTCGATTTCCAGTTTCAGCTTGTTGGACGAGACAAACGCAATCTCCATTCCGGAAAAGAAGGCGGAGAATACCAGGGTAGTGATAATTATGATTACAACCGACAGCATTCGATAATTTAAAGTTTTTACCCGGTCCCCGTCCGGACGACAGGTCCGCAACGGTCCCGGAATTTTTCCGGCACTTAACCAATGTCACTCCGCCAAAGTCTCGACGGATTCCACGGCCTCCATAGCCTGGACCGACTCTACCGGCTCCACTGACATTTCTCCCCTTCCGGCCCTCTCGGTAGCGGCAACGCCGGGGCGACCCCGCATCATGCGGCGTTCCAGTACGGTGGGTGGGGGTGCCGTACCGCCGTTCCCGCCGGAGCCGGCCGGGGCGGACGTTAGCCCTTCGCTCCCGTTGCCCGGAGCGACCGGTACGGCCTCTGCCTTGCCGGCATCCGTCTCACCGGAAAGCCCCTCGTCCGGAACAGGGACAGTAGCCTCCTCCCGGCTTATTTCGTTCCCGTCACCGTCCCGCACGGTAACCGTAAACTCCCCTTCGTCATCCTCCCCTTCGCCGGGCGTACGGGTCGACTCCACATCGACCTCCACCGTACCGCGCGGCCTGCGGAACTCCCAATCCACGAACTGTTCGTCCGACTCGAAGCCGACGCCTATGATAACGTCGTTGCCCTGTGTAAGTTTCGAATCGACGTTGGAGTAGATCCTGCCCGTGAGCTGGTTCCAGAAAAGTTGCTGGGTCTCAAGTTTCTGCCCGTTGGCGTTGGTCGAGACCACGTTGCCCTTCACTTCCCACAGCTTGCGGTTGATATAAAAGATGGCGTAATCGCCCACAAGGGTGGTCTCCACCGTGTTGGTCGTGTCGGAAAAGGTCTCCACAAATATCCCCTTACGGAATTCGCGGAACGGCTCCCGGTCGTACTCGTAGGTCTCCATCAGCGGGGTCTGCACCCTGTATGACAGTTTGCCGTTCTCGCTCTCGATGATTTTTAGGTTCTCCGCCTTCTGTGTCATAAGACCCTCGAAGTCCTCCTCTTCGGTGTCCGTACGGCTATTGCAGGAATAAATGCAGAAGGCACTCCCTGCAATCAGGAGTGCCGTCCGCATATTCGATATCATGGTTTTTATTCCCATCGGGGAAAAGTGTGTTTTCTGTCCGTAAAGGCCGGATTACCTCTGCCTTACCGTGGTGGAACCGCTTACCCATCCGCAGCGGACGGTGTAGCCCTGCCCGTTCTGAAGGCCGCGGAAGAAGCACTCTTCCTGGGTCGGGAAACTGTTCCTGTAAGAAGCCAGCTGCGAATCGATATCGCCCCCGTACGGGTCGTTGGAAGACATCAGGCTCTTGGCTTTGGCAAGGGTGTCGTAAACCAGCCAGAATGCCGACTGCCTGTCGAAGCCCGAGCACTGGTTGGCACCCACCGCGTAAGCCTGGGCAAGGAAGAAGTAGGCAAGGCCGCTGTTGGGGTCCACCGCAAGGGCCTGGCGGGCAAAATCGGCGGCGCTGCGGGCGTTACCCGCCGCAAGTTCCGAACCGGAAATACGTACCGCGAGGTTGATCTTGTTCTCGGGGTCCTGCTCGTCCGCGATGGCGGCGTTCAGGTACTGGAGCGACTTGGCCGCCTGGTCTTTCCTGTCGTAATAGTCGGCAAGGTTAATTGCGAGGGCGGCGCTCGGTTGTACGGCGTAGAGCTTGTCGCCCACCACACCGAAGAAGTCCGTGTCGCACTTACCGCGGGCAAGCAGGCCCACAGCTTTTTCGAGGGTGGCGACGTCTCCGTCGTCAATCCTCGAAGCGAACATCTTCTCTATATTTTCACAGTTCGCGGCGCCGCTGGAGATAAACAGCGCTTCGAAAGTGGTTTTATCCGATTCCTTGTCTGCATTCTGCGGCAGGTTGAAAACCCTGTCCAGCTTGTCGTACTCGGCCATGTACTCGTCCGACTCGATAAGGTCGGCTTTGTAGTCGTTGGTAAGTTCGTTGAAGTACTGGTTCAGGAAGTCGGTCGGAGCGGCGTCGCCGTAAGCCTCCACGGCATCCTGGTAGAATTTGATAACGTTGTCCCTGTCCACCGGTTTGTACAGGGCGAAGTCTCCGGCTTTGTACATGAGGATATACGGTTTGCCGCGCTCCGCGTCGTCGCCGAAATACTGCACGCGGTAGTCGTAAATCTTCATCAGTTCGTCCACGAAGGCGTTCTTTTCCGCAACCGAAGTTGCTTTCAGAATCTTATCCTTGTATATGTTTATACCGTAAATGTACAGGTTCTGGGTTCCGGTGGGTGCGTTCTCGATAAGACCCGGAAGGAACTGGAGGGCCTCGTCGTAATCCTTATTGTTGTAGGCGTCGCGGAAGAAATTGTAGTTCTTTACGTTTTCTTCCTGTTCGGCAGGGGTGGCTCCCCATTTTTCACCGTAGTTCTGCTGCCCGTAAGCAAGGACAGCGCAAGCTGATACGGCCAGCGTAAGAGTCAGTTTTTTAAGAATATCTTTCATTACAGTCAGTTTTTTAATCCCATTCAAACTTTGGACCATGCGGTTGCAAATTTATGAAAATTCCCTGAAAATCCGCAACATCCTAATCGTATTTCTGCTTCACGAACCAGTAATCCTCCCCGAACAACGTCAGGCCAATGGAGAATTTGAAGAAATTGGCCCTCACCATTCCGGAACCTGTGGTCCCCTGCCTTCCATATTCCAACCCGACGTTTATAAACGACGGAACCCCCATCCTTACCGGGATACCGAAGCCCATAGTCACGGCGGCCTCGTTGATTTTCTTGCCGTTGAAGCTCATGTAATAATCTTCATAGCGGACCCCTACGCGGTAACTTATCCGGTTCATGTAGCGGCGGAAGTCGTACCTGTTGGGAGTAATTTCGAAGCCGGCTTTGACGCTGTTGGTGTTGTTGTACCGGGCGTATCCGCCGCCCGACATCGCGTAACCTATACCCTTGTTGCTGCTGCGCCAGTCGGCGAACGCATAGTCCAGCCCCACGCCTATCTTGGCGGTCTGGTAAAACAGTCCGGCGGTGTAGGTGTTGGCAAGCGAAACGTTGGAAGTCATGTATGAGTGGAATATCGTATCCGAACCGTAGGAATCGGCAGGGATATACTGCTCTTTCTTGGAGTTGAGTTTGCCGCCCATATTGTACGTACCGCCCAGGGTCAGCACCCTCCGGTTGGTATTTATCAGGTCGTACTGGAAGCCGGCCATCATCATCATCCGCGAAACTTTCTCGGTCATGTGGGCCTTTGTATCTCCTATGTTGCCGCCACCGGTTATGGAGGTTATGATAATCCTCTGCTGGCGGTCGAGGTAACCGTGGTAATAGATCATCTCGGCCCCGAGCGAAAAGTTGCGGAACAACTGGTAACCGATGCCGAACTTGTACTGGTTGATGTCGCCCTCGCCGGTATACCTGACGGTCGCCTCGCCGATATCGGCCAGTATGTCCCTGTCGTCGAGCACCGCCTCCATCCTGTATCCCACGCTGCTGTACGGTGACACAGAAAAGCCGAAGCCGAGGTTTTTCGCCAGCGGGAAACTTATACCCACGTCGCGTATGTTGAAGGTGTTGTAAGTGGTCTTGGTATTGGCGTCCTTAAGGTAGTAATTCTCACCCTCCAGCTCGAAGTTGAACAGGAACGCCCTGCGCGGTACGGAACTGTAAGACGCGGGATTCAGGTTGTTGTAATTGGCCATGTAGGGGTCGAGATGCGAGTCCCTGAAGGCGACCCCGATACCGCCCATCGAGCGGAGGTTTGCCGGGCCTTTGGTGGAAAAGTCACCTATACCGTACAGTGTGTAAGGATTGAAGGTGTTTATACTGCTGTTCTGTGCTTTCAGCGAAATCGTAAACAATGACGCGCCTGCGAGTGAAAGGATTACTGCTTTTCTAATGTGCATTATAATCAAGTATTCTGTTTAGGCCGTAAACCACGAGGTCATAGGTTGCAAATATCGTATTTTTTACTCGTTTGGCAAAGAAATCGGAATCGCCCCCCGTAAAAATAATCCTCAGCGGGCCGTATTTCCGTTCGAGCCTGGCGATGTATCCTTCCAACTCGTACACTATCCCGTTCACAACGCCGCTGCGCACCGCCCTTTCGGACGCCGTGCCTATCTCCTCCGTCTCCCCGTCGAGCGGCACCAGGGGAAGCCTGCCGGTATAATCGTGCAGCGCCCTGAGGCGCGTGGACGCGCCCGGCGAAATGTTCCCGCCTATGAATTCGCCTGCGGCGGTCACCACGTCGAGCGTGATGGCCGTGCCGAGGTCGGCTATAAAGATATTGGAACCGGGATAGAGGGCATGCGCGCCGACGGCCGCGGCGAGGCGGTCGCACCCCAGGGTCTGCGGCGTGCCGTACAGGTTTTTGATTGGAACCGGAACGCCCGGGCGGAACTGCATGTATTTCTCCACCCGGCTGCGCAGGTAATTCTCCACTTCCGGCACTTCCCCCCTCGAGGATACCATAATGGCCGCGTCCACACCCGGGTAATCCCCAAGGATACCATCGAGGAACCGTACCGGGTCGCCTTCTCCTTTGAAGGTCTCCACGGCCTGGCCGCCCTCGAATACGGCCGCCTTGGCCAGCGTGTTACCTATATCGACTGCAAGGTTAAATTTTTTCATCCTCTGGTATTTAGCGCATTCCGGAACGGCCATGAATGATCGGGCAGACACTTACCCGGCAGCCTCCACGGCCCCGCCGGCGGCAGTCCTTACCGACCGCTCCACGTCGTCCAATGCTTTGACCGCGGACGAGATGTCCTTTATTGCTCTAACTGTCAACCCCAGTTTATTATTGTTCTGCCGCAGTACAAAATTTTTGGGATGGGCCAGTATGTACTGCATCACCCCGCGGAAAACAGGGCTTTCGTAATACTTCGACTGCTGGTCGGAGATGAACCGCAGTATTAGTATGCCGTTCTTCAGCTTTGCGCTTTCGAAGCCGAGCCTTACCATTACCCGGCGCAGGCGCACCACGTCGAACAGCTCCCGTACCGCGTCGGGCAGCGGGCCGAACCGGTCCACCAGCCGCTTGCCGAACTCGATAAGCCCGGACTCTTCGGTGATATTGTCCAGTTCACGGTAGAGGCGAAGTTTCTCGGCGCTTTGGGAGACGTACGAATCCGGTATCAGGGCTTCGGTATCGGTATCGATATGGGCGTCGTGGATATAGAGCACCTCTTTCGGGGTCCCCACTCCGAACGCGGCCGCGGGGTCTCCGCCGCCGGGGACCTGCCCCTGCCCTTCCGCGGCGGCATCGCCGTGGGCACCGGGCGTAAGCCCTTCCGCGTGGAGTTCCTCCATCGCCTCATTGAGTATCTTCTGGTAAGTCTCGAACCCTATATCGGCTATAAACCCGCTCTGCTCGGCGCCCAGCAGGTTACCCGCGCCGCGGATATCGAGGTCCTGCATCGCGATGTTGAACCCGCTACCCAGGTCGGAGAACTCTTCCAGCGCCCGGAGCCTGCGACGGGAGTCGCTCGAGAGCAGTTCGTCGGGCGGGGAGAGAAGGTAGCAGTAGGCCTTGCGGTTCGACCGCCCCACCCTGCCCCTTAGCTGGTGCAGGTCGCTAAGCCCGAAGTTTTGCGCGTTGTTTATTATTATCGTGTTAGCGTTGGGTATATCGATTCCGTTCTCCACGATGGTGGTGGCTATAAGCACGTCGTACTCACCGTAAATAAAGTTCATTATCCGCTTCTCCAGCTCCTGGGCGTTCATCTGCCCGTGCCCCACGACGGTCCGCACTCCGGGAACCTGTGCGCGTATCATGGCCTCGATGCTGTGGATATCCTCCACGCGGTTGTGGACGAAGTAGACCTGCCCGTGGCGCGCCAGTTCGAACTCTATGGCCTCCTTGATTATCTGCTCGCCGTAGACGTGCGATTCGGTGGCGATGGGCTGGCGGTTGGGCGGAGGAGTGGTGATCACCGACAGGTCGCGCGAACCCATAAGCGAAAATTGCAGCGTGCGCGGAATGGGCGTGGCCGTCAGGGTAAGCGTGTCCACGCTGATGCTCATCTGCCGCAGCTTCTCCTTGGCCGAGACGCCGAATTTCTGCTCTTCGTCTATTACCAGCAGGCCCAGGTCCTTGAACTTCACATCCTTGCCCAGTATCTTCTGGGTGCCTATGAGTATATCTATCTTGCCGGCGGCGAGGTCTTCGAGCACCTGCCGGGTCTCTTTGGCGCTCTTTGTGCGGCTGAGGTGCTCCACCCTTACGGGAAAGTCCCGGAGCCGGTCGCTGAACGTCCGGTAATGCTGGAGCGAGAGTATGGTGGTGGGCACCAGTACCGCCACCTGCTTCGAATCGTTCACAGCCTTGAATGCGGCGCGGATGGCCACCTCCGTCTTTCCGAAACCCACGTCGCCGCACACCAGCCGGTCCATCGGCTGAGGGCTTTCCATATCGTGCTTCACGGCCTCGGTGGCGTTGTGCTGGTCGGGGGTGTCCTCGTAGATGAACGAGGCCTCCAGCTCCTCCTGCAGGTAGGTGTCGGGCGAGAATGCGAAGCCGGGCGCGGCCTTGCGTCGGGCGTAGAGCGCTATAAGCTCGCGGGCGATATCTTTCACGGCCTTTTTGGTGGCCGCCTTCATGCGCTGCCATGCGCCCGAACCGAGCTTGTAGATGCGCGGCGGTTCGGCGTCACGGTCCTTATACCGCGCGATGCGGTGCAGGGCGTGGACGTTTACCAGCAGGACGTCGTTGTCGCGGTAGACGAGCTTCACCGCCTCCTGAACCCGGCCGTTCTCTGTGGTCTTGACCAGCCCGCCGAACTTACCGACCCCGTGGTCGATATGGACCACGTAGTCGCCCACCTTCAGCGAATTTAGCTCCGCCACGGTAAGGGCCTCGCTCCGGTCGATCTCCCGTTTGAGGCGGTAACGATGGTAACGGTCGAATATCTGGTGGTCGGTGTAGAAGCAGGCCCGCATCTGGCGGCTCACGAACCCCTCGTGGAGCGTGACGGGCAGCGGGTGGAACTCCACGTCCTTTCTGCCTATCGAGTCGAAGATGTTGCGCAGCCTCTCCACCTGCGCCTTGTTTTCGGACATCAGGAACACCTGGTAACCGTCGCCCGTATTACGCTCGATATCCTCGGCCAGCAGTTCGAACTGCTTATTGAACGTCGGCTGGGGCGAAGTGTCGAACGCGGCTTCGCAGTCGGTCATCCTCTCCTTTGTCGGGATGCCGCGAAGCAGCATCTTCATTCCGGAGGTCTGCTCGATAAAACTGTTGGGGCCGGTTACCATATTGTCGATATGGGCCGGCTCGTCGAGGTCCTTCAGTATTTTGGTCCGTACGTCGGCGAATTTTTTCAGCAGGTGGTCCAGATCGTCTATCCAGTAGACCGCCTCCCCGGCAAAGGATGCGAACGAAACCCTGTCGCCCGCCAGCTTGTCGCTCTTCAGGTTGGGCACTATCTGCACGCTGTCGAGCCTGTCCACGGAGAGCTGCGACGCCAGTTCGAACGTACGTATCGAGTCCACCTCGTCGCCGAAGAAATCGAGCCTGTACGGGACGTTCTCCGAAAAGGAGAACACGTCCAGAATACCGCCCCGCAGCGAATACTGCCCCGGCTCATAAACGAAGTCCACCCGTTCGAAGCCGTATTCCCGCAGGGTCTGCTCCATAAAGCTGATCGAAATGTTCTCGCCGCGGCGCACTTCGAGCGTGTTGCGTTTCAGCTGGTCCATCGCCGTCACCTTCTCCAGCAGGGCCTCGGCCCAGGTACAGACCACCAGGTAACCGTCCGAGTGGTTACGGATGGCGTTCAGGGCGGCCGTTCGCTGGATTATCCCCGAGGAGTCCTCCTGCCCGTACTGTATGGAGCGTTTGTATCCCGTGGGAAAGAACATTACCCGGTCGGCGTCCAAAAGGGCGTAGAAGTCGTTGCTCAGGTAGGCGGCAGCGTCGCGGTCCGCGGCCACGAAAACGTGTATGCCCCCCTTCTGCCGCACCAGAGCCGAAGCGGTCATGGCGTAGGCCGAGCCTGTGAGAGACGACAGGTAGACCGTATCGCACGAATCCCACTGCCGGAGGAGTGTCGCGTAACCGTCCTGCGATCGTAAAAGTTTGTCTATTTTATCGGGAAGCATAGTTGACTTACGGATGGTACAATCGATGGAATTATATAACGGGCGCCGGATACGGGTAGATTCACGGCAAAATACCCGCCGGACTCTTTATGCAACGTCCTTGCCATGGCCCGTCACGTGACCGGACCACGGTCGGGGAACCGGCTGTCTGGGACCGGCTTTTACGGTCCGCTACCGGATTCCCGCCGGCCCGTAAACCGCGTCATTTGGCGTCCAACTGGACCGGGTTGTGATATGGTCCTTCAGGCCGCAAGTCGAAAAAAACGGTTCCTCGGTCCTGAAACCGGGAACCGTCGTCAGGCCTTGCGCTTAAACCAGTTCGTTGTCTTCGCTGTCGAAGAATTTTGTCTCTATAAACCCGATGGTCGGGTCCGCCACCACCTTTATGCGGCATTTGTATTTTATAGCCCACTTCCCGCGCAGTGACAGGAAGCCTTTAGTGAGGTAAGCCGCCACTATCGGGTTTACCCGGAGCCTTATATACCGCAGGTTACGCTCGGCGATGAAGTAGGCTATCTGGTTTTCTATCTGGTCGTCCAGCACCGCGGTGGGCGTTATGGTGCCTGTCCCGTTGCAGGTGGGGCAATGCTCCGAGACTTCGTTTATCGCCTCGGGACGCACCCGCTGCCGGGTTATCTGCATCAGCCCGAATTTCGACAGGGGCAGGATGGTGTGCCGGGCACGGTCGTCCGACATCAGCTTCTGCATCTGCTCGTAGAGGGCCTGGCGGTTGTCGCCTTTGTGCAGGTCGATAAAATCCACCACTATGATACCCCCCATATCCCTCAGCCGGAGCTGGCGGGCTATCTCCTCGGCGGCGGCCAGGTTGACGTTCATGGCCGTGCGCTCCTGGTCGTCGTCCACCTTTGCCCGGTTGCCGCTGTTCACGTCGATAACGTGCAGGGCCTCGGTGTGTTCTATTATCAGGTAAGCCCCCTTTTTGAGCGAGACGTATTTGGCGAAAAGGCCCTGGATCTGTTTCGATATGTCGTAATTATCGAAAATCGGGACGTTACCCTTATAAAGCCTTACGATCTTCTCCTTCTCCGGGGCTATCTGCCGGATGTACTCTTTAACCTCCTCGTACATCGACTTGTCGTCGATATGTATCGCGCTGAACGAACCGTTGAGCAGGTCGCGAATAATGGTCGTGGCCCGGTTCATCTCGTTGAGCAGCAGCGCGGGCGGTTCGTCCTGCCGCACTTTTTTCAGGGCGCTTTCCCATTTCTCGACCAGCGAGGTGATGTCCGACACTATGTCGGCCTCGTCCTTCCCGGCGGCCGCGGTGCGTATAATCACACCGTAATTGCGCGGCAGGGTCTGGTCGGCAATCCTTTTGAGCCGCTTGCGCTCTTCGGTGGACCGTATCTTCTGCGATACCGACACCTTGTTGGAGAACGGTATCAGCACCACGCGCCTGCCGGCCAGCGAGATGTCAGACGTCAGGCGCGGTCCCTTTGTCGAGATGGCTTCCTTTGCAATCTGCACTATAATGGGCTGGCCCGTGGCGATGCACCCGCCTATCTTGCCCGACTTGCCCAGCGTGGGTTCGAATTTCAGGTTTTCGAACTTCGGGGTCCTCCTGTTGGCCGCCAGCGAGGCGGTCAGTTTGTGCAGCGTGTTGAATTGCGGACCCAGGTCGAGGTAGTGGATAAAAGCGTCCCTTTCGTATCCTATGTTTACAAAAGCGGCATTCAGCCCGGGCATTATCTTCCGGACCTTCCCCAAATATATATCGCCGACCGAAAAACCCGTCTTGCACTTCTCCTTGTTGAGCTCGACAAGTTTCTTGTCTTCGAGAAGCGCGATAGTTATTTCATTGGAGGTTACATTGATTATTAATTCTTTATTCATGGCGTATCGAGCCGTAGTATGGAAAACGGTCGTCCGCATCTCCCGGGCGAACGCGCACTTCCGGAGTGCTACGCGGGAATACGGCAAGGGCATGGCCGTAAAGTAAATAAACCCAAAGAACACGTTTGCGGCTCTTCAGGTTTATTTAAGTTAGGAACATGTTATGACTACCTATTTTTTCTTTTTGTGCCTGTTTTTCCTGAGGCGTTTTTTCCTCTTATGGGTAGCCATTTTATGCCCTTTTCTTTTTTTACCGCTTGGCATAATTTCAGTTTTTATATATGGTTACTATTTGGCACCTTTGACCTTCGCCGCAAAGCTCTTCGCCGGTTTGAAAGCGGGAATATTGTGTGCGGGAATCGTGATGGTAGTGTTCTTGGAGATATTACGGGCCACTTTCTGCGCCCTCCTTTTAATAATAAAGCTACCGAAACCGCGGAGGTAGACGTTATTGCCACCTATCATGGATTCTTTGATATTTTCCATGAACGATTCAATAATCTGCTGTACCTGTGCCTTCTCCACGCCGGTACTCTTCGAAATCTCGTTTACAAGATCAGCCTTTGTCATATCCTTAAGAGTTTTAATAAGTTTTGTCGGTTGAACAGGATTGCAAATATAGCATATTTATTTTGTTATAGCACAACCCACTAACGATTTTTTAAGAATTTTATTTTATCGGCCTGACACCGGGTTTATTCCCGTTTTATGTAATTTATTCCCGACGTCCCGCTCCCGGTTTTTCCCCTCCCGGGGCCGCCGGGATGCCGGCAGGCAATATTATTGCACCGTGGCCGTTACCCTTGCGGACCCGGTGCTTCCCGGCCCCCGACGGGCCGACTTTGTGTGGCGGGCGGGACATTTTGATTAACTTTGCATAAAACAGAAATTCCCTATATGAACGGAGCCAAGATATTGTGGGTGGACGACGAAATCGAACTGCTCAAACCACACCTTTTTTTCCTCAAGGAAAAGGGTTACGAGGTGGACTCGTGCAACAACGGGTACGACGCCGTCGACATGGTGCGCCAGATCCCCTACGACCTGATTATCCTCGACGAGATGATGCCCGGAATCACCGGCCTGGAGACCCTGCCGCTGATTAAGGAGGTGCGGCCCACCACACCGGTAATAATGGTCACCAAGAGCGAGGAGGAGAACATTATGGACAAGGCCGTCGGCTCTAAAATAGCCGACTACCTTATCAAGCCGGTCAACCCCAACCAGGTATTGCTGTCGATAAAAAAGAATGTCCATTCGCAACAACTGGTCACCGAGCAGACCACGGCCGATTACCGCGCCGAATTCGGCCGGATATCCACCTCGTTCAGCGACGCACGCACCTTCGCCGACTGGTGTAATATCTACCGTAAGCTGGTAAACTGGGAAATCGAGCTTACCGACTCCAACGACGAGGGAATCAAAGAGATACTTTCCTACCAGAAGAACGAGGCAAACAACGAGTACGCAAAGTTCGTGCGGGCTAACTACGCCGGCTGGATCAACCACCGCGACGCGGATACCCCCGTAATGTCGCACACGCTGATGAAGACCAATATCTTCCCCGTAGCCGACAACAGCCGCAAGACCACCGTCCTGCTTATCGACAACTTCCGCTACGACCAGTGGCGTTCCATAAGCGGGTGCCTGCGCGGCTGGTACGACACCGAAGTGGAGGACTTCTACTGCGCCATACTGCCGACCGCGACTCAGTATGCCCGCAACGCCATATTCGCCGGCCTGATGCCCCTCGGCATCGACAAGCTGATGCCCGACCAGTGGCTCAACGACAACGAGGAGGGCGGCAAGAACCTCCACGAAGAGGAGTTCCTCCGCCGCCAGTTGCAGACCAACGGAAAGACCTACCGCACCACGTTCGACAAGCTCGTACGGCCCGAAGCCGGCCGGAAGCTGATAGATAATATAAACCGGATATACGACGCCGATTTCTCGGTTATCGTTTACAACTTCCTCGACATCCTGTCGCATGCCCGGACAGAGACCGAGATAATCCGCGAGCTTACCGAGGACGAGGCGGCTTTCCGCTCGCTAACCCGTTCGTGGTTCGAACACTCGGACCTGTTCACACTTCTCAAGCTCCTCTCGGAGCGCGGACACAAGGTGATAATCACCTCCGACCACGGTACCATCCGCGTCGACAACCCGGTAAAAGTGGTGGGCGACCGGGAGACCTCGACCAACCTGCGCTACAAAACGGGGCGCAACCTCAACTACAACGCCAAAGAGATGTACGTGGTTACCAAGCCGGAGGAGATACAGTTGCCGCAGAGCAACCTCACCTCGACCTACGTGTTCGCCTACAACCGCGACTTCTTCGTCTACCCGCACAACACCAACCAGTTTATAAGGTACTACCGCAACACGTTCCAGCACGGGGGAATCTCGATGGAAGAGATGATAGTACCTTTTATAGTTCTGGACCCCAAGGGGTAAAAGCCAGTCGGGAGAGGACCCGGAGAAGGAGTGAGCGCCTGTAAATTCGCTTACGAGGCCGGGTGGCAGGGAGTAAGCCCGATGGGACATTGTTTTTATCAGTGCTGCAATATAAGGTGGATTCTTCGCAACGCTCAGAATGACATAGGTGGTGATATGTCATCCTGAACCAGTGAAGGATCTTCCGTTCATCAGCATCCAATGATTCAATTTCTTTAATAAGGAGCCGATAAAAAATGCAGTTCTTCGCCATGCCCGGCAATGATACAAATTGTATAATGTCATCCTGAACGCAGTGAAGGATCTTCCGTTCATTATCATAAATGATTCAATTTCTTTAATAGGAGCCGATAAAAAATGCAGTTCTTCGCCATGCCCCGAATGATGCAAATTGTATAATGTCATCCTAAACGCAGTGAAGAATCTTCCGTTCGTTAGCATTCCTCTCGGGTAATATGTAGTGTTCACCGGACCAACAATTCTCCGGAAGAGCGCGGGCAATCGCCAAATAGTGCTAATTTTGCATTTTCCAACCGAAACAGATGGCACACAGGTTACAGTTCGAAATAGATTCTCCAGAAGGACTCAGGGAGCCTGCCGGGGCGATAGCGGGGCTGCTCCGGCGGTATCCCGTAGCTGTATTCCACGGTGAGATGGGCGCGGGAAAGACTACGCTTATACGTGCCGTGGCTGAGGTGATGGGTGTGGAGGATGTCGTCACCAGCCCCACTTTCGCCATTGTCAATCCATACATGGCCGCCGACGGCAGGAATATTTTCCATTTCGATTTTTACCGTATCGACAATCCTTCCGAAGCGTTCGACCTCGGATACGAAGAATACTTTTACAGCGGCGATATTTGCCTGATAGAATGGCCCGGGAAAATTCCGGACCTTATACCGGAGGACGTCCTCAAAATTACCATCACCCCCCACCCGACCAATCCTGCGGGAAGAAGGATAGTTATCGAAGATCCGGGTAATTGAATCGAACTATTTCAGAATTACCGTGTAAAGTTCATCAAACATCTGTTTGATGAACTTTACTATTTACTACTTTTGCAACATACCCTTCAACCCTTTTGCTATGAAAAAATCCGTCTGTCTCGCACTATTTTCTGCTATTATCCTTGGCCTGACCGCATGCGGGGATTCATCCGATGAAGATAATAAAACAATAATCGAAAATTATTATCATATCTATAAGAGCAAAACCGATGTATATACATCCTCACCTACTACCATCGCTTATCAAGAGAACGGGGAGCTACGTCTGCCTATTTACCTTCAAACCGATATCGGCGAGGTAAAGCTTACGGCATACATCATGGACTATTACCCTCCCCGGGAATCCCGGGTAAGCGGATGGCTCTCCCTGGTCCTCCCCGATAGGACGTTGTATCAGGTGGGTACGAGTCTGAATATGATATCAAACCCTTTTGCCAAACTGGACATTCTTCGTTTCGATCAGACTGACACCATTCAGGGCCCCGTTATAACGGAGGATAACGTGAGGACTATCACTGACACGGTCTATACATACTCGGTATACGACCGGTATATGCAATTCAGGACCAACCATTTTCATCCGGCGACATACCAGAATATAAGCCATACCGACTGGTATAACGAAATACTTCTGGAAGATGAGGTACTTATCCTTTCCGAAGAATCCATCTATTGAAAATGTTTTACCGGAACCGCTAAAACCGAAACGACAAGATTCCTTCCGGTTCTTGATTACCAAGATACGGTAAGTACCTATGCCAGAACGGGGGATTAAAGATCCCCCGCCTCGCCGGCGGGGCGCGTTCAAAAGAAACGGGCAAAAGCCATCGCGTTGTTAAAATATGCTTCCTGACAATACGGTGGGGGATTGAAGATCCCCCCGCCTCACCGGCGGGGCCCGTTCAAAAGAACAGCATAATTGCCTTCGGCAATTATATAAAAGAAAAACAGAGACAACC
>JAJQCA010000040.1:46629-101720 GCA_021202985.1 Alistipes sp.
AAAAGAACAGCATAATTGCCTTCGGCAATTATATAAAAGAAAAACAGAGACAACCCATATTAGGCCGGGGATTATAGATCCCCCCGCCTTGCCGGCGGGGCCCGTTCAAAAGAACAGCATAATTGCCTTCGGCAATTATATAAAAGAAAAACAGAGACAACCTTTGTGCAAGCACGGGCAGTCCCTGTTTTTCTTTTACGTCCTTCGGACGCTGTTCTTTTGCGGAGGGAGGGGGATTCGAACCCCCGGTACCGGAAGGTACAACGGTTTTCGAGACCGCCACAATCGACCGCTCTGCCATCCCTCCGGTCGTTCGCGGTTGCAAATGTAATAATTTATCGCTTCCGTTGTTCCACTACGGGCCATTCATTTTACCCCGAATATCCCGAAACCCGTACGATTTGCACTTTTTTTGCCGTGGATGCGGGGTTCGGTTATAAATCAGTAATTTTACATTTCAACCCTATCCACATCCGATGGCACAAATACACGGGCATACCCATAACCACGGTCACGACCACGCACGCACGCAGGGGGCGCCGGCCGTGGAATACATCAACAGGGCATTCAAACTGGGAATTATCCTCAACCTGATTTTCGTTGCGGTGGAATTCCTCGCGGGCCTTATAATAGGCTCGGTGGCGCTCATGTCGGACGCGGGCCATAACCTGAGCGACGTTATCAGCCTGGCCCTGGCCATGTTCGCCTTCAGCCTCGCGCGCCAAAAGCCGAGCAGCCGGTATACCTACGGCCGTAAAAAGAGCACGGTCGTCGTCTCGCTCGCCAACGCGTGCATCCTGCTGGTGGCCGTCGGATTCATAATTTACGAGAGCATCGAGAAACTAATTACCCCGCAGCCCGTACAGGGCGGAACGGTGGCCTGGGTGGCCGGGGTCGGGATAGTTGTGAACGCCTTTACCGCATGGCTTTTCCTGCGGCATAAGGATTCCGATATAAACATCAAAGGCGCGTACCTGCATATGGCCGCCGACACGTTGGTATCGGTCGGCGTACTGGTATCGGGGGTGATAATAAGTTTTACGGGTTGGTATATCCTCGACCCTCTTATCGGGATAATAATTGCCGTGGTAATCTTCTTCTCCACATGGGGACTGCTTAAAGAGAGCGTACGGCTGGCGCTTGACGGGGTGCCCTCCGGTATCGACCCCGGGGCGGTGCACGACTCGATCATGGCTTCGGACCCGCGTATCCGCGATGTCCACCACCTTCATATATGGCCCCTTAGTACCACAGAAACAGCTCTTACCGCCCATCTCACAATCGCGGAGGATGCCGCCCCCGGCGAAGTCAAATCGAAGGCTAAAGAGGTGCTCCGGGATGTGGGCATTTGCCATGCGACCCTTGAAACCGAAACACCGGCCGACCGCGAATGCGAATGCGACTGCGGTTAGCATTCATCTCGAAACATTTCCCGTCCCATTTCAATACCGACAAAGAAATAGACCGAATCCCTTTCGGTTACGATTTCCGGCACCTTTAAGCCTTCCGGCAGGCTTACCTGCGGGCGGGCCGCCGGTTACGACAATACCACGGCCCTAATCAAACAGCAAAACCTTCCCATAAGAACAGCGTTTTAAAACGAACGAACGATACCGCAAGCCGGTACCGTTCGTTGTAGGAATAAGTTTTTACGGCCGTTCAGACCGCCGGAGCGTCCAGAATCTCTATCTCTGCATACAACACCTTACTTCCGCGGTTACGGCTGTATCCGTCGGCGTCGTCCGTCAGGCCGGGCGGAATCCAGAGCCGGGCCTTACCGCCTTTACCGACGAGCTGGGTGCCCTCGGCGAAGCCCAGCGGCAGGTCGGGGAAGCTCGGGTAGTCACCCCTCGGTCCGCTGTTGTCTATTGTATCGCCATCGAGATACTTTATTGTGTAAATCATCCGTACGCGGTCGTCCAAATCCACCATCCGGCGCGACATATCGCCCTGCTCTATTATCTCGTAAAGCAACCCCGATTCGGTAACCTGCACACCCGGCATAGCCGCGATGGAATCGAGCACCGGCCGGGCCTGTTCACGGTACCTTTCGGCGGCCCTGCCCTTTGCCATCCTGCCGTCGACCTCCACCAGCGTGATATCGGCCTCGAAGATGGCCGCGCCGTGGTTGCGGCTGTACCCGTCCGCGTCGTCCGTGAGGCCGGGCGGGATGTAAAGCCTTATCTGGCCGCCCTCGCCTATCATCTGGAGGCCCTCGTAGATACCGAGCATCATGTCGGCCATCCTGTTGGTCTCGGACGAGGTGCCGGTACGGTCAAAAACGGACCCGTTCAGGTAGCTTATTGTATGGATGGTCGTTACCCGGTCCTGAATATCCACCACATGGTTGGACATATCGCCCTGTTCGATAATCTTGTACACAAGTCCGCTCTCGGTGGTCATCATACCGGGAGCCGAAGCCAGCGAGTCGAGCGTGGCCTGGGCCTCGGCCCTCAGCCTTGCCGTCACCACCGCTTCGTACATCTGCCCGCGCACCTCGTCCACCGTGATATCGGCTTCGAACACGCTGCTGCCGTAACTGCGACGGTATCCGTCGGCGTCGTCCGTAAGGCCCGGCGGGATGAACAGTTTAATCCGGCCGCCCTCGCCAACGAGCATCACCCCCTCGGTGAAACCGGCCATCATATCCGGCAGGTTCACATCCGCCCGCGTACCGCTGTTCTGGCTGCGTCCGTTCTCCACGTAGCTCACCGTGTAGGTCAGTACCACATCGTCGTGCATATCCACCACGTGGTTCGACATATCGCCCTGCTCCACGACCATGTACAGCAGGCCGGATTCGGTCTTGCTGTAACCCGGAAGGGCGCTGAGCGAATCCAACGTTTCCCGGGCTTCCTCGAGGGCCCGCCGGAGACGCTTCGTATCCCGAACGTCCAGCACCTCTATTTCGGCATGGAACAACTCCGCGCCGCGGTTGCGTTCATAACCGTCCGCATCGTCCGTAAGGTGGGGCGGTATCCACAACTCTATCATTCCGCCGCAGCCTACCATCATCACCCCTTCGGAAAATCCGGCCATCATATCGGCCAGTCTGGGCTCGTCACGGTCCCGGTCGAACAACTCGCCGTTGTAGTATTCAATCGAGTACTCCAGTTCGGGCGTTTCATAAATACCTTCCACCATCAGGTCCTTGTCGCCCTCTTCGATAATACGGTATATAAGCCCCGTCGGGGAGGTGCTGAAACCGGGAAGCGCGGCAAGCGAATCCATAATGGGGCGCAACCTGGCCATTTCCCGTTCATATTTAATCTCCTTTAGTACCGTCTCGAAATAGTACTCGACGAAAGTCTCGAGCTCATCGAGAGATATTTCGTCCGAATCGCGGAATCCGTCGGCAACCCCTTTGTTTATCAGTTCGAGTGACAGTTCCGGCTCTTCCGCGTATGCTTTTTTGCCGAAGTAAAGGCCCACGAGGTACGACAGGCTGTCGGCCTGGGTACGTAATTCCGGCAGCGGATATCCTTCGGGGAATGCGAAACCTTCGTCCCAATCCTCACGGCTGTAACCGTATCTCCTGCCGTAGTCGTAGTCGTAATCGTCGTCATAGGAGGAATATCCGTAATCGTCGTTACCGTAGAAATATTCGGACAGGTAGTCCGACATCTCCCCGTAATCGTAATTCTCAGAGCCTATGAGGAATCCCGCCTCGATACCTTCCAGCAGGTAATTCAGTTCCACCTCGTCCAGCCATTCGGCGGCGAAATATCCTTCGGCTATACCCCGGTAATAAGAGACCGTATCTTCTTTCGAGGGCAGATCCATGAGAATCGAATGCGAAGCGTTCCCTCTCTCCACAATACGGCTTTCGAGCGCGGCTCCGTATTGCGATTCGTCCTGCAAAGCCGTGTTGCGGCGTACATAGCGGGAGTCGGTATCCGGCAGGGTGCGCAGCAGGGCCCGGCTGTCGGCAATCTCGTCGGTGTGGATTACCTTGAGGTAGGTCTGCAGGTAATCGGAAATCTGGTCATCATTCTCGTCGTCCCGGTCGGCGGTTTGGAAACCCGCCTCGACGCCGAGTTTTACAAGTTCCATATTCACCGACGGAAGGTCATCCGCGATATCGAAACCCGAAACCATACCTATGTAAAAGGAGAGGGAATCGAGCCGGCTTCCCAGTTCCGGGAACACGAGCCGCCGGGTGGGTTGTGCTTCGTCCTGAGCACGGACGGCGACCGCGAAGGTCAGGGCCGTAACGGATAGCAGGGCATATAAAATAATTTTCCTCATAAAAAATATAAAATAAAAGCAGTTAATTTTCGTCTATATTGGGTTTTTCAAGTCCGTAACCTTTCCGGGCGTCCTCTTTCCTGAGGAGCCATGCGAACAACACCGAGAGTATGCCGAACAGGGCGAATATCATCATCGGTATCGTGTAGTCGTAAACGGTAAATTTGTCGCCGTTCTCATTCACGGCTGTCTCCACGATGCAATACCTGCTTAGCACCCAGCCTATAAGCAGGGGCACGCACGCCAGGCCGATGTTCTGTATCCAGAAAATCACCGAGTAGGCCGTACCCAGTTTATGGTAAGGTATTATCTTGGGCACCGAGGGCCACATGGCCGACGGAACCAGCGAGAATGCCGCACCGAGCAGCAGCATCAGCACTATGGCGAGCGACGGGGAGGAAAACGCGGGGATGGAGAACAACACGTGCACCAGCACCAGCAGCAGCGCCCCTATCATCATTATGGTTGCTCCCTTTCCTTTCTTGTCGTAAATGCTGCCGAACAGGGGCGTCAGCAATATATTGCCGAACGGGATAAGCGCCGGAATAGCTCCGGCCCACACCGGCGAGACATGGAACTTCTGTTCCATCAGCTCGGTGGCGAACTTCAGGAACGGGAAAACCGCCGAGTAGAACAGCAGGCAAAGGATGGTGATATACCAGAACCCTCGTATACGGACTATTGTCCAGATGTCAGAAACTTTGAATTTCTCGTCCTCGGGGGTTTCCTCCTGGGCGACTCCCGTCTCCCGGTCGGCCCGGCGGTCGAGCATTATATAGATGAGGAAACTCAGAAGCCCTATACAAAGCATCACAAGGCAGAACAGCAGCGGCGCCGACGGACTACCCAGATACTCGGCCAGAGGGCGCGAGCAAAGCAGGGCGATACCCGTCCCTATACGTCCGGCGGCGACGTTCAAACCCATCGCAAGTGCGAGCGAGCGGCCCGTGAACCATTTCACCACAATCTTGGAGGCCGTTATACCTATCATCTCTATGCCCACCCCGAAAACGGCGAAACCGAGCATTGCATAAAACACCTGCGACTTAACCTCCCACAAACCCAGGACGTTGAGGGTCTGCCCCCCGAAGTCGGTGTTAATCGCCCAGAATTTGAGGAACGTGCCGGCAATCATTATAACCACGGCCAGCAGCCCTGTGAAGCGGGGGCCCATCCGGTCGAGAATCATCCCGGCGAAAATGAGCATAAACAGGAATACGTTGAACAGCCCGTACCCGAAGGTGAAAATCCCGTACTCGGCCGAATCCCAGCCCAGGCCGGTTTCCAACATCGATTTGAGGGGGGCGATAACGTCGGATATTATATATCCGGTAAGCATGGTGAACGAAACCAGTGCGAGGACCGTCCAGCGGGCGGCGGAAGAAGTCGAGATTTTTTTACGTAGTGCTTCTGTCATTTATCCGGGTCTTATCTTATAGGGGCCAAATTTAGCATTTATTTGCCCAGTCGAAGCCGCCCGGGCCGCCTAATTCACAGGCCGCAGGGAAAAATGTGGCGATTTTTAACATAATTTAACATCCCCGCAGGTATTACGGGTGGTAAGGTTTGGAAGGGACGCAGGGAAATCCACGGCGTCCGGGCGGGAAACGTTCGGTTCGAACCGTCCCGGTTTACACCGGGGACGAGGGAGGACAGAAAAGAAAACAGACGGGCCTAATCGTCCGTAACCATATATTGCTTTAATATTTCGTAAGCTTCGGTAATCCCGAGCTCGCCGGCTTTGCTGAGGTCGAGGCACCCTTTGCGGGTATCCTTCATGTAAATCTGCACCAGCCCCCGGTTGAAATAGGCCTCCGCGAAGTCCGGATAAATTTCTATGGCCCGCGAGAAATCTTCGAAAGCCTCCGGCATCCGCCCCGAGCGGGCCAGCAGGATACCGCGGTTGTAGAAGATATGCGGCAACTCCGGAAGCAGTTTGGCTGCTTTGTTCAGGTCCGCGATGGACTCGTCGTAGCTGTAAGTTCGCGTGGAGGTGTTGCGGAGCCTGCTCGACGGGTCCGCGTCTATGGTGATGCGCTGGAACGAATTGTCGATGGAGGAGATGAAGTCGGTCATTTCGCTGCGCGTGGTCGACCGGTTAACATACAGGAACGCGTTGGTGGGATTCCGGTCGATGGCCTCGGTATAAGTGTTCACCGAACTGGTGTACTGCTTTATCTGCGACTGGGTTATGCCCCTCATAAACAGGTCGTGCCATTCGCCCCGGCCAGAGGAGATTTTCTCCTCCAACTGCCGGTCGTAAGCCATCAGTGTATCCGTCGGCAGTGTACTCTCGGCGGTGGTAAGCGTCAGGTATTCGTTGTCGAACTCGCGGCGGAACAGCTCCAACTGTTCGAGGTGGTAGCGGCCGCGGGCAAGCGACACCACCGAGTCGGGCTGCATAAGTGAGAAACGGAACAGCGGCAGCAGCCTTACGTGTGCCTCCTCGTCCGAACCTCCCGGGCCGATACTACGCCCCGGCATCCGCGATTCGAGCGACACGAGCTGGTTGAACTTCCGTGAAGTGTCGGCGTATATCGAGAAGGTACTGTCGGTGAGCTTCGAGCGGTATTCCGCTATCTTCTTCTGGGCGAGGTTGTAATCGCTCCGCGAACCCCGCATATCCCCCAAACGGTGCTTTATTTCCGAGCGGTAAAGGTAGGCGTTGGCAAAATCGGGATAGAGCTCGATAGAGCGGTCGTAATCCTCGATGGCCTTCTCGTAATGGCCGAGCTGCTGGTAGAGGTTTGCCCGGTTGAAGTAGACCAGCACGTTACCCGGACTGTACCGGGCCACCATGTCGTAGTCCTCCAGCGCGCGGTTGTAATCGCCAATCTGGCTCCTTATTATGGCGCGGTTGAAATAGGTCTGCGAATTGGTGGGGTCGAGTTCCAGCACCCGGTCGAAGTCGTCGATGGCCTGTATCGGGCGGTGGGTATTGGCGTAGACAATGGCCCGGTTAAAATAGGGCGGTATATAGGACGAGTCGCACTGGATGGCTTTGTCGAAATCGAGCAGCGACACTTCGTATTCCTTTTTCTGCATGTGCAGCGTACCGCGGAAATGGTATCCGCGCGGGTCCTCGCGGTTGGTGCGGATGGCCGCGTTAAAGTCCTCGTACGCCCTCACGGTATCCTGGAGGTGGAGGTAGCTCAGCCCGCGGTTTATGTACGCGTCGACGACCTTGTTCTCCCGGCGCAGGAACTGGTCGAAATCCTCGATGGCGCTCTCGAACTGCTGGCTCAGCAGGAACGTCACCCCCCGGCTGAAATAGGTACCCGAGATGTCCGGCCGGAGGTCTATGGCCTCCTGGAAATCCCTGAGAGCGTCGTCGTAATTGCCCAGCCGCGAACGGGTTATGGCCCGGTTGCGGTATGCGAGGGTGTAGACCGGATTGCGCTCGATGGCCGCGCTGAAATCCTGTTCGGCGCCGAGCAGGTCGTCGAGGTTGTATTTTGCCACACCGCGCAGGAAGTAGGCCTCGTATGCGTCAGGGTCGAACCGGAGCAGTATATTCAGCGTCTCGATGGCGCTCTCGTACTTGCTGTCGTTCAGGTATACCGCCCCTATATAGTTGAAATAATTCTTGTTGAGCTGTCCGTACGAACTGCCCGCGGCAAGGGAGAAGATAAAGACCAAAGCGGTGACCAACGTGCGCATAAACTCGAAAAGTAGGGTATTTGAACCTGCTAATATAGTAAGAAAATACGGGTTTGCCACCCCCGCAGGGCGGAACGGAACCGCCCCCGAACCTTTTAACGCCGGCCGCCGCCGGTTTATTGCCCGGCAGGGGCGGCGGCGCAACCGGACACAGGCGGTTCGGGTCCGGCCCTTTTTTAATCCGGACGAATAAACGAATGCCGGCGGAGCATCGGGGCCGCCCTGTCCCGTACGGTGCATTCCGTCGGACTGCGCTGAGGCTACGATCCCGGAGTTACAAAATCAACGCCGGGAGGGCATTACGTTTAATTATGGCGGCCGGTTATGCGGTTTGGGAAAAAAGCCTTAATTTTGGTGGTAATTTGCCGTCCGGAAATCCGGTACGGTCGCTAAAGGCAATATCAACCAGCGATGAAAAAAATAGATGTAGTGCTCGGCCTGCAATGGGGCGACGAGGGAAAAGGTAAGGTGGTCGACGTACTCACACCGGAATATAAGGTCATAGCCCGTTTCCAGGGAGGTCCGAATGCCGGGCATTCGCTCCATTTCAACGGCGAGAGCTATGTGCTGCACACTATCCCGTCGGGAGTGTTCCGACCGGGGACCATCAACATAATAGGCAACGGCGTTGTAATCGACCCGGTGATACTCTGCGAGGAAATCGCCCGGTTGGAAGCCACGGGAACGGACCTGTCCGAGACCCTGCGCATTTCCAAGAAGGCGCACCTTATCCTGCCGACCCACCGGATTCTGGATGCGGCCTCGGAAGCAGCCAAAGGAAAAGCCAAGATAGGCTCCACCCTCAAGGGTATCGGGCCGACCTACATGGACAAAACGGGCCGCAACGGCCTGCGGGTGGGGGATATCCTCTCCCCCCAATTTATGGAGCGATACGAGAGGCTAAAAGAAAAGCATCTCAAAATGCTCTCCCACTACGATTACCAGTACGACATTACGGAGTACGAGCGCCAGTGGTTCGATGGAGTGGAAGCCCTGCGGAGATTTCGCTTTATCGACAGTGAGCACGTACTGAACCGCTATCTTGCCGATGGCGTGCCGGTGCTTGCAGAAGGCGCACAGGGCGCACTGCTCGATGTGGATTTCGGAACATACCCGTTTGTAACCTCGTCCAACACGCTATCGGCCGGTGCGTGTACCGGGCTGGGCGTTGCACCCACCCGGATTGGGGAGGTTTTCGGGATATTCAAAGCCTATTGCACTCGGGTCGGCGCCGGCCCCTTCCCGACCGAACTGCTGGACGCCACCGGCGAGCGCCTGCGGGATGTCGGCAAAGAGTTCGGGGCCACTACGGGGCGTCCGCGCCGCTGCGGCTGGCTGGACCTGGTTGCGCTCAAATACAGCGTAATGCTGAACGGGGTGACTTCGCTCATAATGATGAAATCGGACGTGATGAACGGTTTCGACAAGGTGAAGG
The DNA here is from genome assembly GCA_021202985.1 of Alistipes sp. Classification (GTDB taxonomy): domain Bacteria; phylum Bacteroidota; class Bacteroidia; order Bacteroidales; family Rikenellaceae; genus WRDF01. Next base: position 55,973 of record JAJQCA010000040.1, read on the forward strand.
TAGCCGTGGCTTACAAGACCCCGGAGGGGGTGACGTCCGAGTCGCCTTACGAGATAGGCGATTCTGTCGAACCCGTCTACCGGGAGTTCGACGGCTGGACTGAGGACATCTCTAAGATACGCTCTTACGACGCCCTGCCGCAAACATTCCGGGATTACGTGGAATTTATAGAGGCCGAGTGCGGCGTGCCGGTAAAAATCATATCGGTTGGTCCCGACCGGGAGGAGACGATTACCCGGTAAACAGACCCGCATTCAAACAGTCATAAAACGGGTGTCCGGTTTTTGGGGCACCCGTTCCTTTTTCCCTTCACCACACTGTCGGGCTAAATGGCCGACAGGCCTCCGGCACACCCGGAAATAGTCCGGTTTCCACACACCCAAAAATTCACTTTTACCGAAAGGAATCCGCCACTACCCCGGCCAGGTTTCGTCTGTCCCTAACCATCCTGGCCCCTGCCCCGCTCATCCCCGGCTATGCCTTTACCGCTTTCACTCCTGTAAAGCAGGGTCCCGGACCCGGGGATGCCCTGCAACGACTCAGGCCCAACCCACGCAATGCCCGGCATCCGGCCTTACACACAAACCATTATCTGCACCGGCCGCCCTATAACTGCATGGATTTTGCATCCGTAAGGTGATATGAACCGAACAAGAGTCCGCACCCGCCCTGCGGGGACGGTCACTTCCACCGGAGATTCATCAGTTATTAATTATAAATGCAGGTTATGAAAACAGCAAGATTATCGATTGTGGCGGTTGCCATCGCGGCTATGCTTATGGCAGGCTGTTCGTCTATGAGTAAAACCGGTAAGGGTGCCCTTTACGGAACCGGCGGCGGAGCCGCCGTGGGCGCCGGACTCGGCGCCATCGTGGGCGGCGGCAAGGGCGCCGGTATCGGCGCGGCCGTAGGAGCAGGCGTCGGAGCGGGCGCGGGCGCACTCATTGGCAGCAGGATGCAGAAACGCCAGCAGGAAATCGCGCAGGCGATTCCCGACGCGGACGTGGAAACCGTGGAGGACGACAACGGCCTGACAGCCATTAAGGTTACCTTCCGTGACGGGATTCTTTTCGACACCGGTAAATCGGACCTCAGCGCATCGTCACGCGAAGCGCTCGACAAGTTCGCCGCCGCTGTTAAGGACGAACCCGACACCGATATCGCCATCTACGGCCACACGGACAATACCGGCTCGCGGGCCATCAACGAAAAGTTGTCGCTCGAACGCGCACAGGCCGTGGCCAACTTCCTCAAAGGCGACGGTATACCCTCGTCCCGTTTCCTGGACATCGAAGGGCTGGCTTACGACTCTCCGGTGGCAGATAATTCCACCGCAGCCGGACGCGCCCAGAACCGCCGCGTGGAAATATATATCACCGCCAACCGCGACATGATTGCCCGCGCCGAATCGGGCAACCTCTAACCGGATAAGGGGGACCCGCCGGAGTTCGGGCTGCGGCCCCGAGCGAGGGTCCTTTCAATGACCTGTCATCGGATATCAACGTCCTTAACCACTGATAGCGGTTTGCACAGGACATTAATGATAAACCCGGACAGGCGCCCTCCCCTAATGCGGGGAGGGTTTTTTATTTTATTCGGCCGGCTTCACGTCTACATTCATCCGCATTGCGACGGATATCCTGTATGCCCCCTTTTCCGGTGCGGGGCGACTATCACCTGCGCGGCGGCGAGGAGTGCGGCGGCGGTAAACGTTAAGACGGAGAATTACGGCAAGAAGCAGGAGCAGGATGGTTTTCACCGGCATGGACTGATGGATATAGTTAAAACCGGATTGCTTCCGGTGCAGAGCAGGTAAGTACTTTCACCTGCTTTCCCGGACCATGGTCGTTGCGGAATCCCGCGTTCCCGGCCGCCGGACGGCCTTTTTGGATTTACGGCAGATTTCATTAAATTGCACCTGTTTTGGCCCACACGTAACACCGGGCTTAAAGCCGGGGGCGCCGCATACTACCGCCGCATAGTACCGGAAACCGGCACTGTCAACGGCAACATTACAAGGCACCCGGACCAGACACCTGAACTCGATAAAACCAAAAATAGAGCTTTAGAATGAAGAAACCGTTAAAGATCGTGGTGCTCGCCAAGCAGGTCCCCGACACGCGCAACGTGGGAAAGGACGCAATGAAGGCGGACGGCACGGTAAACCGCGCGGCACTCCCCGCGATTTTCAATCCTGAAGACCTCAATGCCCTCGAACAGGCCCTTATCCTGAAGGATATGCGCCCGGGCAGCACGGTGCATCTACTCACCATGGGTCCGCACAGGGCCGCCGACATTATCCGCGACGCCATGTATCGCGGTGCGGACGGCGGCATACTCCTCACCGACAGGAAGTTCGCCGGGGCCGACACCCTCGCCACGTCATACGCCCTGTCGCGTGCTCTGGACAAGGTAAAACCCGACATCATCGTAGCCGGCCGCCAGGCCATCGACGGCGATACGGCCCAGGTAGGCCCCCAGGTGGCCGAGAAGATGGGTATTCCGCAGGTTACCTACGCGGAGGAAATAGTCTCACTCAGCGACGACAACGGCGAAATAGTAATAAAAAGGCGCCTCGACCACGGAGTGGAAGTGGTGAGCTGCCCGCTGCCGCTGGTGGTGACCGTGAACGGCTCTGCCGCACCGTGCCGCCCCCAGCACGCCAAGAGGGTGATGAAATACAAGCACGCCCGCATCCCGACCGAAATTCAGGATATGGACGCTGATTACATTTCCCAGATGTACGAGACGCGCGATTACCTCAAAATCGGCGAGTGGAGCGTGGCGGACGTGGAAGCGGACGACAGCCAGCTGGGCCTTGCCGGTTCACCCACGAAGGTAAAAGCCATAGAGAACGTGGTATTCCAGGCTAAGGAAGCCAAACGGCTGACGGCCGCCGACGCGGATATCGACGAACTTATGGCCGAACTCATATCGAGCCATACGCTCGGGTAATATCACAGTAGTCGTGGACGGCGAAGCCCTCCCCCGCCACCGGGCGGTTTACGGGTGGAGCCGCTAACCTCACCGGGGAACATACCGGAATAATGCCATTGTTCCCCGTGGCATCGGGTTACGGTAAACACTTCACGACAGTCGATAACAAAACTGAAACTGAAAACAAGATGAACAACCTGATAGTATACTGCGAACTGGAGAACGGCAGGGTGATGGACGTGAGCCTCGAACTGCTGACCAAGGGACGCGAACTGGCCGACACGCTCGCGTGCAAGCTCGAAGCGGTGGTAATCGGCCACAATCTTTCCGGAATTGAAAAAGAGCTGGCGGAGTACGGCGCGGACACCGTCTGGGTGGCCGACGGCGAGGAGCTCGACCCGTACCGCACCCTGCCGCATTCGGCAATCCTGTGCGGCCTGTTCGAACAGGAGAAGCCGCAGATAGCCCTGATGGGCGCGACCCCCGTGGGTCGCGACCTCGGCCCGAGGGTCTCCTCCGCCCTGCACAGCGGCCTTACGGCCGACTGTACGAGTCTGGTTATCGGCGACCATAAGGACAACAAGAGCGGAAAGGAATACACCGGCCTGCTGTACCAGATACGCCCCGCCTTCGGCGGCAACATCATCGCCACCATCATCAACCCCGACTGCCGCCCGCAGATGGCGACCGTGCGTGAAGGGGTGATGAAAAAAGAGAAGGCCGCCACCCCCGGCGCGGGAGAACTTCGTGTGCTGGATTATAAACAATGGCTGAACGATACCGACATGGCTGTGAAGATAATCGAACGGCATATGGAGGAGAGGAAGATAAACGTAAAAGGCGCCCCGGTAATAGTTTCGGGCGGCTACGGTATGGGCTCGAAAGAGAACTTCGCCCTGCTCCACGAGCTGGCCGAGGTGCTCGGGGCCGAAGTGGGCGCATCGCGCGCGGCCGTGGACGCCGGGTTCGCCGAACATGCCCGCCAGGTGGGCCAGACCGGCGTGACGGTGCGGCCTAAGCTCTATATCGCATGCGGCATCTCGGGCCAGATACAGCACACGGCCGGGATGGACCAGTCATCGATGATAATCTCGATAAACACCGACCCCGAGGCGCCTATCAACAAGATAGCCGACTATGCCATTACGGGCGACGTGAACGAGGTCATACCCAAGATGATAAAATACTATAAGCAGAACAGCAAATAATCCCGTGAGGCTGGAGTACGACATAACTTTGGACGAGATGATGGCATTCCAGCGCAGGGCGCTGGAAAGGAACCGCCAGTTCCAAAAGAGAATCACCCGTTCGAAGGTTATGGTCCCCGTGTTACTTCTGCTGATTGTTTTCATCTCGGTGGATTTCCGTGTGGGCACGGCCGTACGGTGGGATATGGTCATCGCCGAACTTATAACGGTCGCCGTCATCACCTGCTTCTTTTTCCTGACCGTAAGGAGGCGCGCTATTTCGAGGGCGCTCGGCCGGGTCAGGAAGACGTTGGAATCCCCCAAGAACGGCATATATTTGAAAAAGCGCACGGTAGAACTCGGTGAGGATGGCTTGTGCATCGAAACGGATGAATCTTCCGACCGGTTAAAATGGAGCATGGTGCATGAGGTAGAAGAACTCGATACGGTGTTCCTGCTCTATATATCCGAGTTGTCAGCCCACGTTATCCCCAAGAGGATATTGCAGGAAGACGAGATGACGGAGCTACGCGGCCTGCTGGAGAGGCACGTCACACCGCAACCAGAAAAATAAATAATAAAAATATGGCTAACTTTTTTTTAGACAACAAGGACCTCCAGTTCCACCTGAATCATCCGCTGATGAAGAAAATGGTGGAACTCAAAGAGAAAGGGTTCGAGGACAAGGATAAATACGATTACGCCCCGGCCGATTTCGAGGATGCGATGGACAACTACCGCAGGGTGCTCGAAATAACCGGAGAGATTTGCGCCGACGTACTGGCAGCCAATGCCGAAGAGGTGGACCACACGGGTCCCACGGTCGTAAACGACCGCGTGGTGTACGCACCCGGCACCCAGCGCAACCTCGACGCGCTGAACGCGGCCGGACTTTCGGGTATCACCCTGCCCCGCCGTTTTGACGGGCTGAACTTTCCGCTTATCTGCTTCGTAATGACAAACGAAATGGTAGCACGCGGCGACGCCGGTTTCGAGAACATCTGGGGCCTGCAGGACTGCGCGGAGACCCTCAACGAGTTTGCCTCGGAGGAGCTGAAAGCCAAATACCTGCCGCGTGTCTGCGCGGGCGAGACCTGCGCCATGGACCTCACCGAGCCGGACGCCGGCTCGGATCTTCAGGCCGTAATGCTCAAAGCCCACTGGGACGAGGAGAAGCAGACGTGGCTGCTGAACGGTGTAAAGCGCTTCATCACCAACGGCGACGGCGAGATATCGCTCGTGCTGGCCCGCTCTGAGGATGGGACCAAAGACGCCCGCGGGCTGTCGATGTTCGTCTACGATAAGAACAGCGGAGCCACCAAGGTGCGCCGTATCGAAAACAAACTGGGTATCAAAGGGTCCCCGACCTGCGAACTGGTATTCACCAATGCGCCGGCCGAGCTGGTGGGTGACCGCAAGATGGGGCTTATCAAATACGTGATGTCGCTGATGAACGCCGCCCGTCTGGGTGTGAGCGCGCAGGCGGTGGGTATCAGCGAAGCCGCCTACCGCGAGGCTCTCAAATACGCCCACGAGCGCGAGCAGTTCGGCAAGCCGATTATCGAGTTCCCGGCCGTGTTCGAGATACTGAGCAATATGAAAGCCAAGCTGCACGGATCGCGTGCGCTGCTCTACGAGACTACCCGCTTCGTGGAGATTTATAAGGACTACATCCATTGGAGCCACGATCGGAAGCTGGAGCCGGAAGAACGCGCCGAAATGAAGGAGTACTCGCGCCTTGCAGACGCGTTCACCCCGCTGCTGAAACTCTTCGCAACGGAGTACGCCAACCAGGAGGCTTACGACGCAATACAGGTGCTCGGGGGTTCGGGTTATATGAAAGACTACCCTGTGGAGCGTCTCTACCGCGATGCACGTATCACAAATATCTACGAGGGCACTTCCCAATTGCAGGTGGTGGCTGCCATTCGCCACGTCACCACAGGCACCTACCTGGCCAGGATAAAGGAGTACGAAGCCGAGGCTAAGTACCCGAGCGATATGGAGTCGGTTTACAAGAACCTGGTAGCGATGCGCGAGGCTTACGAGGCCTGCGTCGAGCGGGTGACGGCCGGCGACAACGAACAGATAGACTTCCACGCCCGCAGGCTGGTGGAGATGGCAGGACACATCATCATCACCCACCTCTTGATGCGTCAGGCCACCGAAGCGGACATGTACCGCAACCCGGCCGAAGTGTACGGCAAACTTGCCCTCGGCAAGATAAACGAGGCAAAATCGTACATATTCAACTCCTGTTGTGGCGATATCGACCTGTTCAAAGCCGTATTGGACGAGCATGTAGAAGGGCTGTAATATTGCGCTTGACTGTAAAAACAAGGTCCGGCGGAAGCGTTTTCGCCGGGCCTATTTTTTAAAGTATCCTCATTCAGAGGACGGCAAAAATATAAGACAGATTCTTCACTTCGTTCAGAATGACATTACTTAATTGATATCCTGTGGAGGCGAATGGCGACGAAGGCTCTATCGTGGGTAGAATATTATCCGAAACAATAAAAGGCAGTTCTTCACTTCGTTCGGAATGACATTTCTTTATTGATATCCTGTGGAGGCGAATGGCGACGAAGGCTCTATCGTGGGTAGTTATTATCCGAAATAATATAAGGCAGTTCTTCACTTCGTTTAGAATGATATTTCTTAATTGATATCCTGTGGAGGCGGAAGGTGTTCTCTTCGTCTCTTGCCAACCCTTAGAAAGACATAATATGTCATCCTGAGAAGCCGGATGGCGACGAAGGATCTATTGAGTTAACCTTAATCATCTTCATAACCTACCGGAAACAGGACATTTACGGTACGGATGCGAATACCTCCCTAAATCGACCCGTAAAATAATGGGGTTTTACGGAACATCAAGAGCAATTATAGCCTAACTTTGGGGCATACCTTTACAGAAAATGAGACGAATTATCGCTTACAGCGTACTGCTTATTATAGCCGTGGCGTTTCCCTCGCAGGCTAGAGCGCAGATTGTAACCGGCCGGGTTATTGGCGTGGACGACGGCGGAAGGGTCGACCTCGAAGGGGCTACGGTCTTTTGGGAAGGGACTGCGGAAGGGGTAGTAGCAGGCAAAGACGGCTACTTCACTATCGCCCCGTCACGAACGGGCGTGAAGCGACTTACCGCTTCATACCTCGGATACAGGTCGTTGACTATCGATATAACGGACTACGAGGAGTGGTACGTCGAATTCGAGTTGACATACATACAGGATATCGAGGAGATAGTGGTGGAAAGGCGAAGGAGCGGCACTACATTCTCGCGCCTTGCCACGCAGAAACTCGAGACCATAACCGGGGCGGGCCTTATGAAAATGGCCTGCTGCAACCTCTCGGAGAGTTTCGAGAACAGCGCCACGGTGACGGTCGGCTTCACCGACGCGGTGTCGGGAGCCAAGCAGGTGCAACTGCTCGGGCTGTCGGGAATCTACACCCAGATGCTGGACGAGAACGTCCCCACGATGCGCGGGCTGGCATCCACCTACGGCTGGAACTATACGCCCGGCCCGTGGCTGGAGACCATCCACATCTCCAAAGGGGCCTCAACGGTGGTAAACGGTTACGAATCCATAGCCGGACAGATAAACCTCGAATTCAAGAAGCCCGACAACTCCGAGACCCTTTTCATAAACCTGTACGGCGACGAGTCGGCCCGTGCCGAGGCCAACATAACCTCGGCCGTGCGCATAAACGACAAGCTGACCACCGGGCTGTTCCTCCACGGGTCGGCGGAACGGATGGGCCACGACACCAACGACGACGGTTTCCTCGACCAGCCGCGCACCAAGCTGGTGAACGTCTACAACCGCTGGATGTGGATTAACCCGGACACCGGCGTGGAATCCCGTACGGGGGTCAAGTTCCTTTACGACCGCAGGGAAGGCGGCCAGACCGGCGAATATAAAGCCGCCGGGGACGCGTATGTGACCGACATCACAAACCGCGGGATAAGCGTCTTTAACAAAACAGGGGTAAAGATGGGACATCGCGAAGGCCAGAGCCTCGGGGTGATTACCAGCTACACCAATTACCGGCAGGAGTCGCGGTTCGGCCTTAAAGAGTACGAAGGGACCCAGAACACCTTCTACCTCAACACCCTGTTCAGTTCTTTCATTAACAATACCAACCACCGTTACACTACCGGGGCCAGCTTTAATTTCGACGATATCGACGCCACCTATTCGGACGCCCTTCCCTTTAACAACACCCCGCCAACCCGTGTGGGACGCAGGGAAGCCGTGGGAGGGGCATACGCACAGTACACCTACGACTGGTTCGACAAGCTGACCGTGCTGGCCGGTATGAGGGTCGACTACAACAGCCGTTACGGCTGGTTGTTCACGCCCCGCGCCAACGTCCGGTACGCCTTCACCGATCGGATCGTATTCCGCGCGTCGGCCGGAAAGGGTTACCGCTCACCGGATGTAATTACGGACAATATCGGGCTGATGGCCACTTCGCGCAACTTCGTGGTATCGGGAATAGCGGACCTCGATATAGAGAGGGCGTGGAACTACGGCGCTAATATAGCGTTCTATATTCCGTCGTGGCAGGCCTCCACCGATATCGTGCTCAGCCTCGATTATTTCCATACCGACTTCCAGAACCAGGCCGTGATAGACATGGAGCGCGGCACGCGACACGTCTATTTTTACAACCTCGAAGGCAAGTCTTACGCCGACGCATGGCAGGCGGACCTTTCCGTACCGCTGGCCCGGGGATTGGAGCTCCTTACGGCATTCCGTTACAACGAGACCCGTATTACGTACACCGACGCGGACGGCAAACGTTACCGCAAAGAGAAACCGCTCACCTCACGCTACCGAGGCCTTGTGAACCTCTCGTACGCGACCCGGTTCCAGAAATGGGTGTTCGACGCCACAGCCCAGTTTAACGGGCCCACCCGCCTGCCCGGCCTGCAGGGATACGGCTCCCCGACCGAGCATTCGCCTTTCTTCGCCGTCTATTTCTTCCAGGTAACCAAGAATACGCACCGGTTCGATATCTACGCCGGAGTTGAAAACATATTCGACTACAAGCAGAAAGACCCGATACTCAACCCGGGCGACCCGTTCGGCACGGGATTCGATTCATCCCGGATATGGGGTCCGCTTATGGGGCGCAAAATTTATGCGGGGATCCGGCTCAGGATAGGCCGCTTTTAATTAACTTTACGGTATAAAACATAACAGCTATGAAAAACCTGATGATAATTATGGCGCTGGCGGTCTTCGCCGTAAGCGGGGCATTTGCGGCCCCCGCGAGCCAGCAAGGCAGGAAGAATACGGAGACCGTGGTATACGACGTAAACGTGCACTGCCATAACTGCAAAGCCAAAATCGAGCGGCATATCCCTTTCGAAAGGGGTATCAAGGACATGGACGTAGATATCGACGGGCAGCGCGTGACGGTCAAATACGACCCCCGGAAGAACACACCCGAAGCTATCGCAGAAGCCATCCGTGAGCTGGGTTACACCTGCACGGTAGTAGAGCCGGAAGAATAAACGCCTGTACCGGGGTCGGCCCCGGTGTAATGTATCGTTTGCCTTTAATAAACAGGGGAAGCCGCTGTAAGCGGCTTCCCCTGTTTATTACCGAATTATGGGCTGCGATGTTGGCCGGTCCGGAAATTATGACTACTTTTGCACTTCGGATAAACCTGCGGTAACATACCTTTAGAGCTTACCTTTTCCACCGCGGGCTAACACTAAAACAGCAGGGGTCCCGGCGGGACATTCGTACGGCTTTGCGGCCATACCCACCGGTCAGTACACACCGGCCCGACGCGAGAATTTTACGGTAATAATCCGAAAATCAATATGCCAGAAAGAAAGAAAGCCACGCTTATCCTCGAAGACGGTACACGCTTCGAAGGGTATTCATTCGGCCATCCTGCCCCTGCCGTCGGCGAGGTGGTGTTCAACACCGCCATGACGGGCTACCCGGAGAGCCTTACCGACCCGTCGTACAACGGACAGATACTCGTCATAACATACCCGCTGATAGGTAATTACGGGGTACCGAGCGACGAACGGGAAAACGGTATTCCACGTTTTTACGAGTCGGACCGCATACAGGTGCGGGCGTTGGTGGTGTCGGACTATTCGTTCGAGCACAGCCATTGGAACGCCAGCAAGAGCCTCGACGAGTGGCTGCGCGAGCACGGCATACCGGCCGTTTACGGCGTGGACACGCGGCAGATTACCAAAATAATCCGTGAGAAGGGCGTGATGCTCGGTAAAATCGCCGTGGAAGGCGACCCGGAACCGGAAGATTTCACGGACCCGAACACAGAAAACCTCGTGGCGGCTTCGAGCTGCACGGAGGTGCAGACCTACGGCAGCGGGCGGTACCGCATCGTGCTGGTGGACTGCGGGTGCAAGTACAACATCATCCGGTGTCTCCTTCGGCGGGACACCACCGTGGTCCGCGTCCCGTGGAACCACGACTTTACCGGCATGGACTACGACGGGGTGATGATAAGCAACGGCCCGGGGGACCCGGCGATGGCCCGGGAGACTGTCGGCATCGTCCGCAGGGCGATGGAGTCGGGAAAACCTGTTTTCGGGATATGTATGGGTAACCAGATACTCTCGATGGCGGCCGGAGCCAGCACCTACAAGCTCAAATACGGCCACCGCAGCCACAACCAGCCGGTGGTGATGTGCGGGAGCGACAAGGCTTACATAACCTCGCAGAACCACGGCTACGCGGTCGACCCCTCCGCCCTGGGCGAGGAGTGGGAGCCGTTTTTCACCAACCTCAACGACGGCACCAATGAGGGTATCCGCCACCGGTCGAAGCCCTTCTTCTCGGTGCAGTTCCACCCTGAAGCCACGAGCGGCCCGGTGGACACCGAATACCTGTTCGATGTGCTTATAGACGAAATCAGAAAACAGAAGGGCGAATAGCCCGCGGCGGAGATGAGCGTATTATCGGTAGAGCATATTTCGAAAAGTTACAGGACCGTCCGGGCGCTTCGCGACGTGACGTTCGACGTGCCGCGCGGTAGCGTCTTCGGGATCCTCGGCCCCAACGGGAGCGGCAAGACCACGCTGCTGGGCATAGTGACGGGGGTGCTGAACCCCGACGCGGGAAGTTTCAGCCTCTTCGGCGAGACCTCCACCCCGGCAAACCTGCTTCGCAAAAGGACCGGCACCCTGCTCGAAACGCCCAACTTCTACCACTACCTTTCGGCCTACGACAACCTTGTGATAACCTCCGGGATTAAAGGCCGGGGCCGCGGAGAGATTGACGGCATACTGCTCAAAGTCGGACTGCATGAACGGCGCGACAGTAAATTCAGCACCTTCTCTCTGGGGATGAAACAACGCCTGGGCATAGCGGCCGCCCTGCTGGGCGATCCGGAACTGCTGATTCTGGACGAACCGACCAACGGGCTGGACCCCGAGGGGATAGCCGAAATCCGGAACCTTATAAAGGAACTCGGCGCCGCGGGCCACACCATTGTGATGGCAAGCCACCTGCTGGACGAGGTGGAAAAGGTATGCACCCATGTGGCGATACTGAAAAAGGGTAAGTTGCTCGCTGCCGGTAAAACGGACGAAATTATGTCCGAAGGCGATATTGTGGAGGTCTCCGCGGCGGATACCGACCGGCTTCTCGAACTGCTCCGGCAGAGCTACCCCGGGCAGAAAATCACTCGCGACGGGGACACGGTTAGGCTCTGCTTCACCGGCGGAGGCACCGACACGGCCGCCGTGAACGAACTTTGCCACGAGGGCGGCGTCGTACTGACCAAACTGCTGCTCCGCAGGCAGAGCCTCGAGAGCATGTTCCTCGAATTGGTATCCACCCCGTCAAACGACCGTTAAGATGTTGCGATTGCTAAAAATAGAATGGCTGAAAGTCCGCAGGTACCGGGCCTTTATCCTACTCTCCGCGGTATTCGCTGTCAGCGTCGTGGGGCTTAACTACATAGTTTACACCCAGGTCGGGCGGCTGGGAGACATGACCACCCAGTACGGCGGCCCGGAAGGCGCGGGACTCGGCGGGATGCTGATCGGCCACCCGTTCGCATACCCCGAGGTATGGCAGTCGGTGACCTACCTGAGCAGCTTCCTGCTTTTTATACCGGGGCTTATAATAATCCTGCTCACGGCGAACGAATACAGCTTTAAAACCCACCGCCAGGCCGTTATCGACGGGCTGAGCCGCCGCCAGTTCATGGCGGCGAAAATAGGGGTGGTATTGGTTACAAGCCTGTTTGTAACGGTGCTGGCTGTAATAACTGCTTGTATCTTCGCATCGGCCGGAAGCGCGGGTTTTACACTGGCCGGCACGAGGTACGTGGGCTATTTCTTCGTTCAGGCGGTTTCATATATGAGCATGGCGCTTCTGCTCGTGCTTTTCTTTAAACGGTCGGGGATAGCCATCGGGGTCTACTTTCTCTATGTGTTTATCATAAAAAACCTGTTGGCCCTGCTGTTGAGTCACAAGGTCTCCGAAGGGCTGGGAAACTACCTGCCCGTCAAGTCGGCCGACCTCCTGATTCCCGCACCCACCAGCCTGGGGAAAATGTTTACGTTCAACCATCCCGACGCCACCGCGATGCTGGTTGCCAGCATCGTGTGGATAGTACTCCTGCTCTGGTACTGTACCTACCGGTTCGAAAAGAGCGACCTTTAACGCGAGATAATAAGTAAAACGATATACAATGAGCAACGACATCAAGAAAGTAGTGCTGCTGGGTTCCGGGGCATTGAAGATAGGAGAGGCGGGAGAGTTCGATTATTCCGGCTCCCAGGCGTTGAAGGCGCTCCGCGAAGAGGGGGTATACACGGTACTGATAAACCCTAATATCGCCACTATCCAGACCTCGGAGAACATCGCCGACCAGGTCTATTTCCTGCCCGTAACGCCGGAATTCGTGGAGGAGGTTATCGCCAAAGAACGGCCGGACGGTATCCTGCTGGCTTTCGGCGGCCAGACGGCGCTAAATTGCGGTGTGAAGCTCTACCAGAGCGGGGTGCTGGAAAAATACGGCGTCCGTGTACTGGGAACGCCCGTGCAGGCCATAATCGACACGGAAGACCGCGAGAAATTCGTTACCAAACTCGACCAGATAGACGTCCGTACCATCAGGAGCGAAGCCGTTACCACCGTCGCCGATGCCAAAAGGGTCGCGGCCGAACTGGGATATCCGGTAATTATCCGCGCGGCCTATACGCTGGGCGGGCTGGGTTCCGGCTTCTGTGACAACGAGGAGCAGATGGAAGCCCTCGCAGGCAAGGCGTTCAACTACTCCCCGCAGATACTGGTGGAGAAGTCGCTCAAGGGCTGGAAGGAGGTCGAGTACGAGGTGGTCCGCGACCGCTTCGACAACTGCATAACGGTGTGCAATATGGAGAACTTCGACCCGCTGGGCATCCACACCGGCGAGAGTATCGTGGTCGCCCCGTCGCAGACCCTCACCAACTCCGAGTACCACAAACTGCGGGAGCTGGCCATTAAAATCGTACGCCATATCGGCATCGTGGGCGAGTGTAACGTGCAGTATGCCCTCGACCCCGAATCGGAGGATTACCGGGTCATAGAGGTAAACGCGCGGCTTAGCCGCTCGTCGGCACTGGCGTCCAAAGCCACCGGTTACCCGCTGGCCTTCGTGGCTGCCAAACTCGGCCTGGGCTACGGACTTCACCAGCTCAAGAATTCGGTAACCGGCTGCACCACTGCCTGTTTCGAACCGGCGCTGGACTATATCGTCTGCAAGATACCGCGCTGGGACCTCGGGAAGTTCAAAGGCGTGTCGCGCGAGCTGGGTTCCAGCATGAAATCCGTGGGAGAGGTTATGGCCATAGGCCGTAATTTCGAGGAGGCCATACAAAAGGGCCTCAGGATGATAGGACAGGGAATGCACGGGTTCGTGGCGAACCGCGAACTGGGCACGGACGACCTCGACAGCGCCTTGTCTCACCCCACGGATAAACGCATATTCCTGATAGCAAACGCACTGCGAAAGGGATACACGGTCGACCGCATCCACGAGCTGACCCGCATCGACCGGTGGTTCCTGTCGAAACTGAAGAACATACTCGACACGGAGGACCGTCTGGGTGAATACTCCTCTCCCCGTGATATTCCCGACGAACTGCTGCGTGAGGCCAAGCAGAAAGGGTTCTCCGACTTCCAGATAGCCCGCACCCTGAGCGATCCCGCACCAGAAGAGATGGACGCGGCGGTTTCTGCTGTGAGGGCGCGGCGCAAGGAGGCGGGAATAGTGCCTTATGTCAAACAGATAGACACTCTGGCCGCCGAGTATCCGGCACAGACCAACTACCTCTACCTGACCTACAACGCCTCGGCCCACGACATAGGTTTCCAGCAGGATGGCCGGTCTGTCATAGTACTCGGGTCCGGCGCTTACCGTATCGGAAGCTCGGTGGAGTTCGACTGGTGTTCGGTCAATGCGGCGCAGACCATCCGCAACAGCGATTTCCGCTCCGTGATAATCAACTATAACCCGGAAACCGTGTCGACAGACTACGACATGTGCGACCGGCTCTATTTCGACGAGCTCACCCTCGAAAGGGTGCTCGACATAACCGACCTCGAATCGCCGAGGGGAGTAATCGTTTCCGTAGGGGGCCAGATACCCAACAACCTCGCCTTGCGGCTCGACGCCGAGAACGTCCCCATACTCGGTACGGCGGCAATGGATATCGACCGGGCGGAAGACCGCCATAAATTTTCCAGCATGTGCGATGAGGCCGGAATCGACCAGCCCCGCTGGAAGGAACTAACCTCGCTCGAGGACATCTACCGTTTCGCAGACGAGGTAGGTTTCCCGCTGCTTATACGTCCTTCCTACGTACTTTCCGGCGCGGCAATGAACGTGGTATCGAACCGCGACGAGCTGGAAGGCTTCCTGACCCTTGCCACCAACGTGTCCAAACAACATCCGGTGGTTGTGACCGAGTTTATCGAAAACGCCAAGGAAATCGAAATCGACGCCGTGGCGCGCAACGGGGAGGTACTCATTTACGCCATATCGGAACACGTTGAGTTCGCCGGGGTCCACTCGGGCGACGCCACGATGGTATTCCCGCCCCAGAAGATGTACGTGGAAACCATGCGCCGTATCAAAAAAATTTCGCGCCTTATCGCCGAAAACCTCCGTATCACCGGCCCGTTCAACATGCAGTTGATGGCTAAGGACAACGACATTAAGGTTATAGAGTGTAACCTTCGCGCCTCGCGCAGCTTCCCGTTCGTATCAAAGGTACTCAAGGTTAATTTCATAGAGATTGCCACGAAGGTGATGCTCGGGCTGGATGCGGATATTCCGCACAAATCGGCCTTCGATCTGGACTACATCGGTATCAAAGCCCCGCAGTTTTCGTTCTCACGCCTTCAGAAGGCGGACCCGGTGCTGGGCGTGGAAATGGCATCGACAGGCGAGGTGGGGTGTATCGGTGAAGATTTCCACGAGGCTATACTGAAAGCGATGCTCTCGGTGGGTTACCGCATCCCGGAGCGCAATATCCTGCTTTCGACCGGAGACGCCAAATCCAAGGCGGAACTACTCCCCGCCGCCCGCGCGCTGCAAACACGGGGCTACAACCTCTACGCAACCAAAGGAACCGCGGATTATCTCGCCCACAACGGTATCCGGGCCGAGGTGCTCCACTGGCCCGATTCGGTACAACAGCCCAACACGCTCGACTATATCCGCAATAAGCAGGTAGACCTCGTTATAAACATACCCAAGAATCTATCGGCGAGCGAACTGAGCAACGACTACACGATACGCCGAAGCGCCATAGACTTCAACGTACCGCTTATCACTAACGCGCGGCTGGCCAGCGCGTTCATAACGGCCTTCTGTAAGCTCGACCGGAAGGATATACGGATAAAGAGTTGGAATGAATATTAATGGTTAGGGGCCTGACCCGCAATATCCAAAGATTAATCTAAAGATCTGTCCTTGCGTAATTATACCATAGGCAGATCCTTCGTCTCATTTCGGCTCCTCAGGATGATGCTATATAAATAGTGTCATTCTGAGTGAAGCGAAGAATCTACTCCGGAAGAAAGTAAATTAAGCGTACCACTATGAGGGCGGCGGCGTGGCCTGCTCTATAGTTTTACTCTCCTATGGTTTCTTATAATGTCGTTGATTGGACACCATCCTGAAACCTGCCTGCCCGCAATTAAAAATAGCTCGAATTATCCCAGCAGTGGGTACACAGGCACTCTTTCGGAAGGCCGATGGCACGGACCAGGTCGTCGAGGCGCTGGAAACGCAGCGTGTCGGCTCCGATGGTCTGGCGCAGCCGCTCCACCATTGCCGCATACCTCGGCGAATCGGGGTCGGCGTATTCACTCAGCATCTCGTCCGAAAAAGTATCAACTCCCTCGATTTCCTTTATTATACGCCGCGTGATAAGGTCGAAGGTGGAGCGGGATGTGGAAAAATTAAGGAACACGCACGGGTAGACCAGCGGAGGGCACGCTATGCGGATGTGCACCTTTCCTCCTCCCGACTCGGTTAGTTTGCAGATATTGTCTTTCAACTGGGTGCCGCGAACGATTGAGTCGTCGAGCAGTACCATGTCCGAACCGCGCACCAGAGCCTCGTTCGGGATTAGCTTCATCTTGGCCACCAGGTCGCGCATACTTTGGTTCTGCGGCATGAAACTGCGCGGCCATGTAGGAGTGTATTTCACAAAGGCCCGCTTGTATGGTATCTTACGGCAATTCGAATACCCGATGGCGTGACCCACGCCGGAGTCGGGGATACCGGCGACCAGATCGGCCGGCTCCGAATCCATGTCCCGTTTTGCCAGCGCACAGCCGCACCTGTAACGCGCGTCCTCCACGTTTATCCCCTCGTAATAGGACGACGGGTAACCGTAATAGACCCACATAAAGGAACATATCTGCATCCTCTTCCCCGCGGGGAGCACTTCCTCGACCCCTTCCGGAGTAACCAGCACGGCCTGGGCCGGGCCTAACTCGAGGTTGGTAGCGTACCCGAGGTTGACGAAAGCCGAATTTTCGGTAGCTACGGCATACCCGTCCCTGCTACTGCCGATAAGCACCGGAGTGCGGCCCCGTTTATCCCGTACGGCGTAAACGCCGCCCGAGGTGAGAACCATCATCGAACACGAACCTTTAACCTTCTCCTGCACGATGCGGATACCGTCGTGGAAAGTGTCCCCGAGCGATATGAGGATGGCCACCAGCTCGGTAGGGTTAATCCTCGACCCGGACAGTTCGGCAAAATTAATCCTGCGGGATATCAGTTCGCTGGTAAGTTCGTCCATATTGTCGATACGGCCGATGGTTACCACCGAATAGCGCCCCAGGTGGGAGGTGAGGGTAATGGGCTGCGACTCGGTGTCGCTAATCACCCCGATACCCATCGCGGAGCCGCGGAATTTCGGCAGGTCGGGCTCGAACTTGTTCCGGAAATAGGCGTTCTCCAGCGAATGGATGGACCGCACGAAACTTTCGCCGTTATAAAACGCCATACCGCCGCGCTTGGTTCCCAGGTGGGAATGGTAATCCGTTCCGTAAAACACATCGGCGACACAATCCCTGCGGGCGACGCATCCGAAAAAACCGCTCATCAGATTTTCAGGTTAAAGGGTTAATATCCGTAAAAACACATGGGACCGCGTTCGACGCGGCCCCATGAAGCGTATGTTTATCGCAGGTTACTGCCTATCAGGTGGATGAACTCCTCCCGGGTTTTGGTTTGCGACAGGAAGACCCCGGTGAACGCCGAGGTCGTGGTCGCTGAGTTCTGTTTCTGCACCCCCCGCATCTGCATGCACATGTGGCTGGCCTCTATCACCACCGCCACCCCCATCGGCGAAAGGGCGTCCTGGATGCAGTCCCGTATCTGTACCGTCATCCTCTCCTGCACCTGCAACCGCCGGGCGAACGCCTCCACTACCCGGGCTATTTTAGACAACCCGGTTATATACCCGTTCGGAATATAAGCCACATGGGCTTTCCCGTAAAAGGGCAGCATATGGTGTTCGCATAGTGAATATACTTCGATGTCCTTCACTATTACCATCTGCTTGTACTCCTCTTTGAAGCGCGCGGAGAGCAGGATTTCTTTCGGGTCGCAGCAGTAACCCTGCGTAAGGAAAGCCATCGCCTTGGCGACCCTCTCCGGGGTTTTAAGCAACCCTTCGCGCCCGGGGTCCTCCCCCAATAACGAGAGAATCTCGCGGTATTTCTCCGCGAGTTCCCCTATCGGTTCCTCTGCGAACCGGTCTTCCCTGCAATAGAGTCCTTCCTGCATACCGTGGCTATTCCCCGTCTTCTTCGAAGGAAGTGGCGCCCGATTTGAGTTTCTTCGGCTCCCCGAGTTTAATCAGCGAACCACCGCTCGATGCGTAGGCCGCCGCGGGGTAAACCAGCACGTACTCGGCCAGGTAAGAGGACGAAGAAAATGATACCTTAATCTCCTGGTCAGGAGTGTCCTGCGCCTCTACGTCGATTTTAAAATCGTCCCACAGGGCGTTGCTGCCTGTTGTACCCGAATCGGGCTTTACGAACTTGTAATAGACCCCATAGGTAGTAGCGTTCTCCACGGGTTCGGTCACGGTAAAGGTGAATTGCCCGGAATTGTACTCGAAATCGGTTACCTCGAAATCGCCCAGCTCCTTGCTGTAATTAAACACGAACATATCCGAAAAATACTCTCCTTCCGTGGACTGGGCCGCGGTGGTATAAGTACCGTTGAGCGAACTTACCGAATAAGCCGCCTCATAATCCGCGTTTACCTCGTAGATATTATAACCCGAAATCTGGCGGCCGCTGAGCGGTGTCCCACCCTTGGTAACGGACCCCTGATACAAATCCCCGTTCACGACGGGAAACCATATAATCGGTTTGAACAAATTGTCCTGCTGGATGGTATAGGCAACGATATATGGGATGCCGAATTCCGCTTTGTTATTATTACACGAACTCAACCCCACAAGCAGGAAACCCGCCGCCAACGTAGAAAAGATAAAATTTTTCATTACAGTATAATTAAAGTATTACAAATTTGGGCAAATAAATCCAATAAGCCAAACCAATCCCGCGGCCGGAGGCCTAAAGGCGGTTAAACTAACCTTCTTGTCACCGTGTCCGGTGTCAGCCGCATCCGGGAGAGGTCGATGTTTTCCACTATCACGAGGCCAGGCCTCTTTCCCGTTTCTATAGAACCGTATGTATCGTAGATGCCGAGCGCCTTCGATCCGTTGCACGTGGCGTAAAATAAAGCATCCTCCAGCGGCACTCCGTCGAGCATTTTAAGTTCCTCTACCAGCGAGAGATCGGTGTTGGAGGTGAGCGAATCGGTTCCAACCGCAATACGGCATCCGGCTCCACGGAGGAGCCCTACGGGCGGCAGTGAACCGGTGATATATCGGTTGGAGCGGGGGCAAAGCACCCAGGTGGCATTCCGGCCGAAACGTGCGTTTACTATATCGACGTCCTCCCGCGTTATGAACGTATTATGTACCAGCAATATTTTCCTTTCGCCGGAAATTTTAGCTGCGAGCCTTTCGGCGGGGGAACCGTATAGGCCGGTAAAATCTTCCCGCATACCCCTTTCTTGGTACCATTCCCACATGGCTCCGCTCCGGCCGAATAAGAGTGACTCGTCGCGGCTCTCCATAAAATGGACCGACAACGCCCCGTCGTCCGCCGCCACGGCCTCCCCGAGCAGCCGTTCGCCGAGGGAATACATCGAGTGCGGCGTTACGGAAGCCGAGAGTCCCGCCTGCCGTGCGGTTCGGGCCAGTGCGGCCATCGGCTCGGCCGAGGCCGTGGCGAGGCCGTAAACTTCCGCAAAAGTATGGTAATATATACGGCTTGAGGTTTTTACCGGGAGAGTGATCCCGCAGTTGGAGATATCGCCCACGGCCGAGATACCTTCGGCCCACATCCGCGCGTCGCGGTAGGAGGCCGCGGCTGTCCGCTCTTCTTCGGTGGAACCGGCCCTGCCGGCACCCATCGTCCGGGCGAAGCCCGTAAAGCCGCACCCCTCCGGCACGGCACCCAGAAGGTGAGATAATTCGAGGTGCGAATGGGCGTTTACCATCCCGGGAATAATGATGCCGCTGTAAAACTCCACGCCGTGCTCCCGGTCGGGACGATCCGATACGGCGACCCCGGCGATGGTCCCGTCACCTGCCACCTCCACTATGCAGTTACGCGTAAGGCCTTCCGGCAACAGTGTGAAATGGGCCGCGAGCCGCCTTACCGCCATTCCGAAATTGTTTTCCTGTAAGGTAAGATTACCCTGTCGAGCGAATCGTGGGCAGCGCGGACGTAGGGCTTGAATACTATGTTCACCGAGTCGATACGAATGTCCGGCCGGGTCAGTTCGGCCGGATAGTTGGCGAACCGGATAGTGAGCAGACTGTCGCCCGGCACGGGATTGACCGTTTGGTCCACCCTGCTGCGCCTGCGCGAAGTCATCCAACTTGTCTGGGTATTGGTTACCTTACCGTCCGCGTCGCTCAGCTCGAAAGTGGTACGGAGCTGCCGGTTCTGGTCGGTACTGTCCACAAGGTAGTGGTAACCGATTTCGTAAATCCCCTCCGTAACGGGCACAGCTATTTGCAGCAGTGAAGTGTCCCGGACGGAACGGACAACGATTGAAGAATCCCGGATAATGTAATCCGAATAAGCCCTCTGTGCCCGGGCGTCGAGCGAGTCGAGCATAGATGCCCGGTAGCTCAGTTCCGACTCTTCGGCTTCCAGTTCCCTAATGGCCCTGTCGACCACATCGGACAGTTTAACGCTCTTTCGCTTCGAAAAATTCGACAGCGTATATTCCAGGTCTCGGATTGAATAACCGTAATAGTCGAGTATGGGGCGGTATACGTCCAGGCTGTCCCGGCCCGGCTGGAGGCCCTGCTTCTGCACTATATAGGCGTTGGCGATAAACACCTCCTTGAAAATATTGGTGAGGGTCTTGTCCGGGATGGTCTTATAGCCCGAGCATGCGGCCATCGCCGCCAGGGCGAACACCGCGACGGCCCGTAAAGCCCCTCTTTTTATCTTTCTTTTCATATCCTGACCATGGATTTGGGTACCATCACAGCCACCGTGGCCTTAACTATCAGCCAGTTTACGGCCATAAACGCCGCGGCGACAACCAGCACGTCGGAGAGCTTGACCGCCACGGGATACCTGTCCACAAGGAACGTATCGGCCGGTATCCTTATTATCCCGAAGGCCACCTGCAACCAGCAGACCAGCAAACCGAACGCCAGCCCAGCCACGGCCCCCGTACACGCCACGAGCATCCCCTCACGCACAAATATTCCCCTCACCAGCCCGGTGTCGCCGCCCATATTGAACAGGGTCCGTATATCCTGCCGCTTGTCGATTATCAGCATCACCATCGAGCCTACCACCGCGAACGACGCTATTACCATGACCATGAAGATAATGAAAAATATCCCCCACTTCTCATAGTTCATTATACGGTAAAGCGAAGCCTTCTGTTCGAACCGCGTCAGCACCCTGTAACCGTCGCCCGCCACCTCTTCGATGGCCCGCTTGCCCTTCACGGGGTCGGTACCGGGGGTGAGCCGTACCATCAGGGCTGAAACCCCGTCCGGTTCGCCTAACAGTTCCCGCGTGAACTCCACCGGAGTTATCATATATTTACCGTCCGTCTCGGCGTCCAGCGCGAAAATCCCGGCCTGGAAAATCCGGCGCTGCCGGTACGCATCCACCGGCAGCAGGGAGGAAAATGAGGCCCCGCGGCGCGGTATCAACACATTGAGCGGATCGTTGAGCGCCGGCCTTAGCATCAGGTTGTAAGCAAGGCCCTGCCCCACCACCGCCTGCATCATATCTCCGAACCAGAGGTCGAACGTCCCCTCCACCAGCATTTTTTCCACCGGCACCACATGCACGTAATTACTGTCCACCCCGCGTACCGTGCCGATAAACTGCCGCCCCCTGTACTCCAGAAGCGCGTTGTCCTCGAGCACCTCCGAAACCGCGGCCACCTCCGGAAGCGACCGTACCATGCCGGGCAGACCACCCTCCACCGAAAAGAACTTACCTTCGGCCGGCATCACGGCTGTATCGGGGTCGAAATCGCCGTACATACTCCTTACCAACCCCTCGAAGCCGTTGAATACCGAGAGCAGGATTATCATCGCCGCGACCGGCACCCCTACCGCAAAGGCGCTTACCCTCGAAATAAGGTTAATGACCGAATGGGTCTTTTTCGAAAAGAGATAGCGTCGGGCTATAAACAGTTTCAGGCGCATCGTGGTCGGTCGGTACGGGCGTATCTATTGGAGAAGTTTCTCGATGTTCTCTATGTACTCCAGCGAGTCGTCGATATAAAATTCCAGCTCCGGCACCTGTTTAAGCTGGTTGCGCACCCGGGTGCCGACGGCCTTGCGTATTAGCCGGTTATTTTTGTCGAGCGCGGCCATCACCACATCCCGCTTTTCGAACGGGAATACGCTCAGGTACACCCTCGCGATGGCCAGGTCGGGAGTCATCCGTACGGCCGTAACCGTTACCATCGTGCCGGGGAATATCCCCGCGGCCTCGCGGATGAAAATCTCGCTTATGTCTTTCTGTATCTGCCGTCCTACCTTTTGCTGTCTCGTGGTTTCCATAATCGTTCGTTTTTGCGCGGACTAAAAAATGCCCGGCGGTTCCAACCGTCGCCCCGTGACCGGTACCCGTCCGGCCGGCTGACTCCGTCCGTATCATAACAATGCCATATCGCCGGGGGCGTCCGTATCCCCCGCATCCGGAATTCCCTCGCCGGGAATATCCTCCAGCGGTTCGACGGGTATGGCAGGCTCCTGACGCGGCGGGTCGCTGTCTATTACCCGCAACCCGGCCGGCTCGCCTACCGCCGGAAGCTCCGTATCCTCCCCGTCCGCAGGCTGTGGCCCCTCTATACCGGCTTCCATTTCCCGCTGGCGCCGTTTTTCCTCCAACTCCATCAATTTCTGCTCCATCTTCCTGCTCGGCGGCGATAAAATGCCTTTCTTCCCGAACCGGTAATAGACCCCTACCGAACCTTGCAGCCCGTCCAGGGGCGAACGCAGGGGATTGTCGCGGTACTTATTGCGGTTGCGCATCAGGTCGGAGTAGCCTATGTAGTACCTTACCTCGCCGAGCACCTCCACCCTTCCGAACGACCAGCCTATACCGCCTCCGCCCACAAGGCCGTACCCCCACCTGTTGTCGCGCACCGTCCTCATCCGGTACTTCCGTTCCGGCCACCCTTCCTCGATACCCGAATCGGAAACTATCGCCTGGGTCTGGTTTATATTGTAGGAGAACGTCACGCCCGCGTTAAGGAAAATCCTCATATTGCGCCGGAACATATAGATATGCGGCTGGAACATCAGGGGGACCATAATCGAGTTTACCTTCCTCTTTTCGTAGAGGGTGGAGTCGCCTCCGGGGTTGTAGGTTTCGTCCCATCGGCGGAACCCTTCCCTGTCGTACGGGGCGTCGTGGTTGATATATCCCTGCTGCATGAACAGGATGTCGGCCTGCACGCCTCCTACGTATTTCTCGGCCGTGTAATATTTCCACGATACGCCGGCATTATAAAGGCCCCAAAGCGTGCGTGTCTCCTCCTTCGGGTAGATACGGGTGGTACCGCCTCCTAGGCCGCCGCGCACGCCGAGGTAATGCTGCGCCGTAAGGTGTGCGGGAGCACCCGCCGCCCCGGCTAGCAGTAGCGCAAAGAGTATATATTTAACGGTTTTACCCATAAGTTCGCTTTATTCGAAAATCACCGCCGTCTCCCTGAACGGAGTGCCGCGGCCTTTCCGTTTCTCGATTACCGCACGTACGGCCGCACCGTCCCGGAAATAGATTACGAGCAGGGCCACGTCCACCGGCGGGTCTATACCGATTATGAAATTGGGGTCCCGCTGCCTTATCGGGTACTGCACCCGCACCGTACCGGCACCCGTTTCAACCTCCCGGGCCGATCCCAGCATCCGGTATACCTCGTCCGGGGTTTTTCCCCGGAAGTCGTAATTATCCTTAAGCCACATTGCCATCCCGTACCTCTCGGACGGTATAAAATACCTGTCCACCTGCCCGGTCTGCTGCCAGACATCCCTGTCGAACGGCACTTTACCATACCTGCCGTAATGTATCAGCCCCGCGATAACCACTACGGGAAGGACAATAACCGCCGTTATACCGAGTCGGTCCCGGACTCCGTTTCCCGGCATCATCTTATATTGAATCCGCCCGTGGGGTTGAACGTATTGGACTGGGTGCTCTGTCCACCGCCTTTCCGTTCCTCCTCGGCCCGCTTTTTCTCCAGCTCTTCGAACCAGCGCCGCATGCGGGCTTCCTCCTGCCTGCGCAGTTGCTCCATCACGCTTCGCATGGTGACCGGCGCGAATATTACCTCGCAGTCTACCGTGTATTCGTCCTCCCACCCCGTTTTAGTGGGTATCTCCTCGTCGCCATTACCCAGCAGGAACATCTCTACCCGCTCGGGCTGAATCCTGTTCACCAGATCGCCCCTGTCCCACACTCCGTTACGGTTCATATCCTCGACTATGCGCAGCCTCACGGCCCCGGCTTCGAGGTACCGGAATACGTATCGGCCCGTGGTGGCGTTGGGAACTTCCCTGATTATCCGTCCGCCCGACTGGTCGAGCAGTTCGAGCACGTACTGGCTGTCGGGGGTTTTCCCCTTCAGGTTGATGACCAGCGTTGCGTACTTGTCCCTGTCCATCACGGCGAAGGTGCTCCGAAGGGTATCGTTGCTCTCCCCGGCGATGTTGACGAACGTTCCTTCGGGAATGGTCAGTTCGTAATCCTGACCGTCCGCCCACGGCGCGCGGAGCGTGTACCGCCTTATGTTCATCGTGTCCTGCTCGAGCGTGTACCGGACTCTGTACCGGTTCTCTTCCTCGGTACGTATCAGGCTGATACGCGCCGTGTCGAGATTTACCAGCGGGTAGTCGAACGTAAGGGATATATTGTTCTCGGGATTCAACGGGTTGGCCGCCTCGACGCTCACCCTGAACGGGTTGGGTTCCTTCTCCGGCTCACGGCCTTCGGCTATGGCCTTCTCGCGCTCCTTCTCCCGGGCCAGCCGCTCACGTTCCTCCTCGCGCGATTCGAAAGCCTTCCAACCCAGCCGAAGGTCCTGCCCGTAGGGTTCGAGGCGGTTTATCGAGTCGTGCCGCAGGTAGGACAGCCTCCCTTTGAGCGTGTCGGGAATCAGGTCCGAAGGAAGGTCGAACCAGAGGGCGATAGAATCCCTGGTGGGCTTGAGGTATTCGGTGATTACGGCCCCCGGGTTGATACCGTCGAAGCGGAGGGTATCGATCTGCGGATAG
This sequence comes from Alistipes sp., assembly GCA_021202985.1. GTDB lineage: Bacteria > Bacteroidota > Bacteroidia > Bacteroidales > Rikenellaceae > WRDF01. The sequence goes on from JAJQCA010000040.1 coordinate 81,464, forward strand.
GGTGCACCGAAGGTCAGCACCACCTTGTGTTGCAGCGGCCGAGACTGGCTGGAAAGGTACTGCCGTTTGAACGCCTCGTCGCGGAACAGCCGGAAATAGAGCTGCGGGTCGGCTGTCACGTAGCTTCGCGTGGTGTCGTACCAGACGTTGAATCCCGGCATGGTAACCGGATTGTATACAGAGTCGAGAAAAGCTATGTCGTCGACTCCCGGGTCATAAGTCTGGTTGCCGTTATTGTCCAATATGGCGTATACCCGGTAGTCGATGGGTTTGAGGTTCTCGGCCACGAAAATGCCGTTGTTCTCCGACCGTGCAATCACGTCGGGCTCATGGTTGAACACCGTGGAGTCGAGCGCGATGGAATCCTTTTCGGACGCGTAGAAAAAGATGAAGGCCTTCGACACGCTGTCCTTCCTGTAAGCGTCCACCGTATAACCCGACATTATCATGGAATCCAGTTCATCTCCGGTCGAGAAAACGTACCGGAACCCGTTGAGCGGATTGCCTTCGTTGTTGTCGGCGATGGCGCTCCCGAAATTGAGCGCGTAGGTCGTATTTTCCTTCAGTGTGTCCTGTATATCGATCTGGATGCCACGGCCGCGGATAAGTACCGTGGGTTTCTTTGCCATGCGCGGGGAGGTGAAGAACTCCGCCTGCTGGTTCTTGAGCTGCACGTACTCGTCGAACTCGATGTAAATGCGCCGCTCGTCGAAATTGGTGGTGCCGAAGTAGGGCGTCATGTTCACCACCACTGGCGGCAGGGTATCGCGCGGGCCACCCTGCGGAATAGCCGCATGGCCGCACCTCCACAGCAGACCGGCCACGAAGAACGAGACGACCAGCCCGTTGACGATATATTTTTTCACGAAACGCGATAGATGTTCCATTACCCGTCGTATTCCTTTTTACCGTGCCGCCCGGCACACTGCCCGGCCCGGTCCGGCTAATTGCCGTATGCCGCTCCGCACTCCACTTATTTGAGATACCCGGGCCGCTTTTCCCACCCTTACCGATTCCGTACCTTTTACAACGCGGTCGCAGGAAACCGATACCGCGGGCAGGTCGCTACCGTACCCCATATCCTGACAAAGATAGCTAAAACAACACAATTACTATCCGCCCGCCCTTTACAATTATCCGGCCCCGCGACAGACTGCGGGCCGGCGGTATCAGCGGCCGGTACCGGACCCCTCGTCCGTTCCGTCGCCATCGTCGCCACCCGTATCGTCCCCGTCGCCTCCACCCTCGTCATCGCCACCGTCGTCCTCTTCTTCGTCGTCATCGCCGTCCTGTATCCCGTAAGGATTGTCGTTGGCCACGTACCATCTATCCTCGATGTAGTACCACCGCTCTTTTTCCCAGCTTCCGGCTCCGTAACGCGGCAGTGCGTAAGACCTCTTCTCCGGGTTGAAAACCAGCCTCATTTTCAACTGCGTTATACCCGCCTGTATCTCCACCTCGCGCCAGGCGTACATTTCACTCTCGTATTTCTCCGTGTGCTGTTCGCTGTCGTACGCTATAAGCATTACGGGACCCGATGTGAACGGCCCGAGCACGATAACGTTCTCCTCCCGGTCGTACGTGCCCATGCCGTCGGGCTGGCGCTTCTCGCCGCTCCGGCTGGTGGCTATGCCCTGCCGGGCATCCTCCCACGAATCGACCTGCCACGTAGCCGTGTCGGCGTAATGGTAGTATACGTCCACCCACGGGGAATAAGGGATAACGCTGTCCCCCTCCACTTTCTCAGGCAATCGCAATCTGGCCTCCACTTTACAAATAAGGTCCGTATCCACGCTCTCGCATCCTGGCGCGAAGACGGCGGTCAGCATCAGGCCGGCTACGGCGTATTTCCCGACATGTCTTAAAAATCGCATAAGCCCTTTTTTTTCAGTTCGCGGAGCATCTCCGCCGCGGTCATTCCCGTAACCGGGTGCCTCATCGCGGGCACGGCCTCGGCCAGCGGCCGGAGTACGAACTCCCGGCAGGGGGCGAGCGGATGCGGCACCTGCAAATGGGGCAGGTCCACCACCCGGTCGCCGTAATATATTATATCTATGTCTATTATCCTCGAACTGTAAAGACGCCCGCCGGCGCCGTTATGTTGCACGGTGTGCGGTGCGCGGCCCAGTTCGCACTCGATTGCTTTCAGCTCTGCGAGCAGTTCCTCCGGCCGGAGAACGGTCTCCACCGCCACCGCCCGGTTCAAAAACGCTCCGGCCTCCTGCCCGCCTTCACCCTCCACGTCGCCCCACGGCCGGCTTTCGTATATCGACGACTGCGCTACTATCTCACCTACACGCGGGCCTATCGACTCACCGGCCCGGAGGATATTAGCCTCCCTGTCGCCCAGGTTACTTCCCAAAATAAGTACCGCCGTTTCCTTGTGCGCCATTCCCCGTCCGCTATTTTCTCACAATAAGTTTACTCACGGCCAGGGCGAAGTGCGGGAATATTATACGCGGGTTGCCGTTTTGTCCTATCTGGGCCACCGCCTGCTCAATCTCCGCGGCGAGCCCCTCTATGTTGTGGTTGCCGATAAAGGGGCTGAACCTGCGGCTAAATTCCAGTTCGCCGCCCCATATATAGGTTATGCCGTCCATCCCGGCGTTCATCATAAAATTTTCCCTCAGCATCCGCATCGAATAGGCGAGGAACCGCTTCTGCTGTTCGCGCCCCATACCGGCCACCCGGTCGCCCCAGTCGAGCAGTTCCATATGGCGGTCGTTGTACGAGAGGCGCATCAGGTTTGCGAACAGGTCGAAATACTCCTCTTCGGCATCCGCCCCACCGCCGGCCAGCCTTGCCGCTTCCAGCAGGTCGCCGCACGCGAGCCTCACGATGTGGCCTGCCTTTTCGCCGGTAAGCCCGAACTTTGCGGAGAGGTATTCTGCCGCCCCCGCATCGTCAACCCCGGGAACGTGCACCTCCTGCAGGCGCGAAACGATGGTCGGCAACAGCTTCGCGGGCGACTCGCTCACCATCAGGAAGAGCGTCTTCTCCCACGGCTCCTCCAGGATTTTCAGCAGCCCGTTGGCCGCCTCCACCCTCATCTTTTCAGGCAGCCAGACAATCATCACCTTGTAGCCCTTCTCGAACGGTTTGAACGAGAGTTTACGGATAACCTCGTCGGCCTCGTGGCGCGAAATTATCCCTTGCTGGTTCTCGATGTTCATGGCCCTGTACCAGTCCGCCTCTCCGAAATATCCTCCGGTCGAGGCATAAAGCTCCCGCCACTGCGCTATAAACATGTCGCTCACGGGTTTTACCGAACCCCGTGAGGTATTGGCCACGGGGAACACGAAGTGCAGGTCGGGATGGGCCAGCGAGGCCATCTTCATGCACGACGGGCACACCCCGCACGAATCCCCGTTAGCCGGGGCGTCGCAGTTGATATACTGAGCGAAAGCGTGCGCAAGCGGCAGGGTGCCGTGGCCGCTCCTGCCGGAGAACAGCATGGCATGGCCGAACCGCCCCGCCGCGGCTCCCCGCACGAGTTTCTCTTTCAGCTCCCGCTGCCCTATGACGTCCGCAAAACGCATATCTTAGTTATATCTCTTTTCCTTCCGGCCGTTCCGGTACCGACACCGGATCTTTCGCCCGGCCGAATACCAAACCGTAACCCGCCGGTTTTATTGCCCGGTATCCGACCGTTTTCACCGCACCCTGTCGGCAGCCGTACCTCCCGGCAACCCACCGCCGGGAAAAACGGCTACCGGACCACGCGAATAAAAGTACGTGCATTACATTATTTCCTGCCGGTATGGCCGAACCCGCCGGCACCGCGCTCGGTCTCCGACAGCTCGTCGCACTCCTCCCACTCGGCCCGCTCGTGGCGCGCCAGAACAAGCTGCGCTATCCGCTCCCCGGGGTTCAACACAAAGCTGTCCGGGGAAATATTGGCAAGTATTATCTTTATCTCGCCGCGGTAATCCGCGTCTATCGTACCCGGCGAGTTGAGCACCGTAAGGCCGTGTTTAGCCGCCATTCCGCTGCGGGGTCGCACCTGTATTTCGTACCCCTCTGGAATTTCGACATACAAACCCGTGGGCACCATCGCCCGTCCGAGCGGACCGATTGTTACCGCCTCGTCGATATTCGCCCGCACGTCGAGACCGGCCGCCAGAGCCGATTCGTACCTCGGAAGGTCGAACGCCGACCGGTTTATTACCCTTACTTTCATTTGCAGTTATTTTCTATCGTTTCCGGACCAACCTGCGCGGATCGATATGTTCCAACCGCAGGAACAGCACCGCGTACAGGCAAAGGAACGCTAAATTAAGCAAATATTTCAAAACAAGCGGCAGTCCTGCCGTCGACAGGCCCATGCCGTAAAAGGCTGCGCCCGCCGCCAGATATATCCCGATACGTCTCAGGTCGTAGGGCGTGGGACAGTAACGGCGGTTGAGCGCGTAGCTGACCGCCACCATAGCCACCTCGCAGACCAGCCTCGCCAGCGCGGCACCGTAAATTCCCAGCGCAGGGACCAGCAGGATATTGAAAGCCACCGTGAAAACCAGTCCGGTCCCCGTCACCAGCAGGGCGAACCCCGTGCGGCCCATCTGTTTGTACCAGAACGAGAGGTTCAGGACCACCCCGCTGAGGATATTACCCAGAAGGACCACGGGAAGTATGTAAATCCCCTCGCGGAAATCGGGACCTATCAGCAGTTCGAACAGGTCCGTGAAAAGCGTTATACCGAGGAATATCCCCACCGACACGATTATGAAATATTTCATCGCCTCGGCGTTCGTCCTTACGAAATCGTCTTTTTTGAAATCGGCCAGAAAGAACGGCTCGGCCGCCAGCCGGTACATCTGCGTGAAAAGCAGCAGTATAACCCCTATCTTCACAACCGCCCCGTAGACCCCGAGCGCCTGTATGGAGATATCGGCAGGCATCAGGTATTTTATCATCTGCCGGTCGATAAATTCGTTGGCCGTCCCCGCTATACCGCCGAGCAGCAGCGGCAGGCTGTAAAGGAGCATGGCGCCCAGCACCCTTCTATCCGGCGAAAACTTCACTCCCCGCATCGTGGGCAGGAGCATAAATACGGTCAGAAAACTTACTATAAGGTTGGCCGCGAGATAATAGCCCGGGCCGAAACCGGCCTCGTAAAGGCCCATCGCCGGAAAGCCGGAATAGAACAGTACGCAAAAAATAATGGTTAGCACGACCGAGGCGCACCTCACCACCACATATGCCTTGGCCCTGCCCTGCTCCCGGAGCCGTGCGTAGGGCACCGCCATAAACGCGTCGAGTGCCACTATCCCGGCCGTCATCATAATCCACGAGGGATGGTCGCCGTAACCGGTCACCCGCGCGATATCGCCCAGGAAAAGGAATGCCAGCCCGAGGAACAGCAGCGCCATCCCCGCCACGGCCGCCCAGGCGGTTGAGAACACCCGGTCCTTCTCCCGGCCGTCGGCCGCCTTGCCGGCGAACCGGAAATACCCCGACTCGAGGCCCATCGTTAGCACCACCATCGCGAACGGAATCAGGGCGTACAGGTCCGTGATTACGCCGTATTCACCCGTACTGAGGACACGCGTAAGGTAAGGAGTGAGCATATAGTTCAGCATCCTTGCCACGATGCTGCTCAAACCGTATACGGCCGTCTGCCCGGCTAATTTCCTTATCGACATCGGCGGCAAAGTTACGAATTATATTCGGTCCGGCTACGCCCGACCGCCCGGAAACCATATCGCCGGAAATTGCTACCTTAGGCCCGGAAAAGCAACCTCCCAAACTGTCGAAATATGAGACTAAGCAAGCTGGCTGCGCCTGTGTTCGGCCGCAGATTCCTCGTAAATTCCGCGATAACTTTCGCCGTATTACTGGTTTTCTCCTGCATAGGGTTCTTATTCCACTATGCCGACCGGTTCATTATACACCGGGTTTCTTTCGGTGCTTCCTTAGGTTGCTGGCTGCTCGCCGGGGCGGCGATGCTTACGCAGATGGTCTCCCTGTCGCTGTGCGTTGCCACATTCCTCGGATTCCGCCGGATACCGGAGCAGGCCGGAATCGCCGGATTCCTGAAGCTACTGGCCGCCGGCACGGCCCTTGCCGTGGTGGCCGCAATCTTTATGTTCTCGTACGACCGGAATGTCACCCCTGTTCTGAAAGCCCGGCTCAGCGAAAAGCTCTACGTTCTCACCGTTGAAAGGGACCGTTATCCGTCCCGCACAGCTACCCGGGAGGAACAAAACCACAGGTTCAGGAACACGGAGCCGTTCATGACGGAAAACAGAATCCTCAGGCACCGTATCGACTCCCTCTCGGGCCGGCTCTCAACGCTGCGGTCAGAGTGTTACTACCTTCTGGCGACCCTTCCCGACAGTCTCGCCTCGTCGGCTTACGTCTCTTACCGGCTCGGCGAAGCCGGGGTGCCTTACACCTTTTCCGGGCATGACCGCGGGGCGGCGACCGGTGCGTCCGACCACACGAATACGGGAGGAAACCTTCCGGGAAGGGGAGAAAGAACCGCAGAGGGCGAAACACTACCCGGTGAAAAAGGACCGGGTTCGCAATCGGAAGGGCTCGAAAGCACCCGGCGGAGCTCAGACACGGGCGGCCGGGAAACAGGGACGGACATCGGGGAGACCGGTACCCCTCAACCGGGGACAGCACCAGACGGGAAGGAGGGCTTATATACAGAATCCGTTACGACTGACACACCGGACCTGCAATCGGCCGACCTCCACATGGAAACGACCGGTGAGCTATACGGCAAAGCGGTTCGACTGTACGATACCGCAAACCTGCTCCGAAGATACCGCTTCGAATCGGCGAAAAGAACGGCGACCGCAGCCGGTTTCCTGCTCTGTTTCGTAATCTACGCCGCGGCAGGGTACGCCCTTCGCCACAAGACTTTGCGGCTTATTATGTCGGTAATAGCCGTGCTGGTGATGGCGGTATATTTGCTGCAACTGGTCACGTCGGGAATTTCGGCCAATGTGGACAGGCAGTTCCGGTCGGCCCGGGAATACCGTCCGCCACAGCAATAACATACCGATGGATTATTTTACGCCGGTGGAAAGAAGCCCGCAGGCGGCCTGTATATCCTCGCCGCGCGATGCCCTAATCGTGGTGGTGATGCCTTTTGCCGAGAGGGCGTCGCGGAATGCCTCAACCGAGCGGTCGCCGGGACTGTAAAAAGGCGAACCGGGTATTTTGTGGAACCGTATAATATTAATCCTGCATTTCAATCCGTCCAGCAGCCTCGCCAGCCCTTTGATATGGGCCGGGGTATCGTTGATTCCCTCCAGCAATATATACTCGAAACTAAGGCGCCTCTGCCCCTTCCAGTCGTAATTTTTGAGCAAATCGACTATGTCGGTTATGGGGGCGCCCCTCTCGATGGGCATCAGTTCGGCCCGCTGGTCGGGGAACGGGTTGTGAAGGCTCACCGCAAGGTGGGCTTTCGACTCCTCTATCAGACGCTTCAACGGCGCGACGAGTCCGGCGGTGGAGACCGTTATCCGGGTCGGGCTCCACGCGAATCCCCACGGGGCGGTAAGCACCTCCAGCGACCGGAGAACCTCGTCCAAATTGTCCAACGGTTCCCCCATACCCATGTAGACGATATTGGTCAGGCGATCCGACTCGGGTATGGAAACCACCTGGTTCAGGATTTCACCCGCGGTAAGGTTCCGGGAAAGCCCCTGTTTGCCCGTCATGCAAAATAGGCAACCCATCCGGCAGCCAACTTGTGAGGAGACGCAGAGCGTGGCACGGTCGCGGTCGGGAATATACGCCGACTCGATGTATCCGGCTCCCGGCACCGGGAAAAGATATTTCTTCGTCCCGTCGGACGACGTGCTGACCCCTTCCGGAGGAAGCAGTCCCACGGAGTAATTCTCATCCAGCAATCCGCGGTTCCGTGCCGATATATCCGACATGCAATCGAAAGAAGCGCTTCTCTTTACATATAGCCACTTCGCCAGTTGCCCGGCTGTAAATCGCGGCATACCGAGACTGGCCGCCACCTCCTGCAACTGGTCGAGCGTCTTCCCGAACAGGGCCGGTTTTACCGGTATACTACTTGCCGTCATTCTTTTTCCGCTTGCGCCACGGGAGCGATACCAGCCAGCCGCCCAGAGCAATGAATGCCGTCACGCCTGTTATATAACCCAATCTCTCCGGGGTATTGTCAATCGCCGCCAGACCGACGAGCGATTGCAGACCTGCTATTATCACGAACACTCCCAATACAGCAAGCAGGATCCAAACTATTCTCATAACGGTAAAATTAAAAAAGCCATGCCCGAAAGGAGCATGGCCGTTGACGGGTGGAGAATACCGGGGTCGAACCGGTGACCTCTTGCATGCCATGCAAGCGCTCTAGCCAACTGAGCTAATCCCCCTCGTTGCAGGGTGCAAATATAATAATAAAGTGCGATTCCGCAATATCCGCCACCGGATTTCTTTCCTGCCCGCCACGGTATCCGATGCCGGCGGCCACCCCGGCGCTCCGGGAAACGGTGTATATTTATAAGGTATAAAATTTTGTTTTCCAACATTTTTTTGTTAAATTCGGGTATAAAGGAAGGGGTAATGATCGATATATTCCTTACCGGGAAGAGAGGGGTGAATTTTGTGGAAAGAGGGACTTCCGATGGTAGTATGGTTCCAACCCCTTCCATTTTAAACGATTTTTCCGGACGGTCCCGGCGGAGGAAACAGCAGGGAGGCACGGCCTCCCGTAAATATACAGGCTAACTTAATTTTCCCCGGCCATGAAAAAAGATTACGAACAAACCGAAAGGGACAACCCGGTACTGAATGCTGTCTTTATCGGCCTCTACATTGCCGCCCTCGTGGTGGTGCTGGCCGTACTTTTTCGCCGTTTCCTACCGGCATTTAACAATATGCTGGACAACATGATAGTCTTTTAAGTCCCGGTTTCACGCCGGTCTTCGGCATCGGTGGTGCCAGTCTCCGGGGAGTACTTGCCCCGCAGCCGGCAAGGCCGGCCGGCGGGCGCAGGACCACTTTTTTTCAGGCGTACTTTTTTTTTAATTTATTCTTGCATATATTTGTAGCAGGACGACACCTGCCCGCAGGTCTGGGCTAAAACACTATGAGCACGATATTTGCGGAGAGTTCGGTATAGCTGGTGGCGTTCGACGGTACTTAATAACGAAGCTAAAACAACTATAATGGAACTAAAAAAAACACCTAAAGCAGACCTCGAGAACAAGAGGGGCTTGTTTTACGAAATCGGCCTCACAGCTACCCTGCTCCTGATGATCGGTATGTTCGCATGGAGCCAGAGCGAAAAAGTTATCGAGAAATTCGACATGCAGGTAGCTCCTATCGAGGAAGATATCATGGAGATAACCAGGCAGGACCAGAAACCGCCCGAGCCGGTAGCACAGACTATCGCCGTGGTTTCGGACGTGCTCAACATCGTGAAGAACGATACCAAAATCTCCATCGAACTTACTTTCAACGAGTTCGATGAAGAGTCTATCATTATCCCGACCGTGGAGAGGAAAGAAGAGGCCGCCGCCGTGGACGAACCGTTCATCGTGGTGGAACAGATGCCCACCTTCGAAGGAGGGGACCTCCAGAAATTCCGGAGCTGGGTAATGAGTAAACTGGTTTACCCGACCATCGCCGCCGAGAACGGCATCCAGGGTAAGGTTATCCTCTCGTTCGTAATCGAAAGGGACGGCTCGCTGACCAACATCGAGATTCTCTCTTCTCCCGACCGTTCGTTGTCGGAAGAAGCAACGAGGGTACTGAAACAGTCGCCGAAATGGACTCCGGGCAAGCAGCGTAACTCCGCCGTGCGCGTAAAGTTCAACCTTCCGGTAGATTTCCAGCTTAACTAAAGCTGCCGGAAAACAGATAAATAAAGGCAAGGCCCTATTACGGGCCTGCCTCCGGAATACCGGGTCAACCCGCAGAATCGAAAGGAAATACAGGGAACAGGCAAAGGACCGTGTATTTACCCCGGGATTCGTAAACGGGGGTCCGGAACACAAGCCGACACAGGGAAAGCGGAAGGCTGGCTAACCTTGTAAGGTCGGAAACACCATAGGGGGGAATTTAGTCCCACCTCGACAGGGCGGTCCGCATAGCCGAAAGGCTGATACGGATCGCAAAAGAAGAGGTGGTAGTTACAGGGAAAACACCTTTAACCACTAAATTCTTTGATATGGAAACTAAGAAATCACCCGGCGCAGACCTTAATAAGATTAGGGGACTGTTTTTTGAAATCGGCCTTATCGGTGCGTTGTGCCTCGTAATAGGCGCGTTCGCGTGGAGCCAAAGCGAGAAGCATATCGAGAAAATCGATATGAGACTTTCGGATGCGTTTACGGATTGGGCGCCCGTCCTGATTCCGGAAGACGTTACACCGGACCCCGTGGCCCAGACAATCTCGGTAATTGCTGATTATATCAACGTTGTCGACAACAATTCGAACATAAGAGTTGCGTTCGACTTCGACGAATTTAACGAGGAACACGTCTACCTTCCACCGCAGATAACAAAAAAAGAGGAAGGAGTCGGCAACGACCCGTTCTTGTCGGTTGAGCAAATGCCCACGTTCCAGGGAGGTGACCTCTCCAAGTTCCGAAGTTGGGTAATGAATAAACTGGTTTACCCGAGTGCTGCGGCGGAAAACGGGATAGACGGCAAGGTTATCCTGACGTTTGTAATCGAAACGGACGGTTCGTTGAGCAACATAGAAATCCTTTCGGCGCCGGACCGCACGCTTGCCGAAGAAGCCGAAAGGGTTCTGAAACTTTCACCGCAATGGGCCCCGGGTAAACAGCAGAATACAGAGGTCCGCGTGAGGTTCAACCTGCCGATAGATTTCCAGCTCAATTAGACGGCGGGGAAGACTATATCCAAAGTAATGTGATTGCGTTTCGCTTTCGGAAGGCTACCAACCGGTTCCTGTCAAGTTTTGTGAGGCGCGGAGCATGGAATAAGTTGCTGAAGGAGAAATTGAAAGATTAAAGATAGCAACGGATTGAAAATATAAGGAAGGCGTCCCCTGTGAAGGGGATGCCTTTTTATATCGATCGGCCGCCGGGCGATAATCCTCATTTATACCCGGGTGGTTCTAACGGTTGGAACGATGTACCGGTAAAGTAGTATTAAATACGGTGTGGTTATTGACGGTTTATATCGGCTGCCGACCGAAGGGTTCGATTAAACTAAGGCCGTTATCCCTTACAGAACGACGGTATATCAACGACGGTAAAAACACGGTAACACTCCCGGTTTCCCGGATGGTACCGGGATAAAACCGGCAAACCGCTGGATAGCGAAAAAGTCAGGTTACACTCGGAAGACCCAGGCAGGCAGGCAGATATAAAACACCATCACTGGTCTGCGGCCCGGACCAACAGCACCAGACCCCGGGCTTGGGAAACGACCGGAAGTATCCTGCAGGAATTACCAAATGCCGGCCTAACATTTAAATTAACTGGTCTGGCTGGCAGTCGATGACCGGAAGTGTATCTTCCAAAAACGGCCGCACGCCGGAATAACAACGGCGCCGGAAAGTTTAAGCACCGGCCAAAAAGAAAGTATTTATGACAGAAAACGAAATAGCGGAAGAAAGGGACCTCGACAAAGCGGTGCTCGCGTCGGTAATACGCGACAGGCAGGACGAGGCGCAGGTCACAGAGTACCTCGACGAACTGGAGTTCCTGGCCACCACGGCCGGAATAGAGTCCGTCAAACGTTTCACCCAGAAGCTCACGACTCCCAATTCCCGCCTTTATATGGGGCCGGGCAAGCTGGAGGAAATATCGGGCTTCGTCGGCGAGAACGGTATCGGTACCGTCATATTCGACGACGAACTGTCGCCTTCCCAGACCCGCAATATCGAGAAAATGCTCCAATGCCGGATACTGGACCGGACGAACCTGATACTTAACATCTTCGTGCAACGCGCCCGCACCGCCTACGCCAAAACGCAGGTCCAGCTTGCGCAGTACGAATATATGCTGCCGCGGCTCACGGGCCTCTGGACCCACCTCGAAAGGCAAAGGGGCGGCACCGGTACCCGTGGCGGTGCGGGGGAACGCGAAATAGAAACCGACCGCCGCGTGATCCGCAACCGCATCAGCAAGCTGAAAGAGGAACTGAAAAAGATAGACCGCCAGATGGCCGTCCAACGCGGAAACCGGGGTAACATGGTGCGGGTGGCGCTGGTAGGCTATACCAACGTGGGCAAGTCCACGATAATGAACCTGGTAAGCAAGAGCGAGGTGTTCGCCGAAAACAAGCTGTTCGCCACACTGGACACCACGGTGCGGAAGGTGGTGCTGGACAACCTGCCGTTCCTGCTGTCGGACACAGTCGGATTTATCCGCAAACTGCCCACCCAGTTGGTGGAGTCGTTCAAATCGACCCTCGACGAAGTGCGGGAAGCGGACTTGCTTCTGCATGTGGTGGATATCTCGCATCCCAATTTCGAGGAGCATATAGAGGTGGTGAAACAGACATTACAGGAGATTGGCGCCGGCGACAAACCCGTGTTTCTGGTCTTCAACAAAATCGACGCTTACAGCTTCGTGCATAAGGACGAGGACGACCTCACCCCGGCCACGAAAGAAAATATGACGCTCGACGAATTGAAGCAGTCGTGGATAGCGAAAGCCAACACACCCTGCATATTCATTTCCGCCCGCGAGAAAATAAATATCGACAAACTCCGCAGGGACCTCTACGTGATGGTGAGGGAAATCCACAGCGGACGGTATCCGTTCAATAATTTCCTCTATTAGCATCTTTTGTGATACTGGGACCCGATGAATTTACCGCCCTGACCGAAGAGCTCGAGGAGCAGGTTCTGGCACTTGCCCGCGGGGAAAATTACGTCGCCGTGGACGGCATTATAAACCCCGGACGATATTTCCATGAGCCGCTGAAAATACTCTGGATTTGTAAGGAACCCAACTCGCAGGCGGAATACAACTGGAGCTACCGGTGGTGTTTCAACGACGACGGCTGGATACGGGACAATAAATACACCACCTTCTATAAGCGTTTAATTTATACCACCTGGGGCATTCTCGAGGGCGGCGGGTGCGAATGGAGCGATTTCCCCGACCTGTTCAATCCGGACCATTACCCCGTGCTTTTCGACTGCCTGAGGCGCATAGCTTTTATAAACATAAAAAAGAATCCGGGCACAAGCAGGTCCTATGACCCGGAAATAAGGCGGCATTGTGAAGCCAATAAAGAGTTGCTGCTGTCGCAAATAGCCCTGGCGGATGCGGACGTGGTTATATTCGGTAACACCCTGCGTTACTTCGACAAGGACGATATCGCAATCCCGGCCGGTTCGCGGCCGTACGTTTCACCGGTCCGCAACCACTTCTACTTGGCCGGCGGTAAATTGTTCATAAACGCATGGCATCCGGCCTATTTCGCCGTCGATGAGAAGAATTATGTAATGGATATAGTCCGGAACGTCCACAGGTGGCGGGCGGGTGAACTTCCCCGCAACGGTTAGCCCGGCGGACGGGCCGGCTTTCCGGAACCGAAAGTCTCGCCTCCCGGTCCCGGGATTGGCGGAAAACGGATTTGTGCACCCGCAATATTTCCGAAGTTTGGGGGTATCGCCGGTTTTTTATTATTTTAGCAGATAATAATAAGACCCCCCGTTACGATGTTGCATATCCTCGATAAAGAAAATACCATCCTCAACAAGTTCATAATGCAGATGCGCAATGTCGGTATACAGAACGACAGCATGCGTTTCCGCCGCAACCTCGAACGGGTCGGGGAGATTATGGCCTACGAGATTAGCAAAACCCTCGTATACGCCCCGCAGACCATCGAGACCCCTCTCGGCGAAGCCGAGATAGATCTGCCGACCGACCAGCTAGTAATTGCCTCCATCCTAAGGGCGGGTATCCCGTTCCACCAGGGCTTCCTTAACTATATGGACGACGCGCAGAACGCGTTCGTCTCGGCTTACAGGAAGTACAGTAAGGACGGTACTTTCATAGTAAACGTGGAATATATATCGAGCTGCGACCTTACCGACAAGGTGCTGATACTGGTCGACCCGATGCTCGCGACGGGGATATCGCTCGTTAAGACCTACAAAGCCCTCGTAGAGCACGCGGGCCTGCCGCGCCATACCCACGTGGCCTCTATTATAGCCAGCGAAGAAGGAGTTATCTATACAAAAAAACATATGCCCAAACAGAGCACCACGATATGGTGCGGAGCCGTAGATGCCGAGCTTACCGTCAAATCCTACATTGTACCCGGACTGGGCGATGCCGGTGACCTGGCGTACGGCGAAAAACTATAACCCTGTATGTCTGAAAATTCTGAAACTACCCGTTTCGGTACAAGGCGCGGATACCTGCTCAACCGTTTCGCATGGTCGTGCGGGGGTTTTGCCCTTATCACTGTATTTTTCCTCGAGCGGGGCTACCCTAACAAATGGCTCTACGTAATCATACTCTCGGCATTGGCCGCGGCTTCCTGGTGGCTGGGCAACGTACTGGACAGGAAGGCCCGCAGGACCGTTCAGGTGGACGAGCACGGCAATGCCCGTAAGAAGGTATTGTAACCCCGTTTAGCATGGCCGGCAATGTTGCGGGCGGCTTTCCCTGGCCGCCGTCACAACGTATTGCGCGCCGTCGACGGTGCGGAATCCGGCGCAGAGTCATTTTAACCCGACATTCTTTAAACCCAAATTAAATAATTAACTAAAACCTTTATTATGAGTGCTTATCTACCGATGATCTTAATGATCGGAATCGTGGTAATCGGATGGTTGCTATGGATGACAGTTTTCCAAAAAAAATTCTCAGCGAAGTACGCCGCCATGAGCGGTGAGGTGCAGAAGAAGTTCGAAGAGAACAAAGACGAGATTATAAACAGTTACCTTACCGGCGAGGACAAGTACGGCATCCTGACAAAGGCCGTGGGCGACGACGAGAAAGTTCTGGGCATAGCGTCGTACGTGGAGCCGAAAACCGTGGGGAAATCCCTTACCGAAGGCATCAAAACCAGCATAACGAAGGTAAGGAAGGTGAATATGGACATGTTCTACATGGTCATCACCGACAAGAACCTCCACGCCATCGAGTCCAACGGCAAGAACACGGTGGACCATACGGTGTTCGCCTTGGAGAATATCGAGAATGCTAAGTACAGCAAGGCCTCGCCCATCAACGTGAAGAACGCCGTGACCGGCGTAAGCGGCGACCTGAACAGCTTCTCGTTCACCTACAAGGGCGAAAAGTACCAGTACAACATGTATAAGATAATAGCGGGTTACGCCATGTTCACGGTCACCAAAACCGGTATGGACGAACATTATACCCGTTCCTTCCCCGGCATTACTTACACGAAGGTCGGAGCGAACGACCCCGATTTCCTGTTGGAAAATATGATTAACATGCACATTTACGGGGAGTTCTGTAAGGCGGTAAAAGAAAAACTCGGCGTTACCGTTCCCTAAGGACAGCCTGATTAACCACAGCACCCCGCCGTCTACCGACGGCGGGGTGCTGTGGTATCACGTACACGGTTCGGCCGTTTGTCGTTTTACCATGCCCGTTACTTACGGAGCGGGGAAACCACTCCCCGTTATTTCCTGAGCGTCAGTATCGGGTACGGTTTGCCGTAAGGGTCGGTATCCGTGCGGGACGCCACCAGGAATCCTTTCCTCTCATAGAACGCCCGGGCAGCGGGGTTCTGCTCGTTTACATCCAGCGAGACAACCCCGCACGATTCGACCGCGTGGTCGAACAGCGCGCTTCCGATTCCCGAGCCGATACGGACCGGTGAGACGAAGAGCATTTCAAGGTGGCGGCCGTTTACCCCGTAGAAACACGCTATACCGCCATCGGTACGGTAAACCCTCAGGACCTCTGTTTCCGGGAGGGCCTCCCTTCCCCGGGTCCGGTAATATACAATATCTTCTTCGGCAAGGAAACCGTGAGTAGCCCTGACCGACTCCTCCCATACGGTGAGTATACTTTCATAATCGGCAGGCGTGGCGTCGCATATAGGCGCGAACCTGTCCTGATTTGTCCGTTCCATAAATTCGGTACTAATAAGTGGAGGCAACCAGGCGTCAGATTTCGACGAGGTTGTTCTTAATTGCGTAAACCACGAGGTTGGCGGTGTTGCGGCAGTTGGTCTTATCGAGGATATTTGCCCGGTGCTTGTCCACGGTGCGTTTGGAAATGAACAGCTTATCGGCTATTTCGTGGTTGGAGAGGCCCTGGCATATCAGCAGCAATATTTCGCGTTCCCGCTCGGATAGGGTGTCGGTGTCGTGCTCCCCTTCCGGCACCCGCGAGGTCCGCAAGCTGCCGACCAGGTTCTGCAACAATTCCTGCGAAAAGAAACTCCCTCCCCGCGCCACGGTGTTGATTGCCGTTATGACTTCGTCGATTTCCGAATTTTTGAGCAGGAAGCCCTTTACCCCGAGCGAGACCATCTTGAAGTAATAGTCGTCGTCCCCGTGCATCGAGAGGGTGATTATTTTAAGCCCGGGGCGCATTGCCAGCGCCTCGGCCGCGGCCGTGATGCCGTCTTTGCGGGGCATGTCGATATCGAGCAGTACCACATCCGCCCGGCAGGTGTCCAGCAGCGAGAGGAATTCCTCCCCGTCCGAGGCTTCCGCCTCCACCGTGCAGGCGCCGCTCGCGTTGAGCAGGCCCTTCAGCCCGCGCCTGAACAGGGCATGGTCGTCGACGATTATTACCCTATTTGTTTGTTCCCTTTCTTCCATCGTAATCCCTGAGGTTAATCCTGATTTCGGCGGCCATCCCGCTCCCCTTATCGCTGTGTATGTCGCACGTTCCCTTGAGCGAGGAGATGCGCGAGGAGATATTCGACAGGCCCATACCCACATCGGCCATGGCGGCATGGTTGAAACCCCGGCCGTTGTCCGAGTAGTCCAGCCCGAGGGTATCGTCGCGGTACCAGAGCGAGAGACGTATCCCGCTGCCGCCCGAATGTTTTATACTGTTATTAATCAGCTCGCAAATAACGCGGTAGAGTATCACTTCCACGTCGGTGTCGAACCTTTCGCCCCGCAGGTTTGTATCGTAGTCAATGCGGATATCGCCTTTAGCGGGCAGTTTATTTATAAAGTTCGCCACCCCGCGGCCAAGGCCGAAGTCGTTGAGGATGTGCGGACTGAGGTTATTAGATATCTCCCGCAGCGACCGTATGGCCTCTTCGATTACATAGTTGGTATTATCCAGCAGCTCCTTTTTATCGTCTCCCATACCGGTGCGGTCGAGGGCCGAGAGCGACATCTTGGCTGACGAGAGCAGAGGCCCCAAACCGTCGTGCAGCTCCTTGGAAAAGCGCAGGCGCTCCTTCTCCTCGGTGCGCAGAACTGTGTTCAATATCCGCTTCTCGCTTATCCGTTGCTGGTGGTTGATGCGGTCTATCCAGTTGAAAATCTTCTGCACGTAGAATATCCCTACCGCGAAGCAGAGCGATGTAAGCACCCCCATCCAGACGAAGAAGTATTGCGGCACGTTAAACTGCCGGTCCCACACCACCTGCGCGTATTCCGCACACCGTATCGCCACCATCGCCGTAAGGGCTACGGTAAACAGTATCCACGAGAAGTTGTATTTGGTCCGCGTCATCAGCCGGACAGCTATCGCCGCCGCAACTATTTGCAGGATAATGGATATTATCAGGAGAATCTGCAATACCATAGCGGTATGATTTAATTGTTATTACGGCGGCCCGGGGCCGAACGTAGGCTTTTGCGGCTAAAAACCGGGCCTGCCCCCCACTCCCCCCGGAAGCATCTATTAATTACAAATATAAACATTTAACCCGAACCTTGGGACGGCCCTGCACCCGCATTTCCCCAAGCAGTGCGACCGGACGAAGAAATAAGCCATTATACCCACCCGCGAAACAGCTCCGGTGGTACCGCCCGTCCCGGCTATTAACCGGACCGGATAAGCCGGGACCCGTGAGTCCACGCGATTATCCCTACCCGGGAGCAAATGCCGGTGCACGGTTTGTCGCCATTCCGCCCTACGCCCGCACTCCATACACAAATAAAACCGCCCTCCCGGGTCCGGGAAGGCGGTCGTTATCATAATGACCGTGCGGCTTATTTCGCTGCCACCGGCATCCTTTTTTCTTTGATACGGGCCTTCTTACCTGTAAGGTTACGCAGGTAGTAGATACGCGCGCGGCGCACGACACCCCTCTTGTTGACCTCTATACTGTCGATATGCGGCGAGTAAAGCGGGAAAATACGCTCCACACCTACGCCGTTTGAGATTTTGCGGATGGTGAACATTTTGGTCATACCGCTGCCCTTGATCTGGATTACCACACCGCGGAAGCTCTGTACGCGCTCCTTGTTACCCTCGATAATACGGTAGGAAACCGTGATGGTATCGCCGCTTTTGAAAGAAGGTATCTCCTTCTTTTCCCACATCGCCTCCTGGGCGATTCTGATAAGATTATCCATTTTCCTGTGCCTGTTTCATTAACGCGGGGAATATTACGGACCCTTTCGTTCTCATAAGAGATTCCTCCACGGGGTTGCAAAGGTAAAACAATATTTTCGAACCTGCAAAGTTTTCTGCAAATACAACCCGCTGCCTGTCCGGGCGTTCGGTTAATAAAACATTAAATGGACCAGCCGCCCGGATGCGCCGTGGCGGGATTTTGGCTATCTTTGCACGATGCAGCGAGGGGCCTGACCCGGGATACAGGCAGGGGGGCCGACTCAGGATACTGTCCGGAGCCTACCCGGGATGCAGGGCACGACTAAGGATGCTGACCGGGGCCGGCTGTGGGCCGCACCCTGAAAACTCAGCCACGGGGGATTTCCCGGCCGCCGGTAGGTAACCCGGGGTTTGCTTTCCGGATACGCACGCTGCGGAGGCCGAAATCGAGACCGGCGGGCGTCCCTCCGGCAAAAACAAAGAGCTATGGATAAACCGCTTATATTTATCACCAACGACGACGGGGTCAATGCCCTCGGGTTCCGTACCCTGGTGGAGACCGCCCGGCGAATCGGCAACGTAATCGCAATCGCCCCGGAAACTACCCAGTCGGGCAAGGCCCACGCCATCACCATGTACTCACCGCTCTACCTCCGGCAGGTCCGCAAGGAGGAAGGCGTGGAAGTTTACGCCTGCTCCGGCACCCCGGTGGACTGCGTAAAGATGGCCTTCGACCACCTGCTGGCCGACAACTACCCGGACCTCACCCTTTCGGGCATCAACCACGGCTCGAACTCGGCAATCAGCGTCATCTACTCCGGGACGATGGGTGCCGCAATCGAAGCCAGCTTCTACAACCGCCCCTCCATCGGTTTCTCGCTCGACGACCACAGCGAACATGCCGATTTCTCCGCCGCGTCGGAGTACGCCGAGAAAATAATCCGCGACACACTTGCCGGGGTTACCGACCTGCCGCTCTGCCTCAACGTAAATATCCCGGCCGTGCCCTACGCGGAAATCAAAGGGATTAAAATCTGCCGTCAGAACCGCGGCTTCTGGAAGGAGAGGTTCGTCTGCCGTCAGGACCCGCGCGGGGCGGACTACTACTGGCTTACCGGCGAATTCTTCAACTCCGAACCCCACAGCGAGGATACCGACGAGTGGGCGCTCAAAAACGGCTACATCTCCATAGTACCCATCCAGACCGACCTTACCAACTACCCGCAAATGGACAAGCTGGCCATACTGGCCGGGGACAGCGGCGAATAAGCAAAAAGAAGCCGGCGGGACCTCCGGGCCGTCCGATTCTCAACCAGCTATGAAAGACGGACTTAACCCGGCACGCCCCTGCCGGCTCATGGGTGGAGACCGCCTCCCCGTTTCAAGTTCAGCAGGCCCCTGAAAGTACCACCTCAAAGGAGCATGGCAGTCCCCATATATCTCATTCAAATAAGTAACGGTAAATACCCGGGATACGGGCCGGTAAGATTACGACGGCGGACCTTCTGCGGCCCTGCCTCCCTCCAAAGGAAGAGGGGTGCAGTTACACCATCGCCAACACGGGCCTAAGGAAGCCTGACCAAACGAAGATGCACTTACACCCCCTTACCCGCCCGATTCAAGAATCGGACAAGTCGGGGATAGGCACCTTTCATCTCTGGTCAAACCATTACGCCCGAAGGTATAATGTTCCTTAGTTTGTGTTAAGACTACTCAGCGCATATCCTGCCGCACCCGAAGGCGCGGACGTATATACTACCGGCAAAGATAATAAAATATATTAACTACGGAAGGCTGAACGGGCGGGGCTGGGGGCGGTG
>JAJQCA010000006.1 GCA_021202985.1 Alistipes sp.
CCCCCCCACCGGCCGCCCGGGCCGAAGCATTACCGGACCATGCCGCATCCGGTCCCCGCCGATGCTTTATATATTCCCGGACCGATATGCTCCGGCAAATCAGGATCCCTGCATTACCGGCTAATGTTCCGGCGCCATCCACTTCCGGACGCCCCCGGGACAATATATCACGGTAACCCGTTTTCCCGCTGCTGTCGGTCTCCGTGTGCAGTTTATCCCAAAGCGACAGTGGAGAGTACCCTTCAATCACCCGGGGTATTATCGTAACCCATTTTCCCGATACCGCCGGTGTCCATATCAGGCCATTACCGGCTCTACGCGGCAACAAGCTTCCCGGACACCATACAGATACTTCGAATCCCGCCGGCCAATGGTCAACCCGTCGCCTGCTGCACGGCATCCATCACCCTGCGCAGGTTCCCGCCCGGACTCTTTTCCACCTCCGTCGCCGTAAACCCGGGGATCCCGCCGTTAGCGCGCTGCGTCGAGACGGCCTGTTCCGCCGCCCATACCATGCCGGGTTAGACATGGTGGTTATAACCGCAATTCCGGCCTCTGTCGGTGATAAGTTCCGGTAGCGACCCCTTCGGCAAAATCTACATGTAACTCAGTCGACCCGGTATTCTTTGGTTGCTTTGTTAATCCTTTATGTTATACCAGAGTCGACTTATCCGTATTTCTCTTTTCAAGGCCGTATTATAAACCGGCACCGGCTATTACATATAGCCTGCAGGCCGATTTACAATCCCGTCGCCTGCTGCACGGCATCCATCACCCTGCGCAGGTTCCCGCCCAGAATTTTTTCAAGATCCGTCTCGCCGTAACCCCGGCGGAGCAGTTCGACGGTG
This sequence comes from Alistipes sp., assembly GCA_021202985.1. Lineage (GTDB taxonomy): Bacteria > Bacteroidota > Bacteroidia > Bacteroidales > Rikenellaceae > WRDF01. The sequence goes on from JAJQCA010000006.1 coordinate 849, forward strand.
AGGGTTATAATTTCGTTGGCGCCCCTGCAGCCGGCGATACCGCCGCCCCCGTCGAAATCCGAGCCGATACCCGCATGGTCGATACCCGCGACGCGCACCACGTGGTCGATATGGTCCGCCGCGTCGCGTACGGTAGCCTCCCTGCCCGCGGTGAGGAACCCGCCGTAGAGGCATACCTGCACCACCCCGCCCCGGGCGGCAATGGCCCTCAACTGCTCGTCGGTAAGGTTGCGCGGATGATCGCACAGCGCCCTTGCGGACGAATGCGAACAGAGCACAGGCGCGCGGCTTTCGCGCAGCACGTCGTAGAATGTCGACTCCGCAGCGTGCGAAAGGTCCACCGCCACGCCGAGCCGGTTCATCTCCCGCACCACGGCACGGCCGTATTCGCTCAGCCCGCCGTGCCGCGCCGGGCCGACGGCCGCATCGCATATTTCGTTTGCCCCGTTATGGCACAGCGTTATGTAAACCACTCCCATGTCCCGGAAAAGCGCTATATTCTCCAACTCCTTTCCAAGTGCGTAGCCGTTCTCCAGGCCGAGGAAAACGGCCTTGCGCCCTTCGCGTTTCAGCCTGTCGGCATCGGCGAAGGTAGCCGCCTGCCCGGCGTACCGTGAGTTGGATTTTATCTGCCCACGCATCTTTTCGAACAAGGCCACAGCCTGTTCCTTCGCCTGTGTGTGCGCACACACACTTATTTCGCCCTGCGGGATATAGGCCGCCATTATGGCCGCATCCATCTTTCCCTCATACATACGGGGCAGGTCCACCTGCCCCACCGCGTTGCGACGGCCTATATCTATATCGTTGTCTGCGAACAGCATCGGTGTGTCGCAATGCGAGTCGACCGTAAGGCAACGGTCGTGTATACTTTTGGCCCGTGCGAACAATGCCGCTTCCGAGACGAAAAACCTGAACAGGCTGGTCATCTCCCCGCTCCCACCCTCGGCGGCCATATTCTCCGGGTGCCACTGTACGCCGAAAATCCGCCTGTCGGGCCATGCCTCGACGGCTTCCACGACACCGTCCGGCGCCACGGCCGATACCGTGAATCCCGGCGCTATCTCTTTCAAGGCCTGGTGGTGGCGCGAATTGACCTCCAGCTCCAGGCGACCGGTAATCCTGTAAAGCAGCGAATCCCCGGCCACTTCAACGCGGTGGCACGGACTCTCGCGGGGCTTTAGAACGCTGTGCTCCAACGGGGTCACAGGGAACTGCGAAGGCAGGTCCTGCCAGATCGTGCCACCGAAAGCGATATTTATCACCTGCATGCCGCGGCAGATACCCATCACCGGCAACTGCCTGTCCACGGCGAGCCTCAGCAAAAGGAAATCGTAAGCGTCCCGGCCGGGGACTACCTCCGCAATCCCTTCGAGGGTTTCCTCCCCGAAGTAACGTCCTTCCACGTCCGCCCCGCCGGTCAGTATAAGACCGTCCACCGCGTCGAGCGCCCCGCGAAGCGCCTCCCCGTCCGTCGAAGCGGGGATCAGCACCGGTGTACCCCCGGCATCGGCCACGGCACGTACGTAGGCGTCGTGCAGGCGCGAGGTCTCTTCGGCGACATTCACCGACAGACCTATAACCGGCCTGCGCTCGTCACAGCCGCAGGGAGCGCTCCCGTCGGTGGCCGTTTTGAAATCTGTAAACGGGATGTCCATGTGGCTCCAAAGTTACCAATTAATTTAAACGCCGGGTTTTCCCGGGAGCTGAATTTTTATATTGCCACCCTGAGGTGCTGGGATTGCCGGAGAGGCGGATGTCCGTAAGGTGAGGGTAATGCGGCGACCGTGTTATTGGCGGTCCGTCCCGGCGCGATCCAACTGCCCGTTATAAAATGCTTATATTTGCGGTCAGTAAACGAACTATGTAATTATATGAATGAATTTCCCGATTGCCCCGTATGCGCCGCCGACAGCGTCTATACCGACGGTTCCGTACTGATTTGCCCGGTTTGCGGCCACGAATGGTCCGCCGGGGAGCAGGACCCTGCCACGGGGTCCGTCCCGCGGGACAGCAACGGCACCGAACTGTCCGACGGCGACGCGGTAACCGTTATCAAAGACCTGAAAGTCAAAGGTTCGTCGATGGTTATAAAGCGCGGCACCAGGGTCAGGAGCATCCGGCTCACGGACGACCCTGCGGAGGTCGACTGCAAAATCGACGGAAGCAGTATAGTACTCAAAACCTGTTTCCTGAAAAAATAGGCCCCCGTTGCCGGGCAGCAGGCTTATCCCGAGACAACCAACGCTGTTCCGGCAGGTTCGGAAATGGGCCACCACTACCTTGATACATGGTTTTACCCTGTCCGAATCCATCCGGCGGAGTATAGGAATGGAATTACATCACCACTCCTGCCCGGAATATTGCAGGAATGAAGGAACACTCCCAGTAATTCCGTTGCACCGGTTCTCGGTGTGCTGATAATATACCGGCACACATCGCACATACATTTCGAATCAATTTCACACACTTCGCACAGTTCGCACACTACACACACTTCGCACACAATTCGCACACTTCACGCACATTTCACACATTTCGCACACCATTCTTCGCACACTTCACACATATCCCACACATCACACATCGCTCACATATTCGCACACATTATCTCACATACATCTTGCACACATTCGCACACTTCACACACCTTGGATATAGCATTCCCCCGGCGCACAGTTGGCACACATAACACACGCGGCACACACATTCGAATCAATTTCACACACACTTCGCACATATCACATACACAAACACATTCACACACTACACACGCAACGCACAGATTCAACACCGTCGCACATCACACACACTTCACACACCTTGAATATACAATACTCCCCCCGGCACACACGTCACCCATACGGCAGACACACATCACACACACACCCGCAACCGGTAACCGATAACCGTACCCTCTAATATAAAAACAGCCCCCTGTGTTAAGACAGGGGGCTGTTTATTACTAACCGCCGGTTCGGGGCCGAATGGACCCGCCCGGAAACTTTCAGGCACCGGGCCAGCCAAAGCCCCGAAACCCGTCCAGGTTATGGCTCGGCCGGTGGCCGGGTAATTATTCCTGGAACAACTGCCTGATCCTCTCCGGATATTCGCCGCGGTATTCCGAGGTGGTCGACTGGAGGTGGAACGGTATGTTCACCACCACGATATCGAGCTTCTTCCCGTCGCTGACGTAACCCGACTGTATCATCATCCGGCTGTTGTCCGGGCTGAACGAGGGGTGTGTATGGTCCGGCTGCATCCGGTGGTTGGCGGTGAAAAGGTGGCGCTGACCGGTCTGGCAGTCTATCAGGTAGACTTCGCCCTCGAAGTTGTCGCTGGCCGCCCAGCGCAGGTCGGACGTTCCGCCGCAGTGTCAGAATCCCGAACCGTATTCGAGCTGACCCAACGGCTGGAGCGCCCCGGTGCGGACGTTTATCTTCATCACCCCGGTAGCCTTTTTCCTGAGGCGGGGCAGGTGGCCCATCATATTGAAATAGACATGGTCGGCGTCGATCCAGACCTCGTGGGTGACCCAGTCGTCCGGACCCTCCTCGTAGAGCGGGCGGTTGTCGCTGCCGTCGGCCGAGGTTACCCACATCCTCTGGGGTGCGTCGCCGCCGGTCTCCCAGCAATAGAGGATTTCACCCGGTTTAAAGGGGTTTGCCTGTACGTGTCCCATCGTGAAGGGAGTCTCTATAACGGTGCTTACCTCGCCCGTTTGAATGTCGATAGCGATAATACCCGACCGTACCTGCCTGATTCTCCAGCCCGGCTCGGTCGCCTCGTCCGGAAGCGGGTCCGCGTCCAACAGGCGAACCCCGACGTATGCCTTGGTCTCGTCGGCATCGAGCGTGAAGCCTCCCGACTCGGCATAGCGCGAGGGAAGCTCGCCTACCGCCCGTTCGTAATCGGCCGCACGGCCCACCGTACCGGCCTCGCTGTCGGCAAGAAGCCGTTCCAGGTCGAGCTCGGTAAGCACCTTGCCCTGTTCGCCGGTGCGGAAATAGTAAAGCTTGTTGGACAGGCGCGACACATTCAGGCTGCCCGTACCGACACCCGTACCTTCCGTGAGCTGTATTATCACGCCGGTCTCCTCCGACACGGCGTAAGCCTGCGAGGTCCCGTCGCCCGACCGCTCGGACGAACGGAAAATAATGTACTTCGAATCGTAGGTCCAACGCGGATGCGTCTGGTAGAGTGCGGCGTCGCTGGTCTCGGCGCTGGTGAGGAACGTGAGCAGGACCCCTGTGGTTTTATCCACGATCACATGTTTTTCGGACGGGTACCTCGTGCCGATACCGGCCGCACCGGCCTGCATCGCAAGCGTCATCGGCAGCAACAGCAGCGCCGCGCGGAGTGCGTTTCTTTTCATATCAGGTTAGTTTAAAAGTTTGAATGGTTTGCGTCGCCGAATAAAACGGCAATGTAAAATTAAACCGAACGCCGTAAGCGGGCATGCAATATTATCCAAATAGATGGATTATTTTCCGCAGGACGAATTTCCATGCCCGCCCCGGAAGCCTCCGCCGGGAGGCTCCCGGGCGGTGCCCGGGAGGCAGGCCCCGACGGCGTTTCGCCCACCCCGATACGGCCCTGCCGCCCATTGCGGCCGTATGCCGCTACAAAAAGTTAATCCGCCGGGCCGGATATTACATATTTCGAAACAGTCCCCATCGGGCGGTCTTTCGCCCCCGTACCGCCCCACGTAATTGGACACGAATCCCTTGAAACCGTCCCGCCCGGGTATACCCGATTTTACATTATCAAGCCCGGAATTTGTAAATCCGGCGGCACGGACTTATATTTGTTTGTCCCGAAAAGCCCCGATTATGAAATGTAAAGGTCCGCCCGCCTGTTTAATCCTGCTGCTGCTTCTGTTGTTATTTCCCGGTAAGACGTCGGCGTTCGAACACCTCCACCTGAGCGACCCGCAGGGAGCGATGAGCAATTCGGTTTCGGGGGTCATAAAGGACTCGGAGGGGTTCCTCTGGATAGCGTCCCGCTCCGGGATAACCCGTTACGACGGCAAGGTATACAGGCACTACTCGCTGTTCGGGACCGAGATATTCGAGAACCGTTACGGGCGCGAAGTCCACATCCGGCAATCGGGCGAAGGGAGGATATGGGCCTTTACCGACAGCGGCCGGATATTTTACTATGACCCGGACGCCGACTCGTTCGCACCATTCTACGACACCCGGGAAATCGACCCCTACCGTGCGATACACGACATCCTGCCCCTGGGGGACACCCATCTCCTGCTGGGGACCACCAAGGGGCTGGTGGAACTCTACGAATCGGAGGGGCAGATCGAGGAATCGATCCGTATAGACGACGTTTCCATAAACTGCATAGCCGCTCTCCCGGGCCGCCTGCTGGCGCTGGGCACAACTACGGGCGTGGTGTTCGTTACCGCCGGCGCGGGCCGCTATACCCACCGGCTCGGCCCTTGCGAAGGGGTCAACATAATGAGCCTTTATTTCGATTCGGCGAACGACCACCTTTGGATGGGCAGTTTCAGCTCCGGGTTGTACAGATGGGATATGGCCGGGGAGACATATATAAATATACCTTACACGGCCAATGTAACTTCCGCTCCGGTGAGGGCAATCCGTCCGTGGAACGGCCAGCTCCTCGTCGGGCAGGACGGACGGGGTATCTACAAGGTGGACACCGTCGCGCGGACATCCGTCCGGTACATTTCGGACGAGGATTCGGTGAACGGGGTGCTGAAAGCCAACAACGTTTACGACATTTTCGTGGACGGCACCAACATATGGGTCTGCACCTATTCGGGCGGCATTACGCTGGTAAAACCCGAGGAGCGCTACCAGTGGTTCCGGCATATTCCGTACGAACATAACTCTCTCAAGGGCAGCCACGTATACGACATATACGAGGACTCCGACGGCGACCTATGGTTCGCCACGAATCTGGGGGTCAGCCTGTTCAGCCATAAATACGGATGGAAGCATTACCTTCAGGGCGAGAACAGTTTCCTCACCGTCAGCGGCGACGGGCACGGTACGGTCTGGACCGGCGGTTACAGCACGGGCCTTTACAGCATCGACAAACGGACCGGCCGCACCGCCCATATCCCGAGCCTAAGCGGAGGCCCGGAGCCGGACTGCGTCTACGCCACCTACTTCGACTCGGACGGCGACCTCTGGGTGGGATGCCTCTACACGCCGCTGGCGCTGGTACGCGACCCGGCCGGACGCCGCCGGACGAGCTTTTACGACATCCCCCGCGTACAGTATATTTTCGAGCCGGAGCGTGATACGGTGTTCGTCGCCACTTCCAACGGTTTCCATATAATAGATAAGCGCACCGGCGAGAGGCGGCAATACTTCACCCATCCGCCCAACTACGGCATAACCAGCAACAGTTTTATCTTTTCGGCCGTGGAGCACGACGGCAAGTTCTGGTTCGGCACGGACGGGGGCGGGATGAACTGCTTCGATGCCGGATTCACGGAAATCCGCAATTTCTCGACCTACGACGGGCTGCCCTCCAATTACGTCTACGCGCTGATGCTCAACGACGACGGGATGCTCTGGGGCAGCACCGAGAAAGGCATTTTCTGCTTCGACCCGGCGGAGGAAAAATTACTCTTCTCGATGGGCAACCTGCCGGTAAGCAAGTACCTTTTCACCTCCTTCGCCCGCCTGTCGGACGGACGGATGGCCTTCGGCGGTATAGACGGGGCGCTGGTATTCGACCCGGACAGGCTGAAGAAGGACACCGTCACGGCCCGTATAAAATTCACCGGGTTCAGGCTTTTCTATAACCTTATAACCCCGGCCTCGGCGCCGGACATCCTGCCCATGCCGGTGGACGAGTTGACCGGCATGGTGCTGCGGCACGACCAGAACTCCTTTTCGTTCGACTACTCGGCACCCGACATTTACAACCACAACTATTTCGGCTACCGCCATATACTCGAAGGCTTCGAGGAGAACTGGAATACCGACGACGAACTGGTCTCGGCCACCTATACCAATATTCCCCCGGGGCGTTACGTGCTCCGGGTGGAATGCTTCGACCGGAACGACTCGACCCTGATTTCAGGGCGGGAGATAAATATACGGATTAGGCCGCCGTTCTGGAACACCGTATGGGCGTGGATCCTCTACCTGCTGATATTCTCGGCCCTCTGTATCTGGGTATGGCGGTACTACCGGGAACTGATGCTCAAACGGCAGTCGCGCGAAAGGATTAACTTCTTCATAAACGTAGCCCACGACATACGCACCCCGCTGTCGCTGGTCCTCGCCCCGATGGGTTCGCTGGAGGCGGAGGAGGGACTCTCCGAGCAGGGCCGCAAGCACCTGCGGATGGCACGCCAGAACGGGGAGAAGCTCCAGGGTATCGTAAGCCAGCTGCTCGATTTCCATAAGGACGAGATGAAGGGAGAGACGCGGGTAAACCTTACCGTGTGCGACCTTAAAGCCTTTTTAGGCGAGAAAATCGGGAGTTTCGCGCCGTTGGCCGCGGAGAAAAACATTACGCTCCGCTACGAACCCATACAGGGCAACGTGTTCGTGGAGACCAACACCCGGCGGCTGGACCGTATCATGGACAACCTGCTGTCGAACGCCATAAAATACTCGGACAAAGAGGGGGAGGTTATAATACGGCTCAAAGCGGACCAGAAGAAGATAACCATAGAGGTGGAGGATTTCGGAATCGGCATACCGCGCAGGGAGCAGGGTAAGATACTGCGCCATGCCTACCGGGCCCAAAACGCCGTCAATTCGCAGGAGACCGGCTCCGGCATCGGTCTGATGTTCACCCGGCGTATCGCGCGGCAGATAGGCGCCGAGCTTACCTTTACCAGCCAGCAGGGAAAGGGGAGCGTGTTCACCCTAACCTTCACCGCCCGCAAGCTGAACTACGTGCTCTCCGGCGAGCAGGAGCCGGAAGCGCGTCCGGTGCAAAGGCAGCGCCGGCGGGAATATGCCGACACGTACCGCATACTTATCGTGGAGGACAACGACGATATGCGAAACTACCTTTCGGATATGCTGTCGGCCGAATACAAGGTGTTCAGCGTCGCCTCGGCCGAGGCCGCCCTCGAATTCCTCCGCGGGAATATGGCCGACCTGGTGGTGTCGGACATAATGATGCCGGGGATGCAGGGCGACGAACTGTGCCGCAGGATTAAGGAGAATATCGAAACCTCCCACCTGCACGTAATCCTGCTTACGGCCAACATCAGCGGCGAGAAAATGCGCGAGGGACTCGGTTACGGCGCGGACGACTATATCAACAAGCCCTTCGACGTGGAGGTGCTCCGCATAAAGATTCGCAACCTGCTGAACACTCGGGTAAAATTGCAGCAATACTTCCTGGGCCGGCTACAATCCGCCCCGGACGACAACCGCGCTGCGGAAGAGACGGCCGCGCCTAACCTCAACGAGCAGTTTATCTCGCGCAGTACCGCCATCGTAAAGCAGCACATCGCGGACCCCTCGTTCACGGTCAACGACCTGTACCGCGAACTGGCCATGAGCCGGACGCTCGTGTTCGAAAAACTGAAGGCCCTGACCGGGCGGTCGCCCAATGAGTTTATCCGGGTGATAAGGCTCCAGTACGCCCGGGAACTTCTCCGCTCCGGCGGCCACTCGATAGCCGACGCGGCGCTGATGTCCGGTTTCCCCGACCCCAAATATTTCAGCACGATTTTTAAGAAATACTTCGGCGAAAGCCCCAGCAAACTGACGCGGAAATAAAAAACCGGAAGGTTTTAAAACAGCCCCGGAGAGCTCTCCGGGGCTGTTTTTGTTAAAATGACGATTTGCAAACCATTTACGGCATTTTACAAACCGCCCCGGTCATATAAAAGGATAATATTGCCGGCGAATACGAACCTAAACGAACACCGCAATGAGCAGTTTCCGCCGGCCGGGCCATAGCCCGATTCTTCTTTCCGCACTCTCCGCGCTGTTATTTACGGCGCTGCCCGTAAAGGCGCTTTCCCGCGATACGATATATAAAGACCCTGCCCGCCCGACAGAGGAGCGGGTCCGGGACCTGATGGGCAGGATGACCCTCGAGGAGAAGGTGGGCCAGATGTGCCAGTACGTGGGGCTGGAACATATGCGCAGCTCGGCTTACGAAGTGCCGCCGGAAGAGATAAAGAAGAGCCACAGCAAGGGATTTTACGCCGATTTCCCGCCCGAGGTGATCGAACGGATGACCGCAGAGGGTATCATAGGCTCGTTCCTCCATGTCCTCGACCCCGAGGAGGCAAACCACCTGCAAAGCCTTGCCGCGCGAAGCCGGCTCGGCATTCCCTTATTAATAGGTATAGACGCGATACACGGCAACGCCCTCGTGGAAGGGGCCACGGTCTACCCCACCCCTATCGGGCAGGCCACGGGTTTCGATGCGGACCTTGTCCGGGAGATATCGCGGCAGACCGCCCTCGAAATGCGGGCAACGGGTACGCACCTCTCGTTCACGCCGAACCTCGAAGTGGCCCGAGACGCCCGCTGGGGCCGCGTGGGGGAGACTTTCGGCGAGGACCCGTACCTGGTCGGTATCATGGGAGCGGCCACTATCGAAGGCTTGCAGTTCTCGTCGGATGATGTGACCCGGGTAGTATCGGCCTGCGCCAAACACCTCGTGGGCGGGAGCCAGCCGGTGAACGGCATCAACGGCGCCCCGTTCGACGTATCGGAACGGACCCTCCGCGAAGTGTTCCTGCCGCCGTTCCAAGAGGCTGTGAAGGCCGGGGTGTGGACCATGATGCCCGCCCATAACGAGTACAACGGCGTACCGTGCCACGCCAGCCGCTACCTGATGGACGAGGTGGTGCGGAAGGAGTGGGGATTCGAAGGATACTACGTCAGCGACTGGATGGATATAGAGCGCATGCACGACTACCACCGCACCGCCCGGGATAACAACGAGGCGTTCCTACAGACCGTCGAGGCCGGTATGGACATGCATATGCACGGACCGGATTTCTACTACGGCATACTGGAACTGGTGCGGAGCGGCCGGATAGCGGAAGAGCGCATTGACCGTTCCGTGGAGATGATTCTCGGGATGAAATTCGAGCTGGGCCTGTTCGAAAACCCCTATGTGGATACCGACGCGGCACGCGGCTTCCTTTTTAACGACCTGCACCGCCAGACGGCCCTCGAAGCCGCCCGTAAGGGTATAGTCCTCCTGAAAAACGACGGCATCCTGCCGCTCGACCCCGCGAAATACCGCAAGGTGCTGGTCACCGGCCCCAACGCAACCGACCAGGCCCTGCTGGGCGACTGGAGCGGACGCCAGCCGGACGGGAACATGGTGACCGTATGGGACGGAATGAACGCCTACGCGGACCGGCTGGACCTCGCCCTTTGCGAGTTCGGCTGGAACCTCCGGGCCATGGACCCGGCGCAGGTGGACCGGGCCGTAGAGCTGGCCGCGGAGAGCGACCTTGCGATAGTGGTGGTCGGCGAGAACTCCATGCGCTACCACTGGAAGGAGAAGACGTGCGGCGAGAATTCCGACCGGTACGACCTTTCGCTCGTAGGGCTTCAGCAGCAGCTTGTGGAGCGTATCCACGCCACCGGCACCCCCACGGTGGTGGTGCTTATCAACGGCCGGCCGCTGGGCACCGAATGGATAGCCGACAATATACCGGCCGTAATCGAGGCGTGGGAGCCGGGTTCGATGGGCGGCCGTGCCGTGGCCGAGATAGTGATGGGCGAGGTGAACCCGTCGGGCAAACTGCCCGTTACCATACCGCGCCACGCGGGCCAGATACAGACCTACTACAATTACCGCTTTACCTCCAAATGGTTCGACTACGCCACGGGAGACTCGGCGCCTCTGTACGAGTTCGGCTACGGGTTGAGCTACACGACGTACGAATACTCCGATGTGGAACTCTCCGCCCGGTCCATTCTTCCCGGTACGAGCCTTACGGCATCGGTCACCGTAACCAATACCGGGACGATGGCCGGCGAGGAGATAGTACAGATGTACCTTACGCAGGAGTACGCCTCCGTGACGCGCCCGGTGAAGGAACTCAGGGGTTTCCGCCGCATAGCGCTCTCGCCGGGCGAGAGCCGCCGCGTGGAGTTCACCGTCACGCCGGACGACATGTCGCTCTGGAACGCCGATATGATCTACACCATCGAACCGGGGGACTTTACGGTCTCCATAGGGCCGTCCTCCCGCGACCGGGACCTCAGGCAGGCACGGTTCACAGTCCGATAGAAACCACCTTGACATTCACATACGAACCCGATTACTAACCTTAAAAAACATGTTACCCGGGCGACCCGACCGGCCGCCTTCTGAAAACAGAAACCGACCGACCACGACCGTACCCTGACGCGGTACGGATAAACTAACCTAAAATTATATCTTATATGGGAAATCTTAACAAGCTCTTTTGTTATGCCGCCCGCCGGAAAGCCCGCCCGCCACGAAGCGCCCTGAGCTTCGCGGCCGCGGCCCTGCTCCTGCTCACGGCAGGCATACACTCCGCCGCCGCGTCGCCCGGCCCCGCGGAGCTTCACGAATCCGTGACGCAGGCTGCCCAGCGCCGGATTACGGGCGCAGTAGTGGACGATGCGGGCAATCCCGTCATCGGCGCCAATGTTATCCTCGTAGGCGGTGGCAACATCGGAACCAGCACCGACGGACAGGGACGGTTCACGCTCACGGTGCCGGCCGAGGCGATGATTCGCGTCTCCTCGCTGGGATACACCACGCTGGAGCTGCGCATCGACGAGCGTAACGAGTACATACTCACCCTTTCGGAAGACAGCCAGTCCATAGAGGACGTGGTGGTCGTGGGTTACGGAACCCAGAAAAAGGAGAGCGTCGTGGGCGCTATCTCGCAGGTGAAGGGTTCGGACCTCGTACTTTCGGGAAGTTCGAACATCACCAGCGCGATGGCCGGTAAGCTCTCCGGGGTGACCACCATACAGCGTTCGGGCCAGCCCGGCAGCGACGACGCGGAGATTACCATCCGCGGGCTGTCGAGCTTCAACTCCTCCAGCCCGCTCGTACTGGTGGACGGTATCGAGAGGGATTTCAAAAGCATCGACCCCAACGAAGTCAGCTCCATTTCCGTGCTCAAGGACGCTTCGGCCACGGCCGTTTTCGGCGCCAAAGGCGCCAACGGCGTGATTATCGTCACCACCCGTCGGGGCGTGGAAGGCAAACCCAAGATGGACGTGTCGGCTTCGGTCGGGTTCCAGAAACCCATCAATGTGGCCAAACACATCGACGCCTACACCACCATGAGCATGATGAACGTGGCCAAGATGAACGACCAGCTCTTCTCGGACCTCACATCCCAGAGGGAGCTGGCCGAGTACGCCAATCCTTCGAGCCGGATCAACAGTATACTCTACCCGGATGTGGACTGGTTCCGCGAGACCACCGAACCGTTCGCTCCTACGGTAAACGCCAATTTCAATATCAGCGGGGGGACGAAGTTCGTCAAATACTTCGCCTCGCTCGGTTATACCCACCAGGGGTCGATTTTCAAATCGAGGAAGGACGGCAAGCTCGATAACAGTTTCTATTACAACAGGTTCAACTACCGTACGAACCTCGACTTCAACCTGACCCGTTCGACCGTCCTTGCCTTTAACTTCGGCGGCGACCTCCAGATACAGAACTCCCCAAGCGTATACGGCGGCGACCTCTGGAAATATATGTTCGGGGCCAGCTCCACAAAATATCCGCTCTACTACCCTGCGTGGGTAATGGAGGAGATTCCCGATATCGACTACCCGGGGCTGTACGAGAACCGCTACACGGACGGTCCGGACCAGGATGTGGGTAACCCCTACTTCCAGCTTATCCGCGGTAACTTCAACCAGTATACCTCCAACAAACTTTTTACCGACATACAGCTGCGCCAGCAACTCGATTTCATAACCCCGGGCCTGTCGTTCGCGGCGAAATTCTCGCTCAGCACCTATTACCAGTACAACACTCTGAAAACCGAGAGGTCCATCGCCTCTTACGAACTTCAGACCGGTTTGATAGGTTCGGACATTAACCCGTGGGTGCGCTCGAGCGGCAGCGCCACGGACGTTTACTACCCGGAGCCGTGGTACACCGAGACAGGCGGTATCAACAGCAACTACTACCAGGACTTCTATTACGACTTTTCTCTCAACTACGACAATTCGTTCGGGCGGCATAACGTCACGGGCCTTGCCCTTATGAACCTCCAGCAGCAGAACAAAGGTTCGGATTTCGCCTACTACAATGCGGCGCTGGTGGGACGTGCGACGTACGATTACGCCCACCGCTACCTGGTGGAGGTGAATATCGGTTATACCGGTTCCGAGAGGTTCGCCCCGGGCAACCGCTTCGGGTTCTTCCCATCGGGCGCCATTGGATGGGTGGTATCCGAGGAACCGTTCTTCAAACAGAACGTCCGGTGGATGTCGCGGCTCAAGTTCCGCTACTCGGACGGCCTTGTAGGTAGCGACTACGCGGGTAGCCGCTGGCTTTATGTCAGCGAGTTTTCCCTCACATCGGAAGGTTACGTAAAGGAGGACGCCATAGCCAACTCCTACGTCCAGTGGGAACGGGCACGCAAACGCGACCTCGGGGTGGAACTCGGTTTCCTGAAGAACGCCCTCACCGTCTCGGTGGATTTCTTCGACGAGAAGCGCGACAAAATGCTTATATCGGTGGCCAACTCGGTGCCCATGTTCGTCGGCAACTCCTTCAAGGAACTCAACCGCGGCGAAATCAAAAAGCACGGTATGGAGGTCGAACTCGACTTCTACCACACCCTGCCGAACGGTTTAAATTTTTACGTGCGCGGTAATATCGGGCTGAACGAGAACCGCATCGTCGTACAGGACGACGCACCGTACAGCCTCTCGCACCAGAAAAACGCCGGCACGGCGCTCGGTGCGCAGAAAAAAGGTACCTACCTCTTCGGAGAGGGCTATTTCACTTCCATTGACGACCTTCATATCGCCCTGGGTCAGATGTCGGATATCGGAGGCCTTGTTGTGGGCGACTACAAGTTCCTCGACTATTACGCCGACGGGATTCTGAACTCGGACGACGTGACCCGCCTCAAGGGAACGACCCAGCCGCCCGTAAGCTACGGTTTCGGGGGAGGTTTCAACTGGAAGGGTTTCGATTTCAATTTCCTGTTCCAGGGTTACGCGGGCAAGTACATCAATTACGATATGCTCTACGAATACGAGTTCTTCAAAGGCAATTACAGGATACACCAGTCTTCGCTCAACTACTGGTCGCCCTCCAACCCGGACGGGACACACGCCGCGCTCCATTACAGCAACGGCAGGCTTCCCTACCTGACGTGGAGCAATGTATACGGAGAGGCCAACGACTCGGGCGGGGGATACGGCAAAATCCCCGGGAAGTCGTGGAGGCGTGCCGACTTCCTGCGCCTTAAAGAGTTATCCATCGGCTACACCATAAACTCCCGCAAGCTGGAGAGCCTTATGGGCATCAAGGGCCTGAAAGTTTATGTGACGGCCAACAACCTGCTGACCTTCACCTCGCTGCTCGAGGGCGACCCCGAGAACACCTACCTGATAAACGGTAACTACCCGCAGATGATGACCGTAAAAGCCGGTATCCAGATAGCATTCTAACTTCCGGAACTTCAGAAAATATGAAAAAGATCATAGACAAGATATTACGCATATCGATGGTTTTGGCGGCGACGGCTACCTTTACCTCCTGCCTCGAGGACTATCTGGACAGGGACCCCGGAACGGGTTTCTCCGAAAAGGACGTCTTCTCCAATTACCAGAATTTCAAGAACTATTTCTACTCCATATACCACCACGGCGGTACCAACGGCGACGACGGAGACCCGGCAAAGACCCCCCATATCAAGGCTTTCTACCCTTTCTATTGGGGGCTGAACGACCAGAAACTCTCCCTGGAGATGGTAACCGATATGGTGGAAGGCTGCCGTATTCTTTATTCGCAGGAACCTAAACGGGGGGAAAACTCGGGCGAATTCGCCACCCGCGTGGGCTACTACGGCGACCGGAAAAAGGTCGGTTACGGATGGCCCGTGATAAGGGTTTGCAATATGGTGCTCGAGAATATCGACATGCTGGAGGATGTGACCGATAGCGAAAAGAACGATTTTCTCGGTCAGGCCCATTTCGTAAGGGCGTTCGTCCATTTCGAACTGTTCCGCCTTTACGGCACCCTGCCCTATATCGATCAGGTGCTCGGCTCGGACGACGAGTGGGACCTGCCGCGGCTCGAGGTGGAAGAGTTTATCGGCCGGGTAACGGACGACCTCGACACGGCCTACGACTACTTCCGCAAGGCAGGCGTGGTAAGGCGCGACCCGGCATCGGGGACAGGACACCTCAACGCTCCTGACCAGGACAAGCCCAACGGCGTGACCGCTAAAGCCTTCAAATCGCGCGCACTGCTTTACCTTGCAAGCCCGCTCAACAACCCGGGTAACGAAATCCGTCTGTGGCAGGAAGCCGCCACCGCGTCGTGGGAGGCATTACAGATAGCTCTGGATAACGGCTACGCACTGCTCGATTTCAATGACTACACCCTCAATTTTTACGGGGCGACCTACACCAACGAGCAGATATGGGGCTACTCGTTCGACAATATGCCGTACAGCAACAGCGGACTGCAGACCTACTTACCCTATGTCTTCTCCAACGACACGTACAGTTCCGGGCAGGCCCCGACCGAAAATTTCGTGAGCCGCTTCGAAACCGTAGACGGCTATCCGCTCTCGACACAGGCCGAAAGGGAGATCGCCGCACGGGAATCCACCTCCGGCTGGGACGAGCGCAACAACCCCTATGTGGGTCGCGACCCGCGTCTGGACGTTATCGTCATCTACAACCAGAAGCCGCTGGACGGTTACGGAAACGCCTCGCTTTATATCTACCCGGACGGATCGGTACCCGGAAACTCGCTGCTGTATGCCGACCCCACGACTCCGACCGGGTACTTCGAGTGTAAGCGCACCGGCAAGCTGGCGCGCAACTCTTCGGTAACGAGCCAGAGGTTCACCGACCCGATTATCCGCCTGGCCGAGCTCTACCTCAATTACGCCGAGGCGGCCAACGAGGCCTACGGACCCAACGTCCCGGCACCCGGTGCCGCGCTCACGGCAGTGGAGGCGGTGAACGTTATCCGCCACCGCGCAGGTATGCCGGACGTGCTTACAAAATTCACGGGAAGCACGGACGATTTTCGCCCGAGGATAAAGAACGAACGGACCATCGAACTCTGCTTCGAAGGACACCACTACTTCTGCGATATCCGCCGCTGGAAAGATGCGCCGGAATTGATGAGCGGCAGGGTTTACGGCATCCAGGCCGTATATGTGAACTACGACAGGCCCGGGGAGACCCCGGTTTTCGAATACAGCCGTTACGAACTGCCTTCGAACAGGCAGGTGGCCTGGAAGAACGGGATGTATTACGTTCCCTTCCAGAAATCCGACCTGGTTAAAATGAAGAACTACGTACCCAACGAATCGTGGTAGACAAAATGACAAAGGATATGAGATACATAAAACATATACGGGTAAACCTGCTCAGGAAATGCGTCTCGACAGCGGCAGCCGTCATGTTGTGCATAGCGGGAGCGGTTGCCCAGCACCGGCCGGCCGGCGAGGACGCACTGTCGGTGCGCGTTACCGACCCGCAGGGCAGGCCGCTTGCGGGAGTGGTGGTAACCGTGAACGAAGGCCAGCAGCAGTTTGTAACCGGCAGGGACGGACAACTCCGTTTCGACGCCTCAGGACCGGACCAGGTAAGTTTCATCAAATACGGTTACGGCCGTTCGAGCGTGGCAGCGAACGAACTTGCCGCGGGCGGCGACTTCGTACTGGAACCCCTCGACCTCTTCACCGACGAGGACGATATCCTGCACCTGCCCTTTATCGACGAGAGCAGGCGCTACTCCACCGGAAGCTCCTACAAAGTTCAGGGACGGGAACTGGAACGGTATCCCACCACGGATATCCGGCAGGCCCTGACCGGTATAGTCCCCGGACTGGACGTCGTACAAAAACACGGAGGTCCGGGAACCACGGCGCTCGAACATGTCGACGGCTATGACGCGCTTGCGAAGATATCGCTCAGCATGCGCGGAAACTCGCCCATCTTCATGGTGGACAACGTACCGGTGCTTATCAACGAGACCCCGCTCGACCCGGAGCAGATAGAGTCCATCACCGTAATCAAGGACGTGGTGGAGAAGACACTCTACGGGCCTTATGCGGGTAACGGAATCGTGCATATCCGCACCAAGCGCGGAACGGCCAACCAGCGGGTGTTCAACGTTACTTATGAGGAAGGCGTGAACGTTGTGGACCGCTTCCCGGAGTTCGTGGACGGCGCCGATTACGCGCGGCTCAACAATATCGCCCGGAACAACAGCGGGCTGGATATGCTCTACACCCTCAGCGATATCGAAAAATATGCGGAGGGGAATCCCTACGATATGTTCTACCCGAACGCCGACTACCGCAAGCTGATGCTCCGCAACACGATGGGCTACCGCAGGGCGCACGTTTCGTCGTCCGGCGGGACGGACAACGTAACGTACAGCGTGAACCTCGGCTACGCGGGCGAAGGCGATTTATTCAAAATCGGACCGAAGGCGGACTACCACCGCATCAACTTCAGCTCGCACCTCGACATCCGGCTTAACAGCTTTATCCGTGCCCGGTTCGGGTTCGTGTCGAACATCATATTCCGCAATTCGCCCAACTATAAGTACAACGGCAACTGGTCGGCAATGTCCCCGAGCGAGACCAACGGCATCTACGCCCACGATTTCACGCAGGCCGTCTACGATATAAACAGGACGCCCGGCAACGCCTTCCCGGTGTATGCCAACAACTCGGACGAACTCACGAAACCGTGGTACGGTGTGAGCCAGAACTTCACCCAGAACCCGGTGGGTAACCTCGTCCATAACGGAGAGTATATAGACCGCACCCGCAAGGGACTTATCAACGTTGCGGTGGACATGGACTTCTCGTTCCTGCTGCCTGGATTGAAAAGCACCAGCTTCGTGGCCTACGACGCCACCAACCTCGTTCGCATCGGGACCACGGAGAACTACGAAGCCTACATCGTGGGCAAAGGAACGGACGAGAACGGCAACACGGTGCCCGTGCTGACCAGCAGCAGCAGCCACTCACTCACAGAGATTACCCAGACCCGCCTCTTGGACTACTACGGCAACCGCCTTTTCGGCTCGCAGAGTTTCATGTACGACAACCGTTTCAACGGGCGCCACGACGTGAGCGCGGCGATGACCTGGTTCGTCACCAAACGGATGCAGCGCTATGTCACCGAACACCGCCGCGAAGCCACCGGGACGCTGTTCCTCAACTATGTGCTGGACCGGAAGTATATCGTGCAGGCCTCGGCCGCCGCGTCGGGAACTTATGCCCTGCGCAACAACACCTGGTCGTTCTCGCCCTCGGTGGGAGCGGGGTGGATAATCTCCGAGGAGGACTTTATGGCCAGGGCGCCTAAGCTCGACTTCCTGAAAATTAAGGCCCAGTACGGCGTACTGCATTACGACAACTCCATGTCGGTAAACCGCGACATCGATAACTACACTTACAACTCCGACGGGCAGAGGTTCGGCCCCTACGCCAACTCATCCACCCAGTGGTTCGGCTCCACGCAGTCGAGCAATCCTCAGCGTACCTCGCCAAACCTTATCGGCAACGCGGACCTGGTGTTCGAGAAGCGGAAAGAGCTTTCGGCCGGCTTCGAAGGGCTTGCCTTCGACCGCCGCCTCTGGTTCGAAGCCACCTACTACAATTCGCTCCACGACGGTATCGTCGCGCAGTCGAGATACATCGTCCCTTACCTTGCGGGGATAAACGAGGCGCTTCCGTGGGCCAATTACAACCGGTACCGGTACCAGGGTCTCGAGATGGCCGCGGCCTTCACCTCACGCAAGGGGGAGTTCTCTTACAGCATCGGGCTGAACGCCACGGTACAGCATTCCAAGGTGCTGAAAGTGGACGAAATTGACCCGAGGTACGGTTACCAGTCTAAGTCGGGCAAACCGGTGGGAGCTATATTCGGCCTTAAACACACAGGTCAGTTCGCCACCGACGCCGAGACGCTGCTCATACCGCAGATGTACGACGAACAGCTCCACGCCGGCGACCTGCGATACCTCGATATGAACGGCGACGGGATAATCGACGACGACGACAAGGCGATGATCGGAAACTCCGTACCGAAGCTCTTCTTCGGTATAACCCTCAATTTCGAATACAAAGGTTTCGACCTGGCCGTAGTGGGAAGCGGACGCGCTTTTTACGACCTGCAACTCACCAACCGCTACTTCTGGAACGGCTGGGGAGACGACAACTACTCCAAGTTCACCAAATACAACAACGGGCAGAACGGTTACCCGCGCCTTACGTACTACAAGGTGAACAACAACTACCAGATGTCGGACTTCTGGCTCAAAGACGGAAGCTACTTCAAACTCAAACTGGTGGAACTGGGTTACAACCTTCCGGTCAGGAAATGGAACATCCGCACTTTCAGGGGTATCCGGGTTTACGTTACCGGCAGCAACCTCTTTACCATCAGCGGCATTAAGGATGTCGACCCGGAGGCGATCGATTCCGGAATCTCGCACTACCCGCTGATGCGGACCTTCGCGGGCGGAGTAAAATTAACGTTCTAATCTATGCAGTATATGAAACTACACAGGTATATCATAATTCTGGCCGGTGCGGGAGCATTCCTTTCCTCCTGCAACAACTTCCTGGAACCATATCCGGCGGCGATACGCTCCGAGGACTACGTCTGGGCTAACCCGTCGACCGTACAGGGACTCGTGCATAAGTGTTACGACTGGATGCCGACCAACTACAACAACAACGAAGGCGCCTACCTCGACTGCGCGACCGACAACGCGGTGCGCACCTCGCGGACCGAAGCCATCAGCCGCTTCGCCAACGGTACCCTCAGCACCTCCGACGACCCGTTCGAAACCTACTGGGACAGGGATTACAAAGCTATCCGCAACCTGAACATGTTCCTGAAGGACGACCGCGGATACAACACCCGTTTCCTGCTGAACGACCACCACAACGAGTTGCTGCGCAACCGGCTCAAAGGCGAGGCTTTCGCCCTCAGGGCCTGGTTCCAGTGGGACCTGCTGCAGAAGTTCGGCGGACGCGCAACCAACGGCGAACTGCTCGGATTCCCCATCCTGCTCGAGCCGGTGGACATAAGCGAAGTGCTCGAACAGAACATCGACTTCAAACGCAACACCTACGAGGAGTGCGTGATGCAAATTGTGGCCGACTGCGATTCGGCATACAAATACCTTCCCATAGCCCACCGGGATTTCCTCGTGGACGACAGCGACGACGCTTTTGTGCTGGGCGGCCAGAACTGGGGAAGGATGGACGGCATCACCACAGTGGCCATCAAATCGCAGGTCTACCTGACATGGGCCAGCCCGAGGTTCAACCCGGCCGGCGACGTCTCCCGCTGGGAGAAGGCCGCGCGGTTCGCCAAAGAGGTGATGGATTTCAAGCTGGATGTGGACGGCGCCGTTTCGGGCGGGTTCCACCCCACCCGGCACGTCAACTGGTTCGACCCGAACAACCCGGAAATAGTCTTCTCCTCTCGCTACAACGATAACAGCGACGCCATGGAAAAGATGTTCTGGCCGGGCGGTTTCCAGGGGGACGGGACGATGGGCGCCACGCAGGAACTGGTAGACGCCTTCCCGATGGCGGACGGCTACCCCGCGGGCCAGTCGCCCACCTATGCCTACGACCCGCAGAACCCCTACGCCAACCGCGACCCCCGTTTTTACAGCGTCATCTTCTACAACGGCCGGACCGTCACCGTCGGTAACGCTTCCCCCAGGGCAAGCTACACCTTCGAGAACTGGATAGGCGGCAAGGACGCGGCCGGAGTGAACTCCTCGAACAGCCTTACCAACTACCATATCAAGAAATTCGTGTTCACCGGTCTCGACTGGTCGGAGAACAACCCGAACAGGCAGCCCCACAGCAAGTTCTTCATCCGCTGGGCGCATATGTGCCTGACGTTCGCCGAGGCGGCCAACCATGTGGTGGGACCGACCGGAACGATAGACGGGCTGTCGCCCAAAGAGGCTGTCGGTTACCTGCGCAGCAGGATGACCTACGACGAGGAGACGGGGCTGGCGAACGACCCCTACCTCGACCTGATAGCCTTGGAGGGCCGCGACGCGTTCGACGAATTCGTGCGCAACGAGCGGCGTATCGAGACCTGTTTCGAGGGCCTTCGCTTCTTCGACCTTCGCAGGTGGACCACCACCCTGGGCGAACTCAACAAGGCCGTGCACGGAGCGACCATAGTCCGCAACAGCGACGGGACGTTCAACTACGACCTCGGAACCGAGGTGGACAGCCGCAGTTTCACGTCGGCCTACCTGCCCATCCCCTACCGGGAGGTGAGGGGAGTGAACGGCCTGCTCCAGAACGAAGGCTGGGATACCTGGCAATAAACGGTAAACGCTAATACTTACGAAACGATATGAAAAAGATAGCATCGATAATGGCCGGCCTCGCGTTGTTCGTCTCGTGTTACGACGACTATGTGAAGGACAACGACTTCAACGCCGTCTATTTCTCCTACCAGACCGACGTACGCACGGTGGTGGTGGGCGAAGGAATGGAGTTTAAAACCGGTATCGTACTGGCCGGGGTCATTGAGAACAAGCAGGACCGTAAGGTGGAATTCGTTCAGGACGACGCACTGGTAACCCCTGCCGTGCTCGCCGACATGAAGAACCACAGTTTCTCCTACATAAAGGCGATCGCCGGAGGCATGTCCAATGTGCAGCCGATGCCGGCCGGGATGTATTCGATAAACCCGACCGACAAGGTGACCATCAAAAAGGGACAGCACCATGCCGAGATTACTATTAAAATCGACTCGCTGGCATTCCTTTCCGACCCGCTGGCCGCCCTGCCTGAGTACTGCATAGGGTTCAACATTCTCAAAGCCGACGCGGACCTAATCCTCGAAGGAAAGGAGTCGACCGTGATAGGCGTGCGCTACGACAATATGCTGTTCGGCAACTACTGGCACGGCGGCCACGCCATCGGGGTGGACGCCTCCGGGGCGGAACGCGACCGGATAGAGTACTACACCGAAGTGCCGCAGCCCGACAACCGTTCGTGGACCCTGACCACCGTGTCGCCCTTCGAACTGAGCGTGAACGGCATCGCCAACGAGATAGTCACCTCCCAGCCGCAGTTCATACTGCGCCAGGACGGCGGACGCCTCACCCTTACCGATTCCGGGCAGGGCACCTACCCCGTGGAACAGGACGGCGAATGCAGCTTCAACCAGGCACCGCTGCTGCAGGACCGCAAACTTTTCCTGCAATATAAATTCGAGAAGGACGGCCTGACATATCATGCCACTGATACGCTCACCTTCCGCAACCGGATACGGGACGGCATCAACGAATGGCAGGACGAAAACCAGTCAAATTACTAAACGATGGGAATTAGAGGATTAATTACAGCAATGATACCGGCGGTCCTGGGCGCGACGTACGCGTTCGGGCAGGCCGGATATGTAGAGGTGGAAGCACGTGACAACGCCACCAAAGAGGAGTGGCGCACTTACCGCGCGGTAACCGTCGACCACCTGCCCGGATTCCGGCAGCGCAGGGAACCCACCGCCAGCCCCTACGGGGGTTGGACGGCGTGGCAGAGGGAAGCCACCGGGTTCTTCCGCACCGAAAAGGTGGACGGCCGCTGGTGGATTATCGACCCCGCCGGCTACCCGTTCATCCACAAGGGGGTGGCCGTTTTCGCCCTGGGCGGGTCGGACCGTCAGCAGGAAGAATTCCGGAGCCGCTTCGGCACCCCCGAGGCGTGGGCCGAGGACCAGATGGGAATGCTCCGCGGTTACGGTTTCAACGGGCTGGGCGCCTGGTCGGACGTGAACACGGTCCGCACGATGGAGAACCCGATGGCCTACACGGTTATAGTCAGCCCCATGGGCGATTACCGCACACAGCACGAGCGGCGTTACGGCGGCTCGTACCACAGCGCGGGGTGGCAGGGATACAGGTTCAACCTGGCGATGGTGTTCGACCCCGAGTTCGACGAATATATCGAACGCGCGCTCGCCCCGATAGAACGTTACCGCGACGACGAGTACCTGCTCGGCTATTTCACCGACAATGAACTGCCGTGGGTGAACGACGCGCTGGACCGCCACCTGACCCTGCTTGCGCACGACGAGCCGGCATACCTCACCGTCAAAGAGTGGTTCGACGAACGGAAAGGGCACGAAGCCGGTCCGGACGAGATAACCGACGAGGACCGCCGGGCATTCCTCGGCTTCTATTTCGAGGCCTACGTCTCGAAGGTGGAGGCGGCCCTCCGCAAATACGACCCCAACCACCTCTACCTCGGCTGCCGGTTCAACCAGCACCACGAGGAGATGTCCAGCCCCGATATATTCCGTGTCGCGGGCAAGTATATGGACATCATTTCCATAAACCACTACCGCAAATGGCAGCCCGAAGAGGACGACATGCGCAACTGGGAAGAGTGGTCGGGCAAGCCCTTCATGATCACCGAGTGGTACACCAAGGGCGAGGACTCGGGCCTGCCCAACAACACCGGCGCGGGATGGAACGTCCCCACGCAGGCCGACCGCGCGGCGTTCTACCAGAACTTCGCCCTCGAGCTGCTCCGCAGCGGCAACTGCGTCGGCTGGCACTGGTTCACTTACATGGACAACGACCCGGAAAACCTGCGCACCGACCCGTCCAACCGTGACTCCAACAAGGGCGTCGTAACCTGGGACTTCCAGCCTTACCTTCCCCTACTGGAGGGTATGAAGCAGCTCAACGACAACGTATGGAACCTCATCAATTATTTCGATAACCCCAAAGGGAAAAAATAAGAGGTACGGTTATGAAAAACACACTTAAATATCTCCTGCTCCCCGCCCTTGCCGCCGGCATCCTCGCCTGCGCGGACAACGACGTGGACCGGAACGAATACGTCTACAAAGACGAGGAGGAAGAACAGCCCGGAACGCTGCCCGCCCGCAAGGTGGAGGCTATGGACCAGAACTCTGTATGGAGCACCTATGAAGCCGTCACCGTGGACCGTGTCCCCGGCTATACCCCCACTGCCGAACCCGACCGCGACGTCTACGGTGGCTGGGACGTTGGCGGATTTACCGCCACGGGATTCTTCCACACCGAAATGAAGGACGGCCGCTGGTGGATCGTGGACCCGCTCGGCAACCCGTTCATAAACGCGGGCGTGGCCGTGTTCAAACCGGTCATTTCGCCCACCACCAACGCGGCCATAGCCGCCAAGTACGGCGACGAGACCTCCTGGGCCGCAGCCGAAGCCGCGCAACTGCGCGAGCACGGTTTCAACGGCTTCGGGGCATGGTCGCGCAGCCACCTGCTCAAAGGTAAGGAACCCTACACGGTATTGGTAAGCCCCATGACCTCGCTGCGCAGCAGCCTTCCCGGCTACGGGCAGGACGCCTCGGTGAGCATGGGCTGGCAAGGGTTCGAGAACGATATCATCATGGTGTTCCACCCCGATTTCGACGCCCACGTAACCAGGACGGTGCAGGAGCTATCGCAGTGGCAGGGAGACCCCTACTTCCTCGGGTTCTACTCGGACAACGAATTGCCCTGGGTGAACGACGCGCTGGACCGGTTCCTCACACGGAAGGGCAGCGCCAACTCCGGCTGGGAGTACGGCTACGACCATGTCTGGGACTGGTTCCGCGCCCGCAAAGGCAATCCCTCGGCTACCGCTGCGGACATCACGCAGGCCGACCGCGACGCCTTCTCGGCCTACTACATGGAAGCCTACATGAGTAAAATAAAGGCCGCTGCCGAAATCTACGCGCCGGACCATATGTACCTCGGGACACGCTTCAACCAGCAGGACCAGGAGCTCAACAACCAGCCCCTGATGGTCGAAGCGGGCAAATACGCGGATATTATATCCGTAAACCACTACCGCCTGTGGCAGCCCGACCAGGACCGGATGAGCAACTGGATAAACTGGTCCGGCACGCCGTTCATGGTGACCGAGTTCTACGTCAAGGGCGTGGATTCCGGGATGCCGAACGAGTCGGGCGCGGGGTGGCTGGTCAATACCCAGGCCGACCGCGGGTACTTCTACCAGAATTTCACCATGGAACTGCTCAAAAGCAGGGGATGTGTGGGGTGGCACTGGTTCCGGTATATGGACAACGACCCGGAGGACGCAGACGGGGATTCCTCGAACCTCGATGGGAACAAGGGCATCGTGGATACCGAGTTCAACCACTACACCGACCTGTGGGACCTGATGAAGGAACTCAACACCAATATCTACCAACTGATACAGCATTTCGACAAATAACCGAAAAACGGAAACTTTAGAATTTCGACGATATGAAAAAGTACAGATTTATCGCAAGCCTTGCACTCGCGGCGCTGGCCGCGGCCATGTTCCCTGCCTGCGACGGGAGTGATGACCCGGTAGTCTATACCGAACCGGAGGTTACGTTCTCCACCGAGCAGACCACGTTCGATATAGAACTGGGGGAAACTGTTGAAATAACCGCCGACGTACAGCCGGAAGGTAAGGTCTATATCAAATGGCACGTGGACGAGCTGCTTGAATCCACCAGCGCCGAGTTCTCCTATACATTCAACGATCCGGGTAAACACACCATCGCCTTCTCGGCCAAAAACGGCTCCGGCGAGGTGACGCGCGACTTTACGGTGAATGTGGCGGACGTGTTCGACGTGGAGCTGTCCATCGGGGACGAGGACGTGGTGGAAATCGACCAGTACGAGTTGCTAACCGTGGTGGCCATCGTCAACAGCGGACAGGACATCACCCACAACTGGTACCTCGAAGGCGACCTTATTTCAAACGAACGCATACTGGAATACCAGATGATGACCCCCGGAAGGCAGCAGATGCGATATGAGGGCTACAACTCTGCCGGAAGATACGAGCGTACTTTCTGGGTCGACGTTAAGGAGCGGGGACTTTATATAGAAATGTCTTACGACGACGACCTGTGGCAGGACTGGATTGAAGAGGACATCGAGATAATAGCCAACGTGATTTACGGCGGTTCCACCGCACGGCACTCGTGGAAACTGAACGGACAGGAGGTATCGACCGACAACCGCTTCTTTAAGAACTTCGCCAAAGAGGAAGAAGGCGAGTACACACTGCTCTACGAATGTACCACCGACGACGAATACTTCTCGCGGGAGTACACCTTGAAGGTATGGTACGGATGGCTGATAAGCGATTTCGAGTCGGCGACCGGCCTCGACGACCTGAAACCCTTTATAGACATGCTGGCTCCGGAGATGGGATCCATCTACACACTTCTCGACAGTGAGAAGGACGCCCTTAACAGCAGCTCGAAGGTGCTCAAGCAGGAGCATACCAACAACATTTACACATCGGGTATAATGGACCTCTACATAACCAGCATACCCAAATTCCATCTGGCGAGCCGGCTCAGTTTCCTCTACAACAACGTCGGCAACAACCGCACCGTGGTGGCCCGCTACTGGAACAACGGGAACGAGCAGGGCGACTGCACCGTATCGACCGTGGTGTCCGGTTACAACGGCTGGCAGCAGGTGGACGTAACGTTCGACCCGGCCGTAATGTCCACAATGCAGGGCTTCCGCATACGGCCCCTGACCCGCGAGGAGGGCGGCCCCGGCGTCGACTGGCCGAACTGCTATATGGACAATATTTACCTTTACAAATATTAACAGGTAATCCAGGGCCGGGCGGCATGATCAGGCTGTCCGGCCCCTTTTCCAATATCCGCTTTATGCTAAGGTTTATCATTTCTTTCTTCCTGTCCGTTCCCCTTGCCGGGGCGGCTTCCCCGCCCGTCTACAAGGACAGCGGCGCACCCGTCGAGGAGCGCATCGAGGACCTTGTGGGGCGCATGACCCTCGAAGAGAAAATTATGCAGCTCAACCAGCGGACCTACGGCCGGAACGACAACGTGAACAACCACGAGCGTGTGGAGCGGCCGGTCGACCCCACCATCGGTTCCGTAATATACCGGAGCACCTCCCCCGCCCTGCGAAACGAACTCCAACGCCGGGCGATGGAAGAGACCCGGCTGGGTATACCAATCCTCTTCGGCTTCGACGTCATACACGGCTACCGCACCATATTCCCCATCCCGCTGGCCCAGTCGTGCGCGTGGGATGCGCAGATAGTGCGCGACGGTTGCAGGGTCGCCGCCACGGAAGCCTACCTGACCGGTATAGACTGGACCTTTTCGCCCATGGTGGATGTGGCGCGCGACTCCCGGTGGGGACGGGTAGCCGAAGGCTACGGTGAGGACCCCTACCTGAACGCCGTGCTCGGAACCGCGGCCGTGGAAGGCTACCAGGGCAGCGACCTTTCAGAGCCTTACAATATCGCGGCCTGCCTGAAACACTATGTCGGTTACAGCCTGTCGGAAGGCGGCCGCGACTACCATTACACCGATATCTCCGCCCAGACCCTCTGGGAAACGATGCTCCCGCCGTTCGAGGCGGGCGTGGAAGCCGGGGCGGCCACGGTGATGAGTTCGTTCAACGATATCAGCGGCGTCCCCGGCTCGGCCAACCGCTACACCCTCACAGAGATACTCAAAGAGCGGTGGGGTTTCGACGGTTTCGTGGTGTCGGACTGGGGTTCCGTGGAGCAACTTATCAATCAGGGTGTTGCCGCCGACCGGCGGGAAGCCGCACTGAAGGCCTTCATGTCGGGGGGTGGAGATGGATATGGTGGACAACGTTTACACGGAGCACCTCGCGGAGCTGGTTGATGAGGGGCTGGTACCGGAGGAGAGCATAGACGAGGCGGTCCGCAGGATTCTCCGCGTAAAGTTCCGGCTGGGCCTGTTCGACAATCCCTACACGCCGGAACTCCCGGAAACCGAACGGTACCTGCTGCCCGCTTTCCGCCGGGCGGCGGAACAGGCGGCGGCCGAGTCGATGGTCCTGCTCAAAAACGAGGGAGGCTTCCTGCCGCTGTCGCAGGCGGGCGGACGTATCGCCCTCATAGGACCCATGGCGGACGACAAAGTTCACCTTATGGGTTCGTGGGAGGGCAAGGGCCTACCCGAAGACGTGCGAAGCATCCTTGATGGTATGCGGTCGGAATTCGGCCCCGGCCGGGTAACGACCGCCCGCGGATGCGGCTTCGATGGCGACGACGACTCCGGCTTCGAAGAAGCCCTTCGCACAGCCGCGGAGGCGGACGTGGTAGTGCTGTGCCTCGGGGAGATGCAGCAATGGAGCGGCGAGAACGGCACCCGGTCGACGCTGGCGCTTCCCGCCATACAGGAACGGCTGGCCGCTGAAGTCAGCCGCGCGGGCAAACCGGCGGTGCTGCTCCTCTCGAGCGGCCGGCCGGTGGAACTGGCGCGGCTCGAACAGCTCGCCGACGCCATCCTTGCCGTATGGCAGCCGGGCACATGCGGCGGGGACGCCGTGGCCGGAATCCTCTCGGGGCGGACGAACCCGTCCGGCAAACTCTCCATAACCTTCCCCCGCCACACGGGACAGATACCGATATACTACAATATGAGGCAACCCGCGCGCCATCACCAGGGCCTTTACCAGGACATCCCCTCCACGCCGCTCTATGAATTCGGCCACGGGCTGAGCTACACCACCTTCGAGTACGGCGAGATAAAGCTGCCCAAAACCGTATTCGCCCGCGGGGAGACTATCACCGCCGAGGTGGAGGTTCGCAACAGCGGGACCGTGGACGGCAAGGAAGCCGTGCTTTGGTTCGTCTCCGACCCCGTGGCATCGATTTCGCGGCCCGTGAAGGAACTTAAATATTTCGAGAAGCAGGAAATTCCGGCCGGGCAGTCGCGCACCTACCGGTTCGAAATCGTCCCCGAACGTGACCTCTCGTTCACCGGTCCGCAGGGTGAAAGGTACCTCGAAAACGGCGAGTTCGTCCTGTCCGTCGGAAACCGGAAAATAAAGTTCTACCTTACCGACTAAAATCATAACGGAATGAAAATAAAATTCGTCAAAACCCTGTTGTGTGCGCACACACTGATGCTTGCCGTTCAGGCGGGGGCGCAGACCGCGCCGCAGATCGTAAATATCGGCGCGCGCGACACCGAGTCGCTCGACGGCCTGTGGAAGACCATCGTGGACCCGTTCGAAAACGGATACTACGACTACCGCCGCTTGCCAACCGCGGGCGGCTACTTTCAGGACCACGACTTTCTCGCGGACAAGACCGTGCTGGAGGAGTACAACTTCAACACCGACCGGACGCTCCGCGTCCCGGGCGACTGGAACACCCAGCGCGAGTCGCTCTACTATTACGAAGGCACCGTCTGGTACCGCAGACTGTTCGATTTCACCCCGCGCGACGGGGAACGGGTATTCCTCCATTTCGGGGCCGTGAATTACGAGGCTATCGTGGGGCTGAACGGCCGGATTCTCGGCTCGCACGTGGGAGGGTTCACCCCGTTTAATTTCGAAATTACGGACCATCTTCGCGAAGGCGAGAATTCGCTGGTAGTGAAGGTGGACAATAAACGGCTCGCCGAAGGGGTGCCCACCCTCAACTCCGACTGGTGGAACTACGGGGGCATAACCCGCAGCGTAAATATCGTGAGGGTGCCCGAGACTTTTATCCGGGATTACAGCGTGCAGCTGGCAAAAGGCTCGACCGACCGGATAACCGGTTGGGTACTCACCGACGGCACCAACCCGCCCGCCGGTGCGACCGTGGAGATTCCCGGGCTGGGCATCCGCCATACCGTTGAGCTGGACGGAAACGGATACGGCGAGTTCGAGATATCCGCCTCGCCGTCGCTCTGGTCGCCGGAAGACCCGCGGCTGTACGAGGTGAAGATAATGGCCGGCCGCGACTGCGTGGCGGACCGCATCGGGTTCCGCACCATCGAGACCCGCGGTACCGACATCCTGCTGAACGGCCGGAAGGTATTCTGCCGCGGAATCTCCATCCACGAAGAGGCCGCCTACGGAAGCAGCGGCCGGGCATTCTCTCGCGAGCAGGACCTGGTGCTGCTCAACTGGGCGAAGGAAATGGGCTGCAATTTCGTGCGGCTGGCCCATTACCCCCATAACGAGGATATGGTAAGGCTGGCCGACGAAATGGGCCTTATGGTCTGGTCGGAAATTCCGGTTTACTGGACCATCCAGTGGACCAATCCCGAAACCTACCGCAACGCCGAAGCCCAACTCACCGACATGGTGACCCGCGACCGCAACCGGGCCTCGGTGGTAATCTGGTCGATGGCGAATGAGACGCCCCGCTCGCCGGAAAGGCTGGCGTTCCTCTCCCGGCTTATCGAAAGGACGCGCGATATGGACGACACACGGCTTATTTCGGCCGCGATGGAAAAAGAGAGCCACGCCCCTGACGTGCTCACCGTCGATGACGAACTGCTGGACCTCGTGGACCTTATCAGCTTCAACCAGTACGTGGGCTGGTACGACGGATCGTCCGAGAAGGTAGACCGGGTAAACTGGGAGTTCGACCGCCAGATGCCGGTATTCATAACCGAACTGGGCGCCGGCGCCCTCTACGGCAACCACGGCGCGCCGCACGAGAGGTTCACCGAGGAGTATATGGAAGATATGTATATCCGCACGGTGAATATGCTGGAACGCGTTCCGGGGCTGGCCGGGGTGACCCCGTGGATACTGAAGGACTTCCGTTCCCCGCGCCGCCAGATGCGCGACATACAGGACGATTTTAACCGCAAGGGCCTGATTTCGGAAAACGGCGGCAGAAAAAAAGCATTTTACGTGATGCAGAAGTGGTACGAAGAGCTGCGGCAACGATACGGAGAATACAAATAAGGCGGGTTTGCACCGCCGTGCCCAAATTTCTTTACTGACAGGTTTAGGAATTGTTTTGAGCGCCACACCCGGGATCGACGGTCCCGGGTGTGTTATTATAAAGGGCAAGCTTTTATTAATTATAGAGTGTACCGACCGGTATACTTTTTTTACGTTATACAAGTGAACGATATGCATATTCCGGCCTTACGAATCGTAACCATGACGGTCCGTCATACTATAAAATTGACATAATTATTAAATTATTAATATTTTATATTAAAAATATAATTAAAAGTTCCTATTTTTGTTGTGTTCCGTACTATTAAACAACCCACCTTAAATTATTATCCGACAACAACCGGACAATTTCTTTTATTGGAAAAGGAGATTCATGAAGTGCATATTGTGGGACATAAAAAGTGCTCTTTTCTGTAAAAAAGTTTACGGAATCTTTGGTGGTGTGAATATTTCTGCTAACACACACACACACACACACACACACACACACACAAGGCCTCGCGCGGAATTTAGGAATAATTCATTTAATTCCAAGCGCTTCCTTTTATTATATTTTCCAGCCTTTTTTGACTATTCGACCGATCAGGTATCCATTCCTGGTCGGTCGTTTTCGTATACCTGCTACTATACCTTCATAAGGACCTTAATACAAAAACCCAAATTGTTAAATGTTTAATCTTTGCCTATGAAAAGATTTTTACTGTTCATCCTATGCTGCTTCGCAGGCATAGCGATAGCAAGAGCCCAGGCATTACAGGTAAACGGCGTCGTTAAAGATGAAAGCGGTGCTCCTGTTATCGGGGCGACAGTGATTGTGAAAGGCACCCAGACGGGGGTCACCACAGTGTCGGACGGCAGTTTCCGGATTACCGCACCCAGTGTCGAGTCCATTCTGGAAATTTCGTTCATCGGTTATGAAACTGCCGAAGTAAGGGCGGCGAGCAATGTTCAGGTAACGCTCCGCTCCACCGCCACCGCCATAGACGAGGTCGTGGTGACCGGTATGACCACCATGGACCGGCGACTGTTTACCGGCGCCACGGACCGCCTTGCCGCCGAAGATATCCAGCTTGCAGGGGTGCCCGACATCAGCCGCGGCCTCGAGGGTCGTTCGGCCGGGGTATCGGTGCAGAACGTGTCAGCCACGTTCGGTACGGCACCCAAGATTCGCGTCCGCGGAGCAACCTCCATCCTCGGCAGCTCCAAGCCGCTCTGGGTAGTGGACGGTGTGATTATGGAAGACATTACCGACGTGAGCACCGACGACCTCTCCTCGGGAGACGCGCTGACGCTTATAAGTTCGGCCGTGGCCGGCCTTAACGCGGACGACATCGAGACGTTCCAGATACTTAAAGACGGCTCGGCTACATCTATCTACGGTGCCAAGGCCATGGCGGGCGTTATTGTCATCACAACGAAGAAGGGACGCCCCGGAACAGCCCGCATCAACTATACGGGCGAGTTCTCCACCCGGCTCAAACCCACCTACCACGACTACGACATCATGAACTCGCAGGACCAGATGGGTGTGTACCGTGAAATGGAGAGCAAGGGCTGGCTGAATTTCGCCGAGACCTACCGCTCTAAGAACAGCGGGGTATACGGCCGGATGTACAAACTGCTCAACACTTACGACCCGACCACCGGTATGTTCGGACTGGCAAATACCTCCGAGGCCAAAAACGCTTACCTGAGGGAAGCGGAAATGCGCAATACCGACTGGTTCGACCTGCTGTTCAAAAACTCGGTGTCGCAGACCCACTCGGTGAGTATATCCACGGGTTCCGAGAGATCGTCCTCCTATATTTCGATGAGTATTATGAACGATCCGGGATGGTACGAGCAGAGCACCGTGAAACGGTACACCGCTAATGCCAACAATTCCTACCGCATCCTCGACAACCTGACGATGACCATGCAGACCAACGCATCGTACAGGAAGCAGCGCGCACCGGGTACCATCGGCCAGACACAGGACCTCGTATCGGGTGAGGTGGAAAGGGCGTTCGACATCAACCCGTTCAGCTATGCCATGAATACGTCGCGGGCAATGGATGCCGATACCTATTATACGCGTAACTACACGGATTTCAACATCCGTCATGAGCTGGCCAACAACTATATCGACCTGAACGTCATAACGGCCAAATTCCAGGGCGAACTCAAATGGAACGTGATACAGGGCCTCGATCTTAGCGTATTGGGAGCGTTACAGTACCAGTCTTCCTCGCAGGCGCACAAAGTTAACGAGAACTCCAACCAGGCAAACGCCTACCGTGCCATGGAGGACGATACCATAAGGGAAAACAACAATTACCTGTATGACGACCCGGACGTAACGAACGCCCTCCCGGTGAGCGTACTGGAAGAAGGCGGTTTCTATAACAAGACCGAGCACAAGATGCTCGCCTACGACTTCAGGGCATCGGCCAACTGGAACAAAACTTTCAACGGAAGCCACATAGTGAGCCTGTTCGGGGCTATGGACGTGCATGCGGTAAACCGCAGCAACGACTGGTTTCAGGGCTGGGGTACACTGTACGAATACGGTGAAATCGCATTCTACAACTACCTCGCATTCAAACAGCTGGCCGAAGGTAACAACGATTATTACACTTTGACCAACACACGTATCCGCACCGCCGGTTACGTGGTGAACGGCACCTATTCTTTCGAGGGTAAATATGTAATCAACGGCACCCTGCGCTACGACGGTTCGAACCGGTTGGGTAAAAACCGTTCGGCACGCTGGCTGCCCACGTGGAATATTTCCGGTTCGTGGAACGCCCACGAAGAGGAATTTTTCAAAAGGCAGTCGGTCATGTCTAACCTTACCATAAGGCCTTCGTACAGCCTCACGGGCGATGCCGGCCCCGGTTCGGTATCGAATTCCACCCATATAATTTACAACTACACTCCGTGGAGGCACTCGGCCGACGACCGTGAAACGGGCCTGCAAATAGAGTATGTAGGAAACAGCGACCTCACATACGAGAAAAAGCACGAGTTCAATATCGGTGTGGATATGGGTTTCATCGGTAACCGCATCAATCTCTCGACGGACGTCTATTTCCGTAACAACTTCGACCTGATAGGTCTTGTTACCACCCAGGGTGTTAGCGGGGATATTATGAGGTATGCCAACATTGCCGACATGAAATCCAAGGGTGTGGAAGTAACCCTGTCCACACGCAATATTATGATCCCCAATTTCACCTGGAGTACCGACCTCACGTTCTCGTGGGCCAAGAACGAGATTACCAACTACAAGACCACCCAGCGTATGTTTAACCTGCTGACGGGTTCGATGAGTTCGTACAGTCTTGAGGGATATCCGGTAGGAGCGCTCTTCTCGATACCGTTCGCCGGTCTGGACGAGAACGGTTTGCCGATGTTCTATATAGAAGGTGAACTGGTGGACAAGGACAATTACAGCAAAATCAATTTCCAGAGTACGGAAGACCTCGACTGGCTCCACTACGACGGCCCCACCGATGCACCCTATACGGGAGGTTTCAACAATACGTTCAAATACAAAAACTTTTCCCTCGGGGTTTTCATGACTTACGGCTTCGGCAATAAAATCAGGATGACTCCGGTATTCAAATCTTCTTACTCCGACCTGGATTCGCACTCGAGGGTATTCAAAAACCGCTGGATGATTCCCGGCGACGAGCTGACGACCGACGTACCGGTACTTGCAAGCTACCGCCAAACACAGGATATAAACTACCTGTCGAGGGCATACAACGCTTACAACTACTCTACCGCGCGGGTGGCGAAAGGGGATTTTATCCGCCTGAAAGAGGTTTCACTGACCTACGACCTGCCGTCGGCATGGGTAAGTAAGATGAAGATGAGCAATATGTCCCTCCGTTTTTCCGGAACCAACCTGCTGCTGCTTTACGCCGATAAGAAACTGAACGGCCAAGACCCTGAATACTACCAGTCGGGCGGTGTTTCCTCTCCGCTGGCCAAACAGTTTACGTTTACGTTAAGGTTCGGATTTTAACATCATTGCGATATGAAAAACAAAATTTTAAAGTACACATGCTATATAGCCGTCTGCGGCCTGGTTGCGGGTTGTAACAGTTACCTCGATGTTATACCCGATTCCCGGACCGAAATAGACTCACCGGAGAAGATAGCAAAGCTGTTGGTTTCGGCGTATCCGACAAGTTCGTCGGTGATGATGTTCGAATACATGTCGGACAACGTCGTGGACAACGGGTTGCTCTATATCTACTACAACGAGACACAGCACGAATCCTACCAGTTCGAAACGTTCACGGCTACGGACCAGGATACTCCGTATTACAACTGGGAAGGCTGCTACTCCGCAATTTCGGCTGCCAATCTGGCGCTGGAGGCCATCGATGCCCTTGAAAACCCGTCGGTATGCGACGCACAGAGGGGAGAGGCATTAATGTGCAGGGCATGGGGTCACCTTCAACTGGCTAAGATATTCTGCCAGCCGTATAATAAGGTAACCAGCTCCACCGACCTCGGCATCCCCTACTCCACCGAGATAGAGACCACCGCGATAAACACCTATTCGCGCGGCACCGTGGAGGAGGTTTACCGGAAGATTTACGAAGATATCGAGGAGGCTTTGCCGCTAATCGACGACACGGAATACAGCCAGCCGAAATACCACTTCAGCCGTAAAGCCGCCTACGCTCTCGCGGCCGAATTCAACCTCTATTACGGCAATTACGAGAAGGCGGTGGAATATGCGAGTTTCGTCCTTGGCGACGCTCCGGTGCTTCGCGATATGACCATTATCCGTGCGTTGAGCAGCAGTACCGATATCAGGAACCAGTACATCAGCAGCACCGAAGAGGCCAACATTATGATACAGCCTACCACGTCGTTGGCTTGCGCTTACGGCTTCTCCGCATACACCCGCTACACCCACAGCCAGTACCTTTCCAATACCGAAACGCTCGGAACGGCCGGTCCGTGGGGAAATTCGGCCCTGTGGGCATACAGCGGAGGTATATTCGGGAATAACCAACAGTTTATAATTCCCAAAATGTACGGTATCTTCGAGGTGACCAACGTACTGGCCAACACCGGATATTACCATACGGTGCTCACTCCGTTCACCACCGACCGCACCGTGCTCAACCGCGCGGAAGCATACGCGATGCTCGGCCGTTACGACGAGGCCGCGGCGGACCTGAACATCTGGTACTCCGCAAAACAAAATGCCACGACCAACATACCGGCCAGTGCGATAATATCCTACTACCGCGATGAGGCCAGTCCGGAATTAATAGCCAAACCTTTCACCGAGACCCGGCTGGATATCGACCTGGGAGGCGACCAGGAGTACATGCTTCATGCCGTGCTCCACGCCCGCAGGATAGAGACCCTGCATGAAGGCGTGCGTTTCTTCGACCTCAAAAGGTTCGGTATACCCTACTCAAAGAACAGCGCAGACAAAGGTACGATTTCGCTGTCCGCTTATGATAAGAGAATGGCCGTCCAGTTGCCTGAAGGGGTTATTTCGTCAGGCATGGAAGCCAATCCGCGTTAATTTAATACAGACAGGACTATGAAAAAAATAATCATATTTTTGATATCGACCGTAGTTTTAGCTGTCGGGGCCGTTTCGTGCAGCGACGACAAGGTAAGCAGCACCAGTATTTTCATCGACTCCGACGAGACGTGGAACGAGTTCGACGAATGGCTGGAGTATAACTACCGTCTTCCGTACAATATTTCTTTCAAATACAAGATGGAGGACATCGAGTCCAACACCGAGTACAACCTCGTACCGGCGGATTATATGAAGTCGGCTCAGATGGCCAAACTTATAAAGTTCCTCTTCCTCGACGTGTATGACGAGATAGCCGGTGTCGATTTTACACGCTCATACGTACCTAAGGTGTTCCACTGTATCGGGTCGGCGGCATACAATCCGTCCCAGAATACGATGGTCCTCGCCACTGCCGAAGGCGGATTGAAGATTACGATTTACTATATAAACAATCTCGATCCCTACAACGTGGCTTCGCTCAACTACTACTATTTCAATACTATCCATCACGAGTTCTTCCATATCCTGCACCAGACCAAGGATTACCAGCAGGAATTCAAGACTATTTCCGCCGAGAATTACCTCTCCTCATCGTCATGGAACAACGGAACGGAAGCGGCCGCATCCTCTCTGGGCTTCGTCAGCAAATATGCACGCGCATCCTATAACGAAGATTTCGTGGAGACGATGTCGCGTTACCTGACCCGCACCGAGGCCGAGTGGGACGCATGGCTTGCACAGGGTTCAGCGGAAGGCACCGCCATTATCTACCGTAAACTCCAGCTTTGCAGGGAGTATATGGCGGACACATGGAACATCGACCTGGACAACCTGCGCGAAATAGTGCAGAGGCGCCAGACCGAACTCCACGAAATAGATTTTGACAATATCTAATGACTTTGACTATGAAAAAAATATGTGTCTTCACGCTTTTTCTGCTGGCACTCTTTGCCTCGTGTACGCATGAGACCAAGGATATTTTCGACAAACCCGCAGCGGAAAGGATAAACGAAGCCCTCGAAGAGTATCTCGACGTACTGACCTCGGCACCGAACGGATGGCTGTTGTATTACTACCCCGAACGGAGCCAGGCATACGGCGGTTACAATATATTGTTCGATTTCAGCAGGGACGGTTCCGTTACCGTAGCCTCCGAAGTGGCCGGACCGGGACAATCCGAGACCAGCCTCTATGAGCTTATCAGCAGCAAAGGCCCTGCGCTGACCTTCAATACGTACAACTCCATACTTCACTACTTCTCCACACCCGCCACATCCGAGGGCGGGAGTACTGGTTACGGTTTCGAAGGCGATTACGAATTCGTATTCATGGACGTGACATCGAAGGAAATTACACTCCAAGGCATCAAAACGGGCAATACCATGAAGATGGTGGCGCTGGACGCTTCCGTAGACTGGGACGATTACCTGGAGGAGGTACTGCAGATGGAGGAAGAGGTGGACAATTGCCTGTATGGTTTTTACGACCTTACCATCAACGGCTCGGTAGCGACCACCATGACAATGCTGGGCAACTACCCGGTATTTACCTATCTGCCCACGGACGCCGAAAACGAGTATGAGACAGCCAACACCGCCTATGTTTACACAGAGTCGGGGATATCTTTTTACGAACCGATTGAAATAGACGGCGTTACGGTTCAGGAATTTATCTGGAATAACGACGAGTTGATTTTCACCGCGAAAGACAATTCTTCCGTCCAGCTGGTCGGCGGATATCCGGAAGGATTCGTTCATTACGACGATTATCTGGGTGCGTGGAAATTCTATGCGAAAGTCGCGAGGGATGAAACTTATACCGAATACAACGTCACCATGTCGGAAAACCAGCGCAACTACAGTTATACATTCTCCGGGCTTCCGTGGCCGTTCAGCATCAATTACAACCGTGCCGATTCGGGAATGAGTATAACTATGGGTCAGGTTCTTCAGGAGGATTACCCCTATAACAACGGTTTATGGCCGATCGTGCTGTATTCGAGCAGCGGACCGGGCAGCCTTTATGCAAATTCCATTGCGGGAATTAAAATAACCCGGGACGACGATAACGATAATCTCTATTGGTGGGTGGACAACGGCGAGGTCGGTTCCGTAACGGGATTCGGAATGTATATCGTACATACCGGATATACCAGTTTCACGAACACGACCTTCTACGACTGTTATATGATTAAACAATAACCGTTAAGAAACTGCTATGATGAAAAATATAAAATTGCTCGCGCTCTTTATAAGCGTGCTGCTCGTGGGTTGTAATGACGACGATACCGAAGTCGCCAAATTGACCGTTATTAGCTCCGACGTCGAATTCTCGGCGGCAGGAGGAGACGGAACGATACGGATCGACTCTCCGGGTACGGTTACCGCCGTATCGGACAGGGAATGGCTTTCCATAACCAACCAGAGCCAGAACGAGGTAACCTTCAATGTCAGCCCCAGCGGCGAGATCATGTCCCGGACCGCCAACATAACCATAACTTACGGCGGTCAGTCTGAGAATATCGCCGTGAATCAGTTAGGTGAGTTATTTGTGACGTCGGATCTGGACGGTCTGAAATTCACCGCAAAGGCCGAAACTTATATCTTGGATTTTTATTCCAACAGCGGTACCTTGAAAGTTTCGGCTGACCAGGACTGGTTATCGGTAAGTTACAGTGAAGGACAGCTTTCTATAACATTGGATACCAACGACAGTCGTGACGACCGTTCATCCGTCATTACCCTGAGCGGCGGCTGGAAAGAGGAACAGATTACGATAACCCAATCCGGGTTCCTTATCTTTGCGGAAGATACCATAGTTTCTTTACCGTACTCCGGCAAAAGGGATTATATACTGGAACTTACCGAGGATATCGAATTATTCCCCACCGACTGGACAGTAACGGTAGACAGCTGGGTTACGGCGGTCAAAGCGGCGGACGGTAGATCCATAACATTCTCTGCCGACGCGAACAATACCGGCGTAATCCGCAGTTCGAAGATAACCATAGCCGGCGGTGATTTTGTCGTGGAAACCGATATCGTGCAGGGGTCGGTGCCCGTTTCCAGTTTTGTTGAACAGAGGGAATGGTTCTTCGATATCAGTAAGGCTACAGGTATATACGCCACTTACTTCCCGCAGTTGAAGAGCCAGGTGTCGGGAATAGGAGAAATATTCTCGGAATTATCGTTTTTCCCGTATCCTACCACTTACGGCACCCACGTCATATATTTTGAATTTGAAGACGGCCCGGATGCATATTACGTAATGTATACCTATTACGTCAAAACCACTACTGAAGATGAGTTTATGACGACACTGGAATGCGGCAACGGCGTTGCAGGATACGGAACTTATTATCGCCCGCTCCTGCCTGTAATGGACCAAATAGTTACACTGGGGATTAACGGGAATTTCATAATATCTGAAGCGGATAATTATGCAGACCCGACCGTGTTAAGATTTGAAGATGTCAACGACGCTAACAACACCTTCGTCATGACCACGGAAGAGATTCGCTACCCGTGATATTCAATAGGCTTTTTACACTGACAGCTTATTTTATATAATTTACATACGATTAATTTTCAGGAATGGGTATGGCGGGAGCCATGCCCATTTCGTTTGGTATTAGGAATAAAAGGATTGAAGCTATCACCACCGAGAGACAGTTGACACACAGGACTCTGTTCACAAAAGCCCCGGTCCGGTGCTTTTAAGCATCCCGGTTTTATCGCCCGCTTACTCTCTTCATTTACAATGGTAATTACAAACCCTCGGAAGAGAGGATAATCAACATACAAATGATTAAAAATATGGTCCCCGCTATAATCAGCACCCTGACCACACGTTTTTTCATATCCATATCTTAAAACTTTAATCGTCCCGGCGTAGGCCCAGAACCGGCTTCCTATATAAGATACAAAAAAAAGTTTCTCTAAATATGCGGAAAAAGATAGTGTGATCAGAACGGATACCCCACGCCGAAGTTAATCACCGTGTCGCCGATTTTGAACCGCTCCACCCAGCGGTGGCCGGCAGGTTCGTTGGGGTTATGCAGTTTGTAGCCGAAGTCGAACCGTATGACGGCCACATTTATATCGAACCGCATGCCCAGCCCGGTGTTCAGCCCGAGCTGCTTGTAGAAACGGTCGAACCGGAATACCGACGCCTGGTCCTGCCCCTGCTTTTTGATGTTCCAGATATTCCCGAGGTCGAAAAACACCGCTCCGCGCAGGAATTTCCAGACCGGGAAGCGGAATTCCATATTGGCCTCGAGCTTCATGTCGCCAAGCTGGTTCGGGTAGGTATCGTTGATAATCGCCGAATTGCCGGGACCGAGCTTTCGCGGTATCCACCCGCGCATGCTGTTACTGCCCCCCGCCCAGAACAGGCGGTCGAACGGGATGGAAGTGGCGTTGCCGTAGGCCCGGCCGTAACCGCCGTAGAGGCGGAAAGCGATGTTGGTCTTTGGTCCGAAAATTATCCGGTCGCTGATACTTCCGTCGATACGGAAATACTGGCCGTATCGAATGCCGAATATTTTGTAGTAATCCCTCTCCCCGTCGCGGACAGGGTTCGAGAATATCCTTGTTGCGAGATTGAACAGGTTACCCGCGGTTTCCCAGTTGAACCGCAGCACGAACGATTTGTTTCCCAGCCCCGAGCTACCGAGCTGCGAGTTGAATACATAGGTTCCCGAGATGCCTCCCACAAGCTGGTCCTCGTAACTGTTACGCAGGTACGGGTTTTCTATCGACTCGAAATACTCCTCGTCGATATAGCCGCGCTTTATCAGGTTCAGGTCCACCGGCTTTACAGAAAAGCTGCTGCGTCGCCGGTTGCTCCAACTGTATCCCCACCCGATACTCGACAGGGTGCGGTTATACAGCTTACGGTTCTGAGCGTTCACCGCCACCTCGACTTTGGTGCGGGGATTTACGGCCCGGTTATACCGGTCGACATTGAACGGCGTGAGGAACCTCGGGAAGGAGAGCGACACCCCGCCTCCCAGCTCGAAGTTTGCACCGCCCGTCCGCAGAAACTCGTAACCGCCCGTGAAAGTCACCTCGAACAGTTCCGCACCGCGGAAAAAATTACGG
Source organism: Alistipes sp. (assembly GCA_021202985.1). GTDB lineage: Bacteria > Bacteroidota > Bacteroidia > Bacteroidales > Rikenellaceae > WRDF01. The sequence continues at coordinate 42,396 of JAJQCA010000006.1, forward strand.
TTCTGGTACCCTACCGTGGCACTGACGGCGTTGAAACTCGACGATGTGGTCCCTTCCAACTCTATTTTATACCCCTGCCGGAGCGTGGGCACACAGGTTATGTAACAGGTGAGGTATTTCTCGGTGGTGGTTCCACCCGCCGACAGGTCGTCGTCTCCGCCTATGAAAGTGACGAGGTTGTCCTCGCCGGTCTCATCGTCGGGATAGAAGACTATATTCGAGTTACGGTAATATCCCAGCCTCAGAAGGTTGGAGTGGGACCGGCGGACGAGGTCCTCATCGTAAACGTAGTTGGGGTAGAGGCTGACGGCCTGCCGGAGTATTTCCTCCTTCACCTTGGGTTTATGCCCGCGGGGGTGCATTACGTAAAGCCCGCGGTACTCAGTGGTGTCCATCCGGTTATAGTAATTCTCGTCGGTCGCGGCGAGCATGGGGTCGAAGTTGGGATTGATGATAATGCGCGAGATACGGTATATGCTGCTGTTCTCATACACCGGCTGGCCCTCGGACGTGTAATCCGATATACGCTGTTTGAACACCACCACCAGGTCCTTGACCCGTGGGTTATCCGTTGCGTCGCCGTAAAACTCGATCATATTCTGGGTGAAGTCGTAATAGCCGTTGTTACGAAGGTACCGGGTGATTCGCTCCTTTTCGTTGCTGAGTACGTTGCCGTCCAGTATTTCACCGCTACGGAGCAGGGTGTTGGCGCTGTCCTGCATCACCACCTGCCGCAGGAATTCGTCGCGGAACTCGTAAGTGATATCGCCTATACGGTAAGGCTCGTGCTGTTCGATAAGGTAGATCACCCGCGCACGCTTGCGGCGGGTGGTATCCACCCGGTAGTCCACCTCCGAGTCGTAGAATCCGGAATACTGCACATAGTCGTGAATCAGGTCCGCCGACCTGCGGACGGCCGTGCTGTCCAGCAGCACCGGTTCGTCCCCGAGCCTTCGCAGGGTCCGGTTCCACCAGTTCTTGCGGGCCGTGTCCGGGTGGGCCATGTTGTAGAGCTGGAGGTAGAGGTTGGTGCCCAGAAACCGGCGGTTCGGCTCGGTCTGGATATAACCGTCCACATCCGCGGCCTTGATACGTTCCTTACGGGGTGCATCCTTGTCCTCGGCCACCTTGTTTTTCGTAAGGAGGTACTGCCCGCGCTCCAGCCGACGTGTGGGGCTGCACGAGCAGGCCAGCACGGCCAGCCCCAGGAACAAGAGGTATTTTAACCGACACGCCACCGACACGCCCTGCTACTGGTTGAAAAAACCCTGTTTTTTAAGACATTCCAGGTACGAGCGGGAAATGGCGAGGTTATCCTCGCCCTTGTACCTGCGCTCGGTGAAAATGCGGGCGAGGTTCGGCAGGCCATTGGCTTCGAGCAGGCCGGCGGTCTCCCGGCTACACTCCCGCTCATGCCAGATGCGGTCGATATCCCCGGGGGTGTAATCCTTATAGGTTTCACGGTGCACCACCGCGTCCACGGGGAGGCGGTCCGTAAGGGGAGTATCGGCCGCCGGATAACCCACCACCATGGCCGTAACAGGCACCACCCCTTCGGGAAGCGACAGGATATCGCAAATCCGGGAGGCGGTATAAATCGCAGTTCCAAGATAGCAGATACCCAGCCCGTGGGCCTCGGCTTCGAGGGCCGCATTCTGGGAAGCCAGCAGGGCATCGGTGGCCGCGTTGAAGAACCACGCGAAATTATCGTAAACCGGCTCGGCCCCCCTCTGGCGGCACCAGAGCGAAAACCTGCGGATATCCGCGCAGAAAGTGAGCAACACCGGCGCCTGCGTCACGCACGGTTGGTTGAAATGACACGGAGCCAGCCTCTCTTTCATCGCCTGATCCTCGGTCACCACTATGCTGTACAATTGCATATTGCCCGTAGTGGACGCGCGGGTGGCAGCCGCGAGTATTTCGTTCAAAACCTCCTCCGGTACCGGCTGAGCCGTATAGCTGCGCACCGACCTGTGGTTCTTTATCTCGTTTATCATATTGCCTCCGGGTTTGCGTACCGGCCCTTTAACGGCCCGGTACAATCTACAAAAATAACAAGATTTTCCGCACCCCTGCCTACCGGCGGACCTATTTATTCCCTTCCCATGATTATTGAAAGTGACCGGGGATTGTACAGACAGGAACCGGCGCGCGGGGCGTAAGTCTATTTCAGCGGCGTCCGGTTATGGATGGCATGGGCGATGGTCAGCTCGTCCGCGTATTCGATTTCGTCACCGAAGCCTATGCCGCGGGCGATGGTAGACACCCTGACCCCCGACGCTTCGGCAAGGCGGCGCGAAATATAGAACTGTGTGGTCTCCCCCTCCACGGTGGTCCCGACGGCCAGAATTACCTCCTTTATACCGTAGCGGGCGACGTTATCCAGCAGCATATCGATTTTCAGGTCCGACGGACCAATTCCCTGCATGGGGGATATGACGCCTCCCAGCACATGGTACAACCCTTTGTACTGGCGGGTGTTCTCGATCGAAATTACGTCGCTTACCTGTTCCACGACGCATACCGTCCCCCGGTCGCGCGAAGAATCGGCGCAGATGGGACATATATCGTCGTCCGAAAGGTTGTTGCAGATGTGGCAGTATTTGATACGGTTGCGGAAACGGCTAAGTGTGCCGGTCATCACCTCCACGTCGGCCACCTCCTGGCGGAGCAGGTGCAGAGCCAGACGCATGGCGGTCCTCCGGCCTATCCCCGGGAGCTTGGACAACTCGCCGACCGCATCCTCCAATAGTTTCGACATCCTTACCTCCCCGCGCGTTCAGATTACCTCTACTGCCGATTCCGTGACCCAGCCTTTGTTACCGTCGGCCAGCGATATTTCCACCCACTGGTTAAGCCTGCCCTCGATACGTACCTTAGTGCCTTCGTGGATTATGAAAATATCTTTACTCGTGCTGTCCGGCGAACTTTTCACCGACACCGCGTTACCCATCACCACCGCCTCGCCCGAGTCCAAGATATCGTTCTTCTGCCCGGCGGCGAATGCCACCGAAACGAAGGCCAGCAGCAGCGCGGCAAGCGCCCCGTAGAAACCGGCTTTCCTCAGCGACAGCCTGCCCGAAAGCAGGTACAGCAGCACCAGACCCATCGCCACGGCGAACATCACCAGGCTCAGCACCGCCCAACCGTTCGAGCTCATCGACTGGCGCCAGGCCCGGATCCAGGTCCGCAGGAAGAACTCCGGGACGGAATCGATCTTATCCTTCACATAGGCCGAAGCCACCCGCAGGTTGTGCCTGGTATCGGCGTCCGAAGGGTTTATTTTGAGGGCGCGGTTGTAATTGAGCACCGACGGGCCTATCCGGCCCATTTTAAAATAGGCGTTCCCCAGGTTGTAGTAGAGCCGCGAACTCACGTAACCGGCGTTGCGAATGGAGTCGTAGATGTCCGCTGCCAGCTCGTAGTCGCCCTGCACGTAGGCGTTGTTGCCGCGGTCCCACGCCGCGTCGGCATCGAACTCCGCCCGGGCGGTGAACGCCGCAAGCAAACACGTTATTATAAGCGCCGTAACTCTCATTTCCGTTTCTTGATAAGCGATTCGAATTTCGATATTGCCTTCACTGCGTCGGCATAGGTCTCGGCCATGTGGCCGGATTCGGCAGGTGAATACTGCGCGTATTCGCAATCGGATATAAGGCCGATATAGTGCGACACGTACTCCTGCGGCACGTCCCGCTTGAGTAGCTCTTCGCGCACTATCTCCTTGTTGAGTATCCCTGTCGGGATATTGAGCTTGTCGCCCATATAGCCCCAGAGGGCCTTGAGCATCTCCTCGTAGAAACTTCCCGGGTTGCCTTCCCGCAGGTAGGCTTCCGCGGCCTTGAGCCTTTGCAGGGCGACTTTGTTGGCCCTTTTGCCGCGCACCACTTCCGTATTCCGCATCTCCTTTATCCTCTTTTGCAGGTAGATAAGGGCGAATGCGAAGGCGGCGAAAATCAACAGGAGCAGGGCGAAATAGGCCGGACTGCCCATAAAACTACCCGAGCGGAGCGTAAGGGCGGCAGAACCCAGTTTTATAAACCTTATATCCTCGTCCAGCAGGCGAAGTTCCTCGCGGGAGACGCCTGTCACCAGCCCGCCGCCGCTGTAACCCGTGGCGCGGCCCGTGGAGTCGGGCGAAATGCTGAGCGCTATCTCCTTAGACTCGAGTGTGGTATACTGGCCCGTGCGGGGATTGAAGTAGGTAAATTTGACCGGTTCGATGTAATATTCACCTTCCGCGCGCGGTATCACAGGGTACTCGAACTGCCGGTAACCCGAGATGCCGGACGCCGTGCGGTTAAGGCTCTCGGTGGTTTTCACGTTATACTGCTCGAACGAACTGGGCAGGTCCAGCCGCGGGGCCTGCACCAGCGGCAGGTTACCCGAACCGGTTATGCGGACAACATAATTGGCCGCCGAGTTGGTCGAGAAGACCTCGTTCTGGAACTCGGCCGTCATCGAAAATTCACCCACCGCTCCGTTGAAACTGTCCGGCGCCCCATCGGGCCACTCCTTAACCGTTATAGGCACCGTCGCCGAACTTACCTTGCGGCTAACCTGCTTAACCTCGGGAAATCCGCCGAACAGGTCGTCAAACAGCGAGTTGCCACGTTGCTGCTCCACGAGCACCTGCACTATAAACGTGTTCTCGAACTGCTCCACGGTGAGCGTCCCCGACTGCTGGGGGTACAGAAGGTAGTCGAGCACTATACGGCTGTTGTAAACCTTGCCGTTGTAGGTCTCCTTCTGCCAGTTGTAATGGTCGGTGCTGAGCTGCTGGGTCCAGAAGCCGTTGAACGAGGGTAGTTTCTGCTGCTCGCTCCCCGCGATGGAGACTCGGGTGTACAACTTGAAATAGACCCTCACAGGCTCGCCCTTATAGACGTTGGTCTTGTCGGCGTAAGCCCTTATAATTATATCGTCCTGCGCTATCTCGGGCGTAGTTTGCTGCTGCTGGCCGCCCTGGCCCCCGCCCTGAGGGCGCTGGGCCCCTCCGCGGCCCCTCTCCTCAACCACCTCGAACGGTACCGGCCGGGATGTGTAATTCTTCCCGTCCACCACGGCCGTGGCCGGGGGAAGGGTGAAAGTTCCGGCCTTGTCCGCATGTATCACGTAGGTGAAGATATAGAGATCGACGGTACTGGCCTGCCCGTTTATATTCATATCGAGCCTGCCGACGGAACCCGTCGGGCCGGCTATAACCTGAAGTTCCCCCATGTCGGGCGGGATGAAACGGTCCGGACGCTTATGCTTTACGACATATTCGACCCTGAACGTACTGCCCACGGGCACCAATGTGGGCGCTTCCACATCGATTTCCACATCCTGCCCCAACAGCACGGCCGCCGGGACGGATAAAAAGAATAACGCCAATAGGAATCCGCTAAATCGCATCGTCAGTCTGAAGTCTGAATTTCCTTGCAAATATTATATGATGCAAATATACGAAAAGACTCCCGAAAATTAGACTAAAGTAAACGAACCGAAATAGGCGGCTGGTAATGTGGGTAGTACAACCAAATTCGCCATATATTACCGGGAGGCAAAAAGCCGACTGTATAAAGGTCAGGCAGACGAAAAGTTACTTATCCGTTGCAATTCCGATAGAAATAAGACCCTGTCAGGAGGACCCTCCGGCACTCCGAAAAATTTTAATGGGACTCGCATACGGGTCAATGCCCACCGGGCAGGTGCGTTTTATAATAGGCCGGGGCCGTCCAACCCCGCAATAATAATATCGGAGAGCTACATAAATGCGGTTAAACAGGCACCGTGGTAGTAGTAACCTGAATTTATTATGCGGGAGGTCTGGAAGTAAAAGTCCGACGCCGGCTTCACCGCCGGTAAAGTTCGTCCCTTACCCAGATAAAATCCGGCTCCGTATTGAGGATCTTCCGGTAAATTTCGCCGGCCCTTTCCGGTGAACCGGTTTCCGTTTCGTATTGTGCGAGCATGGTAAGCAGATTAAGGTAAAACCAGTTACGGGCCGATTCATGCCGGGATTCCATAATCCCGACCGCATCGTAAAGGTAACCCATGCCCTTGGCTTTATCTCCGCCGAAGACACCGGGGCAATGGTAATACATGTTCCCCAGGTCGGAAACCGCCTGCACATTGGCCGGGTCCAGGAAGTAGGCTTTCTTGATAAGTTTCATACACTGCGGACCCAAGACAGGGGCTTTGAGTTTGTTAAGTTCCATACGGTATGCAATGAATATCCCTTTGAGTGAAGTTGCGGTAGCGTTGTCCGGTGCTGCGCTTAATATCCTGTCGACGAGTATATCCGCTTTATCGATATAATCTTTGGCTTCCGACTTCCGGCCGACTCCCAGCAGGTAACCGGTATGGGCGTAATAATATTCGGCAAGTTCGAGTTTCTGTGAAAGCGACGGAGTACCCGAATTCTCGAGTGCCCTTATAACTCTTTCCCATGCGGCCATGTCGCCGCTTATATAGGCATTGTAAATTTCGTCGGAGTATTGTTTTTGTGCCGAAGTATTTATGCCGGATATAACCAGGGCGATTAAGAGGAGGGCTGCCGGTATATATTTCTTCCTTTCCATGTGAGGTTTTTCTTTCGGCGGGTAACCGCTGCTTTTAGTGTGATAATCCATAATACTATGTGTTGGGGTACAATCGAGAGTACGTTTATCAGGGTATTCTGACGGCTTGCCACGGAAACGGATATCCTTACGGCAATAATTATCGTCAAATAGGACCAACCGGCAACCGGTCCGTTGTAAATAAATATCCAGAACGGAGCCACCGTGGTCGCCACTACGAATAAGAGGCACACGGTGACACTGCCGCCGAAGAAGTCGAAAATGTTTTTAGAAAAGCCGTCTACCGCTTCACGAAAATTATTGTACATCCGGCAACCGATATCGTCCCTTCCCAGAAGAGTAGCCACCCGCGCCCCCTCCCTTTTGTAGAATTTTATTATGGCGATATCCTCTACCGCGGAGTTCCTGAAGCGGCTATGGGGCACGAGATTGTCATACATGCCCTTTGTGAACATCATAAATTGTCCGTTGGCGGCAGCAAGGGACGGCCGTGGGGACAACCTCACCGCTTTTAGGGGTAGGAGCGACAGGAGAATCCAGTTCATCAGCGGCACGGTAAGCCGGCTGCCCGGGTTGTCCATTATCTGCCGGGGGAATACGGAAAGCAGTTGCAGCCCATATTTTTCCATGTAATTGACCGACCTTACTACGGCGCTTTTTTTCAGGGTCACATCGGCATCCACGAACAGCAATATATCGCCCGACGCCACAAGGGAGAGCCGGTGGCAGGCATGGTTTTTCCCCAACCATCCTGCAGGCAACCGGCTGCCTTGCAGGACTTTTACTTTACCGTCACTCGCGGAGTACCGGGCGGCGACCGCGAATGTTCGGTCGGCGGACATGTCGTCGTATACGACCAGCTCATAAACTTCGTCCCGCCAAACTTTAAAACCCTCCAGCAACCTCCCGATATTCTCCTCCTCGTTACGGGCCGGAACCAGAACGGACACCCTTTTACTATCCCCGTCCGCTTCCCCGGAAGGTAAGTAGGGTCTGCCGGCCATATTGTAAAGGGCCACCATTAGACGCACCATACCGAACCCGAACAGTATCCATCCCACAGTCACCATGCCGTCGAATATTGAGAGGCTAAACACTCGTTATAGAAGAGGTTGTAGGCATATTCCAGTTCCGGCATCGATGTAAAGGAGGAAGGGTTTACCGTCTTATGGTAAATGTTCAATGAAGGTTTTTTGCAGGGGCCGTAGTCGATAAGGTTTACATTGAAAACTATCCGGTATTCATTGCCGATAAATTTTATAACGTACCGCGTTCCGGAATGGAAACATACCGGAGTTTTATAGAGCGACAAGATTTCCCCCTGTGGAAAGACGAGGACCATGTTTTCCGGGTTCCCCATCAATCCGGAGGCATACCGCATCGAGTCTATCATGGTTCGGGAATTTTTCCTGATGGAGAAACAGCCGCACCGGTTCATTACCATATGTTTCCGGAGCTGTTCTTCGAGCATCATCACGTACAGTTTGCGGCCGTACACCTGCTTGTTCAGCCTGTATTGTATAAACCCGTCCCACCATGAAAAATGGTTGGCAAACATCAGTAAGGGATAGGGGCCGGGGTCCGCCTTCCCGATAATATTCACCTGCCGGAAATGGCTGTCCATGTATGGTCCGGAACAAAAATCCGCGAGCCATTTACCTGAAAGCGTATGGCGTGCCTCTATCATTTTAAAAAGAGTTGGGAAAAGGTACCGATAACGATGAAGAAAACTATCTGGGCGGCGTAAAGAAACCGTGCGGAGGGATTGTCGTGGCGCAACGGAAAGAGCTCGTAACCGGTATGGTAAACCAGCGAGGCGGCAAACCAGACCACAAAGTTCCTCGGCGGAGGATAGCCCGAACCGAAACTCCACATTTCCATATACGGCGCGACCCATTCCACGACCAGGTCGTACAGGACCATCAGGAGCGAAGCGCACAGGACCCTGCCTGGAGCTGTCCCGCATATCTTGTCGGCTAACAGGTGAGTCGAATAGACGAGGAAAAGCCAGTTCAGGCCTATTATAAGCGGCGTTCCCTCCACGAGCGGCGCAAGGCCGCGGCCGTAAGAATAGTCTCCGAAGACACTCCCGGTGGCTACGCCGTAATATTCGAGCAGGAAGGATGAAATAACTATGAATACACCCCACGCGATTTGTGCCGGCTTGCGGTCCCGGTTGAAATAAAATACGGAAAAAATCACGAGCAGAAGCGACAAGGCCGTTATCGAAATAAAAAGGTTCCTTGTAAATGGTATCATGAACAACAGCGCACCCACGGCATAAAACCGAACGTACACCATAGGCATTTCTTTTTCGATTCGCCATTTATTCATGGACCATATATTTAGCCGAAATTTCATCGCAGACTATCGACGCGCTCGCAAGGCAAAGGGGTATGCCGCCCCCGGGGTGCACGCTTCCGCCCACGAAATAGAGGTTGTCGACCGACTTGAGCATATTCGGATGCCGCATGAAGGCTGCCAATGCCGAGTTGGACGAAGCGCCGTAGAGTGCCCCGCCGGCGCTTGAGGTGGCGCTTTCGATGGTTTGCGGCGTTGCAACCTCCTCTCCCGAGATATGCTTTTCTATATCGGTACCGAGGGTCCGGTCTATCTTTCCTATAATGTTTGCCCTTGCCCTTGCTACCACGGAGTTCCACTGCTGTCCGGAATCCGACGGGACGTTTATCATTACGAACCAGTTTTCACAACCCGCGGGAGCGTCCGCTGGTACGGCCTTCGAACTTATAAAAATATATACCGTATTGTCGTCTGCTATTTCCGAGCGCCTGAATATATATTCGAACTCTTTCTTATAATCATCCGCGAACAGGATATTGTGCAGGTCCAGCTGCGGGTAGGTGCGGTCGATCCGCCAGTAAAAAATAAGGGCGGACGACGACGGTTCGCTCCTGCCGAGCCGCCTCCCGAGAGGATGGTCCCGGAGCAGATTCCGGGCAAGGTATTTTACATCCGCATCGGAAACCACCATATAGTAAGATTCGAATCCTTCGTCGGTCTCCAGCCCGGCAACCTTTCCATCCCTCACTACTATTTGCGTCACAGCCCGGCCGAACCTGAACCCTACACCCTGCCTTCGGGCGAGGCCATACAAACCTTCCACAATGGAATACATCCCCTTCTCCGGGAAGAACGCACCTATGTTGTTCTCAAGGTGGGCTATCATGTTCAACGTCGCAGGAGCGCGGTACGGGTCGGAACCGTTATACGTGGCGTAACGGTCGAATATCTTCACCAGCCTCGGGTCTTTGAAGTCACGGCGGTTCGCACCGTGCATGGTCCGCATGAAATCCAGCCTGCGCAATTTGCGGGCGATATTCTTATAGGCCGGTGTGTTGAAATTCGACAGTTTATGGAAGTTACTGAACAGGAACACCGGTGCGCTCAGGTCGTAGACCTCTTTGGAACGCTCCAGCCGCTCGAATAAGGACGGGGCATCGACTATGCCAGTCCGCTCGATTTCCGATGCGAGGCCGGCCCGGTCCTGATAGAAGGTAAAAACATCCCCTTCGGGAAAGAAATACCTGCAGTTTACTTCGAGCCGGCGGTATGGAATATGGTCCCGCATCGATTCGCCGCACAGGGAGAATAATTCCTCCGCAAGGTGCGGAAGGGTGAATAACGAAGGCCCCGTGTCGAAACGGTATCCGTTTGTCCGCAGTTGGGATATCTTACCTCCGGGTGTCCGGTTTTTCTCGTAAACGGTTACGTCGAACCCGAGTGCCGCAAGCCTGACGGCCGCCGCCAAACCTCCTATGCCGGAACCGATTACCGCTGCTTTTTTTCTTTCCATCGCACCATTTCTCCTGAAAAATGATACAGTATCAACCGGAACCATACGGCATATTTACCGGGGATTCTCCGTATCTCCTCCGAAATAAGCGTGAGCGGCATAAACCTGAAATCCATAACTTCGCTGGGATTCGGCACCGGTTCCCGGTCGGACACACCGGTAAATATATGGTCGTACTCATGTTCCGTAAGGCCTCCACCCACGTCGGCTTTATAAATGAAATTACCCCTGCCAAACAGGTCGCAACGGATTCCCATCTCCTCCTCCAACCTCCTGACTGCCGCATCGGAAGCGCTTTCCCCCGGCAAGGGATGGCTGCAACAGGCATTTGCCCACAATCCGGGAGAATGGTATTTCGTCAGCGCCCTTCGCTGGATAAGCATTTCCCCCCTGCCGTTGAATATTAAAACCGATATAGCCCTGTGGAGCGTCCCTTCCTTGTGCGCGTCCAGCTTTGGCATCCGGCCTGTCGGATTGTCCTTATCGTCGACGAGTATAACCATGTCAGATAAATTTGTGCGTAAGGCAGGCCCTGCCCAGAAGCCATGCTTTTTTACGGTTGGAGACCCTTACCCTCCGCCTCATAAGCAATTCGGCCGGGGTGTTACCGATGGCTTTGGCGAGCGACAGGTAATAGAGATACGCGGTGTAAACCCCGAGACGAGCGCACGACGGCAGCTCCCTTATCCCTTTTTCGGCTATGGAAAAGTCTTCGTATATCTCCGACAGTATCCGTTGTTTACTTTCTTCGTTTATCGACCGGTCGTTAAGAAGCGGGAAATAGACGCGGTGGAGTCCGATAATGTCGTTGCGGATATCGCGCAGGAAATTTACTTTCTGGAACGCGGCGCCCAGGCGCACGGCGTACGGCCGGAGCCGCTCGTATTCCCTTTCGTCGCCCTGCACGAATATTTTAAGGCACATCAACCCCACCACCTCGGCGGAACCGTAAATATACTCTTTCAACTTCCCCTCGTCGAACCTTTCTTCCGTGAGGTCCATCTTCATACTGTTAAGAAAACTATCGACAAGGTCGTTCCCTATTCCATAGGTTCTTACCGTCTTCTGAAACGAATTGACGACGGGGTTGGTGCTTATTCCCCGCGTAAGGGCCATTCGGTACTCGTTTTCCAGCTCATCCAGCAAAGCCCGCCTGTCGTAACCGTGGAACGAATCGACAATCTCGTCGGCAAGCCTTACGAAACCGTACAATCCGTAAACCGCGGGCCGGATAGCCGCCGAAAGGCATCGCGTACCGACAGAGAAAGAGGTGCTGTACCTCTCGGTGACAACCCTGCTGATATCGAAAGAGACTGTTTCGTACAGCTTCTCCATACGCTAAACTTTTTTTGCATTCAGCCACCTGAGCGCCTCGCCGGCAGCCACTTTACCCGAGACAAGGGCGGTCGGCACTCCCGGCCCTGGTACCGTCAGCTGTCCCGTGTAAAACATATTCCGGAGTTTCCTGTTTCGCACTGTCGGCCGCATAAACCCCGTCTGCATAAGGGTGTTGGCCAGGCCGTAAGCGTTACCCTTATACGCGTTGTAATCGGACATGAAATCCGAGCAACCGTAACTTTTATAGAACAATATCGAGTCCGACAATCGCTCCCCCGTCATTCTCTCCATCCGTTTTATGACCTGTTCGAAATAGTCCTGTTTTATCCCGTCATCCTCCACGAGCCCCGGGGCGGTGGGAATAAGCACGATAGCCGCCTCCCTGCCGGGCGGGCCGAGGCCGGGGTCTGTTTTGGTCGGGAAACTGGCGTAGAACATCGGCTGGCCGGTCCAGCCGGGAGAGTCGTAGATATCACGCGCGTGTTTTTTGAAAGAGGTGTCGAAAAACAGGGTATGGTGCGCCACGTTCCCAATCTTTTTATCGAACCCCACATAATAGAGGAGTGCCGACGGAGCGAAAACACGCCTGCTCCAGTACTTCTCGCTATAATTCCTTTTACCGGCCGGCAGCAGCGACTCCGAATGGGCGTAATCCGCTCCCGATACCACGGCACCGGTCGGTATCGACCGTCCGTTGGAACGGATTGCAGTCACCCGGTCGCCTTCGGCGTCTATACTGTCTACCGGCGAATCCATCACGAACCGGACTCCCATGGATTCCGCCAACCGTTTAATCCCTTCCGCGACCCGTACCATTCCCCCTTCCACGTGCCATGACCCGAGTACCATATCGGCGTAATTCATAAATCGGTAGAAAGACGGTGTTTTCTCCGGTCTGGCCCCTAAGAATAGTACCGGAAATTCGAGGACCTGTTTTAACCGGGGGTCCCGGAAAGAGCGCGACACCTTGTCCGAAAGAGAGTCGAGGAACTGGTAACCCCGCGAAACCGTTTCGGGCATTACAAGTTCCAACGGACTACGCCCCGGCTTATAAATTACCTTATCGACAGCGGTACGGTAGTTAAACCGGGCCGAGTCTATATATTTTGCAAGTGCTGCCCCGCTGCCGGGAGCCAGCCTGTCGAACGATTCCTGAAGTTCTTTCATATCGGCCGGTTGGTAGAAATAGTCGCCCTCGCCGAAATATATCCTGTATCCGGGATCGAGACGGCGTATGGAGTAAAATTCATCCGGAGCCGCACCGAAATCGGCGAAGAAACGTTCGAATATATCCGGCATCCAGTAAAAAGTGGGGCCCATGTCGAACCGGAAACCGTCCTCCCCGAATTGCCGTGCCCTTCCGCCGACCGTACCGTTCTTCTCATATACGGTCACGCTATGCCCTCCCCGCGCAAGATAACAAGCGGCGGAGAGCGATGAGAAACCCGATCCTATAACAGAGACATCCGACATCGGCGAAACGGTTGATAAAACCCCTTAGCATTTTTAATGCCAACCATATTGTGATATAAGTAAGTAGTGGCGGGGCTCGGGCGGTGGAGTAAAACGACCGGAAAGGCGGCGGCTTTCCGGTCGAAATGGTTGTGAAGTCAACCGAGAGGAACCGGTCGTCGGGTGTAGAACCGGACCGGCTGTTGGGGTCGGTCAGGGCCGCCGTTGCGCGCAGGACAGGACCGCCATTGAACACAGAAAGGACCGCGGTTGGGCGCAGGACAGGACCGCCATCGAACACAGGACAAGACCGCCTTCCGGCGGTCCTGTTTTTTCGCCGGCGGGAGCCGCCATGGTATGCATCTACCCGGCCCCAAGGGATGTCGCGTATTACGGGAACGGCCATTCCGGCAACCATAACCGGCCTTTGAACCGGAACCGGCCTGCGCCGGCGGGAACCGCTACTCGGCGATTTTCACTCTTTTACCCCTCAGGATACTGATAGTGTAAAACACAAGCCCTGCCCATACGAATGCGAAACAGATAAAATAGTCCGTCGAAAATGTTTCCCCGTAGAGGAACACTCCCAGCAGGAGTTGCAGGGTCGGAGCGAGATATTGGATAAAACCCAGTGTGGAAAGAGGTATGACCTGAGCCGCTTTACCGAACCAAAAAAGCGGCACGGCAGTAACCACCCCGCTGACGAGCAGCATTATTGTAGTGAATACGGAATGCGGAAAAAAGGGGGTCGGGTCGGCCGTGTGCGAACAGTAGAGCAGGAAGCCCAAAGCCAGGGGGAAGACCATCATGGTTTCGACCGTAAGGGCGGGCATCGATTCCAGCTTTGCCTTCTTTTTCAAAAGGCCGTACAATCCGAAAGTAAGGGCCAGTGAAATTGAAATCCACGGGAATTTCCCATAGCCCAGCGTTACGTACAGCACCCCTATAAAAGCCAGCGCCACCGCTAATTTCTGCATGGGGGCAAGGCGTTCTTTCAGGAAAACGTAACCTAAAACGACATTTATTAACGGGTTGAAATAGTAGCCCAGCCCCGCCTCTATAATATGGCCGTTCTCGACCGAATAGATAAATATGCCCCAGTTTACGCTCATCAATAATCCGGCTGTACCCAACAGCAGCAACAGCCGGGGCCGTCTGATATAGCCGAGAAACGTCTGCCTGTCGGTGATAAGGATGAGGAGAATCAAAAACACGAACGACCAGACCATTCGGTGGGCCAGGATATTCATCGCGGGAAGACCCGTTATCGCCTTCCAGAATATGGGCAACAGCCCCCCATAAAGCGTAGCAGGAGACCGAATACACGATACCTTTACTGTATGTCAGCTCGTCGCGGTGTTTGGGCATGGTGAGGTTGATTTCAGAAGCGGGCAAAGTTAGCGAAAAATACCCTTTATGTAACCGTTCCTCTAAAATTAAACTTTACAATAAGGAATACATTCCCAATAAATGCCCCGGGATAAATTATCCGTGCGAAACCAACGTTTCGGGTAAACCACGTAACCGATAACTCCGCGCCCGGTGGGCGCGGAGCCGCCTTAGATAACCGCTTTGCTATTTTTCTACATACCTTACGCACCGTACCCGAACGTCTCCGACGCCGGTAGATTTCACTCGCGACGAGCTACCACCGACAGTGATTTGGCCGACGGTGCAAGTCGACACGTTATTGGTCACAGTCATATAATAGGAGGAGATATCCACCACTCCGGGGGGAATTCCCAGATAACCGCCCCCGTTTAAATAGGTCCTGGCATTATACATATAGCCACTAAGAGGCAACGCCCACTTTCCCTGGCCCGTGACCGGATCGCTCGGACTCACTTCCCAGTATGCACCGCACCCAGTCGGGTGTGTGGGTGTATAGCCGCTAAGGGAAGAGAATTCGAAATAAAGCGATTGATAGACCGGATCGACACCCATTGCCTCGGTCCAGGTCCATCCGGTGTACACTCCGGTTCCGGGGACGTATCCTTCGAAAGTGTATTCCAAATCGGATACCGCAAAGTAAGCGGCCCAGGTGGACAAAGCAGTGGTATACCTGTAATTGGACCCCACCTGCTCGAAAGTATCCGCAAAAAATTCCCAGTCGCCGGCCCCGCCGTTCATGTAGGGGTTCCACCATTCGATATACCACTTCTGGTAATTCGACGAGTCGTGGGGCGGCATATCGAAGTTAGCCGATATGTGTGTATTAATGTTCCCCTGTCCTTCGGGATGTGTTACGGTGGTCTGATAGTAGAACGAATCGCCCGGCTGGCCCCTTGTTATCCTGAAAGTGCTTGCCGGTAAAACTAACGACCCGTTCCATTTTATGGCAAAATAATCTGTCGAATTCGGCAAATGGGGATTCGTAGCAGAGTACCCTACCGCCGTACCTTCATGAGCAGTGTCGGAAGCGGACCGCCCGTAGTATACCTGACGTATGTTTACCGTGGAAAGATTGAAGATATTGTGCTGGACCTGCGAAATCAGGTATATATCGGGATTATCGACCAGGTATACTTTAAAATATTCGACAATGGGATAGTAACCGCTATTGTCCGCCGAGGCGCGCACCCGGACGGTGGTGGCGTTTGTAGGCGCTACGGTAAAATGGCTCGTGGCCACGGGTTCCCCGTTGGCATCGCACATATACGCGGCGATGACCGGAGAGGTATTGCCCATATACTCTGCCTTGTAGGTGTTGGTGACCGAGCTGGTCGCTATATGGTTGGTTATAGTCACATAGTCGCTGACCGATGCGAGGTAACCAACGTCGTCGTAGCAAAAATGTTTATACCTCACCGTCGCCGTGGAAGGGAAAAATTCGTAGCTCACTCCCACAGGATTGTTGTCAATAGCTTCCTGCAGGGTCGAATACCCTTGACGGTAGACGTCGGTTATGTTGAACGTGTAGTAGTGGTTACGCTTGAGGTCTACCGGGTCCCTGTCTTCGGTGGTAACGAAGTCGAGCCGGTAAAATGTTTCGTCCGTGTTCGCCGGGTCGTCTCCGAGGTATATACCTTTGAGGATTACGAAAGGGCGGTCGGCATCCGGCATGGAAGCGTTGTTGTAAGTTTCCGGTACATATATCGAACCCATACAGCCGTTATCGATATCGGCTCCCGACCTTTCCACTTTAACCGTGGAAGTCGTGGAAGGGACCGTGGGAGCGGTTACGTACCCGTCCGCACCGCGGTTTACCGCGGCCGGAATGACGAACCCGTCGTTATTAACGTTGTAGACCATTACTTCCGTAAGCGTAAAATCCGTCAGGCCCGCCACCGAACCGTCAGGCTGGAGATTTATCGCAACCTCTATCCTGGCCAGTGCGCGCTGCATGGATATGGCGTTCCCGCCCGTCAGGTCGAGCGACGGGGAGATTGTCACGGCCCCCGATTCGCCCCACATGGGGATACGGAACGTCGATCCCGGTCCGCTGGTCAACAGCGCGGCGATATCGGTCGTGAGCAACGGCACGAAGGCCGAATAATCCATCTCCGCGGCAATCTGGCCCCCGGTCACGGCCGCCTGCACCTTTGCGGCCGTATTGGACAGGAATACGAGTTTGTATGTCGACCCGGCGGTCGTGACCATTTCCAGGTTCACAGTACCCGACACGATAGCACCGCTCGTGGTCAAAATGTCCGCCTGGGTCCAGTATTTCAGCTTGTCCGTGCCCGTTTCGAATACGAAGACGTAGATATCGTCGATTGTGTTTTCCTGTGCGGCGTTGATTCCGCGTGTCGCCTCCCCGGCATCCGGGATGGCGAACTCGAACGAAATGGAGTAGCCGTTGTTTTCAACATGTGTAACATCTTCTTTAATGCAACCCAATAAAACTACCAGCAGCAGTGCCGTTACCGGTAATTTCAGGCTCGCTATTATCACGGATATTTTTGTCATGGCCACGTGTCTTATTAATTGCCTGCTTGATAAACTATACTGACCGAAACGACAGCCGTCATGTTTCCGGCCGTTATATGTAAGTAAGCGGTAGCCCCCTGTGTCCCGTCGGGCGGCTTTGCCACCGTTACGGTAGTCGTCCCCGTCGGACCCTGCATATGCGAGAGCGTGACCGGGTCGTTAGCGTAGGGCACCACAGTCAAGGCCTCGGACGAAATCAGTGCCGACCAGCCTTCGGGATAGTCCGTCCATATTTCCAATATGGTATCCAGTGCATTATATGGTATAGATAAGGAAGTATCGCTTAGTAACAGCCGGTAAACGCTCCCGATCGGATAATCCGCCTCCAGTCCTTTCTTCCACTGCTGCACGTTCAACCGGATGTTAAGCTGCGGGCTGAGGCTCCCGGTAAGGGCGATGTAATGGTTTCTGGGCAGGTTGTAACCGTGGTCCACGTTGTCGGAGGTGTTGACCACCGGGCCGAGGACAGATGTCTGCGGGTCGTAAGTGGCATAGTTGACTGTCATCTTCACCCCGTAATCCTTGTCGGTACCTGCCGCGAAGGTCGAGGAAGGGAGGATTACCCGTGTTTTTTTCCATTCGTAGGCCTCTGCCGCGGAATTGAGGACCATCGCCGAGGTATATCCGGTATCGCCTGCGGAGAGCGCTATCGAGGTTGCGGCCTGATAGCTGCCGCTGTTGTATATGGCGCTGCCGTTTTTGTTCTTCTCCGGTATGTACACCCTGTCCGGGACACGGTCCAGGCCGAGGCTCCTGTAATCGGAAGCCATCGTCGCCCATGAGGTCCGAAGCATAATGTCCAATCTTACCCCGAGCCTTTCAATCTCCACTTCCCAGGGGGTTAAGGCATCCGCCGCTATAAATGTCGTCCCCCCGTCCTCGCTAAGGCCCTGGAGAACGTCGATTTCGATGTCCCAGTAAACCGATGCCATCGGGATATTCCTTGCGGCGTCGAAGGCGGTGGAGGAGAAAGCCAGCCCGGAGAGCTGGGTAAGGGTGGAGGTGTTGTCCATGGCGTCCAAAATGAGGTGCAGGCTGTTGTCGCTCTTTTCGTTGGCTATGAAAACTATATCGTATGTCCCTGTGTAGAACTGTAATTCTATGGGATTGCTGAAATTCGCCGTAAAATCGAAATATTCGTTCAGGCAGAGTAAACCGTCAGCGCTGCCGAACGCCATCACCCTGAACTCGGAAACGATTTCGTCCGGGTCCGAAACGGTCCCCGGGTCCGTTATCGCGTCCGACGCCCTTGTGTACGGGGCGAGGGTTATGTTGACCGGCTCCCGTTCCCTGCCCGACCTGTCATTATCTTCCTTCATACACCCCGTCAGGACGGAGGCGAAGAGAACGATAACGGCAACCGGCGCGAGGAAAGTATTTCTATGCGGTGATAATATTCTCATTTGGTCAGCTTCTTAATTCCTGTTATTGTAAAGCTGCTAATTAAACCCCGGTCGAACGTCCACTACCGTCCAGTCGGGCACCTTGGCCACGACATACGTGCCGTCGCCCGCGGCCTCTATCAATATATCTATAACGGCTTCGTCACCGTCCCATACTTCCATTTCCAGTTCTTCCAGAATATCGTTCATATCTATCCGGTAGTTCTCTTCCACCCCCGATGAAAGTATTCTGGCTATGTCCAAATTCACCGGGCTTTCGTTGTCGAAATGCGGCACGTAGAACCGCGCGAAACCGTAGAGGCGGTGCCGGCCGTCGTCTTCCTCGATGGTAATTTCCTGCGCAGCCTTCGAGTATTCCACGCTGTTTTCGTCGCTGCGGTGGAGGAAAAAGTCGTAATAACGTGTAAGGTTCCGGACGTATACGTCCGGGTTACGCCTTTGCTGGTCTTCAATCTCGGTAAAGCCTTTCAGGTAGACGTTTATGGTTCGGTGTGCGCTCATGAACGACACCGTATCGTAAGTGATTCCCACCGGAGCCACTTCTATTTTGTAAAAATCGAGGTCGTCGGCCTGTTCGCTCGCCAGCCCCCGTTTATCCGGAGCGTAATAGAGCCGGTCGGAAGAGAGCGGGCTGTAATTGAGGTAAACGTAATTGTCGTCGAGATTCCGCGAACCGGAGCCGGTCCTCGACCTGCCCCCGAAATTATTGGCCCAGCTTATTATATAATACGTACCCGGCTCGACGTACAGCTCCCGTCTCCTTTCAGGATGGTCGATAACCTCGTCGAGGCTCAGTTGCTGGTACAGAAAGAGGTTCTCGTCGAATATTAGTAAATCTATGGCTTCAATATTTTCGGCAAATAAATCCTCTCCCCCGTTGTTGTAGTATTCGAAATACAACGACAGGTTATAATCCTGGCCCTCCGGGCAATCGTCCCTGTCGTCTTTAACGCAGGCGTTAAAGGCCAGGCCGACCGTCAGGAATAATATGCTCGCTTTAAATGCCTTCATTATTTAATAAAATATATACCGACACGCCCCCGTAGGGGAATGGATTGTTTATATTACCGGGTACGGTGCCGGCGAAGCACACCGCACCCGGATATATTAAAAGTTCACACCGCTGGTTACGGCTGTGTGACCGACGGTTATCAGTCGTTACCGTAGTTGAATTCCACATCTACGTCCACGGTGGTCCACTTCATAAGTTTAACCGTTACGAATACGTCGAGCGGATTTTTGTCAGGATCGGGATCCGGTTCTTTCGGCTCGTTGCGAAGGTTGTCTTCCGTGAAGAGCAGGTCGTTGATAACATATATGTAACCGCCTTCGATTTTAACGGCGTCGTCGGTTCCCGTTTTCTTATAATTGGTTACGGTCAGGTAGGCTTCGCCGGCGGTGCCGGTCTTGGGATTGGGACGAAGAACCCAGTTGTTGGTTCCTGAATCGTAAACCTCTACACCGGTCAGGTGAAGGACGATATGCGGTGTGTAGGTAGCCGCGGGGAAGAAGTTATAAACCCATGCCTCTTTTGCAGGCTTAACTTCGTTACTGCTTCCCGCGGAACCCAGTCCGTTAAGGGTTATGCCAGAGATAACATCGCCGTCGTCGAAAAGGATGGGGTACCAATCCGGATCGCTGTAGTGACCATAGGTAGAAGTATTGTTGTCGTTGAAACGTGAATACCTCAGGTAGCTGGCAACATCGGGATAAGTGCCGGAAGCGGTTGCAGCGTCGTTATAAACGATCTCCTGAAGGTCGGTAAGGTGGCAAACGATGGAAGACTCGTAATAGAAATTGTCGATATAAATACCTTTCAGCTCATAATCACCGGTGCTGCCCGTGCCGTTCACCGTAGCGTCTCCCCTGACTTGCTTCAGTTCGAGGCGCGACAGGATGGGCGCCAGTGTAATCTCGGCTTCCCTGTTCGCTCCGGCATTGATAGCTTTGGTCGAGGTCGCCGCCACGATCGGACCTGCCGAGTAGAGCGTCGCTTTGGAAAGGCCGTAATCGTCGTCCTTCATATCTGCAAGGGTGAAGGTCTCTGTACTCAGGTCGTCTATTTTACCCAGTGAGATTATACCGGAGAAATCGTAATTACCGACAACGTGTACATACGTGGCCGCCGAGCTGATACCTTTGAAAAGGTGGCCGGCATCGAGTTGTGACGGGGTTACGACACCGGCTCCGCCCGGAGCCACACGTACGTACTCGATGATGTTACCATCGGCGTCGGTGAAGAATACCGCACCGTTACCGAACTGGATATCGGTCTGGTCGGGCACCTGGTTTGCGTCGGCCCTGGTCGCAGTTTCCCGTTCGATTTTGAGGTAGAAATCGAAATCGCCATCGGCGGAGCCTCCATGATCTTTACTACAACTCGACAAACCCGCGACAACAGCCACGGTTGCTAACAATAAGTGTTTGATTTTCATAATAAATAAATTGGTTAATGGAATAAAAATTGGTTTATAGTCTTATCAAATTTTGCCTGGCCAATTCAAGCAAAAATTTCCAAGTGGACTTCGGGCTGGGTAAAATACTTCCCGGCGAAGGGAGTGCGGCACGATTAAGACCGTCAGCTCAGGGTAGTTCCTTCGGGGGAAATTTGTTTTGACTCTCCGTTTTCAGGATATCAGGCCGGGTAATGCAACTCCAGGAGTGTAAGCCTCGAAAAGGCTCCGGCATTGGCACGGTAACGGTCCGTTGCCGTTCGGGCCGCAGGCATGCTGCTATTAACAGCGGCAGGCCATGGGAAAGTGCAGAGTTCCGGCATGGGTAAAATTCTTCTCATCTGGGGTAGTTTTAGGGCCGGTTAGACCCGCATCATATAATTTTTCCGACGGTTCAAAACGTGCGGATACCTATTCTTCTATTTCCGGCCCGTAAAAGCGGCCGCTTAATTTTAAACTATCAATATCTTCCTGAAAAGGCTTCTTACGTCCTTACCTCCTTCACCAGTTCCTCTATACGTATTGCGGACAACCCTGCCGTTACCGCGTCTTTCGCATTATCCTCACACTCATGCACCAGCCTGCAACTCCTGCCGCTCACTCCGCTCAGCGCGTCGAGGTTGGCATTACCGATATGCACCCATCCGTCGAACAGTTCGATGAGGTCGCTGAGGGTGCATTTGGAAAAATCAGGCGGCAAAAACAATCCACCCCGGTAATCGGAAGCGAGCCATCCGGCCATAAGGAGTTTGGAAACACAAGCCTTAACTTTCCCGGCCGAAAGCCCCGTAGCTACCGAAAGTTTGTCCCTGGTTATGGAGGTTTCCCGGAAGGAAAGAAATGCTCCCAGCACGATCAATGCCTCCCTTACCGTTTGTGAAAGTAGATTCCCGTGATACATGGACATAAAGATTGATACAGGGTATAAATCATATTAAGTGCATCTTTTTGAATAGTTCCGCCCTTACATACGGGTCGGAATACTTATCTTCAATAAACCGGGAGCGTTACCATTAACTATATTCGATAACCCATCCCCCTCTCTGCTGTCACTTTTGAAGTGACAGAACCGTGCATAGAAAATAAAGCCCGTTATAACAGATATTTACATACCACTCACGAAAAAAGCGACAACGACCCGGACAATACAAAACGGATGTATTGCCCGGGTCGTAATAATTGCGGAATAAAGTACCGGAAGAATCGAATTAATTCGTAAAGGGTGGGGTTTTACTATACGCAAACAGGCACAGGAACCGACCGGACAGGGAAATATACCCGGTGCCGGTCTTACGGTTTGCGATTTTTTTTATTCAGACTTGGAAAAGTTTGAAAAATATTTCATAGCTTTGTTTTGAAAATAAAAAATCATCGGCGGTTCTGTCACTTCAAAAGTGACGGAACTTTTTTTTGATGTAAAGCACTACCTTTCAGGATATCTTCTTAATCTTACCTGATATTCCTTCGCTTATTTTGTCGAGTTCGGTCTGTTCGAACGATGCGAGGTATTTATAGGTGGTGCGTACGTCGTTATGGCCGAGCGCTTCACTTATTAGCTGTACGGGATAATACTCCTTTTTTGCGATTGTCGCCCATGAATGTCGTGAAACGTGGGTGGTAAGGTTCTTACCTATCCCGGCCATTTTGGAAAGTAATTTGAGCCTCTTGTTCTGCACAGCCAGCGCGCTCTCGTACTGCCGCCTCTCACTTCCCCGCCCCGGGCGTATCAGCGGGAAAGCATACAGGGAACCTCGGGTGGCCGGGGCGAACGCTTCTATGATTTGTCTCATCGGACGGGTAACGCGTAACTCCATCCGTTGCCCGGTTTTCCTGCGGTAGTATGTCAATGTATCGCCCTGTATGTCGTTTTTCTTGAGATAGACCAGATCGATGAATGACATTCCCCTGGCGTGAAAGCAGAACATAAAGTAGTACAGCGCCTCCAGCAGGCCCCGGTTCAGCCGGGACTCCCTGTCATGGACATACCCCATTTCCACCGTGCCGGTACCCTTACCTTTAACCGGCAATTTTCCCCGGAGGATACACGACAATTTGACGAGCGAATTAATCTCCGCAATGTCGAATGCCCGTTTCTTTGTCTCATGGACACCCGTATATACATCCGCAAAAGGATTTTCAGGCCCGTCCCTTACGATTTTATCCCGCACGGCACGGTTGTAAATGGCTTTGAGGTTACGCATGTAAAACGACAGGGTGTTCATCGAGAGCCCTTTTTCCTTG
Organism: Alistipes sp.; assembly: GCA_021202985.1. Taxonomy (GTDB): domain Bacteria; phylum Bacteroidota; class Bacteroidia; order Bacteroidales; family Rikenellaceae; genus WRDF01. Next base: position 65,593 of record JAJQCA010000006.1, read on the forward strand.
ATATGGACTTCATAATCTTTCAAAAGTTTAGCGTCCATTGCTTCGAGAGGAATATCATCCTTCCCCGCGAATTCGAGAAAGCTTTTCACAGCGCTTCTGTAAGCCCTTGCCGTCCGTTCCTTCCTGACGTCCATAAGACCCGAAATAACCCTGGCGGTGTAGGACAGCAGGGTGGAGGTCTCGCCGCCGCCGAGAAACCTCCGGCATACGTCGCTCGCCGTGAAGGTACGCGAGGCCTTCTCCAGCCGGGTTATCGTCGCCGTGAGTCGGTCGATGTCTCCGAGCATCCGTCGTTCCACCTCCACGAGGTAAGCCGACCTTGCGCCGGGCACCCCGGTAGTGGAGGTCAGTTCTTTCCTGAGCCTGCTTTGTTCTTCATCCCATTCGTCGGGATATAGACGGTAATCCGTCGGTATATCCCCGGAATCGCCGTTATGGACGACCCGAATGAATAAGCGTCCGGTATGGCGACCGGGACGCCCGGAGGGATTCAAGTGAAAACTAAAATTTGTCATAGTGGATTAGTTTAAATAAACCGGATTATTGTAGAATACAGCATCAATCCGGCAAATTTATACTATTTTACGGACCATTTACATTATTCTTACCGGCGATTTCATATTCAGGAAACCTGATTCACACAGACGGTAATGGCCTTATGTTAAGGCAGTCACCCCGTTTTCAGGAGCGGGAAAGGCACCAGGAGCCTATTATAATATAGTGGATATTCGCCTGTTATAAATTGCCGGATTTATAACACCGCAAACCCGGGTGAATATTGATCCGCAGCAGGACGACGGACGGTTAGCGGAGAGATTAATGAAAAAATGTCAAGTCCTGCCGTTTTGGGGATCGATGCCGCGAGGATAACTTACGGCGGCTGTTAATTAGCTGAATCTATGGGGAATTATATGCCTTACAGACTGCGGCACCTCGCCCGGGAAAAATAGTATGACTGCGTCCCGCATCTATTCCCGTTCAGATTCTAATAAGCCCCGCCTTAGCAGAAAAGAATGGTAAACCTTGTTTTGCCCTCGCGGGATTCTAGAGAGTAATCGAAACCGTGGTTGGATAGGACCTCCTTAACGAACGTCAGTCCAACACCCTGTCCGTTCGGTTTGGTAGAGAAGAAAGGGGTGAAGAGTTTCTCGCCGGCATCGGGAGGTATACCCGGACCGTCGTCCTCGATAATTATGGATGCCGGCCGATCGGTGGTTACCACGGTTATGTTTCCATTCTTCCCGATAGCCTCGTACGCGTTCTTTATTATGTTCAACAATACCTGCTCCAACTGGACCGCATCGGCCATAACGACGGTATCATTGTCCGGGGCTACGATGTCGAAGCGTATATTTCTTTTCATCCCTTCCGACATTGAAAGCAGTACGGCGTTTCGTGCCAGTTTAGCTACCGATATCCTGGAAAGCGACGGCTCCGGTATACGTACAACGTCGGCGAGGTTACGGGTAAATCGTGTCAGGTTTCCACACCTCTCGAACGAGGCGCGCACAGCGGGAAGGACTCCGCTCCAATCCTTCTCGCCCGGTTGTTCCAGTATTTCCGATACCACTTCGAGCGTCGCTCCAATGGCTGCGACCGAATTATTCACCTCGTGCGACATCATACGGATGATATTCTCATAGGATTGTTTTTCAATCCGGCGGAGTTCATGTGTCAACTCCTCTATCAGCAGGAACGGGTGGTCGAAACCACGGTCGACAAAAGAGCTGCGGGTACACCGGTAAATACTCTGTCCGGGGTTCTTCACCACCTTAGACGCGCCCTCTTCCAGGGTGGCAAGCTCCCGGGCCAGCGGGAAATCACAATCTTTAAATTCACGGCCGCGTACAGCCTCCATATCCCCGATTCCCAGCAGGGTGCGGGCAGCGGTATTTATTTCGCTTACCTTCCCATCCAGATCGAGTATTATAACCCCCTGCGGGGACGCCTCAATCAAAAGGTCGAGGAACTGATTTTTTTCCCTCACCTGGAGACGCTGCTCCTTGAGGTGCGTAATCATACGGTTGAAAATAGCTATTATTTCGTCGGCTTGACGGTTGCCGACCTTTCTGAGGCGCGTGGAGAAATCCTGCTCTTTCAGCAAATTTATGCCGTTGCTGATAATCCGGTAAGGCCGGACAAGTTTCCTGTAAAGGAGTATGAAGAAAATAACGGACAGCAGGGCCATGCCCTCTACAAGCCAGAACTTTTCAGGCTCGGTCCTGAAAAAGAAGCCCAGTGCGAACAGAGACCCGAATACCAGAAGGCACAACAGCCGGAATATCCACTTCGAATCCATACTATATGTCTTTCCCTATGCCGTATTTCTCCATGCGCCGGTACAGGGCCTGCCGGCTTATCCCCAATGCCGTGGCCACTTTGGTCAAATTCCCGCCGTACAAATCTATGGCTCGGGTTATCATCGTCCTCTCGGACTCACCTATGGTGGGGTTGCCGGCTGAGAATCTATCCGAAACCACCGCATGCTCCACATACTGACTACGCAGGTCATTATCGGTAACAATCTCTTTACCCGAGACCAGAATGGTCCGCTCGACAAGATTCTTAAGCTCCCTCACATTGCCCGGGTAAGGCAGACCGGAAAGAAACGCGTAAGCCTCGGGTGTGAAACGCACCGGCTCGCCTGTACCGTGCCGCCGTGCGAAATGGTCGGCAAGCAGAGGAATATCCCCGGGGCGTTCCCGAAGCGGAGGGATATGGAGTGTTATAAGGTTTATCCTGTAATAGAGGTCCTCGCGGAAGGTTTTCTCGAGCACCATTTCCGACAGGTTGCGGTTGGTGGCGCTCACTATCCGGGTATCGACCCTGACCTGCCGGCTTTCGCCCAGAGGTTCGAAAGTCTGGTCCTGTAATACCCGGAGGAGTTTCACCTGGCACGCGAGGTCCAATTCCCCTGTCTCGTCGAGGAAAATGGTACCGCCGTCCGCCAATTCGAACCTCCCCTTCCGGTCGTAACGGGCATCGGTAAAGGCCCCCTTACGGTGACCGAACATCTCGCTTTCGAACAGGGTCTGCGAAATCCCGCCGAGGTTTACCTTCACGAACGGACCGGCGTGGCGTCTGCTGTTCATGTGGATGGCCTCTGCAATCAGCTCTTTTCCCGTCCCGCTCTCGCCTGTAATAAGCACCGGAGCGTCGGTAGGGGCAATACGGGCCACGGTGTCCAGAACCTTCATCAACTGCGGCGACCTCCCTATAATCCTGTCGCGCGCTATGGTCGGACTGTCGATTGACCCGCCATCCCCCGAATCGTTTCCCTTGCGGCTGACCTCGAGGGCGGTGCCGATGGTTTTGAGCAAAGAGAGGTTATTCCACGGTTTGGTGACAAAATCGAACGCGCCGGCTTTGATACCCCGAACCGCCAGGTCGATGGTTCCCCACGCCGTGATAAGTATCACCGGAACATCCGGACAGAACACCCTTACTTTAGCCAGCAGTTCCAGCCCTTCCTCTCCCGTGGTGCTGTGAGTATAGTTCATATCCATGATTATCAGTTCCGGGCAGCATATACGCACCCGCCCGAGCGCCTCAACCGGGGAGGCGGCCGTCATGGTTTCATAACCGGCCCGTTCGAGTACAAGCGATAGGGAGGAGAGTATGGAATTATCGTCGTCGCAAATAAGAATCATCTGTCGAATAAATTGTCGAAGGTAAAATTACGTTTTTTCCCCGGCCTTTCGTAAATCACCGCCCGGTTTTCCACGAAATCGAAAAGGGTAAGGGCCCGTATCTGGTAATGATACCACCACAACAGGTAGAGTTGGTTAATGTAATTGCGCTTTGCCACGTCTTTGGCGCTGCGCGAATCGTTAAGGCTGAGTATGTCTATCTTACCCAGGATGAAAGCTTCCACGGAAGTTTCATAACGCCGTGCGGCAAGGCGGTCCATCTCGGCGGCAAGTTCCAGTTTCCGGGGCTGGTCGTTGAAATACTGCACCTGCATGAATATGTTCTGCCTGAAATCCATCTGCTCTTTTTCTATCCGTGCCAGTTCGGCCTCCCGGTTGGCTTGCGCCACACGCACTTTTCCTTTGCCTTTTCCCCAATCCACTATCGGAAGCCGGATTCCGACCTGCACGCTCTGGTCGTCCCGCCATTTGCCGGTGTTGTAGGAACGGCGGAACGAACTCTCCTGGGCCGACATCCCGAAAGAGGCGAAAAGGGTTACATCCCACCTTTCGGCCCGTGCCCGGTTTATGTCCCGTGAAGATTCCAGGATACGGCGTTGGACATTGAGGGTGAACGGATTGTTTTCAAGGGCCTTTTCAAGCACCTCGTCGTACGGTAATTCAGGCAATATTCCTGCCGGATGGCCCGGAATCTCGGGAGCCAGCACCGTTTGGTCGCCATATCCGAGGTATGAACGAAGCTGGAGCATTCTGTTATTATGCGAAGCCTCGGCAGATATCAGGTCCATTTCGGCCGAGAGCATCGAACTGTGCATTTGCATCAGGTCCACCTCCGAGAGCTGGCCGATACGGAATCGGGCCTCGGAAATCTCATAAAGTTTTACTGCATTTTCATGGTTCTGCCGGGCGATTTCGAGGTTGCTCCGCTCGGTCAGCAGGTTAAAATAGTAATTTATCACGGTCAGGGCTATCTCTTCGCTCTCGCTTGCAAGGTTCTTTTGTGCCTCGCCGTACTTGAGCGGCTCTATCCTGCGGAGCCATTTGAGACTGTTGAAACCTCCCAACTGCTGTTCGAGCGTCACGGCGAACGGCACCGACCGGTAATGGTTGGTCGACCCGCTACCCTGTTGGTGGAGCCGTTCGAGTCCGCTCTCCACTGTAATTTTACCTCCCGTGAACGGGATATTCTGCGATACCGACAGCCTCCCGGACATTACGTTGTAATTGTTACCCACGTAGGTGTAGGAGCCGTCGTCGTTCTGGAAGCGGTTGAACGACCGGGAAAGGTCGGGAAGGGTGGATGTCAGTTCGACTACCGGGAGCAGCTCCGTGAGGTAAGTACGGTACTCCCAGTACGACGCAATATAATCGTTCTTCGCGGCCACCGCGTCCACAGAACGGAGAATGCCTGTCTGGATTGCCTCCTGAAGAGTGACACGCAGGGTATCGGCCGCTCCGGCGTCCGGGCTGGCCGCCAAAGCCGGTAAAGCCATGAACAACGCCCGTACCGCAGACGGAAGGTTTATTCCGGATTTCATTTCTACTTTCGGTTATTATTCTTCGTGAAGCACTTCGGCCGGTTGTGTCTTAGCCGCCTGCCCTGCCGGATACCATACGGCGAACAGCGATACGGCCGCGAGGAACGTGAAGGTCAGAACGTAATTTATAAGGTCCTGCTCCCGTCCCACACCCCAGGCGGTCCGGCGGAAATTGATGCCTACAATTTCTGTAATCAGCCCTTCGGCATTAAGGTTAAGGCATATAACGGTCCCTATTACCGATGCGACAAGCAATAGAATTATAGTTTCGCCCGCAAACAGGTTCTTTATATTCCTTCGGGTCGAACCCAGGGCAATCCTGAGCCCTATCTCGCTGCGGCGGGTCTGCGTACGGAACCAGAACGTACCGAGTATTCCCATGAAGATATTTATAACAAGGAAAAGGGTGAGTGCGTATATAGCCTTCATGGTCGACCTGTCGCCGCGGAGCACCCGTTCCCGGATATCTTCCATGGGTTCCACGGAGGTCAGGAAGTTGGGACCTATCTGTAACTGCTGGTACATTTCCTTGTGGAACCGCTCGGCGAACCCGTCGGCTGCGCCGGGCCGGACCCTTACCGCGATTTCCAGCTCCTTTAGGGGACGGTACGTGTTGGAAAAACTCCAGAAAAGACCTATCTGGGGCGGATGGTATTCGTTTCGGCGCAGGGGGCCGGTCACTCCGACTACGTTTACGGTCCGGTCGTCCCACGTCCTGACCATGCTCTCAATCTGGCGGGCATCGTACGGGGTCAGTTCGTCTGTCATATAGTTGGAATAGAATTCCCCCATGCGGTTGCGTGGGATAATGACCACGTTATCCCGGTCGGCGCTGTCGTTCCAGTCATACGTTCTCCCCTGCATCATCGGTATCCGGAACACGTCGAAGAAACCGCTGCTGGCGAAATAAACTATAAGATTGTGCAACATCGAGTCGGAATTGACCGTAACCCCTATACTGGAAGAGGCGGTGGAGTATGGCAGCGCGGAGAGAGAGAAGGAGACGGCCTCCACGTCCGGATGCCGTTCTACCCTGTCGAGGAAAGTGTGGAAAACCTCCGACCGGTCGAATTCCGGAGTCTCCCCGTCGTTGGCTGCGGCAAGTACCGATTCGGATTTCTGCTGCATGTTAAGTTTATAGGTGTCGGTAATATCGTACCCGATACTCGTCATGGAGGCCTTGGTAATGGTATATATTAAATCCGTGCAGAACCACAGGACCGTGAAGACGAGTATGTATTCGGCCAGCAGCCAGGCATTGGCCCGGCGCTCGCTCCAGAGCAGTTTGAAGATATGTTTTATCATTTTTTGTTATCGTTACGGTTTAGGCAGTTGACTATCGACATTGCGGAAGAACGGTAAGCCGGGATACCGGCCGACAGCAGGTTCAGGATAAGGCTGAACAGCAATACGGCAAGGAACACCGGAACCGAAAACAGGGACCGGAACGGAATTTCGCTCCCGGACGGGATATCGAGCAGCCAGGCACGCGACGTAAGTATGACCGCATACGAAAGCCCCAACCCCAGGAAGCCGCCTAACAGCGAGGTGATGAAATTCTCGAACAGGACCTGAACCATTATCACTCCCCTGCGGGCGCCGAAAGCTTTGCGTATTCCTATCTCCATGGTGCGCTTACGGCTCCTCGCAAGGCTGAACCCTGCAAGGTTAACGGCCGGTATCAACAGCAGGAAAGCTATTACCGCTCCGCGAATCGCTAATGTTCTCTTCTTCGCCCGGGCATAGCCTTCCGTATCGTTCGCCCAGACCTCGAGGGACATAAATTTCCGGGATTCCGGACCCATGAACCAGATAGTTTTGGGAGCGTTTGCAATATTGAAGTTATATTCCACCTCCCGAACCTCCCTGTCGATGGCCGGGAAATCACCCCTGTCCCGGGCGAGCAATAACAACTGCATCCCTGTTATATCCTGAGTAGTGTAAGGTAACCATATCCGGCTGTAAGCGTTGGGGAAGACAGGCGACACTACATCGACCACCCCGGTTACCCGGTACTCCCGGAACGAGACCACGATGGTCTTTCCAATCGGGTCGGCCTCCCCGAACAGTTCGCGGGACACCCGGGAATCTATCACGGCGTCGGCCACCCCGGCATCCACTTCTTCCTCCCCATAGGGCCTCCCGGCAAGCCATTTGAACCGGAACATTTCCCAGTAATTGCCGTCGGTGAGCCGTATCGTGTAATTCCGGGCCGAGGTCTCGCCCGGCAGGTTCACAGGCTGCTCCAAAGTCCCGACTCCCTGTATCGATATAAGTTCGGGTGTTGCCAGCCCTTTTAGTAAACGGCCGTTCTCCATCGAAATATTACCGCCGGACATTGAATTCCGGGCGGTGTCGCTAAGGTATTGGACGCGCATAGTCAATATCCTGTCCGAGTTTATTTCCGGTGCAGCCGTGGTGGTCCTTATCTCCTGGGTGACGATAAGTGTCATGACCATCATAATGGCCAGGGCGGTCCCGACTACGGATACCGTGCTTATGAAGGGGTTCTGCCGTAGCAGGGCGACCGCCTGTTTGAGATATACTTTATACATCGGTGTTTGGTACTATGGGTTAGTTTATCCTGTGGCCGTCGAAGAAACGGATGGTGCGGGTTGTTTCGCGGGCCTTCCGTTCGTCATGGGTAACCATAACTATGGTCGTTCCCTCACTGTTGAGGTTGTGGAGGATAGACATGATCTCGGCCCCCATGCTGCTGTCCAGGTTACCGGTGGGTTCGTCGGCCAGAAGAATTGCGGGATTTCCGACAATTGCCCTGGCGATGGCCACCCGCTGGCATTGGCCACCGGAGAGCTGCGAGGGGTAGTGTTTAGTCCTGTGCGAAAGGCCTACCTTCTCCAGCACCTCTTTTGCCTTTTCGCGGCGGGCCCGTTCACTTACCTTGCGATATAGCAGGGGGAGTTCCACATTGTCGAGTACGTTAAGAGAGTTTATGAGGTGGAAACTCTGGAACACGAACCCGAGGGTCGAGTTACGGAATGAAGCCATTTTACGGTCGGCCATCGAAGAGGCCTCCGTACCGTTTATGATTATTTTCCCTTCGCTCGGCACATCGAGCAGGCCGACCAGATTTAGCAGGGTGCTCTTACCGCACCCGGACGGACCCATTATGGAAACGAATTCCCCCTTTTCTATCTCGAGACTTACATTGTCCAGGGCTACGGTCTCGACCTCTTTGGTCCGGTAAATTTTGGTTATTTGTTCAACGCTGATGATGGACATGGTTATCTGATTTTTTTAAAGTGTTTTTTATAGTTTAAGTGTGTGGTAGCTTTTATCATGAGGTCCGCCCGGTAAGGCCGGCTGTCCCAATCATAAGATTGCCGTGGCGGTAACGCGGAGATGTTATTTTATCTTCACCGACTTCTTGCCGGCAAACCTTTCCATATCCGAAATTATTATCCTTTCGCCCTCCGAAAGGCCCGAAATTATCTCAACATGGCCCGAACCGCCGTCACCGGCGCTTACCCTGCGCTGCACGGCCATCCCTTCGTCCATCACCCACACCATGTAGTCGCCCCGGCCGTATTCATACCATTTGCCGTTGGGCACCCGCAACACGTCCTGCCTAAAGCCGAAAATAATGTCGACGTCTATCTTCATACCGCTCGCCAGACCCGGACTGCCCGGGTCGTCGGGGACGACCGTGAAATTCAGTACACCCCCGGCGGCCGCCGGATTGATGTTTTGTATCCTGCCGGGGATATCGCCTACGGGAAGGTGGATGAGCACGGGGGCGCCATAGGATAGTTTTTCACGGTGACGTTCGGCGACTTCCGCCTCTATCTTATAACTGCTCAGGTCCGAAATCACGGCGAGCCTTTCACCCTGGCCCACCTGCGAACCGACCTGGTTGTTTATGAAAGTAAGGATTGCGTTACGGGGCGACATTACCCGGGCCTGGTTCAACAGCCGGGCTTGTTCCCCGATGGTTTTTTCGAGGATACTCAACTCCAGTTCGTGCAACCGGAGTTCCGCCTCGGCACTGCTGCGTTCGTTCTCTATCTTTTGGGCGAGTTGGTCGAGGCGGTATTTGCTCTCTTTGTATACCAGTTCGGCCCGGCGGACATTATCGGCCGTCCCAGCGCCCAATTCATGGAGGTATCTCTCGCCTTCCAGATCGGCCGCATACTGGTCGAGCTGCATGGAGGCCACCTGTTGCTGCATCTCGAGTTCTGAAATGGTGTTCCGGGTACGGACCCGCAACTGTACGAGTTTGCTGGCCATCATCTCCCGCTCGTCGAGCTTTTGTCGGTATTGGGTCTCTATCTCCGAAAGTTCCAATTTCAGGATGGGTTCTCCCGCCCTCAGACTGTCTCCCGTGTTTTTGTAGACCTCCACTATCCGGCTGTTTATCGGAGCCGATACCACCTCTTCCAATAACGGCACGACCGTCCCGGCGCAACTGACCGATATCTCTATCGCCCCCCCGGTCAACGGTTCCCACAGAAAGAGAAAGGGCCGGAATACTGGGATCGAACAGCCTTGTCACGGCGAAAACAGCCGCCCCTACCGTGACCGCTCCGATTCCAATTTTTATAAAAAGCTTTTTTCTTCTACGGGAAATTACATCCCGGGATATTTCTCTGTCCATTTATAAGAGATTTTGGCAATGGCGGCTGCATCCGGCATGCCAAACACCTAAAATACTGATTTACTGCACCTATCCCTACAAACAACTGTCCGAAAACGGACACTTTTGTCCGATGGTCAGGACAAAAACGAGGGGCGAAACAGGTTTCTCCACAACGACCCGCAAGCCTGTATTCTGTGTCGGTCTGTGTTTTCAGCGTAATTTAGTATCGCAAGGCACCGTGCGAAAAGATTCCCGAAAGGTCGTTAAGGCAATGCCGTTAGGGTATCATAAGGTATCCGACCTTTATCCGACCGCACGGCAGGCCGCGGCTTGCAAAACCGGGGCCGATTGCATACCTTTACACTCCTTTTTCACCCTTGACAAGATGGCTAAAAAATATACCCCTTCGGCAAATAATAAACAGGCTTACCAATCCATGACGGACGTCAGTTCTGCCGGGCAATTGCCTCCGCAGGCCGTCGAATTGGAAGAGGCGGTGCTTGGCGCCCTGATGCTCGAAAAGGAAGCCGCCATAGCCGTACAGGAGGTGCTTACCGAGGAGGCTTTTTACAAGGAAGCCCACCGGACCATCTACCGGGCAATCTCGGAACTCTCGATGGAGCTGAAGCCCATCGACCTTTATACCGTCACCGAAAAGCTGAAACAAAAGAAGGAACTCGCGGCCGTGGGCGGTGCGGGATTCCTTGCCGACCTTACGCAGAAAGTCGGTTCGGCGGCCCATGTGGAATTCCACGCCAAGATAATAGCCCAGAAATACGTACAGCGTGAATTGATCCGCGCCTCTACAGAGATACAGAAACGGTCGTACGACGAGTCGATCGACGTCACGGACCTTATAGATTCGGCCGAGAGCGAGATTTTCAAAGTGGCCGAAGGCCATATAAAACGCGACGTACAGAAGGCCAAAGACATCCTTCAGAAAACGATGGAGACCATCGAGGAGGCATCCAAACGGGAAGGAGGGTTCAGCGGGGTGGCCACCGGATTCACCCATCTCGACCGGCTCACGCTCGGCTGGCAGCCTTCGGACCTTATAATCATCGCCGCCCGCCCGTCGATGGGTAAGACTGCGTTCGTGCTTTCACTGGCGCGCAACGTGGCTATCGACTACGAAAAAGGCGTTGCTTTCTTCTCGCTGGAAATGAGCGCCACGCAGCTAATGCTGCGCCTTGTCGTTGCCGAATCGGGTCTGGACTCCCGCGATGTGCGCAACGGTCAGCTTACGCAGGAGCAGTGGCAGCACCTCGAATCGAGCATTAAACCGCTGGGCATGGCGCCGCTCTTTATCGACGACACCCCGGCACTGTCAATATTCGAGTTCCGCTCGAAGGCACGGAGGCTCAAAAAACAGTACAATATCCAGCTTATAATAATCGACTACCTCCAGCTTATGACGGGCACCACCGAGACGCGCGGCAACCGCGAACAGGAGGTGGCTTCGATATCGCGGTCGCTCAAGGCCATCGCCAAGGAGCTGAATATCCCGATTATCGCCCTTTCGCAGTTGAACCGCTCGGTGGAGTCGCGCACGGGGAGCAAGCGGCCGCAGCTGTCGGACCTGCGCGAATCTGGCGCCATCGAGCAGGACGCCGACCTGGTAGCCTTTATCCACCGCCCGGAGTATTACGGGATGAACGTGGACGAGGCCGGACTGCCCACGGCCGGTCTGGCGGAGATAATAGTCGCCAAGCACCGTAACGGCGCCGTGGACACGGTGAAACTCAGGTTCCGCAAGGAGCAGGCCCGCTTTATGGACTACGACGAGGACGAGCTGGGCGGATACACATCGATGGAAAGCTCGCTGGGGAACGACGACCCGTTCGGCGGCCCATCCATAGCCCCTGCCGCTTCGGAGTTCGAAATGCCGGGTAACGGCAATGCGGGCGGATTCGGGGGGACGTTCGGCGGCAACGGCGGTGGAATGGGAGACGCTCCGTTCTAAAACGGTAAGCGTCGGGCGGACGGTCCCGCGTCGTCAGGTACGGCATCGAATATAGGCGATAAAGTAAACCGATGTGAACGAATTCCCGCGGGGTGCCACCCGGCCCCGGCGGCCCGCTCACCTGTCACGGTAAGGCGTGATAAAGCGGATGGTTAAAAGTATCAGCACCCATTATTTACGGGGGCCGGCCCCGGAAAGGCTACCCCGGGGAGGTTGGATTGAAACATTTCGTATTTGCATTGTAAAATATGCAGATTCCTGGACAACCGCCCGGAATGATATTACAGAACGGAATCGCTATATTGTCATCCGAACGAGCGGGAACAGGCGAAGGAAGTTTACAAACAGCAAATTCTTCACCAGCGCCCTTAAAAGACTACTATAAAATTTAATATAACCCGCCGGACCGTCAGGCGGGCAAACTAACCCAAATCCGGACTCCGGAATGTTCGTAAAATGCTATTCAGGCACGGTGGTCGGTATCGACGCCGTGGTAATCACCGTAGAGGTAAATATATCTCCCGGCATAGGTATGTATCTGGTCGGGCTTCCGGACAACGCCGTCCGGGAGAGCCAGGAGCGTATCCGTTCCGCGTTCGACAACAGCGGTTACAAGATGAGCGGCCGGCGGATGGTGGTAAACCTCGCCCCGGCCGATATCCGCAAGGAGGGCACCGGATTCGACCTGCCCATAGCCCTTGCCATCCTCGCCGCCACGGGTCAGGCAGCTACCGAGAGGTTGGAGCTCTACCTGATCGCAGGCGAACTGTCGCTGGACGGGAAACTTAAACCGGTTCGGGGAATCCTGCCCATAGCCGTGACGGCGCGCGAGAAAGGGTTCGCCGGGATAATCCTCCCGGCCGCAAACGCCGCCGAGGCCTCGGTAGTGGAGGGGCTGGAAATAGTTCCGGCCGAAGACCTCGCGCAAGCCGCCGGCTTTATTTCCGGGCGGCCGGTACCTGACTCCGTTGCCGATCTCACGGCTACACCGGTGCATGGGGATACGGTCGACACATTCGCCGAGGACTTCAGCGACGTCAAAGGCCAGCAATACGCCAAACGCGCACTGGAGGTCGCCGCCGCCGGAGGCCACAACATCCTTATGGTAGGACCTCCGGGTTCGGGGAAAACGATGCTCGCCCGGCGCCTGCCCGGCATCCTGACGCCGATGACGCCGGAGGAGGCCCTTGAAACTACCAAGATACACAGCATAGCCGGTAAACCGGGCGCGGTGGAGGGACTGATGCACAGCCGGCCGTTCCGCTGCCCGCACCATCTCGCCTCGCAGGTGGCGCTCGTAGGCGGCGGGTCGAACCCACAGCCGGGAGAAATTTCGCTGGCCCACAACGGGGTGCTTTTTATGGACGAACTTCCCGAGTTCGGCCGTACGGCGCTGGAGGTGCTACGCCAGCCCTTGGAGGATAGGTGTATCACGGTCTCCCGTGCTAAATATACCGTCACCTACCCTGCCAACTTTATGCTCGTTGCGGCGATGAATCCCTGCCCGTGCGGGTTTTACAACCATCCGGGCAAGGAATGCACCTGCACCCCGGGAAGCGTCGCCAAGTATATGGCCCGGCTTTCAGGCCCGTTGCTCGACCGTATAGATATACATATCGAGGTCGCCCCGGTGCCGTTGCAGGAGATCTCCTCCGGCGACCGCCCCGAAGGGAGCGCGGATATACGGCGGCGCGTAGGACGAGCGCGGGAAGTCCAGTCGGAACGGTTCCGCAATCTGTACGGGGTCCACACAAACTCTATGATGAACAGCGCCATGCTGCGCACATACGCGCCGTTGGACAGGGACTGCTCCGCCCTGCTGGAGAGGGCCATACAGGGCCTCGGCCTGTCCGCCCGCGCGTACGACCGCATTATCCGCATCGCCCGCACCATCGCCGACCTCGACGGCAGCGATACTATCGCCACCGCCCATATCGCCGAAGCGGTAAACTACCGGACCCTCGACCGAGAGAATTGGGGAAAATAATTCCGACTTTTTTAGAGGAACCGGGCCACCGGAGTGTGAGCCGATTTGAAGTCCCGGCCTCCCAACCCGGGCGGGCCACCGGAGTAGTGACCCCATTTAAAGCCTGCCTTTTAGCCCGCGTTTACGACCGCCTTATCCGTATCGGCCGCACCATCCCCGGCCTCGCATTGCACAGGTTGACATCCGGTAGAAATGGGTTATCACTACTAAGAATGCAGCCGTAAGACCCGGGTCACGTATTCTTCCGAATGGTATATTCAACACAAAACTGCCGGCTCGGGGATTCGCCCTCCGCCCGGAACGGGAGCGGAAAATCATACCAGTTCCGCCACCACGGCACCGGTATAAGCGATAAGGTCATCCACCGCAATCCTTATCTGAACACCCCTCGTGCCGGCGCTTATATAAATTATACCCTTCGACATACACGCCCTGTCGATATACACGGGATACGGTTTTTTCATCCCCACAGGCGTACAGCCTCCGCGGATGTAACCGGTCAGGCCCTGTATTTCCTTAACCGCCACCATCGAGGCTCTCTTATTTCCCGACGCCGCGGCCGCTTTTTTCAGGTCCGCCTCATCGTCCCCGGCCACCATGCAGACGAACACACCGCCGGGCTCGCCACGTAGCACCAGCGTTTTAAACAGCGCGGACGGTTCCACACCGAGTGCGGCCGCAGCTTTTACGGCCGACAGGTCGTCAGGATCGTAGTCGTAAAAGATGACCCCGTACGGCACACCTGCCTTGTCGAGCAGGCGCATGGCGTTGGTTTTCTTCATTGTCACACGAAATTTGCCACCGTTATTATAATCATCAGACATTTTAAAATCCTGCCTTCACCGTACGGCAGAACCAATACGATTTATAATCCATACTAATGTGGATAATTTCCGACCATACCCTGTATCAGCCCAAGAAAATCCGGTATAAAAAAGATCCGCGCCGGAATCCTTTACTCCACTGACGTCTACCCAAAACAGGTCCCGAAATGTTTTAGTCTTCACGCCGGATTACACCCATAGCCCCATAGCAAAGCCCCGCCTTAAAACCGGCGGGGCTTTGCTGAGAATTCGTCCGTTCTACCACCCGAACAGCGGGTACTGCGACATCATAGCCTCGACCTCTCCGGCGACCGCCTTTTTAACATCGGCGTTCTCCGGGTCCGAAAGCACCCTGTCAATCAGTTCGGCAATGGTGTCCATATGCTCTTCTTTAAGGCCCCGCGTGGTTACGGCCGGGGTCCCCACCCTGATACCGGAGGTCTGGAACGGACTGCGGGTATCGAACGGCACCATATTCTTATTCGTGGTTATCTCCGCCTCACCGAGCGCTATCTCGGCCTTCTTACCGGTCAGCTCAGGGAATTTGGTACGCAGGTCTATTAGCATCAGGTGGTTGTCCGTTCCGCCCGAGATAATTTTGTATCCCCGTTTAACGAAAGCTGCGGCAAGTGCCTGCGCGTTCTTAACCACCTGCTTCTGGTACTCCTGGTAGGAGGGCTTTAGCGCTTCACCGAACGCCACGGCCTTCGCCGCAATCACATGCTCCAGCGGCCCGCCCTGTACACCCGGGAAAACGGCCGAGTTAAGGAGAGCCGACATTTTTTTCACCTCGCCCTTCGGTGTGGTCAGCCCCCACGGGTTATCGAAATCACGGCCCAGCAGGATTATCCCCCCGCGCGGACCGCGCAGTGTCTTATGTGTTGTCGAGGTTACGATATGGGCGTGCGGAACAGGATTTTCGAGTACCCCTGCGGCAATAAGCCCCGCGGTGTGGGCCATGTCTATCATCAAGAGCGCGCCCACTTTGTCCGCTATCTGCCTCATCCTGGCGTAGTCCCACTCGCGGCTGTATGCCGAGGCGCCGCCGACTATAAGTTTAGGCTTATGCTCCACGGCCAGTTGCTCCATAATATCGTAGTCGATCACACCGGTCTGCTCGTCCACCTTGTAACCTACCGCTTTGTAAAGTATGCCCGAAGAGTTCACCGGCGAACCGTGCGAGAGGTGCCCCCCGTGTGCGAGGTCCAGCCCGAGGAACGTGTCGCCCGGCTTCATCACCGCCAGGAACACGGCCATGTTGGCCTGCGCCCCCGAGTGGGGCTGAACGTTGGCATACTCCGCCCCGTACAACTCTTTAAGGCGGTCAATAGCCAGTTGCTCCACCTTGTCCACCACGGCGCATCCGCCGTAATAACGTGCATTGGGATACCCCTCGGCGTATTTGTTAGTCAGCACCGAACCCATCGCTTCCATAACCTGGTCGCTGACGAAGTTCTCCGATGCAATAAGTTCCAGACCGCGCATCTGGCGCTCCTTCTCCTGACCTATAAGGTCGAAAACTTGTGTATCCCTCTCCATTGTATGCAGAATTAATAGTTACGTATATCGAAATGTAAAATTATAAAAAAAGGTCTAATTTTGCAGTCGCCCCGGGGATTTTTAAAACGCCCGCCCGGATGTGCCTGAAAAGAAAATACTCTCCCGCCGGCCCGATGAAAAAGTCACTTTACGTTCTGCTCCCATTTTTAATTTTTATAATCTGGTTTGACAGGGTGCCCTTACCATTGTCCGCATTTACGGGCCTCCCCGTTCCTCAAAGCATCCGGTTGTTGGTAAAATACATCCCCGGTTTTATCCTTGCCGGGCTGAGTTTACGGCTTTTGCTCACCTCGGCTAAGAAAGGTAATGGGGTAATGCCGCGCAACCCGCTGGGGGTTACCTTGCGGGGTTTCCCTTCCGGCTTTCTGTTCGCCATAACAGCCACGCTTCCCATGTTCATCGGCTACGCGATGACGGGCGGTTTAAACCGGGCAATAAGCGCGGACACGATTGTTTCCGGCGCTTTCCTTGCCGGGTTTCTGGAGGAACTGTTTTTCCGGGGAGTGCTGTTCGGGCTACTCTTCCGGTACTGCCGGTGGGGGTTCATTCCGGCAGTATTGGTCAACGGGCTGATATTCGGCGCGCTGCATCTCTACCAGGGCCACGACCCGTTGTCGGCTCTGGCATCCTTCGGGGTAACATTCGGCGCGGCGCTGCTTTACAGCTGGATTTACGCCGAGTGGAACTACAACCTCTGGACTGTGGCATGGCTCCACATCCTGATGAACCTCTCTTGGATGATTTTCGCCGTCTCCACAACCGCCGCCGGCAACCTTACCGCAAATATCTTCCGCACCCTTACGATAATCCTCAGCATCGCCCTCACCGTCCTGTACACACGAAGGCGGGGGTGGAAATATGAGATAAAGACAAGGAATTTGTTATCAAATGAGAATCCGAACAAAAACTAATACCTTTGTATCTGAGATTTTACAAAAAAGGGGAGGCGTAACGAGCCTCCCCTTTCAATTATGATAACAACTTCTTATTCCATAGTAATATTCAGCATTAACCTATCACCGTTTAATGGAAAAGTTATATCCTCCTGTGATATGAAAACCGTTTTACCATATCCATAAAAATTGAAATATGTGATTTTACTCGACCTTTCCTGAATCCATGAGTTGATAGTTAAAATTTGGTCATCCCAAGTAGCAGCATATATTTCTAACGTCACGTCCGTAACCTTAGACCCGGGAGGCAATGACACGTCCATACCTCCATATGCGGGTAGACCTGTTGTCTCTCCGGGTCTTATCCAACCCGGATCCGAACTAATGAAAGTATATGTTTTGCCTCCAACCTTACCTGTAAGTCCGATATAAATCCCTGAAATGTCTATTTTTGATTTGTTCACAAGAGTAAAATCGATTCCTGTTTTCATTATTTTATTAATCGCAGCATAGGCATCGACTAAACCATACCCTACCTCATTATTGTAGGTGCCATTTGTATTATACGCAGAAAAGTAATATCCGGATAATTTTCGACAACTGCTTTCAATAATATCCCGGACCCGTTGACCCGTGGAAAGAGGAGAAACGGAGAGCACAAGTGCTGCCACGCCCGCCGCATGGGGTGCCGCCATAGACGTACCACTCATTACCCCGACAGCATTACCAGGTAATGTTGATAAGATATTCTCACCGGGCGCCACTACATCTATAGTATTACCGTAACCAGAGAATGAGGATCTCTTACCGGTTTTGTCTATAGAGCCTACTGTTAAAATATCTTTATGAAAATTTGCAGGATAGTCCATGACGGGGGCATAGTTCCCTGCAGCAAATACCACAACCGCTCCTTTTCCTGAACGCCCGTTGTTCATTGCTGCTATTATGGCTTGTTCCAAAATAGTACTATGAAGTTGATTATACATGCTACCTCCCTGATCACCCCAAGAGTTGGATATAACATCCGCTCCAGCCTGCCAAGCCCAGTTTATACCACTTGCCAGTTCCGATGAAATTTTCACATTATTAGATTTCAGGTCATGGCTAACTCTTAGAATCTTTGATTCGGGAGCCACACCAACTACTTGCAGATTATTATCTCCAACCGCTGCAACAGTTCCGGCTACGTGTGTTCCATGATAATTCCCCGCAATAAACACACTCGGTGATGTGCCACTTTGTGCGTCGAAACTCGATGCATGGAAATTTCCCGCCAGGTCATTATGGTTAGGGTCGATACCTTGATCCACAATTGCAATATTGATACCGGCACCTTTGGTGGTGTTCCAAGCATTGACTACATTAATATCGATTCCGTAATATTCATTATTCTTTAACCCCCATAATTGGTCAAAGAGAGGATCATTAGTCGAATTGGTACGGAAATCAAACATAAACGCGGGGTCGACATCATCGAAATGACCGGTTTCATAAAACCAGTTACTGGCCTCTATTGCATTTTGAAAATCAGAACCATTTATTGTTAGTATATACCACAATGGTGTGTATGGTACGTCTTTCACAATTTTAACACCATGCTCTTTTGTTATAGCCTCTAATAAGACCAAATCATCTGCATTCTTCAATTTGAGATAGAAAATATCTGAAGTCCCTATTGGCTCGGATCCGTTCCCTCTCTCATAAAAAGGCAAAACATATTTAATGTGACCTTTCTTTATCAGATCACTCTTATTTGAAGTATAATTAGTTAAGCTTGTGGAATTATCTGTAAACTTCAATTTAATAATTCCATGATGGTTGTCATTCTCAATAATTTGAAAATTTGAATCCTCCACAAATACAGACGCAGGGGATTTTGAAAATTCTTCATCAAGAATAACATTAACATATTCTTTGTTGGCTGTCAGTGGTATTTTCTTACCCTGATACCAATAGTAGTCGGTTATTTCGGATTCCGTAGACCGTGTTCCGTCAAAATCTTCATTACCGGCGCCGGGATTCTCTTCTAACAAATCACCACATGCCAATGCGGTGACTACTACCAGAAGCAATGCACCTAATTTCTTAAAATTATTCATCATTTTTAATTTTAGTTAAAATGATTAGTTATACCCCGGATTCTGCATCTCCTTTTTCTCGGCCGCAGTCAACGGGCGTCCGTCTTTCCACACCTCGTCCAGGAAACTCTGCGGGATAGGACGGCGGTAATGGTGCTCCTTAATGGTTGCATTCCGGGCCGTCTCCATATTAAACGTCAGGGCACGGTCTATAAGTGTTTTGGTACGCGCCAGGTCTTCCCAACGCAGGAGTTCGCCCATAAGTTCGCGC
This sequence comes from Alistipes sp., assembly GCA_021202985.1. Taxonomy (GTDB): domain Bacteria; phylum Bacteroidota; class Bacteroidia; order Bacteroidales; family Rikenellaceae; genus WRDF01. The sequence goes on from JAJQCA010000006.1 coordinate 84,954, forward strand.
GACCTTTCGTTAAGAATGAAGCAAAGCATCCTGTCGTAATCGGAGGTATAACCCAAAGCCGCTATAATCGCCTCGTCTTCGGGCGGAAGCGAAGTATAGCTGGTTATGGTAAGATCCGAAGGCGCATAGGTTTCCGGAATATTATTGGAAACGTAGTAAGTATTCACCGGACAGAAACTCGATGGCCTTGTCAGCCATTCGGTAGGATTTACCGCTTCCACATAGGCCTGCCCTCCGTGTTTTTGCTGTGCACGGTCCTCACCGCTCTTGTATTCGGCACGACGGCGAATTGGATTAATATAATCGGTTATCGCCGCCTGGTACTGCCCCTGACGAACTTTTATCTCCGCTGCAAGCAGATAGGTTTCCGCAAGGCGGGCCTTTATAACATCCCGCTGGCTTCCCTCATCATTGAAAGACTTCCTGGCTCCGTCGAGATATTTGCTTAATGTGGGCCATACTGAATTGGCTTGCTCTAACGGGAAACCGTAATAAATGGGGTTGCCTTTATCGTCGTACGCTTCACGATAACGAGGAATCACATTGGGCACCAGGTTCTCCGCACCGGGTTCGTTGGGAAGCAATATCTTGCTCTTTATATATTCATAACCGCCACTACCGTCAGCAATGAGATGAAGCGGGGGAACCTGACCGCTGTAAGCCCTGTCGAGTCCGGAACCATCATGCTTGAAACGCAGGTAGTCGTTGGCATCGTTGATAATATACATCACAGACACCTGTCCAATCTCGATAGGACCTGCTTCAAAACCTTTAACCTCAGAAGAATTGGCAGTTTGTGTAGTACGGAAACTTTTCCAGAAACGCGAATCGTTTACCCTGTCGTATACATCCATTGCATAATCCGTTGTACGCAAACGTGCAAATTCACGTCCACCTTCCAGGTTACGAATCATACCCGGCCAATTCTGGTAAATAGAAACGAACTGGAGGCACAGCATATTGGTATAACGCCCCTGCGCACCTGAGCTTTGCTCCGAATATTGTGCAGCCAGTATTATTTCATTAAGCGATTCGTTCGCACCGTCCGGACCCCAGTAATCCCACAGGTCCATAAAATCGGGAGCGAGCTGGCGGTTTCCGATCACCTCGTCGCAAAGGCGCAGGGCCTCGGCAAGGTCAGCATCCTTCGTGGCGCTGAACTGGCCTTCGTGGATTTCACACTGGCGGTATACCAGAGCCTTAGCCAGGTAATGCGCGGCGGCATCCTTATAAATTTTCCCCGGTATGGGAGATGCAACATTCACCAGGTTCTCATAAGCATATGTGAAGTCCTCTATCACCTGTGTCAGGACCTCCTCCACACTCGCCCTTTCGAATTCCCTTTGCAGGCCGGTTACCGGTTCTGTGAGAAGCGGTACCCCACCCCATTGCTGTACCATCCAAAAATAGATCCATGCACGGACGAAACGGGCTTCCGCCATAATAGTAACAAGATCGCTTTCTCCTTCGAGAACCGTCGGGGCTTTATCCAAAATTATATTTGCCGTACTCAATGAAACATATGCCGGGTCCCATAAGTCCTGCGGGTGGGTAGGGTTCGTAGAACTCGTTACGGTCGATTGCAGGCGTGCATCGTAGTTGTTCCACGGCTCTCCCGCCGAGTCGCTACCTACTGTGAATTCGTCCGTACCGTAGTTGGTCATCGGGTAGCTGTACTCATGGGCGCTGTGAAGGCGGAACGCGTTCGGCAGGCCCGCCGCCATCTCACGCAGGCCTTCCGGCGTATCGAAATATTGAGTGGTCAGAAGCGTCGATTTGTATTCGTCCAGAAAGTCGTTCGTACACGACACTATACTGAATGCAGTCATACCTATTGCCAGCGTGGCTGCAAAAATATTTTTAACGTTATTCATAGTTATAACAATCATTAACCGTTAGAAACTGAGTGATATACCGAAAATAAACTGCCGGTTCCACAGGTAGTTACCCTGCGTACTCGAGCTTTCGTTACCTTCCCGGCCCACGTCCATATTCTTGAAATCGCAAGCCTGGTAGATGGAGAACGGGTTTACTACCTGTGTGTAAACCCGCAGGTTGTCCATACCCCATCTCTGTACAATCTTACTCGGGAACATATAGCCAAGGGAAATGTGCCGTACGTTTATATATGAAGCCTTCGAGTAGGTCAGAGCCGAGATGTACGGGGTGATGTCGCTGCCGTCCTGCGTTTTGAACGGGCGCTGGTGGGTAGCGTTTTCTTTATTGTTCTCATTGTAGTAGGATACTTTACGGGACATGTACTTTCCGCCGCCGTTTATATCACCGCCGTTGGTCCAGAAACCCATACGGCTGTTTATCATTACCGACAGGTCGATACCTTTCCATGTAAATGTATTTCCCATACCCCAGGTCCAGGTCGGGTTCCTGTTGCCGATTATGACACGGTCGTCGTTGGCACTGATTATATTATCGCCGTTCTGGTCCTTGATCCTCACCGTACCGACAGTAAATTCATGGCCGTTCTTATTGAACTCTTCCATCTCTTTGGCATCTTCCTCTTTCCATATGCCGACTGCTTCATAACCGTAGAACACGCCGAGCGGATGGCCGATGAACCATTCGTTGTCTATCTCGTCCTCCTTACCGTTGGAGAGTTTGGTAATCTTATTCCTCTGCCAGCCCATATTCAGGCTCGTTTCCCATGTGAATGCACCTGCCCTGACGTTCACCGTGTTGAGAGTTATATCGACACCCTTGTTCTTGGTTTCACCAACGTTGGTCAGGGTTGTAAGGTAACCGGTGATAGAGGGTATCCTTGCTTCCAGCAACAGATCCGTGGTACGGGAGGTATAGAATTCGAGCGTACCGTTTATACGCGATTTCAATACCGAAAAGTCGAGACCGATATTCAACTGGTGAGTTTTTTCCCAACCGAGGCTGGAGTCCGGAAGTCTGTTACGGCTCGACGTGGCAAGCAGGTCGTTTATATAATAATACCGGGATGTGTTTTCCCCGTACGGATAAAGAGATGAGAAAATATTACCGATGGTCGTATAGGGGTCTACCGCCGCATTACCGGTGATACCGTAACCCACACGCAGTTTCATCTGGTAAATCCAGTCTATCCCCTTCATAAATTCCTCCTGCTCCATCCTCCATGCGACGGCCACACTGGGGAAGAAGGCCCACTTGTTTCCGGGAGCCAGTACCGACGACCCGTCCCAGCGGCCGGTGGCCGTAAGGATATACCTGTCGTTGAAGCTGTAGTTGGCGCGGAACAGGTAAGACGCTATCTGCCTTTCCACAAGGTCAGAACCGATGCCATCCAGATCGTTCGCACGGTCGATGGCGCCCATATTGTTCCACAGTGCATCCTCTACCGGCTGGTTCCTGGCGTTGATATTGTCCCTTACTTCGATGTACTTACTCGCCTCCTGAACCAGTGTAACGCCGAAGTGGTGCTTGCCAATGGTTTTTAGGTAATTTATCTGGTTCTGGAGATTCCAGTTGGTCTGCCTGTTGTTACTTAACCGGGTTAAATTAAGTGTACTTTCCAGGGCGGCCGATTCCGGTGAGATAAAAATTCCGTTGCGCTGGAACCGGAAACCGGGGCCGAACGTAAACCTGTACGAAAGCCCATCCACCGGCAGCTGTACCTGCGCGTAGACGTTGGCGATTATCTGCAGCCTTTCACGTTTGTTGGTCGAATATTTATGCTCGTCCACAACCGTATTCAGGGCGTCGTCGCCACCCGGCTTGAGGATACGGTTACCGTCGTCATCGTACGGCACGGCATAGGGATAAAGCCTCAGCGCGGCAGCGTAAGCCGACGGCGGGCCGGAGTTGCTGGAACCTCCTGTCCGGTCCATACCGTAATCCTGTTCGGTATAGGCGCCCGTGACGCTCGCGCCCAATTCGAACCATTTCTTAGGCTTCAGAACCGTCGTTACATTGAAATTGTAACGCTCCATGCCTTGTCCGTAAATGGTACCCCGCTCGTTCACATAACCGAAAGAAGCGCGTGAACTGATTTTATCGGTACCGCCGCTTACGCCGATAGAGTGGTTTTGGGTGATACCGGTCCGGGAGACGTAATCGGTCCAGTCGGTTGATTGTACTTTCGAACCGTCCCATGAGCCGCCCGACCAGCCTTTTTCCACATTAGACCATGCATACGGGTCCATACCGAACATAAGAAAGTCGGTATCCCTGGTCGGCTGGTCCGCCCGCGGGTAAGTGGTAGGATTTGAATAGTAGTAGGCCCAGCGGGTAAAATCGATCCATTCGGCCGCATTGTAACGCTCCTGGCTGTCCTGCAAAGTTGACAGGGCCACGCTGCCGTTATAAGTTATGGAGAATTTGCCTGCCTCTCCTTTTTTGGTAGTTACGAGCACGACCCCGTTGGCACCGCGCGACCCGTAGATAGCAGTCGCCGAGGCATCCTTGAGAATCTCTATCGACTGGATATCGTAAGTGCTGAGCATCGAAATATCGGTATTACCCTGCAAGGGTATACCGTCCACCACATAAAGAGGCTCGGAAGTTGCGGTTATGGAACGCTCCCCGCGAATACGGATACGGCCCAGTTCACCCGGACGGGCACCCGTTGTGATATCCACACCCGCAGCCCTTCCCTGGAGGGCTTCGAAGGCATTGGTTACGGGACGTTCCTGCAGCTGGGCTTCCCTGACGGAAATAACGGCACCCGTTACGTCGCTCTTACGCATAACGCCGTAACCGACCACCACGAGTTCTTCCAGCATTTCCACGCCTTCGTCCATAACTATACGGTAGTTGGTCTGGCCGGAAAGCGGCACTGTCTGGTTCGTGTAACCGAGCATGGTCACCAGCAGGTTCCCGGTGGTGGGAACATCGGTGAGTGTGAAGGACCCGTCCGCCCCGGTGGTAATACCGCGGGTAGTTCCCTCGATGATGATACTTGCGCCGATTACCGGCTCGGATTTGGTATCCACCACCGTCCCGGATATGGTACGGTTCTGGGCCGAAGCGGCCAGTGAGATAAGTGTGAAAGAGGCTAATAACAAAAGCCTGCGTAAAGTGAGGGATGTCCGGTTAGAAGACGCCCCTTCTCCCTGAAGTAGGTGTTTTGCCATAATAAGAAGTTAGGTTAGAAAAGGTTAGTAAAAGTGTTCTATATCTTTATGGTATTCGGTATAAAACGCTCTATATACAAAGGTATCCCTGCCTGCTGAGCATAAAGCCACCCTTGTCTTCTTGTCCAGCCAAGTTAGATTTTATAAAATCCAATCCAAATGGAATATCGTATCCGATTATGGAATTTCTTACCGGAGGTTTGATTTTGATTTTTCCCCGTTCCGTTTTTAAAAATCGGTTGTTTATGGAATTTTCATCTGGAACCATATAACTTATAGTTTCAATATCAGGCACATATACATTCCAAAATCCTACAATATTATACCCGTATGCCTTTCCCGTCGGATAAATGGAAGATCTTTTATATTTATTTATAATTTTATCGCCGATAACCAATTATAACCGGAATGAAAAGACTGTCGATGCTACTCCTTCTGGCGTTATCCGCCACTCTCCTCACCGCCCGTACACCGGGCACCAATGCGGTAACGTACGGGGAAACAGGTATCGGGGAAATAAAATATATCCTGGGCCAGTTGGGTTACGAGTTCTACAAATTCCGCCTTCCGGTGGACACCTGGCAGGCATACAACGTACAGGCCATCGTCGACGAGTATGAGAACGGGGAGTTGAAAAAGTCCGATACTTTCCGTTTCCAACCTACGATCCGCCGGGTTATTTACGATGGCGAGACAGAGGTCCACAACTTTATGTACGATGAAAAATCGGTAATATTCAATGCCGGCGGACTAAGGGAAAAGAATAACGTCTCTTTCGTAATTCCCGGCATAATGTCGCTTATACACCCTCGGAAATTAGCGACCGGTACGTAGCCTACTCCTCACGCCCGTTCGAAGAGCAGGAGTTCGTACCGGGTCGTAAAACCCCAGTGGTATTGCTCGGGGCGTTCTGGTATGACGAAAGGTTCGGTGTAAACCGGTTTTGCGGCTCTGACGAGGTGGATGCCGCGATGGAGAACGAGCTGTTCGAACTCTCGCCCCATTACTTCGTAGTGAACCTCCGGCTGGACGAAACCGGCAGCGAAATAACGGACTACAATAGAAAGGAGTGACCGGCGGCCGGATTATGGCCCTGCCGATATCGGGATGGTCCGCATAAACCGCGCGCCAGGGCGCGACACGCGGACGGCTTACAAAAATTTTGTTATTTTTGTAGCCGTTGGAACACTAACCAAATAACTTTAGATATGAAATTACTTGAAGGAAAGGTGGCCATCGTGACCGGTGCCGCCCGCGGTATCGGTAAGGCTATCGCCATAAAATTCGCCGAAGCCGGCGCGGACGTAGCGTTCACGGACCTTGCCGTCGACGAGAACGCCGCCGCAACCGAAAAAGCGATAAACGACCTCGGCGTCAAAGGAAAAGCGTACGCCTCCAATGCCGCCAGCTTCGAAGATACGGCAAACGTGGTCAAGCAGATAGCCGAAGATTTCGGCCGGATAGATATACTGGTAAACAATGCCGGCATTACGCGCGACGGCCTGATGATGCGCATGAGCGAGCAGCAGTGGGATATGGTTATAAACGTCAACCTCAAATCGGCGTTCAACTTTATCCATGCGGTGACGCCTATAATGGTGCGCCAGAAGGGCGGAAGCATTATCAACATGTCGTCGGTGGTGGGCGTATCGGGCAACGCGGGCCAGGCGAACTATTCGGCCTCCAAAGCCGGGATGATAGGCCTTGCCAAATCCATCGCCAAGGAACTCGGCCCGCGCGGCATCCGCGCCAACGCCATCGCACCGGGGTTCATTATCACCGAAATGACCGACCAGCTATCGGACGAAATCAAGGAAGGCTGGTACAAACAGATACCGCTTCGCCGCGGCGGTACCCCGGAAGACGTGGCCAACACCTGTATTTTCCTTGCGAGCGACCTTTCGTCGTACGTCAGCGGGCAGGTTATAAACGTCTGCGGGGCGATGAATACGTGACATAAGAATCCGCAACATAAAAAGGGTAGTACCGTGCTTTCGGTGCTACCCTTTTCGTATCGTGGAAAGACTGGTCCCGGACCCGGGAGGCCGCCTTCACCGGTATTACAGCTATAGACTCCCCGGCAGGCCGGACCTTAATCGTGGAGGAGCCAGCTCCATTGGGAACGGTTTTCAGTACTCAGTTTTATCGGGCTTGTCGGCCCAGAGCCGGAACGGGTGAAGGGCTTCGTCGGAAAGTTTCCGGATTGCGGGTACTTTGCGCCGCTCGTGCGGAACTGCGATTTCATCGTAGATAAACGAGTCGTCGAAGCCGGCATCCGCCGCGTCACATTTGCAGCCGCCGTAATATATGGTACCGATTCCTGCCCAGTAGATTGCCCCGAGGCACATCGGGCAGGGTTCGCACGAGGAGTAGATTTCCGCCCCATCCAGTTTGAAGTCTCCGGCCTGACGGCAGGCTTCCCTGATTGCGTTCACTTCGGCATGGGCCGTCGGGTCGTTATCGATAGTGACGCTGTTGGAGGCCCGTGCTATGATTTCCCCGTCGCGGACGATTACGGCCCCGAACGGCCCCCCGCCCGACTCCACGCTACGGGTGGCCAGCGCTATGGCTTCCCTCATAAATTTTTCGTCATACATAGCTGATAATCTTCGTTCGTTATCGGCATCCGCACAAACCGTTCCGGTACGGCAGACCGGCCCGGGAAGAATAAGAAACCCGCTCCTGCAACGGAACGGGCATCATCTGTACGTTGCCGACAAATATACGAAACCTCGGCCGGAAATACAATATGACCCTTTGTAAACACGTTCGCCTGTCCGGAACTTTTTCCGCACGAAGCAAGCACACAAAGCCAGCGGTTCACCTAACGACATAGTCGGCAATGATTGTCATTCGGAGAAGTTTGTCATTCGGAAAAGATTTTCATTCTGAGAAGATTGTCATTCTGAGCGGAGCGAAGAATCTATATTTTATACATAATACTTCAACCGGCCGTACTGCTATGCCACACTTGCGGCGTTGCTCACCGGCCGCCCGGTCTCGTAATCGTTGCTCCGCCGCCCGGTCTTGTAATCGTTGCTCCGCCGCCCGGTTTTGTAACCGTCCCTAACGGGCCCACGCTCCCTCGTCGGTACGTAGGTACATCATTCCATTCCTCCGGTTGACGTCGATTCATAATCCGCGGCCCCACGCAACCACTTTAAACACCCGACACCCGTTACCCGACACCCATTACCCGACACCCGACATCCAATACCCGGCACCGCGGCTACCTGTCCTGCCGTCGTCCCTCGTACCAGTTTATATAGGCCCGGTTCACCAGCCGGTTGCCGCCCGGTGTGGGATAATCCCCGGAGAAATACCAGTCGCCGCTGTGGTCGGGACACGCCCGGTGCAGGCCTTCGATGGTCTGGTAAACCACTTTCACCCCGCACCGGCACCCCTCAGGGGTAACCAACCGGGCGATACGCCCGGAAATCTCCCGGTCGCTAAAGGGCGCGTATATCTCTTTGACATGGTTTACCACATGCTCTTTGGGCAGCTCCTCCTGGGCTTTGCATTTGCGGTACACCGAGTCGATAACCTCCTGCCTGCCGGACTCCCGGAGAAGGTCAACGGCGGCGTTGAATGCTATAAACTCCCCCATCCGCGACATATCAATCCCGTAATAGTCCGGATAGCGCACCTGGGGTGAGGAGGAGACGATCACTATATCCACCGGGTCCAGCCGGCCGAGTATCTTCACGATACTCTGCCTGAGGGTGGTCCCCCGCACTATACTGTCGTCTATTACCACTATGCTGTCGGCTCCGGCCTCCACCGTGCCGTAGGTTATATCGTAAACGTGCGCGGCGAGGTCGTTCCGCGAGTCGTTCTCGGCGATGAACGTGCGGAGCTTTATATCTTTTACGGCCAGTTTCTCCGTGCGGACGGTGTGGGAGAGAATCTCCTCCACGGCCTGCGGCGAGGGTTGCGGCAGGGCAGCGATGGCTTCGGCCTTCCGCCTGTTCAGGTAGTCGTTCATTCCCTCGATCATCCCGTAATAAGCCACCTCGGCGGTGTTGGGAATAAACGAGAATACGGTATGGTCGAGGTCGTAATCCACGCTTTCGAGTATCGACGGCACCAGCAGGCGCCCCAGGGATTTACGCTCGCGGTATATATCGCGGTCGCTCCCGCGCGAGAAGTAGATTCGTTCGAACGAGCAGGGACGCGGCGGGTCGGCCGCCTCGAGCACCTGCGCCAGGGTTACCTCCCCGGCCGGGTCGATGAACATCCCCTCCCCCGGGCCCAGTTCGCTTACCCGGTCAGTATCCACGTCGAGCACGGTCTGTATTACGGCCCGTTCGGATGCTGCGACGACCACCTCGTCGTCGCAGTACCAGAACGCCGGGCGGATACCCCACCGGTCGCGGAACACGAAGGCGTCGCCGCTTCCCGTCGAGCCGCAGATAACGAACCCGCCGTCCCACGTTGCCGACGCACGACGCACCACGTTGTGCATATCGAGCTGCGACTCAATGCGGGCGTTCAGCTCCTCGCCCATAAGCCCCTCCTCTGTTTTGAACCGGTCTCGGAGCAGCTGTACCTCGGCGTCGAGCAGGTATCCCAACTGTTCGAGTATTATAAAGGTGTCGGCATTATGGCGCGGGTGCTGGCCCCGGCCGACTATTATGTCGAACACCTCGTCCACGTTCGTAAGGTTGAAGTTACCGGCAATGCAGAGGTTGCGTATCCTCCAGTTGTTGCGCCGCAGGAACGGGTGGGTGTATGAAATCCCCGACCGGCCGGTGGTACTGTACCGCAGGTGGCCGATGTACACTTCCCCGTGGAACGGGTACTCTTCCTGCGGCACACCCGCCGCAGCGGCTTCCCTAACCCCGGCGTGTATATTGGCGAACACCTCGCCGATGGCGCCGCTGCCCATGGCCCGCTCACGGAAGATATACTCGCTCCCGGGCCGGGCATCAAGCTTGATGCAGGCCACTCCGGCGCCTTCCTGGCCCCGGTTATGCTGTTTCTCCATCAGGAGGTAAAGCAGATCCAGGCCGTAATTGGCGCGTCCGTATTTCTCACGGTAATATGCGGGCGGTTTGCGCAGCCTCACCATGGCTATACCGCACTCGTGTTTGATTTGTTCGCTCATCGTTCGGATATTTTTGCACCCGCGGCCGCCGGGAAGGGAACCCGATGCCGGGGCGTGGCGGGAAGTGACGCTGCAAAGATAATCCGTTTTATGTTTTTTCCGCTTCCCGGCCTCTGAGAACTAAACGCCGGTACCGGGCGCCACATGGCTCGTAAGCCAGATTGCCCGTAAGCCGGATTGCGCTAAACAAAAATCACCGGGCAGGCCCCTGCGGGCGCCGTCGGCACCGCATCTGCCCCGGACCAGACAAAAACAAAGGCGGCCCCTGCACGAGAGCCGCCTTTTCGCAAACCTATTGTAACTTTTAAAGAAATGAGTGCATTTATATCTATTCTTCAGCCGGTGCTTCTTCCGCTTCGGCTTCCTCGGCCGGGGCTTCTTCTTCACCTTCCGGCGATTCTACCAGCGCATATTCTTCGGCGGCTTCTTCTTCCTTAGCTTCTTCGCATTCGCTTTCGCACTCGCCTTCCGGTGATTCGATTATTGAGAGTACGAAACCTTCCGCGGGCGCTTCGGCTTCTTCAGCTTCGGGAGCCTGTTCTTCAGTCTGGGGAGCTTCTTCTCCTTCGGGAGCCTGTGCGTAAGCGAAAACTGCCGTACCTGCAAGGAAAAGTGTTGCTAAAATTACCTTTTTCATCGTTATGCTTTTTTGGTTAACTATTATTCGTGTTCTCACTTATACCTATTCAACCGGTATGCCAACGAAGCCGCACCCGACTTCCAAACCACATAAACAATTAACCCCAAATAACTTAACCGGCCGTGCCAAAATTCAACGCCCGGCGCCGGACCTGTGGAATGTGTGGAAATATTCCACACCCGGGTGTGGAATATATGTGGAATGGTGTGTGTAATTAATTTTATACTTTTGGAAGACGTAAAACGTTTCCTTATTATATAAGGTATCCGGCGCGGTCCGGAACTTTATCGACAGCGAATATGCCCGGCAGTTACGAAAAAAACATAAGGTGGAAGGCAATCGGCATCTACATGCTGATAGCCGTGATATGTATCGCCGCCAGCCTCTATATTTACAGCCTCAGCGGCAGCGTCCGCAGCCAGAAGCGGCATATAGAAAACTATTCCGACCTGCTGAAAATCACCAACCAGGTGGTGTTTTCCGTTTCCGAAGCCCAGTCCACGGCCAATATATACCTCAACTCCAAGAACGCCGCCCACCTGAGGGCGTTCCGCGGCAAGGTGGAGGAGACCGAGACCCTGCTCGACTCCCTGGCCTACCTAAGCCGCCTGACGGGCGACACTTCCAACCTCGGCCCGATCATGGAAATCGGCGCCCTGCTGCGGCAGAAGGGCGACATAGTCTACCGGCTCAACACCCAGCTCACCAGCTACAACCCGGTGGACTCCATACAGAAACTTTTTACCTATGACGAGCCGGTCATCGTGCAGGACACGGTTTTGGTGACTTCCGTGGTTCCCGAATCGTTCGAGGCCCCGCGGAGGACCAATTTCTGGGAGCGCGTTTCGGGCGCCTTCACCCCGGAGCGCGACACCGTAATGACCGTGCGGACCGACACCCTGCGTACCGTCCAGCCGGACTCGGTTCGCCTCGTCCCGGACGCGATGGATTACGTGGAGCAGATACGCACCGGCTATTCGTCCAACATCCGCGCCCTGGAGCGGCAGATAAACAGCCTGATAATGACCGATCAGCAGATTTCCGCCCAAATCATAGAGGTCCTCAACCGTTTCCACACCGCCACGATACGGTCCACCATACGCCATATAGAGGACAGCGAGGACGTAATCCAGCGGAATTACCGCTACTCCTTCGCCGGGATAATGATAAGCCTCCTGCTGGCCACCTTTTTCATTGTGCTGATAATAAACGACACAAACAAGGGCCAGCAGGCCCGGATGCAGCTCGAACAGGCCAACCGGCGCATCAGCGAGATTATGGCCAGCAGGCACAAACTGCTGCTTTCGGTATCACACGATATAAAGACCCCGCTAAACGCCATCCTCGGTTATCTCGAACTATGGAAACAGGGCCGCGAACCGGAGGAGGGCGATATAGCCGTGGCCGAGCTTTCGGGCAAGCATATCAACGCGCTGATCGGCAACCTTCTGGAGTTTTCCAGCCTGGAACAGGGAATAGCCCTGCCTTCGGCGCAGGCGTTCGCCCTGCTGCCTTTCTGCGAGGAGACGGCCGGCATGGTGCGCCGGCAGGCTTTGAAGAAAGGACTGGAGTTCACTACCTCCTTGCGCATACCGGCGGGGCTTTACGTGGAAGCGGACTCGATGCGGCTGCGGCAGATTTTACTTAATATCCTGTCGAATGCCGTGAAATACACCTCCGAGGGCGGCGTGAGGTTCGCCGCGGCTTTCAAAGGCGACCGTATCAGGCTCACCGTAACAGATACCGGCACCGGCATGGACGCCCGCGAGCTGGAGCGCATCTGCAAACCGTTCCAGAGGATGGAGCGGAACAGCGCGATGGCCGAAGGCCACGGTTTCGGGATGTTCGTGGTGCGGGGGCTGGTCGACCTGCTGGGCGGGGAGATGGACATCCGGTCCGCGCCCGGTGAAGGCACCACGGTGGAGGTTACGGTGCCTGCCCGGATTTCGGACTTCGCCGTCCCCGAAGGGTCCCGACGGATTCTCTTCGTGGACGACGACACGGTACTTCTGCAAATCCTCACCGGCATGGCAGCGGCCCTGGGCCACCGGGCATCGTCCACCTCCGATCCGGGCGGAATCGTCTCCGGCGATACCGACATCTCGGGCTACGGCATGGTTGTGACCGATATGGAGATGGGCAATTACAAAGGTACCGACGTGCTGGAAGCCGTCCGCCGCCGCAGTCCCGGGACACCGGTCGTGGTAATGACCGGCCACCACGATTTTACCGCCCGTTCCACGGCCGAGCTCGGTTTCGACGCATATATTCCCAAACCGGTTTCGCTCTCGTCGCTGGAGGCTGTCGCCGGCAGGGCCGCCAACGCGGCTGGCGCCCGTCAGGGCGGCCCGTCCGGCGGGGATACTGCGGACGGCACCGCTACGGTACAAGGCAATCCGGCCGCCGGGTCGGGAACCACGGGCGGGAAAGGAGCGGCCACCGGGGAAGCACCCACTTCCGGCGGGTCGGTGCCTGTCGCCGCCGGTGAACCCGAGACCGATAAACACGGGGTAAATGAAAATGAGCGCGGAGCCGTCGATACCGGGTCCACTACGGACGCCAGGCCCCGTTACGGCCCTACCGGCGGGGCAAACCCCTCCGGAAGGAATATCCCGGCATCACTCATCGAGCTTTTCGGCGACGGGGAGGAGCTGCAGGAAATCATCGACACGTTCAAAACCGCCGCCGCGGACGATATGCGTAACCTCCGCTCGGCGCTGTTCCGCCGCGATTTCCGTACCACCAAATCTATCTGCCACCGGATGCTTCCGCTGTTCAGGCAATTCGGTTCGGATGAATGCACCGCAATATTGAGCCGCCTCAATGCCGCCACCCCTGAAGAGGGCGCCGGCAAAGCATTCTGGAAAGACGTCGCCGCCTTTATCGAGGCGGGAAATATATTCCTCGGCGAACTCCGGTAAACCGCACCGTATAGAACATCCCTTCCATACTATCCGTGTTTTCCGGCAGGCGACTACCTGCCCGCTCCGCTGACGGTGGCC
>JAJQCA010000015.1 GCA_021202985.1 Alistipes sp.
CTTCGCCGGTGGCCGAGGCCAGCATAGCCCCGCCATACTCCTGCCCGTGGTCGTAGTCCAGCATGAGGTAAACATCGCTGATAAGCCCCACGACATTTTTATAGTGGGCTTCGATATAGTCTTTCTCGTAAGCGGTGTTCTCCTTGTAGGTCATCTCGTCGTGGCACGACGAAAAGACGAAGCCAAACAGCAAACCGGCCGCTAATATTTTGAATTTCATCTTCATATTCATTGTTTTTTACTTAAAAACCGACAGCTAACCCTATTACCAGACTCCGGGTGAGAGGACTTGTCGCTCCGTATGATTCGGGATCGGCTATCTTGATCTTGTCGAAACATGCAAGGTCCACACCCCTCACGTAAAGTTTAGCGTTATGCATAAAGGAGGTTTTGGACAACATTCCCTTCGGGAAATTATAGTACAGCTCGACGTAACGAAGTTTGAGGAATGAACGGTCCTGCAGCCAGATGGTGTTTGTCTGGTAATTGTTGTTGCTGCTCTGCGAACTCAGGGCCGGGTATTTTGCGTCGGTATTTGAAGCGGTCCAGCGGTTATTGTAATAGTGGTCCGATATCGTCGTATTATTGATAAGCGGCCAGTATACGCTGGGTGTGTTCAATATTGCGGAATAGTTGCCCGCGCCCTGGAATAATGCGTTGAACCCAAACCCTTTCCATTCGGCTCCCAATTTGAAAGAGTAATAAATTTCCGGCACGAGGGTGTTGTAACCTATCGCGGTAAGGTCGTCTTCGTCAACTTTCCCGTCGCCGTTCACGTCGCGGTATTTGATATCCCCGGGCCTGACGTTGCCGAACCATTGGGTAGGGCTGTTTGCAATATCCGCGTCGTCCTTGAAAAATCCTTCCGCGATATAGCCGAATATCTGGCCTACGGGCAGTCCGGTGGAAACCAGATTGTCGTATACCTTGGGCATTTCGAGCTGCTCCTTGATCTCGTTCTTATTCAGGGTGAATGTTCCGCCGACGTTGAAAGTGAAATCGCCTACCTTCTTGATATAATCGATTCCCGCTTCGAAACCCCAGCTGTCAACCCTGCCTGCGTTTTTATACGGGGGATCGAATCCGAGAGCTTCGGAATAGACCTCCGAAGACTCGACCCAGATGTCCTTCCTCTTCTGGTAGAAACCTTCGAGTACGACGTTAAGGCTGCCTTTGAAAAGCGAAGCGTCGAGCCCCAGGTTGTATTTCAGGGCTTTCTCATGGGTAGGGTTTACGGCGCCGAGACGCCCGATGCTCCAGCCGGAGAGGTCGGTACCGATTCCGTAACCGGAATCGATCGGGTAGCTGGCGTTTCCGAGCGCTGAATAGACCTGTTTCCAGTAATTCTCGGCCGGGATATTATCCCGGTTGATAAGTCCCCACGAAGCGCGGAGTTTTATCATGTCGGCCCACGAGCTGCCGTTCATAAACTCCTCTTTGGTAAGCACCCATGCGGCCGATACGGTGGGAGAGAAACCCCAGCGGCTTTCGGGAGCCAGTTTATTGGCCGCGGATGCTACCAAAGCGAGGTCGACGATATACCGTTCCTTAAAACCGTAGTGGGTGTAAAGGGACAGGTTTTGGCGATACCATGTATTGTCCACGCCACGGATGTTGCGGTACTCGTAGTCCCATTTAAACTGGGAATACAACTTATGCCGCCCAAAGGTGCGCGAATAGTAGAGTGCGATATCGAAGTTGAAGGCGCGGACCCAGTCGTCGAGGTCGGAAGAGTCGTTAAGCTCCGAATCCGCACCTCCGGTGTAACGGCTCAGGCTCGACAGGTCGGGCGTGCTGCCGTTCCATGAGGTTACCGCGTCGCTTCCGTAGATGTAGGTCTTCGAATAATCCTCGATGTAGATGGCCGAATTGTCGTATGCCAGCCGGAAGCTGCCGCCCAGTCCGGGGGTTATGACCGAAAGGTCCTGCCTGAGAGTCATATCGGCGAAGAGGGCGCGGCGGTGCGATTTGGTATACCCGGCCGCCTGCGACTGTGCCACGGGGTTGAGGGTCCCGGCCCAGGTCGAATTACCGCCCCAGAGACCGTCCTCGGTCTGTATCGGGAAGGCGGCCGAAGGAACGGCATAAATCATGTCGCCCCATATATCGGCGGAGTCTCCCGGACGCCTCATTTCCTGAAGTGTCCCGAGCAGGTTCAGTTCCATTTTCGTGCTCGGGCCGAGGTCTATGTCGAGGTTGGTTCTCAGGTTGGCTTTGGAGTACATGTCCTGGGTCGAGTAACCGTCGTTCGCCTTCGGGGTTTTTATGAACCCTTTGTTGTTGTCGAGGTTCAGCAGGGTATAGTAACGGAAAGACTTACCCCCTCCGCGGAAACTTAAATTGAAAATATCCGTCCCGCCCGTGGTCTTGAACGTTTCGTCGATCCAGTTCACGTTCGGATAGAGGTACGGGTAGTTTCCCGACTGGAAGGCGTCCAGCTCGGCCTGCGAATATCGCGGCGTCTGTCCGTCGTTCACCAGGGCTTCGTTCATAGCGGATGCGTAGGTGTACGAATCGGCCAGTTTGGGCCGGCGGACCTGCCAGTTGAAGGCATGGTCGTAAGAGAATTTAATTTCCCTCGTCTCGTAATTGCCCCTCTTGGTAACAATATTGATCGCGCCGTTGGCTCCTTTGTACCCGTAAAGGGCCACGGCTGCCGCATCCTTCAGTACGACTACCTGCTCCACCTCTTCGGGAGTGATGTAATAGAGGTCCCGCTCGATTCCGTCCACAAGGATAAGGGGCGAATTATCGTTTAGAGTAAGAGTCTGCAGGCCCCGTACATAGAATGTATTCTGGTAGTCGGTATAGGTGCCCGAGCCTTGGAGGGCCGTCAGCCCGAGCACGTTTCCGAACATGGCGCTGCCTATGTCGCGTGCGGAAAATTTGTCGAACTCCTCACCGTCGGCCACATACACCGACGAGGCCGTCTCGCCGAGATTCTGGGTAATTTCATAGCCGATATTTACCCCCTGCGACCCGAGGTCCATAACGATACGCATGGGCTGCGAGGTGTCCGCTTCGAAAATTTTGTACCCCTGCGAAGAAGTCGTTACCCGCAGCTTCTCGTCCTGAGAGGCAGTCAGTTCGAACTTCCCGTCCCTGTCGGTGGCCACGGAGAGCCCGGGGTCGGTGGCCGATGTTATGAGTGCGCCTGATACGGGCTTACCCCACCTGTCCACGACGTATCCCGTGACATTATTATTGTCATCCTGCGCGAGTCCCGGTAAGCTGAAGCAGACAAGAAAGGCGAGGATTAATAATTGTTTCTTTCTCATATTATTATGATTTCTATTCACAATTAAGACTTGGGATTTTTACCATCCCGGATTCTGTATCAGGCCGTAGTCCTTGTTAATTTCGTCCAGCGGGAAGGGCGACAGGTACCATTTGGTATCGAATCCGTTCCACCACACGCGGTTGGGGGAGTTTATCGGGAGCTTCTCATAACTGAACGTGGGCCACGGGTCGGACGAACCGAACCACTGTTCTCCCGGTTTGTCCGTACGGGTGATCTTCAGCCTGTTGGGCCTGGCCTCGAACCTGTCTTTCATCTTGTAGCGGATCAGGTCGAAGTAGCGGTGGTCCTCCATAGCCAGCTCGCAGCACCGTTCACGAAGTATCTCCGCCAGCAGGGCGTCCTTGTCGGAGGTGAGGTTCTTGGTCGGGTTACACTGTGCGAGACCGTCCAGGCCTACGCGCTTGCGGAGTATGTCCACCTGGTTTATGGCTTCCTGGAGCCGCCCCCTGTTGCAGAGGGCCTCGGCGTAATTCAGGTAAACTTCGGCGAGCCTGATGTAAGACCAGTGGACACTTTCGCCGCCGGCATCCGCCCCGAGGTACCATTTCATCAGGCCGTAACCGGTGGCGTAACGGGCGTACTCGGTTTCGGGGTTCTGCCCGGCGTCAACGCCGCCCACCCATGTTTCATAGGGCCAGCCGCTCATGTTACCCGTATTCTTATCCAGCGATTTAGGCACGCCGTTCACCTGCGCGGTCTCGTACATCCTCGGGTCGCGTGTGAGAACAAGGTTCGAGGTGGGGTCCGTGGTCGGTTCGTAGAACATCCTGTCGAGCGTACCGTTGGCGACTTCCGTATTCCAGTCGTAAGGCCGTCCGTCCGCCCACGGGAACATTTCCATAAAGTCCTGCGTGGGGTTATACTGGCCCCTGTTGTAGTTCCATTGCCAGTTATGCCACAGGTAATAGGTGTCGTTGAAAGTGGAAGCGTTGGCGCCCCATACGCGGGTCGAGTGAAGCACTTCGGGGCTGTCCACGTTCCAGTAGGCCCGGCGGAAGGCCGCGCGGTAATCCTGGGGGCGATTACCCGTAGCCTCCACAAGGTAGTAGTAGCCGTTGGCGTTTAATTCCCTGAAGAAATCTTCGCATGCGGCCAGGCATTCGTCCCAGTAACTGTCTTTGTAACCGCCGTACCAGACGGCAGGCAGGTTAGCCCCGTCGGGATGGTACGGCTCGTTGTCGTTGAACAGGGGCGATGCCGCGAACAGCAGTACGGAGGTTTTAACCCCCATGGCTGCCGCCTTGGTCCAGCGGCCGATATCGTTGGCCGGGGTCGCGACCGACCATTCCAGATCGGGGATGGCCTCGTCGAAGAGGTCCACTATATAGCGTACCGTCTCTTCCGCCGAATTTCGGGGAAGGTCGTAAGACGAGTCTGAGCCGGAGAATGTCCCGTAGATAAGCGGAAGGCCCCCGTAGTGGCGGAAAGCGTTCCAGTAAGTCGCGGCGAGCAGGCACTTTGTCTCGGCGATCATGTGTGTCTTTTCGCTGGCGGACAGACCCGGTACGTCTTCGATGTTTTCCAGCATAAGCCAGCACCAGCGGATATTCTCCCATATATTACTGCGGGTATAGTCGTAGATATGTTCGCGAAGTCCGTATCCCGAGGTAAGGGTTCCTGTATAATAGAACTTCTCTATTGCCTGTTGCTCCGTCGTGTTCGCCTGCCAGAGGTCGGAAAGTACCTCCCATTTGCCGATCCAGAAAGAGTACTGGTACGGGAACGAGGTGGACGAACCGGCATACGGAAGCCCGTAATATTGCAGGGCGTAAATAGAGGTCAGGAATTGCTTCGTGTACTCGGCGTTGGTGAATACCGTGTCGGCCGTTACCGTCCCGCCGGGAGGTTTGTCGAGGAACGAATTGCCGAATTTCAGCTCATCGACGCACGAGGTCACCGTAAAGGCTGCCGCTATTACGGCGACGATTAATATATTATGAAATTTTTTCATCATGTTGCACAATTAACCGTTAATTAAAATCCGAGCCTCAGGGTCAGTGAATATGTCTTCTGCAGCGGGTAGGTGGGCGAATTGGTAGCCCGCGATTCCGGGTCGCCCCATATATAGTTGGTGAAGGTCAACAGGTTATAACCGCTGAGCGCGAGCTGGAATGTGCTCAGCTTCATCTTTTCCATAAACGGAAGGTCGAAACTGTATGCCACTTCGATTGTCTTGAGGCGCAGGTAGCTCGAGTTCTTCTCATACAGCGTCGAACTGTATGCGCTGACACCGGTCAGGTAATTGTTCGATGCCGCCGCCCAGCTCGCCCGGGGATATTTGGCGCTCTGTGAGGGATTGTCCTCCGTCCAGGTGTTGTTCAGGTGATAAGCGAGTAGACCGCCCTGCGACTGGCTGCTGTTGCTGAAGAAAGGCTGCATGAACACGTCCGATATCTGGCGGCTGACCTTCCATGCCCCGGTCCATTGCATCGACACGTCGAACCGCTTCCAGTTGAAACCGAGGTTGACCCCGAGCATATACTGCGGGTCGTCCGTATAGCCGATTCCGTATCCGGCATCCTCGGAGTTGATAACACCGTCGCCGTTCTTGTCCACATACACCGCGTCCCCGGGCTGGAGGGTTATCCCGTGGTTGGGGAAATCGGTGCCGAACGTCTTTTTATAGTCGTCCTCGATACCCACATAGTAATATTTCCAGAATTGGAGGTTGGAACGGGAGCCGATACGGTTGCCCTTCTGGTAAAGGTAGTCGTAATTCTTAGGCGACTCCTTGCGTTCGATTATCTCGTTCTGGTTGTACGACAGGTTGGCTCCTACCCAGTAACGGAACTCCTTGCCTATCCTGTCGTCCCAGCGCACCGAGAGTTCCCAGCCCCAACTGTTCACCTGTCCCAGGTTGGCGTACGGCGACAGGAAACCGATTATGTACGGGGCGGTGCCGTCCACAAGCAGGATATTGGTACGCTTCTCCTTGAAGTACTCGAAATTTCCGCGAAAACGCTCCCTTACCATACTGAAATCCACACCGTAGTTCTGTTTGAATGCCTTTTCCCATGTTACGTCGGGATTGTTCCTCGAAAGCTCGTAGGCTCCGTTGGAGATATTGCGGTTACTGCCGAATATGTAGCCCAGACCCCCCAGGTTCTGTCCCCACCGGCTGAACGTTCCGTCGCTGTTAACGGCATAGGGGTCGGAGGTGTACATAAAGCGGCTTCCGCCGATTGCGTCGTTCCCAACGAGACCGAGGGTTACGCGGAATTTCATAAACCCGATCACAGGTTTGAGCGGCTCCCAGAATCGCTCCTCGCTTATAGCCCAACCGATCCCACCCGCCGGGAAGAGGCCGAAGCGGTTGCCCGGAGCGAAATTCTCCGACCCGTTATAGCCCACGTTGAAGTCAAGCATGTAACGGTTCTTCCAGTCGTAGGTCACACGGCCCACGAGACCTACAAGGCCGCGGGGTATCTCCTGGTATTCGCTGGGGTAATAGACCTTCGACTGGTTATAGAGCACCAGCCCGCTTACGGTATGGTCGCCGAACGAGCGGGCGTAGTCGAAGCCGGCCTCCATGTACCAGTCGCGCGCCTTACCCCTTCTTTCGGTGTATGCGGGCTGCGTCTCCTGGCCGTATTGTTTGAATCCTATCGAGCCGTCGTCTTTCAGCACGGGGGTGTAGGTGGCAAGCTCGGCAAGGGCGTCCTTGTACACGTAGAAGGTGGAGTTATAGGAGCCTTTCACCCGGACGCTGAGACCTTTCGTTATAAAATCGAGGTTCTGCGTCACTATAAGGTCGGTCGTGAGGTTATTGTTGCTGGTCTCCATGTAACCCCTCGACAGGTAACCCAGCCCGTTCCCACCCACGAAAGGAAGCCTCAGGTCGGGATAATCTTCGGCGGCCAAAACCAATTTGTCGCCTACGAAACCGGGGCTGGAGAACGGCGTGGACCAGTAGATGTCCCTCATTATACCCGTACTGCTCTGCCCCGTGTAGGGCCTGTTCGCGTTATCCACGTTCCCGGCGATATTCACCGATACGAGGGTCGTTTTGGTGGCGTCTATGTCGAGGTTCGACCGGTAGTTGAACCTCCGGTACTGGTAGGTCATGTCGTACGGGATGTGGAACTGCTTGAACAGCCCGCCCTGAGTGAGCGCACCGGCCGATATGAAATAGCGTACCCGTTCGGTACCGCCCGAAATATTTATATTGTGCTGGCTCTGGAGGGTGGCGTCCTTCATCACGTAATCCATCCAGTTGGTGTCCGGGAAACGGATGGGGTCGGAGTGGTCCTGGAACTTCTGCAGGATATCGTCCGTGAAAAGCGGGGCCGCCCCGTCGTTCTCCCTCATCATGTTGTGGAAGGTGGCGTACTGGTATGAGTTGGCCAGCTCCACCAGCTTGGTGGGCGTCACGATACTTGCCGAGGTGGTGAGCGAGATTTTAGCCTTGCCGGTCTGTCCGCGTTTTGTGGTGATAAGCACCACGCCGTTGGCACCGCGAACACCGAATACCGCCGTGGCCGAGGCGTCCTTGAGCACTGTTATGCTCTCGATTTCGTTGGGGTCGATAGAGTCGAGGTCGCGCTCCACACCGTCCACCTGTATAAGCGGTTTGGCGTTATCGCTGTCCCATGTCGCCTTACCGCGCACGAATATATCGGCCGCGTCCGCTCCGGGCTCGCCCGAATACTGGATGGTGGTGATACCGCTCAGCGCACCCCCCAGTAGGTTGGAAATGGAGCTTGTCGGAGTGCGGGTCAACTCCTCTCCCTTGATGCCGGAGATAGCTCCCACGACGGTTACCTTCTTCTGCGCACCGTAGGCCACCACCTGTACCTCACCCAGGAGTATACCCTCCTCGAGTGTAATGGTCATCCGGCCGGGACCTGCGGTGACGGTCTGTGTGTTGTAACCGATGTAGGATACGGTCAGGTTCGAACCCACCGCGGCAGGAATCTCAAACCGCCCTTCGGTATCGGTAAGGACCCCCCTCCCGTCGTCCGTGATTACGGTCGCACCGATGACGGGGTTTCCGTTGACGTCCACAACGATCCCCGTTATGGTCGCCGTTTCCTGCTGTGCCGTCGCATCGACGAGGGGATCGTCGGCGGCGACTGTCCGTGCATGCACCATTATTATGCCCGCTAACAGGCAAAGCATGCTTAGGAAAAATTTTTTCATAGGCAAAGTTTAACATTAAAAAAGGTTTGGTTATTGGACTTTAAATCCCTGATATAGAGGTAACCTGACGAACTTCCGGATGGAGTAGGGATATGACGGGGCGCCGGACGAATACGCTGTTTCGTCCGGAAATTATAAAATACAGGAAAAAGTGGTAGTGCTAAACGCTTGGATAAGAGAGGAAGAAACCTTAAATTACGCGCGAGGCGTTGTGTGTGTGTGTGTGTGTGTGTGTGTGTGTGTGTGTGTGTGTTAACAGAAATTACGGGATTACCAAATAATCCACACACTTTATTCACGCCGAAACACAGAATGCCGACCCGGGACAGGACGGCCAGACACATTAGAACTTTTTCATACAAAACAGCACCATGCTCCGGTAAAGAGCAAAGCAGGTCCCGTTTGGAAAAAAGGTTTCCCATGTTGAATGCTGTTTTAGGTTAGTGCCGCTTGAAAAGCACAGTTTCTTCGGTGGCAAAAATAGTTCAGGGAGCTATTGCCTGGAATGTATTTTTGTACAATAGTATTAAAAAATTGACATTTATCTAACCCGTGTTTCTTACTGTTATAGCCGGTAGCGCTACTTCCGGAGCCGTTTAGGCTTATTTCCGGCGCGCTAAATATTCCGGTGATATCCGGGGACCCTGAATCTTTGCCCGTTACGGGTCCCGCTTCTGGCGGAGGCCCATCGAAGTATCCGGGAAAATATTCCATACCGCACAAGGTCACCCTGCCGCCTCCACTCCTCCGGATAGCGGGAGTGGTACTTGAACGGGTTCGGATGGAGTTAAATAAATGTACAATGGAGGATTCGGTTTGTCCGGTAGCGGGCGGTTAGGATTCGGCAGAGAAATAACCCAACTAAATTTGGAAGGTAATTTGGCCCCTTTTACTTAGCAACTATAACGGTAACTAATGAAAGGGTATGGAAATATATAACCGGCTAACCTTTATCCCGAATCCCTCGATAACATTTAATAACACCCAAATTTCAGCCATCCCGGTTTAATTGTTAACTTTGCGCCGGATAAGGTTAAAACCGTGCGAAGGAAAAACGTAAAAAGTGTTATCACCGCCCTGCTGCTGGCGCTCTTCTGCTGGCATCTGGGCAGCGTTACCCTCTTCCCGCACATCCACGTGGTGGACGGGGTGGTTATCTGCCACTCCCACCCCTATTCCGGAACGCCCGACAATCCGGGCCACTCCCACTCTTCCGCGCAGCTGGATGCCATCGCGCAGTTGTCGATGCTGGTGTTCGTGCTGACGGCCCTGACTGGAGTGCTCGCTCTGTTCCGCACTTTCACTGCCGCCGTCTGCACGCGTATGCGGCAGGAAGTGACCCCCGCCACGGTCCACGCGCTTCGCCTGCGGGGTCCCCCGTGCCGTTAAACAATCGAGCAGCTTAGTTCTACTACTGTCCGCGCGTAACTGCGCGGTCAGCAGCCCATTGTGTTTAACAGCAAATCAGCGCAAACCATGAAATTATTCCATATCACCGCAACACTCCTTCTGTTGGCGTACGCGGCACTTGCCGACGGCGTGCAGGAAGGGCAGACCAAACCGCGCACAGACGCGAACATAACCGGCCATGTGGTAAAGGCCGGTACCCACAAGCATATCCCCTACATTACAGTCACCATAAAAGGCACCACCATCGGCACCGTCACCGACGCCACGGGCCACTACTTCCTGAAGGACATTCCGGAAGGCGAGTTTATCATCGTCGCAACCGGAGTGGGGTACGCGCCGGAGGAACACCGCATCCGCACCGTGGGGCGCACCACCATCGAGGTGAATTTCGACCTCGAAGAACAAACCTTCAGCATGGACGAGGTGGTGGTCTCCTCCAGCCGGAACGAGACGAATAAAAAGACCTCCTCATCTATCGTGAACGTGGTGTCGGGCAAGACCTTCGAACGCACCGCCTCGAATAACCTCACCGAGACGATGAACTACCAGGCCGGCCTGCGAATCGAGAACAACTGCTCGAACTGCGGTACCACCCAACTGCGCATAAACGGGCTGGAGGGGCAGTATTCGCAAATCCTGCTCGACAGCCGGCCGATTTTCAGCTCGCTGGCCGGCGTTTACGGGCTGGAGCAGCTGCCCGTGGCGATGATAGAGCGGGTGGAGGTAATCCGCGGCGGCGGGTCGGCCCTCTTCGGGGCCAACGCCATCGGAGGGGTGGTGAACATAATCACCAAGGAACCCCTGCGCAACACTTTCTCGCTGGCCAATACCACCAATATAATCGACCGGCATACGCTCGATTTCAATACCTCGCTCAACGCCGCCTTCGTCTCGGACGACCACAAGGCCGGGGTCTACCTGTTCGGGATGATTCGCAACCGCGACGCTTACGACCGCAACAAGGACGGGTTCAGCGACTCCCCGAAAATCGACTCCGAAACCATCGGCTTCCGCGGTTACTACAAGACGGGCATGTATACCAAACTGACGGCCGAATACCACCATATCCACGAGTTCCGCCGCGGCGGGGACGACCTCGACCGTCCGCCCCACGAGGCCCTTATCGCCGAGCAGCTCAACCACAGGATAGACGGCGGCGGGTTGAGGTTCGATCTCTTCTCGCCCGACTACCGCCACCGCCTGGGCCTCTACGCCTCGGGGCAGACTGTGGACCGCGGCAGCTACTTCGGCACCGACATGAACCCCGACGCATACGGCCAGACGGACGACAAAACGTTTGTCCTCGGTTCGCAGTACACCTACGCATTCGATCGCGCATGGTTTGCCCCGGCCGAGCTGACCGCCGGGGTGGAGTTCAACCACAACAACCTCCACGACGTGATAACCGGGTACGGCCGCGACATGCGGCAGGTTACCAACGTGGCCGGCGGGTTCGTGCAGAACGAATGGAAGACGGACCGTTTCAACCTACTGGTGGGAGGCCGCCTCGATAAACACAATATGATGAAAAACGCGGTGTTCAACCCCCGCGCCAACGTCCGGTACAGCCCGGGCGAGCAGGTGGGCCTGCGCCTGAGCTACGCCAGCGGTTACCGCGCCCCGCAGGCCTACGACGAGGACCTGCATGTGGACGCCGTGGGAGGCACCGTGTCGCTCATAGAGCTGGACCCGGCCCTCAAACCGGAGTATTCCCACTCGGTGAGCGCTTCTGCGGACCTTTACCACAACTTCGGCCGCCTGCAGACCAACCTGCTCCTGGAAGGGTTCTACACACGGCTTAACGACGTGTTCTCGCTCGTACAGTACGGTGAGGAGGAGGTGAACGGCGTCACCTACCGCCGCCTGCGCCGCGAGAACGCGGACGGGGCCGTGGTGACCGGCCTGAACGCCGAACTGAAAATGGGCATTCCGGCCCTTTTCGAGCTGCAGTTGGGCTATACCTTCCAGAAAAGCCGCTACACCGAGCCTTTCCAATGGTCGGAAGACCTCGCACCTCAAAAAAAGATGTTCCGGTCGCCCGACCACTACGGCTACTTCACCGCCAATTACGTCTTTACGCGTAGCTTCAACGTATCCCTTTTCGGCAACTATACCGGTCCCATGCTGGTGCAGCATATCGTATCCGCCGAGGACGGCGCGGGCCGCGTTACCGAAACCGAAACCGAAAAGCAGGTGCGCGGCTTTATCGATGTCGGCCTCAAACTGGCCTACAACTTCAGCCTTTCCGCCCACTGCAACCTCGAGGTAAGCGGCGGGGTCAAAAACATTTTCGACCAGTTCCAAAAGGACCTCGACTACGGCCGCCTTAAAGACGCCTCGTACATCTACGGGCCTTCCCTGCCGCGGCTCTACTTCGTCGGGCTGAAATTCTACATGTAGCTATACCGGGCCGCTTTCCGCCGCCCCGACCTCCCGGACGTCGAACCGTCCGGGAGGTTTTTTTGTAGCCGCCCTCAGGCCGTTTCACCGCCTGCCCAAGTGAAACGGGAATAATTTTTGGAACAGGGTGGTGGATATAAAATTTCGAGCGAGGATATGAACGACAGCGTACGCGACCAGAAAACCGACCACCTGATAACTCCGGCCAACGCCGCACTTATAGTAATAGACTTCCAGCCGCTTATGGTGAACGCGGTCAATTCCACCGACCGCACACGGCTGGTGTCTAACGCCGTGCTGGTGGCAAAACTTTCGAACCAGTTCGGCCTGCCGTCGGTGGTAACCACCGTGAACGCCTCTGCCGACAGCAACAACCGCCTTATACCGGCCCTGAGGAACGAGTTTTGCGGTAAGGAGATTCACGACAGGACGTTTATAAACGCGTGGGAGGACCACGGGTTCCGCGCGGCCGTGAAAAAGACCGGCCGGCGCAAACTCGTCTTCATGGGCCTCTGGACCGAGGCCTGCCTCACTTTCCCCATACTGGACGCCCTCTCCGAAGGATACGACGCTTACCCGTTGGCGGACGCCATAGGGGGCACCTCGACGCTGGCCCACGAGGCCGCCCTCGGCCGTATGCAGCAGGCCGGTGCGCGGCTCTCCTCCCTGACGCAGTTCGCCTGCGAACTCCAGCGCGACTGGGCGAGGGAAGACACCGCAGAGGGAATAATCGGAATCCTTCGCGAAGCGGGAGTGTTCCCGCGGATGGACTGACAGTTCAAACCACTTAAAACGATATTATTATGGCAAGTGAAACAGCAGTTAAAGCCCCGGATTACCTGGAGGACGAACACCTCAGCGTAGGAACCAAGGAATACCTCAAAGTGCTCAACTCGAGCGATACCCCGGTGGAATCCCTGCCGGTTGACAAGGCCCGCAAAGTGCTGGAGCACGCCCAGAAGTCGGTGGACGTGGACACTTCCGGCATTACGGAACAGTACAAGACCATAGAGCAGGACGGCAAGAAAATCGACATCGTCATTGTCCGCCCGGAACGCGCCGAAGGTACGCTCCCGGTGTTTATGTTCTTCCACGGCGGCGGCTGGGTCCTGGGCGACTACCCCACCCACAAGAGGCTCGTTCGCGACGTGGTGGTGGAATCGCAGATGGCCTGCGTATTCGTGGAGTACACCCGCTCGCCGGAAGCCAAATACCCCACGGCCCTCGACGAGTGCTACGCCGCCACGAAATGGGTGGCAAAAAACGGCGACCAAATCAATGTGGACGGCGCCAAACTCGGTGTGGTGGGCAACAGCGCGGGCGGTAACATGACCATCGGGGTCGGCTTGCTGGCCAAGGAAAAGAACGGACCACAGATTAAGGCCCTGGTGGCTATGTGGCCCTATTGCGACGCCGCGACCGATACCGATTCCTATGTCGAGTACGGCGAGCAGCGCTTCCTTACCACGACCCTCATGGAGTGGATGCGCGACAATTACCTCAGCGATAAATCGGAATACGAAGATATCCACGTCTCGCCGGACCGGGCTACTACCGACCAGCTCCGCGGCCTGCCGCCCACGCTGGTGGAAGTGGCCGAAAACGATATCCTGCGCGATGGCGGGGAGGCCCTGGGGCGTCACCTCGACCTTGCCGGCGTGGAAACCACCACCATCCGTTTCAACGGCGTCACCCACGACTGGGGGCTGCTGAACGGCTTTGCGGAAATCAACCCGGTGAAGACGCTGGCCATGTTCTCGGCCGCGTTCCTAAAAAAATACCTGGTCTGACAATCCCCGGCCGGAAAATGATTTTCCGGTACACATAAAAGAAGCGGCAGGATAACTCCTGCCGCTTCTTTTTTTGTGGACCATAAGGAGCATGACCGTACCGGCTATGGCATTCCGAGGCACTCAAAACATGTCATTCTGAGCGACGCGAAGAATCTGCCTTTTATTACTCTATCAGGAATCAGGTTTAATTCATTCGGCTTTATTACCAGCGGTGGATACCTCGTCGCACCCGCTCATCAGGATGACATAGACGCCGCCCGAAAGCGTATCTAATACGCCCGCCGTGACCGGAGAGCTACCACCCCCCCCCGGCCTCCGGCTTCCACGAGATTAAACCGTATACTCCTGCCAGCTCTTGACCGGTATATCCGCCTGCTTGAGTTTACAGAACGCCTGTATAAACGCGCTGGCGAGGCGGGAGTTGGTAATCAGCGGTATATTGTGGTCGATGGCTCCGCGGCGGATGCGGTAGCCGTTCGTAAGTTCCCGGCGGGTGAGGTTCTTGGGGATATTCACCACCAGTTCGAACTTATGGCCGGCTATCATATCCATGATATTGTTCGGCACCTCTTCGTCGGGCCAGCCCACGGTCTCGGCTCTGACCCCGTTGTCGGCAAGGAACCGGGCCGTGCCGGAGGTGGCGTAAATAGTGTAGCCGTGTTCCTGTAAAAGCCTGCACGGGTCCAGCAGGTCGACTTTGGACTTGCTGTCGCCCGAAGAGACCATTACGGCCCGCTCGGGGATTCCGTAGCCCACCGATATCATCGCCGCCAGTATGGCCTCGTCGAAATCGTCGCCGATACAGCCCACCTCGCCGGTCGAGGACATATCCACGCTCAGCACGGGGTCGGTGTTATGGAGGCGCGAGAAGGAGAACTGCGACGCCTTGACCCCGATCCAGTCTATATCGAAATTGGAGTTGTCGGGCCTCTCGTAGGGCGCGCCGAGCATGATACGGGTAGCCGTGTCGATAAAATTGCGCTTCAACACTTTCGACACGAACGGGAAGCTGCGCGATGCCCTTAGGTTACACTCGATAACCTTTACCTCGTTGTTCTTGGCAAGGAACTGGATATTGAAAGGCCCGCTGATGTTCAGTTCGCGGGCTATCTGCCGGCTTATCTTGTTTATACGCCGGGCGGTGGCGAAGTAGACCTTCTGGGCCGGGAACACGAGCGTGGCGTCGCCCGAGTGAACTCCGGCGAATTCCACATGCTCCGACATGGCATACTCCACAATTTCCCCGTTGTGCGCCACGGCGTCGAATTCTATCTCCTTTGCGTTCTGGAGGAACTGCGACACCACCACTGGATACTCTTTCGATACCTGGGCGGCAAGCTGCAGGAAGGTCCCGAGATCATTGTCGTTATAGCAGACGTTCATCGCCGCACCGGACAGGACGTAGGAAGGACGCACCAGCACCGGGTAACCCACTTTGCCGACGAACTCCTTGATTTCTTCGAGGCTCGTAAGCTCCTGCCATGCCGGCTGGTCGATTCCCAACTGGTCGAGCATGCTGGAGAACTTGTGGCGGTTCTCCGCCCGGTCTATCGAGAGCGGCGATGTTCCCAATATGGGGATATCCTGCCTGTGGAGGCGGATGGCCAGGTTGTTCGGAATCTGCCCGCCCACCGAGACGATAACCCCTTTGGGGGTTTCCAGGTCCAGCACGTCGAGCACCCGCTCGAACGAGAGCTCGTCGAAATAGAGCCGGTCGCACATATCGTAGTCGGTCGATACCGTTTCGGGGTTGTAGTTTATCATTATCGACTTGTAACCCTGCCTGCGGGCGGTCTGCACGGCGTTGACCGAACACCAGTCGAACTCCACCGAACTGCCGATGCGGTAGGCTCCCGACCCGAGCACCACCACCGAGCGGTCGTTCTTATAGAACGGGATATCGTGATCCGTGGCGCCGTAGGTCATGTAGAGGTAATTGGTGAGGTCCGGGTTTTCGCTGGCTACGGTGTTTATCCGTTTGACGGCCGGGAGAATGCCGTCCCTCTTGCGCCTTGCCCGAACTTTGAGTGCCTCCTTCTCCATGTTACCCTCGGGGTTCTCCACGAAACGGGCTATCTGGAAATCCGAAAAGCCGAGCCGTTTCGCCTCGCGCAGCACGTCGGCCGGCAGGTCGTTCACCGAACCGTATCCCGAAAGGACTACCGAATAGTCGTGAATATTTTTCAGGCAGCCGAGGAACCACGGGTCTATCTTGGTCAGCTCGTGTATCCGGGCCACGTCGTAGCCCCGGGCGAAGGCTTCGGCTATTGCGAAAATACGCAGGTCGGTCGGGTTCGAAAGTTCCTCTTCGATATCGCCGAACTCCAGCTCGTGGTTGCCCACGAAACCGTGCATTCCCTGTCCGATCATGCGCAGGCCCTTCTGTATTATCTCCTCGAACGAGCGGCCGATGGACATTATTTCTCCCACGGATTTCATGCTCGACCCGATGGCGCGCGACACCCCCACGAACTTGCCCAGGTCCCAGCGCGGTATTTTGCAGATAAGGTAGTCGAGCGACGGGGCGACGTAGACCGAGTTCGGCGTTCCCGGTTCGCCTATCTGGTCCAGCGTGTAACCGAGGGCCAGCTTGGCCGCTACGAACGCCAGCGGGTAGCCCGTGGCTTTGGAGGCGAGCGCGGACGATCGGCTCAGGCGAGCGTTTACCTCGATAACGCGGTAATCGTCCGTCTCGGAGTTGAAAGCGTACTGTATATTGCATTCGCCTACGATTCCGATATGGCGGATCACCTTCCGCGAAAGCTCCTGCAACATGGTCAGTTCCCCTTCGTCCAGCGAGCAGGTCGGAGCCACCACGATACTCTCGCCCGTATGGATTCCGAGCGGGTCGAAATTCTCCATGCTGGCGACGGTGAAACAGTGATCGTTAGCGTCGCGGATAACTTCGAATTCTATCTCCTTCCATCCTTTAAGCGATTCTTCGATTAGTATCTGCTTAGAGTAAGCGAAAGAATTTTCGCACAGGGTGCGGAACTCCTCCATGTTATTGGTAATGCCGCTGCCCAGGCCGCCGAGCGCGTAAGCCGACCGCACCATGATCGGGAAGCCAATCCTTTCCGCGGCCGCTATGGCGTCCTCCATGCTTTCCACCGCCTGGCTGACAGGGGTTTTAACCTCTATCTCGTCGAGTTTCCTGACGAACAGGTCACGGTCCTCGGTTGCCATGATGGCTTCCACCGATGTGCCCAATACCCTGACCCCGTATTTTTCCAGTACCCCGTTAAGGTAGAGTTCGGTGCCGCAGTTGAGCGCGGTCTGCCCGCCGAACGCCAGCAGGATACCGTCCGGGCGCTCCTTCCGGATTATCTCCTCCACAAAATAGGGTGTTACGGGAAGGAAGTATACCTTGTCGGCAACCCCTTCCGAAGTCTGGATGGTGGCGATATTCGGATTGATGAGGACAGTGGAAATACCCTCCTCGCGCAGGGCTTTGAGCGCCTGCGAGCCGGAGTAGTCGAACTCCCCGGCCTGCCCGATTTTAAGGGCGCCCGAGCCGAGGACGACGGCTTTCTTGATGTTGAGTGACTTCGACATTATCTTAATTAATGTTTTTGGGTTACCGGACGGAAAACGTTAAATCCTGTAAATATAGTTATTTGCCTTAAAGATTCCCAACCCGCCTGCCGGCTGCGGAGTGCGGAGGCCGTAACTTCCTGGAGATGACTTTTGTATGCAGATTCGGGCCGTTGGAGATAGTACTATGGTATTTGGCTGAAAACCAGTAGGGAGTTGTAAATAAAACCCCCGACCGCACCGTTCAGATAATATGCGGATAAACCGGCATCGGTGTAAAACCACTTCTATCCGCCTTTTTGTCGGCCTAATCATGTCCGCTCCGTATGGTTCCTACTTCCCGGATACGGGTACGTTGGTAAAAAAAACCGGACCGGAAACTCTATTTTCGCGGCTGTATGTTCTTTTCGGCGGCATTACCGCCGCCAACGGCACGACACCTACCGGGACAAACCCGAAGCCGTCGGCCGGCCCCGTTCCGCCACAATACTTTTTAATACGGTTCATACATTCAGGTACCGGAAGCGACCCTGTGAAGGCTCCCTTCTTTATTTTCCGGTATTCCTGCCACCGTACCGGGTACTTTGGGAATATTTAGTAATTTTACCGACATCCGTAAAGAAATCGGAACACCACCCTGCCTCTCTATTATGAAAACACTCACCCTTGTGACAATGGCCGCGGCCATACTTTTACTGGCCGGGTGCCACGGCGAAACCGACCCCGAATCATATCTGGCCGGGGTGCTTAAAAAACTGGAGGGGATCGACACGGCGGAATATACCGAAACACT
Organism: Alistipes sp.; assembly: GCA_021202985.1. GTDB lineage: Bacteria > Bacteroidota > Bacteroidia > Bacteroidales > Rikenellaceae > WRDF01. The sequence continues at coordinate 18,371 of JAJQCA010000015.1, forward strand.
CAAGGCGTGGACCCCGTACGATACCACGGCGATGGTGCAACAACGGACGGTAATCCAATACCGGAACCCGGCCGATACCGTGATAGGGGTAAGTTTCGCGCAATTCCGTGAGGACGACCGGGGGAATGAATACATGTGCTACGGCTACGACGGCACGGTGAGGATGGTCGCCTATCCGGAGGATTCGCAGATGGTGGTGGATAACTTTACGTACAGCGTGGTTCCCTTCCGGTTCGTCAGTACCCCGTTCCTGGATACGGCGGAGAATATAATCCGGTACGCGTTGGAAACCGGCGATAGTATCACCACTTCCTTTGAAGACCTCGGGACCGAATACCTTTTCCGTCTGGTCATAAACGAAGAGACCCAAATCGAGTTTTTCGGCCCTGCGCGGCGGATGCCGGACAATCCGTACCTTACCGACCCTACCGGGGTATACCGGATATGGATTGCCAAGTCGGACGGCATGCCTTACAGGATTCGCCGGGAAATGGAGCATAACACCACCGATATAACCGTTGCGGATGTCCGGCTGAATACGCTTTCGGCGGAAGATTTCAATCTTTACGACCTTGTGCCGGAGGGTTATTCGTTCCGGGAGTACGGCGTTAGGGGCCAGGAGCCCAGGTTAATGTCGGCCCTCGCCGCCGGGGACCGCGCTCCGGAATGGACCCTCGAAGATGCCGACGGGCAGTCGTTCTCGCTTTCTCAGACAACGGCAAAGGTTGTGTTGTTAAACTTTACGGGAATAGGATGCGGGCCGTGCCTTGCGGCGATTCCCACGCTCAACGCTCTGGCCGGGAAGTTCGCCGAAGATTTGGAACTGGTGGTTATCGAAAGCTGGGGAGCCAAGCCCGCCGCTCTGCGGAATTACGCGGAAAAGAACGGTATGACCTATAAATTCCTCCACGGGACGGACGAGGTTCTGGACTTGTACCTGACCGCCCGGGGAGTCCCCGTCTATTATATACTGGACTCCGGCCATACCGTTACCGAAGTTTTGAACGGATTTACCCCCGGTATGACCGATGCCATGATGAAGGAGGCAATCAGGCGCATTCTGTAACACTCTCCGGCATAGGTAAAACCGGAACAGAATCCTTTATGTTGGGATTCAACAGGGGGGCGCTTTTTTGTCAGAAGAACACCCCTTCGCTTATTTCATTCCAGAGGAAGAGAATCGGTAA
>JAJQCA010000051.1:0-447 GCA_021202985.1 Alistipes sp.
TCAATCACGGTCCAGTGTCCCGGCGCTGCGTCCCGTTCCCACAAACCCGAACACCATACCCAAGCCCCAAACCCGAGCACCATACCCGAGTACCATTATTCCAAGCACCACCCCCCATGCCGCCATACACCATCCCCCATGCCCTAAAGCCATACATAAAACCAAATCCCATGCACCGGCTACGGAATAAACCGCCCATCCTGACAGGCTATCCATGGGGCCGTGGTTTCTGGTCTGTGGTCGGCATTTTTATCGGCAGCACACAAAAAAAGCGGTCCAGCACCGGCTGAACCTCTCTTTTTTATCGATTACGGCAACCCAGGCCACTCGTACAATCCGTACAATCCGTGCAACCCGTTAAACTCGTACACCCGTGCAACCAGTGCAACCCAGACACCCGGCAAGACAGGGAATCCGATGGAAACGTAAAAACCGGGGGGCACGGGG
>JAJQCA010000051.1:457-2882 GCA_021202985.1 Alistipes sp.
TTACTTTCTCATTTTGCAAAACTATTATGTCCTACACCTGTTTAACCACATAAACCTTTTCACATGGGAACCCCGGCAACCCGGCCAAACGGTTCAACCCGTGCAACCCGTGCAACCCGTGCAACCCGTGCAACCCGTGCAACCCGTACACCCTGCAACCCAGGCAATCCGTGCAACCGGGAGCGGCAGTATTACCTGCGCCGGGAGGTCTCTTTGCGCTCCCTGCGCGATACTTTCCTGCTCCCGGCCTTAGCCGTTGCCTTGGTTTTGCGGGCGGGCTTTGTGCCGGCCGATTTTGTCTTACTTGCCGGGCGACCTTCGCGGGGCCAGTCGGCCGAAGTGAACTCCTCGAATCCGGCGCCGTGGTCCTCCGTCTTTTTCCGGCGTGCGCCGCCTCCGGAAGGTTTGCCCGCGGAAGCCTTGTCTTTGGCAATCTCGGCTATCGGGCGACCTTTTGAGAGCATGTTCAGCGCCCGCACCACCTTGTTGGCCTGCTCGAAGGGCACGGTGGCGAACGAGAAGTCCTCCATCACCTTCACGTCGTCGATGTTGTGGTCCGTAAGGCTGCATTCGCGTTTGAGCAGTTTCACGACTTTTCGCGGCTCGTAGCCGTCGCGCGCGCCCACGGCTATGAAGATACGCGCCTTGCCCTTCCGGTCCACGTTTATGGACCTGATTTCCGGGTAACTGCTCTCGCTCAGCTCGTTGTTGAAAGCAAGGCGCAGCAGGGCGCTGAGCGCCACCTCGGGCTGGTAACTCTCCAGCAGTTCCATCGCCATGCTCTGGCACTCGGTGTAATTCTCGCTTTCGACGATATTGTAAAGGTCTTCCTTTATCTTGTTACGCTTGGTGGCGATTATGTCGGCAGGGGTGGGGAGCTGTTCGAGTTTTATATCCGCTTTTATGTTGCGTTTCAGGAAACCGAACTGGCGCATTTCCGACGGCGAGATAAACGTTATGGCCGTCCCCTGGTTGCCTGCCCGGCCCGTACGGCCGATGCGGTGGACGTAGCTCTCGCTGTCCTGCGGCAGGGAGTAGTTTATTACGTGGGTGAGGTTGTTGATGTCGATGCCTCGGGCGGCCACGTCGGTGGCTACCAGTATGTTGACGTTCTTCTTTTTGAACTTGGCAAGTATCTTTTCCCTCTGGCCCTGCGAAATATCGCCGTGCAGTCCTTCGGCGGAGTAACCCCTCTCGAGCAGCCGGTTCACGGTCTCGTCCACGCCGACCCTCGTGCGGGAGAAAACTATCCCGTAGAAATCCGGCTCCACGTCGATTATGCGGGTGAGGGCGTCCAGTTTATCGCCTTCGCGCACCTCGAAATAGATCTGGTTCGTAAGGTCGGCCGTGATGTTCTTAGACTCCACTTTCAGAAGTTCCGGCTCGTTCATGTACTTTTTGGCCAGGGAGGCTATACGGTCGGGCATGGTGGCCGAGAAGAGCAGTACCCGTTTGGGACCGGTCATCTCGCGCATAATATCCTCGATATCGTCGATAAAACCCATATTGAGCATCTCGTCCGCCTCGTCCAGAACAAGGTAGGATACCTCCGACAGGTCGAGCGTGCGGCGGCGGATATGGTCGAGCATACGGCCCGGCGTACCCACCACGATGTCGATGCCTTTTTTCAGGCGGCGCAGCTGCTCCTCGATGGAGGCGCCCCCGTATATAGGGGCTATGGAGAGCCCGCGGGTATTGAACGACACGAGTTCCTGCGTTACCTGCAACGCCAGCTCCCGGGTGGGAACAAGCACGATCGCCTGCGGGATGGACCGTTTGGACTCGAGCAGTTGTATCATCGGCAGGCCGAACGCCGCCGTTTTACCCGTCCCGGTCTGCGCCTGGGCGATTATATCGTTTCCGGAAGTTAACAGGTGCGGGATGGTGAGGCTTTGGATGGCCGATGGTTTTTCGAAACCTTTTTTCGAGAGGGCAGTAAGTATATCGTCCGACAGTCCTAAAGCCTTAAATTCTTCTAATTGACTCATTTTTTGTTTTTAATACGCTGCAAAGGTAACCTAAATTCCGGTTAAAACCTCTAAAGACGCCCGGCCGGAACGAACAATATCACTTCCCGGGCTGTCGACCCCTCCGGAAATACCCGTCTTACTTCCCGGTCGGAAGCCGCATATGCCGGGAAGGGACGGTGAGAACCCTGTCCGGGCGTGAGGCCGGCACGGCTTACATGAGGCGGCGAGTCCGGGGATATTTACCCCCGGTTCACGGGACGCGTCGATAAGTGCGGCAACGACCGCACGGGCATACCCCGGCGCCGGTAACCGGGCAGGGTCTGCACGTTCAATACAGTTCCCGTATCCCCGTCGGGAAAAGCCGGGCCGGGAGGCCGCCGGTCGATTACAAGGAATGCGCTTGAAGCGACCGTTTCCCATTCATGGCGCGGACGCGTGCAGGCCCGTGCCGGTCT
>JAJQCA010000085.1 GCA_021202985.1 Alistipes sp.
CCGCCATACCGCCCCGCCCCAAGCAACCCTCACCGTCCGGGCACAGGTATTGCACCTTTGCCCGGGGAACCAAGGCACGGTGGGTAGAAGGCGCGCTGGATAAAGCCACAGTGGACAACGGCACGGTTGACAAAGGTGCGGGGAGCTAAGGCACGGTGGACAAAGGCACAGTGGCCATGGCTCTGTGGGTCAAGGCGCGGGAGCGTTTACCGGGAGCGGTGCAATCAATTATCGAAAATCTCGTTATCTTTGTAAATTCATTTTGGCTGCATGTTTACGTTTCTGAAGATAATATTCATAACCTTCGTCGTCCTCTATCTGGCGGGCCTGCTGGGCAGGTGGTTCCTTCGCAGGTGGATTATGAAGAAGCAGGAGGAGTTCACCCGCCGTTTCGACGGGCAGGGCGGGGCTACTTTCCGGCAATACACATGGTCGTCCGGGCAGGGTTACGACCGCCGGCCCCCCAAACGGGAGGGCGAGATAAAGGTGCAGAGGACAGCCCGTCAGGAGAAGAAAGTCCGCGGGCAGATAGGCGAATACGTGGAGTACGAAGAGGTGGAGGTCGAAGAGACCCGTACGGACGATTGACCGGCGCCGGCGCCGCACCCCGCTGAAATGCGGCGTTCCAGAGTTTTGTAAATTGATAGGATGAAGTTTTTCGAATTTATAGGGCGTTATTTCATATTGATGGGGAAGGTTTTTTCCCGGCCTGAGAAGTCGCGCATATTCCGTAACAGGGTTGTCTTCGAACTGGAGTCGCTGGGGGTCAATTCCATCGGTATCGCCGCTATAATTTCGGTGTTTATGGGGGCAGTGGTAACCCTCCAGATGTCCATTAACCTCGAGTCGCCCTTTATTCCCCAATACCTTATCGGTTACGCAACGCGGGAGGTAATGATTCTGGAGTTCAGTTCGACGGTGGTGGCCCTTATCCTTGCGGGCAAGGTAGGCAGTAATATAGCCTCCGAGATAGGCACCATGCGTATCACCGAGCAGATAGACGCCCTCGAAGTGATGGGGATAAATTCCGCCAACTACCTGATACTCCCTAAGATATTCGCCACCGTGTTCTTTTTCCCGTTCCTCGGGATGATGAGTATCCTTATCGGGTGCGTGGGCGGTTACGCTATCGCGATCCTCACCGGGATAATGAACCCGGAGGATTATATAATAGGCCTGAAGAGCGACTTTAAGATATTCTCTATCTGGTACGCACTTATAAAGTGCTCGGTATTCGCCTTTATAATCACCTCCATTTCGGGAATGTACGGCTTCTATGCCCGCGGAAATTCTCTGGAAGTGGGCCGGGCCAGCACTAAGGCCGTGGTGGTCAGCTCGATAACGATACTGATTTTCGACCTTATCCTCACCCAGTTACTGCTGTTATAAGTATGATACGTGCGGAACATATATATAAGTCGTTCGACGGGAGGATGGTCCTCGAAGATATCAACGCCGTGTTCGAACAGGGCAAGACCAACCTGATTATAGGCCAGAGCGGCTCGGGAAAGACGGTCCTGCTCAAATCGCTGGTGGGGCTACATCAGGTGGACAGCGGCGAAATTTTCTACGACGATGTTAATTTCACGGGTCTTAACTTTACTGAACGCAAAGAGATACGCCAGCATGTGGGGATGATTTTTCAGGGCGGTGCGCTGCTCGACTCCTCGACGGTGGAGAGTAACGTCAAACTGCCGCTCGACCTGTTTACCGACCAGACTGAGGAGGAGAAGCTCGAGCGCGTGAATTTCTGCCTGCGGAGGGTCAATCTCGTGGACGCAAACCGGCTTTACCCGGCCGAGCTGTCGGGAGGTATGATAAAAAGGGTCGCCATCGCGCGGGCCATCGTGCTCAACCCGAAATACCTCTTTTGCGACGAACCCAACTCCGGACTGGACCCGATGACCTCCGTGATTATCGACAACCTGATACACGAAATCACAGAGGAATACGGCATTACGACCATCATCAATACCCACGACATGAACTCCGTGATGGAGATAGGCGAGAAGGTTATCTTTATCCACAAGGGCCGTAAATGGTGGGAAGGGTCGAAGAACGATATCCTCGATACGGACAACCGGGAGCTGAACGACTTCGTGTTCGCTTCGTCCATCGCAAAGAAATTCAAAGCAGCCGAAAAGGGGCTGAACTGCAAATAACATCATCGATAAGATAGGGTAGCTACGGCGCCCTGCGTTCTGACCGCTGTAACGGTATCGAACGGGCGGCCCGGCGGATAGTGGCGCGTGCTCTCCGTGGGCGTTTGCGAAAGTTACCTCCAACCTGCCGAAATTATGCCGCCGGCCAGTTGGGCCGGGCGTGTGCCTGCAGACGGTCATACGTCCCGAAATGGCGCGGCGAAATTTCCGGGATGATTTTATCCCGGTAGTCCCGGCAGGCTTTTGCCCGGACAGTCGGTGAAACGCACGGCGAGACCCGTGCACGGGGCGAACGGTTCGCTGCCGGATAAATAATAAAAGATTGAAAATGGCGGGATACTTAAAGTTTACATTTACGCTGGCGCTACTTTTCACGGCCTCCGGGCCGACTGCGCGCGGGCAGGCACCCGAATGGGACAGGTCGGTCTTTTTGGGGGAGGATTCGATGAATGTCCGGTATTATCTCCAGTCCATACGGGAATGGGATGGTGTGCCGCCGCGGCGGCTGTCCGGCCTCAGGAACCCCGGTTGGGAGGTTGTGCGTGTCTTCCGCTTCTCTCTTAATTCGTCCTACGTTATGAGCTACAATGAATTCGGCCTGCCGCTCCACTACGATACAATATCCGAGCATTACGGGTGCCTGGTACGCACTCCGGACGGCATCGCGGTTTATACGGGCGATGTGGGCACCGAGTGGAACGCCGGCGCCGGTAAGTACGTCGAGACCCTGGGAGAACTGTCGCCCGAGGGGCCTTTACAGCAGTTCTTTGGTGCGGAGGAAGTAATCGGCTACCTCGGCCCGGACAGTAAAACGGCCGTAAAATGAACTTCGCCCCGAAACGGCGATTCGCACCGTTGCCCGTCTTTACCGCATACCCGTAAAGGCCACCGCAGTACCGAAACCCCTGCCGGACGATGCCGCACCGAGCAGTCACGACCGGAAGCCTCGGCAGCAGGCATCGACAGGGCGCAACGAACCCACCCCGATTCAACCCGGAGTGCCTTACGGTCGTGTATGACACCCATTCCGATGCCGTCAGTTTCTAAATTTTTTTAATAAACTTTTGCATACTATTTGCTTTTTGACTACTTTTGTATTGCCGCGTGTAAAGGTTTAAAAACCTGTGGTTTCCATAACCTGTTCAGCGTTAAGGCACGGTATCGGGCAGGTCCCGGAGGCGATGGAACCCGTCAGCCCCCTGCGCGGTGAGAAGGCTTCCCCGGCCGGTGAACCCTCCCGGCGATTTTTCTGAAAAGTTTTAAAAAGGTTTAATTTCTTAATACACAAGAACTATGTCAAAAATCAAAATTGGTATCAACGGTTTCGGACGTATCGGCCGTTTGGTATTCCGCGTTGCGATGAGCAAGGCAGACCAGGTTGAGGTGGTAGGTATCAACGACCTTATCGACGTCGAGTACATGGCCTACATGCTCAAGTACGACACCATCCATGGCCGTTTCAACGGTACGGTCGAGGTTAAGGACGGCAAGCTGGTCGTGAACGGCCAGGCTATCCGCGTTACCGCAGAGAAAGACCCCGCCAACCTCAAATGGAACGAGGTAGGCGCCGAGTACGTGGTAGAATCCACCGGCCTGTTCCTCACCAAGGAAAAAGCCGAAGCACATATCAAAGCAGGTGCGAAACGCGTGGTAATGTCGGCTCCCTCGAAGGACGACACCCCGATGTACGTAATGGGCGTAAATACCGATTCTTACAAGGGCGAGACCATAGTTTCGAACGCTTCCTGTACCACCAACTGCCTTGCGCCGCTGGCTAAGGTGATCAACGACAAGTTCGGCATCGTGGAAGGTCTTATGACCACCGTTCACGCCACCACCGCCACGCAGAAAACCGTGGACGGTCCGTCGGTGAAAGACTGGAGGGGCGGCCGCGCCGCTGCGGGTAACATTATCCCGTCATCAACCGGCGCCGCGAAGGCTGTGGGTAAAGTAATCCCCGCCCTGAACGGCAAACTCACCGGGATGGCTTTCCGCGTTCCGACCCTCGACGTATCGGTTGTGGATATGACCGCCGTACTGGCCAAGGAAACCACTTACGAAGAGATCTGCGCCGCTATCAAGGAAGCCTCGGAAGGCGAACTGAAAGGCATCCTCGGTTACACCGAAGACGCCGTGGTATCGGCCGACTTTATCGGCGATTCCCGCACCTCTATCTTCGACGCCGAGGCCGGTATCATGCTCAGCCCGAAATTCGTGAAACTCGTATCTTGGTATGACAACGAGTGGGGTTACTCTACCAAAGTAATCGAACTTATACAGCACATGGCAACCGTAAACTAAGGTTTGCCAAACTGTCGTCTTTTAAGTGGGCGGTCTCCTTTTACGGGGGCCGCCTTTTTTGTACTGTGAGTAATCCGAGTGCTACGGGATTGACTTATGATTTTTGGATATATAGAAGCCGGCGGTATGGCATAGCTGTGTATCATAGGAGATGGATTGGGCCGGGTTGCCGGAGACAGATGCCTCACTTCCGGGTATGTCATTCTGAGCGGCAGCTAAGAATCTCATATTATACTCTCCGGTAGTAAGGTAGAATCAGTCTGTTCTTCTATTTGACTTGCCGGTAGGCCCTTACAGGTTTGCGGAAGTTGAGGATACGGGCGGGTCCTCCCGCGGCGGTAAATACGCATACGGGTGGCTCCTGCGGCGGCAGGGGCGTGGCGGGTCAAAAAAGGTTTACAATCCTAAGCCCCGCCCTCAGGGCTTTCCGTACGGTATACCGGGTACCTCCCGGCGAACCGTTATAGAAGCAGAGCAGTACCGAGGCGCCGGCCACGAGGAAGTCGTTCCGCATGTGGTAACATTCCTTTCGGTAAGACGGGCACAGGGTGTGGGTATGGGCGGCATAGCTCAGGACTCGTTCGTAGAGCAGCCGGTCGGCCGGGGCGAACCGGTCCGCCTGGGCGGGGAACGGGATTGCCGCGACGAGCGTAACCGCTGCGCCACGCTCTATAAAATCGCAAACCACCTCGCCGGCCATAAGGTCAAACCCGGTAGCCATCCCGCAGATAAAGGTGTCGAAGCCCTCTTCCACCAGTTGCCCAATCGCAAGGTGTAATTTTTCCCGGATAACGGATTGGTACGATGCCGCCGTAGTCCCCCCGATACCATCCGCAGGGGCATTCCCGTACAATCCGTTCATACCATACCGGCCTGCCGCCGCCAGTTCCGGTGCCGGCCCTCCCGGCCCGGATCCGGTTACATCCTCCGTCCATCCGGACGCCCCTTTCTGAAACGCGGTTACCTCCACCTGCCGATTTCCGGACGGGTCGACAACGGATTTGCTACCCGGTTCGGCTGCGGAATAATATCCGGGAGCTGCGGCGCCCGAGGTTGCCTTCCGGGCCTCTGCCGTCCCTGTACCGGGCGCACTCCCGGCACCTGCCGCACCTTTTCCTCCGGGTGCCGATCCATCACTTTCCGTCCCAGCTCCTCCGGTTACCGCCCGGTCCTCTGCCGTCCCGGCACCGGGCGTTATCCCGGCACCTGCCGCACCTTTTCCGCCGGGTGCCGATCCATCACTTTCCGTCCTAGCGCCTCCGGTGGCCGTCCGGGCCTCTTCGACCCCGCCGGTTCCCGCCGGGTCTTCCGCCCCAAACTCCCCGCCGCCGCCGAAAAGCGTCGGCTGGGACGCCGGCTCTATCCTGCGGTGGCCGCTGAAAGAAACGGTGCGGCCGCGGTCCGGTTTCCAATGTATATTATCCATCGGATGCAAGATACCATTTTTCCCCGTTACCGGTTATTGACCGCAGCGTCTTAATTATTGGATTATATGTCCAAAAAATTGCATTCCGGCGGTTTTTTGTTTAACTTAATACAAATTTAACGGAGGTACCGGCCCGGCCACCGGCCCCCCCCGGCATCAACTGGAGGGGGCAGGCGGTAGGTTACCGGGATTCTTCGGTCGAACGGACAGCCCGCAGGAGCTATTTGGAACCATATTTGATATATAGTGCGTGACGGCCGAGGGCCGTACCGACAGAAGACTTTATAAATCCATTAAAACATCTAAGACATGAAAACCATTTTTGCATTCCTGGGCGGAGCGATGGCCGGTGCCGCCGCGGCCCTGCTTATGGCACCCGAAAAAGGCGATATTATGAGGCGTAAACTCCGCCATGTGATGAACCATGGCGTAAGCCGCGCCGAGTGGGACCTCCAGATGGCACGCATGAAAGCCGACCGCGCCGCACGCGAAGCCATCCACGACATTGCCGAAGCCGCAAAACAGGAATAATAATGAAGGAACCCGTTAAACCCGTTTCCGCCGAAAAGATAACCGACGACATCCGCTCGTATGTCAACATGCGGATAGCTTCGGCCAAGCTCGCCATGGTCGAAGGTCTCAGCAAAGTGAGCGGCAACGCGGTGAGGATACTCGTTTTCCTGCTGCTTTGCATGCTGGCCTTTATCGCCTTCGCTTTCGCCCTGGGGGCGTGGATCGCGGCCGAGATAGGCTCGGTGGCCATAGCGGCTTTGCTGGTCGGGATTATACTGGTTATCCTTGCGCTGATAGTTTTCGCCTTCCGCGGTCTGTTTATCAACCCGATGGTGGGCATGTTTAGCGAAATGTTCTTCAAACCCCGTAAACACGACCACCATGAAGATGAGTAAACTCAACCGCAGGCTTCAGGGGCTCAGCTCCCTCTCACAGTTGCAGGAGGAGCGTGAGAAACTCGAGTACAAGATGGGAATGAAAGAACTGGAACTGGAACGCGAGTGGCAGGAGGTGAAGGAAGCCTTTACCTTCTCCAATATCTGCCGTACGGTGTGGAGCAGGATCGAGGTAAGTTCTTTTGCTTCGGGTTTGGGACAGGGGTTCGGCCTTGTGTCGGCATTGTTCCGTAAGAAGAGGGACAAGCATTCCTGTTCTTTATAGGAACGGGTTGCCGTAAAAAGAAAAAAACGGTGGGTATGTGCAACATACCCACCGTTTTTTGTATCTTGTAAAAACTAACCCTAAAATGAGTATTATGAAAACTTTGTCTGGAATCATACCGTCATTCACGGTATTATTAGCTGTGTTAATATGTCCGGCATGCTCGGATTCCCTTCCCGAACGTGCCCAAGAGGATCCCCCGGCGGAACCGGTGCCGGAAGAAGTCTGCCCCGACGGCACGCAGCCTGTGCGGAGCATTCCCTACTACATCCCGCCGAACACCCTCTCGGGTTTACTCGAACCCGGACGGGCCTACCTTATCACTTCCGAAAAGGAGCTGGAAACATACTTCCCGGATACGGAACTTGAGCCGGTCGATTTCTCCGCGTACAGCCTGTTTTTCGTGCATGGAGGCACGAATTACAATTGTGCCTATGTGGGCAGTGACGTCCGGAACGACGACGGCCATTACATACTTAACGCACGGGTATATACCGGTGTCGCGACCGTTATGGACCATTGGGCCGTAGGCCGTCTAGTGCCCGTTATGCCGGAAGAAATCCTGGGTCTGGAGGCCGAAGTTTCGTATCCCTCCCTCGGGGAAGCGGTATGGCTCGACCCCGTGACGGTGGACATACCGGTCGAATGCAATCCGGACGGGATTGTGGATAACGAGGCTGTGGCAATCTGCTCGGCCGACATTTTCGAGGAGTTTTTCGGCTATCGGGCGGAAGGAATAGATTTCACGAAGGAAGGGCTGATTTTTATTAAGGGGACAGCTCCGAAAGGTATCCGGGAAATAAAATTTTCGCTTGCCCAACTCGGCGACGGGCACTACTACGGTAATGTCGATATCACCCTCGACGACTCCACCGTTATGACCCCGTGGAACCTTGCCCTGAAACTGGACCGGCAACTCGGCTGGGCGGATACCGCCGATATTGCCGTTTCGATGCACTAAGGCTAACCTGAAACCCTTAAAATATTCTGCTATGAGACGTTTGTTTTTATTCCCTTTTGCCCTTGCGGTCCTCTCTATTGCCGGCTGTGATTCGGATAAGGACGAATTGGCGGGGATAGCCCCGTACGACGATTTCAACCTCGTCGATTTTCCCAAATGTATCGTTCCCTGCGGAATGGAAGAAAATAAAGTTTACCACATCACGGACCAGGAAGGGTTCGACCACTATTTCGGCGAACTTTACGAGCTATACGGGGAGTACCTTCCCGAGATAGATTTTTCGGTATATGACCTTATTTATGCCTTCGGATGGATGCCCACTTATCCGACATACCTAGGGTGTGTACTGACTATGGACGGAGAGGGAAAATTAGAAATGTTACTTGGTTTAACATATCCTGACACGCACCCTACAGCTTTGGATGAATGGGCATGCGGTATATTGGTCGAAAAAATGAACTATTCACCCGTTATGACCGTGAAAATAGTTAGACTGGCTAAAAAACCCAATACTATCTTCAGAGAAATAAAATATACGACCACTAAATCTTGGTGGGATTGGGACCGATAATCAGAGGGTGGTGAATGCGCTGGTCGGACCATCTACCGGCCGTACCCGGCCCTTCCTAATATAACTCAGAAACGGCGGCCCCCGGTAAGGGGGTCGCCGTTTTTGAGTTCGTTGCTGTACGGAACTGCTTAGGTTACTATAAACTTTACACCATCCGTTTTATCACCCGCCGTCCGTGACGGGCGGGTCGGGTGCCGGGTGCCGGATGTGCCGGGTGCCGGGTGCCGGAAGGCGGGCCGGCCCGTAGGACTCGCACCGGCAAATATCGAGCGTCCGGTACGTACTATCGTTACCCTATTTGATCCCGAGGTTCGGTTTTTCCGTGATGATGCCCGTTTTGGCCGGCGAGGAACTTCGGCCGCCGTTCCGGCGGGCGGCCCGTCCTCCGGCAGTGGTGTCGTCTACGGCTGAGGAGGCCGCACCGTTGCCGCCTTTACTGCCGCCGTTTCCGCCTTTACCACCGCCGTTGTCGCCGCCCGGTCCGTCGCCACGCGAGGCGAGGAACTGCACGACGGCATATTTGGCCGCGGCGATAGTCTCGCGGTTCACCTTCTCTATCACGCTTCCGCGGGCTATATCGTCCGTCGAAATATAGTCTTCGAGCAGCAGCAGCTGGACTATCATATTGTTGATATTCGTCTCGCGGCTGTACCCCTCGGCGATATAGAGCGAGTCCACCTTCTCGGAGAATTCCTGCGCGAACTCCGGGTAGTTCGGAAGGCTCATCAGCTCCTCGAACGTCTCGCTGAAACTGGTCAGCTCGATGTTCAGGTTGGGGTTCACCAGCAGCGGGCTGAACTCGCGCCCTTTGTCGCACGGGGTGAACTCCACCAGGTTGCTGATATCCACCTTCTTGGTCCGGTTATCCATGCGTCGCAGGTCCGCCTTGCGCATGTTTTCCAACTGGTAGAGGTAGAAGTTGTAACGCCACAGCTCGCTGCTGTTCATATTGCCGCCGAATATATGGCGGTACTTCTCGTTGAGCAGCCTTTTGACCTTTATCTTGCCCTCGTTGATTTCGGGCTTGCTGATGCGAACCTCCTGTATAAGCTGTTTGAGGGCGGCGGCGGCCTTCTGCGGGCCGGTTATCTCGCGCCCCTTTTTGCCTATCTCGGTCGAGAGCACGCCGCACTGTATAAGGCGCGCCTTGCCTTTACCGTCCTTTCCGCCGCGCAGGCAGTTGATAAGATGCCGCACGGTCTCCACCTGCCCCTCTTCGGCTATGAAGGGCTGTCCGCCCGGGGTGCTGGCTATGGAGTCGAAAATCGAGCTGAAAATCTTGCGGTCTATCTTGGCCTCGGCTGTATACTCCACCTCGTCCTGCACGTACGAAACGGAGGCGATAAACCGGTTTTGTATCATGTCGAAATCCACGTCGCCGATGGTGTATTCCACTCCGTCCGACTTGTAGACCTTCCCGGCGAAAATCTTACGCACTACGTCCGTCAGGTCTATCTTTTCGAGCAGTTTGTACGACGAGGCGAGGTAGTACTTCTTCTCGCTCGGCACGTAGTCCCAGTCCAGCACGTCGTCCAGGTAGTTGCCGTGGCGGGCCATTACGTCCACGATGGCCTTGTCGGCTGTGTAGCGCTTTAGGGTCCGCTGGAAGTTGGGTCCGTCGCCGCTGGTGGCCTTCTCCTTGCGCTCGCCGTGGGCGTCGACGCAGAGCAGGAAATTCTCGGGATTGTCGATGCGGGTGATACCTCCCTCCTGCTTGGAGTAGTTGCTTGCGCTGAGCATTATGTCGATTTTGTACGGCATGGTGATGTCGCACATCCCGCTTACGGTGCTCCGGCGGTTCAGGTCCTCCACATTGCTGTCCGCGCTCGTTTCGAACAGGTATTTGTAATATTTGATATAATCCGGGTCGAAGTCCGTGGTGCGCGAGAAGTCGCCCACTTCAGTGCCGATACCATAGAGGTTGCCCTCGGCGTCCTGGAATTCGTGGAACATGTCGCCCGCAATCATCTTCACCGAGCGGATGCCTTCGAGGTTGTTGCGCAGCCAGCGTAGTACGAAGGCCGCAATCATCTCGCTCTTGCCCACGCCGCTGTCGCCGTTTATCTCGATTACGAACACGCTACCGTCGTTCTCTTCGACGAGGAAGAGCGACCCGTGCCGCGGGATACCGCCTATCTCCTTCACCTTCTCGTTTATCACCGTCAGGCGCGGCTTCTTCACGTCGCCGAAGTAGTCGGCCTCCGATTTGAGGGGCGTCACGATGGTCTTGATGTTGCCGGCCGGCCCCTTGATATCGAAGTAGCCTATCTGCGGGAAAGAAATCAGTTTTTCGGGCGCTCCCAGCAGGCTTATCACATCCGGTACGAAACCCCGGATATCGTCCAGTGAAATATCCTCGGTGTAGTTGAGGCGGTAATTGTCCGTCAGGTACTTCATGTAACCCTTTTGGAATATTACCAACTCCTTCACTATACCGTGCTTAACGACCTTGCAGCGGTAATCGTCCGAGTCCATATTGGCCACGAAGCGGGCCAGCCGGTCCACGAAGAACGACGACTCGGGCCGCGGGTTTATAAAGCGGATATATTCCGCCGGGTCGCTGCCGTCCCCTTCGGGGTCCTTGCGTTTAAGCTCCACGCGGTCGATCTTGTGGAAGGGGTATTCGCGCTTTTTTGCGTCGGTGACGATGCGGGTATGCTCCTGCACGGGCTGTTCGGACGATATCACGCCGCAATTGCTCATCAGCTCGTTGATCCACGCGATGCGGCCGCCCTCGAACTCCTCGAGCGCCTTGTTCTCCATCCCGAACCCTTTGTAGAGCGATATGCCGTGCTGCACCATCTCGTTCACGCTGGAGTTCTGCTTGCGGAAACGGGTCTCCACGAGCCGCACCATCGTGTGGGCGTAGCGGTTGTAGTAGTCGGTGCCTTTGGTGCGGCGTATCAGGCCTATGTAGAACCTTACCACCTTGCGGCTCACGCCGTATATCTCATCCTCGGCTATCTTTATGTCGCGTTTGCGCATGATGTAGTTGCTGATTTCCTGCAACTGCATGGGCATGATGCTGGTGACGAATTCTTCGGTAATCATCTTCACCTCCGAGTCGCCGCACCCTTCCAGCCGCTCGCTGAAATAGGAGAGGCGCGAGCAGACCATCTTGCGGAACGAGTCGTCGTGGTCCAGCAGGTAGAGGTACATTATCTTGTCGGTCACCTCTTCCGGGCGGCTTACACCGCCCGCTATCGCGTCGAGGATATAACCTATGCTCTTGTCCGAGAGCGGCAACGAAGCAAACTCCTCCGAGCGGCGAAGCCCCGTTACGAACTCGTCTATCCAGACGTTGAGGTTCAACTCGGTGAGCTTAACCCCGGTAATCTCCTCGAAACACTCGCCGGCCGCGCGGATTATCTCGCGGCGGCTCGGTTCGAGCGATTCTTTCTCGAAGGGCAGGTTGAAGTGGAGCAGTATTTCGCGTATATACTTTTTGATGATGGAGTTGAGCCCTTCCATTTTTGCCTTGTCGAGCGCGGGGTCTCCCGTGGCGTCGATGGCCACGATCTTCATCTTGCTGTCCGAGAACAGGAGGTTCTCCATCTCGATAAGGATCTCGCGCATAATGTTCATCTCCTCCGGATCGTCCAGCACGTGGTGGTTCGGCTGGAACGTGCGTTTGTTGGTGATATATTTGAGTATCACCGCTTTGGAGTAGCGCGAGCTGACGGCGTTGTAGTCGAGGTCGGCCACGGCCGGCACCCTCTTGTAAACCTGCGCGAGCAGGTTCTCGTATATCTTGGTGAATGCGGTGCTCCGCACGAACTCGAACACGTCGGAGCAACTGCCGACGATATCGCCGTGGAGCTCGATCACCGAGTTTGCCGAGCGGCCGATTGTAGTAATTGTTACACCGCTCTTCTCCGGCGAGGCGTGGTAGAGCGACCGCACGTCGCGTATCTGCAACGACGGAGACTTGTCCTTGGGGTACTGCGCCGAGGCGGTGTAGTCGCCGAGCAGGGCGCCTATAAAGTCGCTGTTGCGCCGGCACTCGAATATCGAGGCCAGCAGGGCTTTCGATTCCACCTCCTTGTTCCCCGGGCAGGCGCGCGCTTCGGCGAACCGGAGCCAGTATTTTAGGAAGATGCTCACCGCGTCCTCCACCTCTGCCGAGAAGACCTGCATGCCTTCGCGTCCGTCGCGGATATAGCCGCCCACGGCGAACCTTACCAGACCCGTAGGGTAGGGCACCGTGGCAATACCGCGGTGCCTTGCAAGGAAACCGCAGAACAGCAGCACGTCGGCGTACGCCGGGTCGCCCTTGATACGCAGATTGAACAGGTACACCCCGTCCGAGTCCAGCACTTCCACGGCATCGGTGCCGTAACGCCCGATAACCTCGGCCGCTTTGGCTTTGGCCATCGAGAGCCTGCGCAGCGACTCCTCGCGGAAGTTCTTGTTCACCCGGAAAGCGTTCAGGTTCTGCACCAGCTTCTTCTGGTAGTAGCTGAAGAAGGGCTGGTCGTGGTATTTGAAGTCGTCCGGCAGGCCCAGCACGTCCAGCTTGTCGAGCGATTCCAGCTCGTCAAGAAGGAAGAGGTAGAGCGGCGAGCCCTCGAACCCGGCGGTCTTGTGAAGCTGGGTCGAGATGCTCTCGCGGTTGTATTCTTCGGTCTTGCTGATCTGTTCTTTTATAAAGGTAGTGAGCGCCTTTTTGATACTGCTGCGCGAAGCGTTCTTGGGCAGTTTCGCCTCGATACGGTCCTTTATGAATTTTGCCTCCTGCGCCGTCTCCAGCGTGTTGTTGAGCATCAGCAGGGAGTTGTTGTTGCCGTGCTCCGCGCTGTTGCGCGCGCGCGCGAACGCGGCGAAAGGCGCGGCCTCCGGCGTGGTGGCCACGGCCCCCAGCCGGTCGCCCGTGGCGCAGAGGTTCTTGGTCGTCGATAGCGACGAGACGGCGCGGATGCGCGTCTGCGCCGTAATGTTGTTCATTATGTACCGCGACATGGTCCGCCACTTGGGCAGGGACGGGTCCTCGATTTTCACGCTCTCGGCGTACGCTTCGTCGAGGAACAGCGTTATCTTCGACGAGTTGAGGAACTTCAGGAAGTTGTTCGCCGGCTCGGTGTTGAAGTCTGTGTATCCCGTCGGGTTGTTCGGGTCGTTGATAAGTATGGTGGTGTTGTCGCAGAACAGGTCCCACAGCGAACCGCTGTCGTCGAACAGCGCCAGTGTAGACTTGATGCGCTGCATCCGGTCCGTCAGGCGGTCGTAGGCCAGCCGCCCATCCGGCAGGTTCTCTATCTCTATGTCGAACGGGTTGATATCGAACAGGTCGTCCGGCAGCAGGTCGCGGTACTCCCATGCCTGCTGGCCGTTATATATAATGTACGGCTTCGGCCGCCCGCCCGGGTTAAAGAGCAGGTCGCGTATTATCATCTGCACCGAGTCCGAAATGCTGGTCTTATCGAGGTTGCCCAGTGCGGCGAGGAAATCCTTTACGATATCCTTGTCCTCGTCCCTGAGCGCGAAATACTTGTCGCGAATGCCCAGATCGATGAGGAACTTCTCGAACCGCCCCTTATTGTCGGCGTCCTTGACCGTCTTGGTCAGGTACTCCTTATACTTTTCGAGGAACAGGTTGATACCGAAATTCTTATGGAAATGGTTCTTGAGGGTCCTCTCGTAGGTGTTGGGGATAATGTCCAGTATCAACTTGCAGGCGTAGCGCACTTTGGCCGAGGCCGTACCAGGCTTGCGGCCCAGCAGGTACTCGCCGTAGGTCTTTATCTGGTTGCGGCCGCCCCCTTCGAGGATGGTTACGATGTCGATAAGCGGGTTACCGCCATAGAAATAGGCTTTCATCCGCTCCTCGAATTCGGCGATAAGCTCGCGGGTCTGTACCTGCTTGCTTTCGGGCTTGTGGCAGTTCTCGAGGAAGAAGATAAAGTCGCGCAGCTTTTCGAGCGAATATTTGTCCTGCACAACCTGGCGTGAGAATGCGTCGAGCTTAAACAGTGTTATCCGCTTGTCGGGGTCCGCGGCGTCGCCCGTCTGCTCGTTCAGCATATATTCCAGCTCTGAGGCGTAGACGGCTATCTGGGCCTCTATCTTCTCGCGGAACTCGCTCAAAAAGCGCGGGTTGACATTCTCCAGAATCAGGCGCAGGTTGAGCTGGGTGCTGGCAGGCGAGCCGAGTTTCTTGGTATGTACCTTGTCGAGAGTATTGATAATGCCGTTGTGGAAGCAAAACACCAGCGAGGTGTTGGAGCTGCGCGACTCCTTCGAGTCGTCGACGATAACAAGGCGCGTGAGCAGCGGGAACCACCGCTCGCCCGAGTAGTGGTTGATACGGGCGTGGGGCACCTTCACCACGAAGATGCTCGTCGTGTCGGCCGTCATCCGTTCGTAAAGCTCTTCCGGGGCCGGAGCGTCGCATACCACCACGGCCGCGCGGTCGAACACGTCGCCCGCCAGCAGTTCCACCGCCTTGTCGGCGTTGCCCGACACCACGGTGCGTATAAGACCGTTCAGCCCTTTGAAATTCACCGTCCAGCAACTGCGGTTCAGGAAATCCCGCTTCTCGGCCTTGGTGGTGTAGTGGGTACTCTGGCTTATCATCTGCTCCAGGGTGTCCATCATATAGTTCCAGTGGGCTTCGTTTATATCGCCCGTAACGCCTATCACGTCGCGGTACTTCCTCAGGTCGCGCACGTGGCCCCCGAGTTGGAGCTTGGACATGAACTCTATGGTGGAGTTGGTGACCGGGGGCGTGCCCACCGAGAAGTCGTGGCCGTCGCGGATATTCTTCAGCAGTTTGCGGTTCTCGGGAGTGGTGCCGTCGGTGTCCACCAGTTCGTCTATCCTCTTTACGAACCGTCCCCTCTTGGCGCTCAGTTCGAACGCTTTGGAATCGTTATGGGGTATCAGCATCAGCGACACATCCACGTAGCCCGGGATGTCCTCGCGGAATTTGAGCAGGTACTTATTAATGTCGGCCTGCTGGCGCGCCGGGTCGTCCGGCTCTTCCATGCACAGTTTTACGAAACTGGTCAGGTTGTCGAAGATATGCCTGGGAAGGAATATCTCCGCCCGCTCGCCGAGAGAAGTGTAGAGATTCAGTAGCTGCTTGGCCTCGTTGCTCAGGAATGCCTTCGGTTCGCCGTTTATCTTCATGGTGTGATGTGTTGTTGCGCTTGGTAAAATGTAATAAATATTACAGTATTTCGCATGTTTTTATATATAACGCAAATATAGGGCAAAAATATCTAAAAAAGCAAGGTTGTTAAAAATGTTTCTAATTTGATAAAAATATTACAAAATTGCAATATCCCGATCCCGGGGTTATGAATGATAAATTAAAACCGTGGCGCATCGGTGTATTACAAAGTTTCATATCTTGCCGGTATGAAAAAAATATTAAGGATAGTGCTTTTATTTATCCTTTTTTTGGGTGCGTTTCACTGCTGTCACACCGCCCGACCTGAGCCGGTAGTCGTAGTTTCAGGACTCACTATCGATACGGCCCTTTCCGCACTGATTTTCGTGGAACGGGAAAAAATAGTCAACGAGTATGACGGCCCGGCCTATTATGCCCGTGTGGAGCGGTACTGGGACAAGGACGGAGTTCGCGAGTATGTCAGGCACCCGACCCCGGGTTTTTACCAATTGAGCCGGGAGGAACAAAAACGGAGGATGGAATGGATGCGCGACAGCGTTCGCATGATAGAAAAGTGGTGGGAAACCTCTTACCACGAAGATTCCCTTGGCTATATAAAACATAAACGCATTACAAGAGTGATCACTTTCAATTACGATTACCATGCGGGGGTATCCTGCGGCTTGAAAATCTCGATCGACACTATATACTCGACGGTAAAGAACGCCCCCGATACGGTGGCCGTAAACGGGGAAGCGGTTATTTTTACTTTCTCGGATATCGCCGAGGATAATCATTGTTACACTCCCGATACCGCTTACTTAGCATTGGACCGACTGCCGTCGGAAGAATGCGACTCGCTCAAAGGCTATATTTTCGCCAGGATGAAAGACTTCTCCCAGACGGGCGACATTACCTTCGCCGGTGAGTTCATGTTGGATACGAGCCTTGGTATTCCCGATTTGTAGTACCCGAACAGCCCGGCCCGTATGTTCCTTGCTTTATCAGAGCCGGTTTATTATCTTTGTCAGGTCCAACGAATCAACCCAATTTAATTAATATGTGTGGAATTGTAGGTTACATCGGCAGCCGCGAGGCGTACCCCATTTTGATTAACGGCCTGAGAAGGCTGGAATACCGCGGCTACGACAGCGCCGGAGTGGCCCTTGTGGACGGCAGCGGCAGCCTTAACGTATTCAAATGCAAAGGCAAAGTCGCGGACCTCGAGAAGTTTACCGAGGGCAAAGACATAAGCGGAACGGTGGGCATAGCCCATACTCGATGGGCCACCCACGGCGAACCGAACGATGTGAACGCCCATCCGCACTATTCCGGGTCGGGTAATATAGCGATGATTCACAACGGTATAATCGAGAATTACAGCGTGGTGCGGGAAGCCCTCTCGGAGCACGGCTTCACGTTCCGCAGCGCAACCGACACCGAGGTGCTCGTGCAGCTTATCGAATATATACGCGACAGTAACCAATGTTCCCTGCTCGAAGCCGTACGCACGGCGTTGAAGCAGGTCGTGGGAGCCTACGCGATTGTGGTGGTGGAAAAGGACAACCCGGACGAGGTGATCGCCGCCCGGAAGAGCAGCCCGCTGGTGGTCGGAATCGGCGACGGGGAATACTTCCTCGCCTCCGACGCAACTCCCATCGTGGAGTATACCGACAAGGTGGTCTACGTGGGCGACGGCGAAATCGCCCATATCCGCCGCGGCGGCGAGCTCAAAATAGTAAACCTCGACAATGAGGAGTCCGAAATAGATATACGCAAACTGGAGCTGAGCATCAACCAGTTGGAGAAGGGCGGGTATCCGCATTTCATGCTCAAAGAGATTCACGAGCAACCGCGGACCATAGTGGACTGTACCCGGGGCCGGATATCGCCCGACGGCCGCGACGTAATCCTGTCCGGTGTAATCGCGAACAAGGATAAGTTCCTCGGCGCCCGAAGGATAATAATCGTGGCCTGCGGTACGTCGTGGCATGCCGCGCTAATCGGGGAGCGGGCCATCGAGGAGATGTGCCGGATACCGGTGGAGGTGGAATATTCGTCCGAGTTCCGTTACAAGAATCCGGTTCTGTCGCCGGACGATGTGGTGATTGCCATTTCACAGTCGGGCGAAACTGCCGATACGCTCGCCGCCGTGGAGCTGGCCCGCGGTGCGGGTGCGTTTATTTTCGGGATTTGTAACGTGGTGGGTTCGTCAATCGCCCGCGCGACCGACTCGGGAGCTTACATACACGTAGGCCCGGAGATTGGGGTCGCGTCCACCAAAGCATTTACCGGCCAGGTGACGGTACTGACGATGCTCGCCCTGGCCCTGGCAAAGGAAAAAGGGACAATAGACCGGGCAAAATTCGAAACCGTCGCCCGTGGACTGCTCGACATGCCGGCCCTGATAGATAAGGTGCTGGCCCAGGACGAAAAGATAAGGGACCTTTCCAAAATATTCACCTACGCCCACAATTTTATCTACCTCGGACGCGGCTACAACTACCCGGCCGCGCTCGAAGGGGCGCTTAAACTTAAGGAGATATCTTATATCCATGCGGAAGGTTACCCGGCCGCGGAAATGAAGCACGGCCCTATCGCGCTAATAGACAGTGAGATGCCCGTGGTGGCAATAGCCCCGGACGACCAGATTTACGAAAAGACGGTAAGCAATATTCAGGAAATCAAAGCCCGTAACGGTAAGATAATCGCCGTGGTGTCCGAGGGAAACACCGCAATCCACTCGATGGCCGATTACTGCATCGAGGTCCCCGCCACGCCGGAATGCCTGTCGCCGATTGTGGTGTCCGTACCGCTCCAGTTGCTGGCATACTACATAGCGGTAAACAAGGGTCGCGATGTCGACCAGCCCCGCAACCTGGCAAAATCGGTGACAGTGGAGTAGCGCCACCGGTGCGGTGAACCCGAGGATACCCTCCCGAGTGTATCAGACTTCGGGCGAAGATTGTAATTGACAATTTGATAACTGTCAAACCGAGGTGGCCGCCGGGGAGGAATGCTCCAGGAGAATGGTAAACACAGATCCTTCACTGCGTTCAGGATGACATAAAACAATGTTATTCTGGGCATAGCGAAGAATGTTTCATATATTTAATATCATTTCTTTTGATGTTAACTCCGATACCAACGATGGCTCCAAAGTTATGCCTTCGGCGTTGCCTCCTTATCACCCGGCCTCGTAAGCAATCTTACGGACACTTCGTCTTTAGTCAATTCGTCTCACTCAGAATGACATTTATTGAACTTTCATCCCGAGTCACCGTAGGTGGAGAATGCTCCAGGAGAATTACAAATACAGATCCTTCACTGCGTTCAGGATGACATAAGACCAATATTTCAGCTGCCGGCCACCCGGTCCCAACTACTCGGTCCCAACCACTCGGTCCCAACCACCCGGTCCCTGCCATCCGGTCCCTGCCATCCGGTCCCTGCCATCCGGTCCCCGCCACCCGGTCCCTGCC
>JAJQCA010000011.1 GCA_021202985.1 Alistipes sp.
CGCACACTCTGGCACACACCTTGCACACACTCGCACACACTCACACACACTCGCACACACCTCGCACACTTAACTTTGGAACGTTTACCGTCGGGAGGTTGCATCCCGCCCTTTCGAACCCGGATAAGCACTCTTTTCACCGGACATTACAAAATTTTCGAATCCCGGTTTGTATAGTCTCCTCGCCGTTACTGTCCTCACGATACAATTTATCCTGTTTCCGGTTACCCCCCCCTGTGGCGGCCCGGTCCTGACACCACGGTAATAATAAGTGGCACCGGGGCGAGGTTGTTGATAAAATCCGGGCCGGGCCGGGACAAGGCGCCCGGATATTGTGTAAATTTGCAGTTATGAAGGACCGCATCCTCGAAAAACTTACCGTGCTTGCCGAGTCGGCGAAATACGACGTATCCTGCGCGTCGAGCGGTACCACGCGCCGTGGTAAAAACGGCGAGCTGGGCAGTTCCAAGGGATGGGGCCTGTGCCACAGTTTCACGGCCGACGGGCGGTGTATATCGCTGCTCAAAATAATGCTCACCAACCATTGCATTTACGATTGCGCCTATTGTATCAACCGCCGCAGTAACGACATCCCGAGGGCCACGATGACGGTGGACGAACTGGTGACGCTTACCATAGAGTTTTACCGGCGTAATTATATAGAGGGCTTGTTCCTCAGTTCGGGAGTTATCCGCGAACCGGACTATACCATGGAGCGGATGGTGCGTGTAGTGAAGGATTTGCGGACGGTACACCGGTTCAACGGGTATATCCATATGAAAAGCATTCCCGGGGCCAGCCGGGAACTGGTGAACGAGGCCGGGCTGTACGCCGACCGGTTGAGCGTGAATATAGAGATACCGACCGAGCCGAACCTGCGCCTGCTCGCTCCCGAGAAGGACCACGAAAGCGTCTACCGCCCCATGACGTTTATCCAGCAGGGGGTGCTGGAGAGCGCCGAGGAGAGGCGGAAATTTCGCCACGCACCGCGCTTTGCGCCGGCGGGCCAGAGCACCCAGATGATCGTGGGCGCAACCGACGAAACCGACCGCGATATACTGAGCCTTTCAACCGCACTCTACGCGCGGCCTTCGATGAAGAGGGTCTACTACTCGGGGTTTATTCCCGTCAACTCCTACGATACGCGGCTTCCGGCGCTCAAACAGGCTCCGCTGGTAAGGGAGAACCGGCTCTATCAGGCCGACTGGCTGATGCGGTTCTACGGCTTCCGGGCCGATGAAATCGTGGACGATTCGTACCCCCAACTCGACCTGGAGATAGACCCCAAACTGGCATGGGCCCTACGCCACCCGGCCTCGTTCCCGGTGGATGTGAACCGGGCCGATTACGAGATGATACTCCGGGTGCCGGGTATCGGGGTCAAGTCGGCGAAGATAATTGTCTCCTCTCGCCGGTTCTCGCGCCTTACGGCATCGTCGCTCAAAAAGATAGGGGTGGTAATGAAAAAGGCCCAGTATTTCATAACGTGCGGCGAGCTTACCTCCGGATCGGTGAACGACCTGCGCCCGGAATTCGTCCGCAAAGTGCTTACCCAGAAGAAACCGCCCCGCGGCGGGGACCTGTCGCAGATGCAACTCGTCTTTCCCGAATAACCTCCGGCACCGGAAGGCGGCAGGGCCGCCGGTAACAAATTACGATAATGAAGGCTTACCGGGTGTTTCCGAGTCGGAAGAAGACACTAATCAAACCACCGGTTAGCCATGGGCTGGGCGCTCCGATAGAGTACAAGCGCATAGAAAAAAGAGATTAATGGTAGTCTTCCGGTACGACAAGACTTTCGACGGGCTGCTTACGGCCATATTTGACGCCTACTCCCGCAGGACGTTCCCCGACCTGCTGCTGCCGCACGGCGAGTTACCGCCGCTGTTCACGGGTGAGGTCTACGACGTGGCGACGGATGCGGCGAGGTCGGCAAGGGTGTGGAAAGGGCTGATGTCCAAACTGGGACGCCCGTTGAGCAATATGGTGCTTTACGTCTGGCTGTCGGAGCGCGAGGGCGCGGATATGCTGCTGCTCAGGTATATCCGCAAGATATTCGACTCGCCGGGCCAGTTCGCCTACAACCTTGCGGACGGGGATGTTCTCGAGGTGAAGAAACTCGCCCATAAGGTCAGCCACGAGGGCCACTATCTCCAAATGTTCGTCCGCTTCCAGAAGGCGGGCGACGACTCTTTTTTCGCTCCCGTCTCTCCCGAATTCAATTCCCTGCCCATAGCCATTCCCTATTTCACCGACCGCTTCCGCGACCAGAAATGGCTTATCTACGACGTACGGCGACGCTATGGTTACTATTACGACCTGAAGCAGGCCACCGAGGTAACCATCGAGGACGACGGCCACCTGCTCGACGGGAAGCTCGACACGAAACTAATGGCCGAGGATGAAAAACGGTTTCAGACCCTCTGGAAAAACTATTTCGACGCCATGGCTATCAAGGAGCGCATAAACCCCCGGCTCCAGCGCCAGCAGATGCCGCGCCGATACTGGAAATTCCTCACCGAAAAGCAGTGACGGGTTGTACTGCCAGAGGGAAAATATTATATTGGCGGGTAGAATAGAATGTTTATGAGAAATTTGCTTCTCTTTTTGTTTCTGTTAGCCGTCGGGTTTACGACTGCTCAGGGTCAGTCGGGCCGGGCAGAATACCTGCGTGAGGTGGGCCGGGATATGAGGTCCGCCGGCTTCTTCCGGGGGGCGGATAGCGCACGTATAATCGGTTTCGGGACCCTTCCCGGCAGCGCCGGCACCGAAGAGGCGGAGCTTGCCCTGATAAGCGATATCCTGAACCGCACCGATACCCTTTATTATTTTATCGAAACCGACTATGCCACGGCCTACCGTTTCAACCGCTATCTCGCTACCGGGGACGGCGCATTGCTGAGGGAACTCGTCAGCGATTACGGCCGCCGGGCCCCCCCCCGGAGCGGAGCGTGGAAGTCTACCGGAAATGGGAGCGGCTGCGGGAGATATCCGAAGGCAAAACTTTCCGCGTCTACGGAATAGACCAGATGGCCTGTTACCGGAGTACGTTCCTTCTGCTGCTGTACATGGTGCGGGACCCGAACTGGATATTCCGGGAGAGGTTCGAGTCGGCGCTGGCCGCAGACGGGGGCGACTATGCGCTCACCCCGCAAGTAACGGATCTGCTTGCCGAATTTGTGGAACATGCCGAGTCCAACTCACTTTATTACGACAATTCCCTTTGGACAGACAGTTCCTTTACCCTGATGTGTATGGCGATTTCCGAACAGTTGGAGGGCATGCCGCGGGAAGAGTCGATGGTGCGGAATTGGCGGCATATAATCAGTTTCGACGAATTGCAGGGTACCCGTCAGTTTGTCCGGACGGGATTACGGCATCTGCTCAAAATTCCGATTGACGGCATACAAACCCTTTTTTTCATGCTTCCCGATGAAGAATACGGGGTCCGGCCGGAAGAGAGGTTTACCGTCATGTGTCTTTACGAGGATAGCGAAGTGACGGGTGAAGCCCTATACGAGGGCAACGGTAATTACACCGGTTACGCGGCCGCCGGCGGCCGTAGTGCAATGAAGGACCTGGGAGGATTAGAATATTTCCAACAGAACACGGGGCCGGACCTGATCTACTTTTGGCTCGGCGCCCCGGGGACCCCCTACGGCGGGGATTGCAGGGACCTTATAACCATGGCCAGGGGAAACGGAAAACGGAAACGGGAACTGGACGTTCTAAATACTCTGGATTATATCGACGCGGTGGTGCTGATAAAAAATTCGCCGGGAAACACTCCCCTCGAACAGTTGCCCCCGGCAGAGGACGGTGGCAACGTAAACTGGTCTTATTTGAAACGGCCCCCCGTGCCTTTACAGGAGGGAGTGTACCATGAAGGTAATACACAAGATTCGGTTATTTACGATATTACAAAGGACCCTTGTTTACCGGAAATTATTTTTACCGACGACTGGCCCTGCGGCGAAACTCCTCCCCGGCCGGTTGCTTCCATCCCGGAGGATGGCAATTACGGCGATTAAATAAAAGTCATCCCGGAAGCAGTGAAGAATCTTCCTTACATTTGATTATTATAGTTACAGGTCCTTAGCCGGTTACCTTTCCGGGGAATGATGTTTTGTTCACATCGTCCCGGTCGGGTAGCAGAACCGAAAATAAAAAGGTCCCTGCCGGGGAGGCAGGGACCTTTCGGTTTTAACCGGTGCGTATTTAGTCCATCAACTGTACTTTGATATTCCTGAACCAGACGTCGTCGCCGTGGTCCTGGAAACCTATGTAGCCCTCGCGGTTCTCGCCGCCCACATTGGTAAGCAGTTCGTAAGCCAGCGGCCATTTATCCTGGCTGAATTTGCTGTTTGCTATCATTTCGGTCCACTGCGGGGTCCAGAGGTGGTACTCCACAACCGGCACCTCGTTCATGAAATGGATAACGGTGCCTTTGAAGACCATGATGCCGCCCGTGTTCCACTCCCCGTACGGCTTGGCGTTCTGCGGGTCTGCCGGTATCATATCATACAGCGAGCCGGCCTTGCGGTTGCCATTTATGCCCAGCAGCGCGTCGGGATGGTTTTCGTTGTCGAGAATCTGGTATTCCGGGGCGGAGATATAGATGGGTTCGCCCGGGACCTCCTGCGCGAGGAAGAACACACCCGAGTTGCCCCCTTTCGACACCTTCCAGTCGAAGGTCAGCTTGAAGTTGCCGAACTTGCGGTCGAAGATAATGTCCCCGCCGTCCAGCTCCTGGGCTTCGCCGCCGCCGCTGCCGTTAAACTTGAGGCAGCCGTCCTCCACGGTCCAGCGCGAAGGTACGTCGTCGCGGTTGTAACCCCTCCAGCCATCGAGCGACTGGCCGTCGAACAGCACGATGGTGTTCTCGTCGTCCTGCGCCACTTCGGCCGCCGCGCCATCTCCATCGGCAGGCTTATTCTGGTTACCGCGGCCCAGGCAGGCCACCATCGCCACCGAAACGGTGGCGATACCTAAAATTCGGAATGTTTTTTTCATAAATTTCGTTTTATAGTTTCGGATTGATTTCAGTTTTTCCCGGCTATGCGGCCGGTGAATGCCTCCGTGCCCGTCCACCTGTGGGGGGCGTCTGCCGGAGTAGGGCTAAACGGGCATGTCCGCCAGTTTCCAGCCGTCCCTGTAATTGTGTTTGATAAGTTCCGATGCGTACTGCTTGGCATTTATCGGGTCGGTCCATACCTTATTGAAGGTCGGATGGCCGTCCACGATGCTGAAGCCGTCCTCTATCATTATCTTCAGGGTGTCGCTGTCGCTGATATTGGTGAACTGCATGTTCTCGCCGTCCCATTCCAGTATCTTATTGAGACCCTGCAAACGTACCCCGAGAACGCCCATAACCACCATCTCGTTGAAAGGCCCGGCTTCCGAGAAGTCCGAAGCGGTCTTTATGCGGTTGGCGGGAGATTCCTTGCAAGCCCGCACGAAGTCCATCTGGTGGTCCTCTCCGGGTACCTGGCGGGTCATTTCCGGAACGCTCGGTTCGCGCCCCGACAACAGCCACGGGTTCACACCGTAGCATCCGCAGATAAGCGTATCTTTCGTTCCGTGGAATATTACGCCGCCGCCCTGATCGTTGAGGCTCCTGCCCGCGGGCATACCTTCCGGACGGGGAGGCTGTAAGCCGCCGTCGTACCAGGTAACTTCCACTTCGGGCATGTCCACGCTGTGGACGCGTCCCCGCGACGGGAATACGAACTTCACCATCTGCGCGTTAGGCGCGCATTCTGTGAGCAGCGGGGTGGAGCTTCCCTGCACCTTGGTCGGGTAACCCAGTTGCAGGCCTTTGAATACCGGGTGGAGGATGTGACATGCCATATCTCCGAGGGCTCCGGTACCGAAATCCCACCATCCGCGCCAGTTCCACGGGGTGTAGAGATGGTTGAAGGGCCTCATCGGTGCCGGACCTATAAACAGGTCCCAGTCGAGGGTATCGGGTATCGGGTCCACCTCCGCCGGGCGCATAAGGCCCTGCGGCCAGATGGGCCGGTCGGTAAAGGCTTCCACTTTTGTGACCTCGCCTATTTCCCCGTTCCAGATCCAGTCGCACACTTTGCGCACACCCTCGCCCGAAGCGCCCTGGTTGCCCATCTGGGTTGCTACCTGATGCTTTGCGGCCAGACGTGTCAGCAGGCGCGACTCATATACGGAGTGTGTGAGGGGTTTCTCGCAATATACATGCTTGCCCATTGTAAGGGCGTCGGCAGATATGATGGCGTGGGTGTGGTCGGCAGTGCCGACTACCACGGCATCTATCGAGCTGCCCATCTCGTCGTACATACGGCGGTAGTCCCAGTAGCGTTTGGCGTCCGGGTAACGGTCGAATGCCGTACTGGCGTACTTCCAGTCCACGTCGCACAGGGCGACGATGTTCTGGCTCTCCATCCCTTTCAGCACGCCAAGGCCGCGGCCTCCGACGCCGACACCGGCTACGTTGAGTTTATCCGACGGGGCCGTCTTCCCGGCCGCCTTACCTAAAACTGTGCTGGGTACCACCGTGAAGGCTGCAAGCCCCGCGGCACCCCGTGTGAGGAATTCCCTCCTCGATATCTTTTTACCAGACATGGTATTTTCTTTTTTTCGGTTAGACGTTTATTTTACGAAATCGGCATTATACAGGTAGTCGAAGCTCTTCTGTACGCAGTTCTCCGGGGGGAGTGTGTATTTTTCCACCTCCACATAGTAGTCCTTCATGCCCTGTGCGTAGGCGGCGTCGAAAATGGCTTTGAAGTCGAGGTTGCCGCTCTCGCCGATTATAGACTCGTCCTTAATGTGAAGAACCGGTATACGGCTTCCCCACTTTTCGATATAAGCCACCGGGTCGGTGCCGCCCACCTGCGCCCAGTAAACGTCCAGTTCGTAGAAAACCTTGTCCGGGTCGGTGTTCTCGATAAGGTAGTCCATAATTACGTGGCCGTCCCTCTGTTCGAACTCCCGGTTATGGTTGTGGAAGCCGAACCTGATGCCCTTGCCGTTTGCCATTTCGCCGACGCGGTTCCAGTAGTCGGCGTAGAGCTTAATATCGTCCAGCGTGTCCCCGATAGGGAACGAGGGCATAATCGCGTAACGGCATCCGGCAGCTACCTGTGTGTCCAGCGCGAGGTCCCACCAATCCATCACTTCCTGCTCGTTCTCAGCGTCGTACGGGTGGCCCAGGTGGGCACTCGAAACCGACATTCCCAAATCCTCCACGATGGCGCGG
The DNA here is from genome assembly GCA_021202985.1 of Alistipes sp. Lineage (GTDB taxonomy): Bacteria > Bacteroidota > Bacteroidia > Bacteroidales > Rikenellaceae > WRDF01. The sequence goes on from JAJQCA010000011.1 coordinate 7,235, forward strand.
AATTCGGCCGGCGAGTAGCCGTAGAGCTTCCCGTCCCTGTAAGAGGCGGTCTCCAGCTCTTTGTAGCCCATACCGGCTATAATCTTCAGGGTCCCTTCCGGGTCCTGGCCCATGGCCTCCCGGAGCGAATAGAGCTGCAGTCCCACCCTCTTGTCGGGGCGGGTTTTCTCACTGCAGCCTCCAAGGCCCAGCAAACCGGACAATACCGAACCGCCCGCTACCGCTCCGACGGCCGCCAGGGCGCCTTTTTTAAGAAAATCTCGTCTGTCCATGCGTTTTTCCCATAATTGTTAAGGTTAGTAAAAGAGATATGATTCAGGAAGTTGGTTTGAGCGATGTTAAAAGTATGGATTTTTTATTTTAAATACAATAGCAGTACCTGCAGCGTGAACCACGGCCCTGAGGCCGGAGTTTTATCCCGGGTGCAGGATAGTTGGCTCCGGGCACTCTTTTTGTAATGACGACCCGGTATAAACTCCATAAAACTTGAGATTATGAACAACGAACAAGGACAATCGGCGGTAGGGCAACTCCGTGATGCGCTTACCGAATGTATCCACCGCTGCAACCACTGCTTTACGGGCTGCCTGATGGAAGACGACGTAAAAATGATGGCCGAATGTATACGGCTCGACAGGGACTGTATAGAAGCCTGCGCCATGGCTTTGAAATTCCTCTATAAGAGGTCGAGGTTCCAGCGCGAAGTGCTGATGCTGTGTAAGAATATCTGCATCGTATGCGGGGAAGAGTGCGCCAGGTTCCCGCAGATGGGCCATTGCCAGAGGAGTGCGGAGGCTTGCCGCGAAGCTGTCGAAAAAATCGACGCCTTCCTCACGGACCTTGCCCGGAAAGAAGAGGCCAAGGGTAGCACTAATAACGGTATGAGCTGTTAGGCTAAGGCAAGAACGGCGGACCGTTTTTTCGGTCCGGTATACTGATGCGCTTCGGGATTCCGGTTCCGGGGCGCATTATATATTATGGACCGGATATGGCTATGGCGGTCCGTTTACGTCTAAAGCCCACCGTACAATGACACTACAAAGCCTGCCGGACAGGGATTCGTACAAAGCCTACCGGTTGGGCGATGACACAAAGCCTGCCGGTCAGGGACCGCCAAAATCTACCGGACAGGCCGGCCGTTCCTTATCAGCTCCACCGTGTAATCCAGCGCCCGGTCTGCCGCGACCGGATGGTCCGGAATCACGCCGTGGGTGTCATCGTCGGTCGCGCCATAGCCGTAAAATTTCTTCCATGAGCATCCAACCGGGATTCCGGAATTGGGCATGCGGCGGTGGATAACGTCGCCGAAACAGACTATCCAGCCTCCGGTCTCTTCACCGACTACAGTGCCCATCCCGAAATATTGGAATGCCCACACGAAGTCGGCGGCGGATGAAAAGGTATAGGTGCCCGTCAGCAGGTAGATGTTCCCTTTGCCTGTGAAACGGAGCGGATTGTCACGAAGCCCGATAAGGTCATCGGGGGTGTTGTCGAATGTATGAATGCCGTCCTCCGCTCCTAAGTCGTTGTTATTGAATGCTTCCCGTAGGTACCGGCTCACCCTTACGGTCATGCCGCCGTACTGAAGGAAAGGGCAGGGGGATATATACTGGAAAAGTTCGTCGCCCAATTCGGAGTTCCCGCCCCCGTTACGGCGCAGGTCTATAATAAGGTTTTCCGTTCCCCTTCGCTCCATTTCAGTGAACATTTCCCGTATAAGTTCCGAAAATTTTTCGAGGCCGTTGAATTTACGGAAATCGAGCACGCAAGTGGAAATATCGTCCATGAAGCTGTAACTGTACGGAGCTTCGGCGCTCAGGGCGAACGGGTAATCCTTCCCGAGGTCGACCGGCGCGGCGTCCACGGTCATGTATTCGATTTGGTCGGTCAAAGCGTCCTCGTCCACATACGCTATGGTGTACTCCCCGGCGGGGTAGAGCAGGTGCATAAGTGCGGGAAATTCCAACTCCACCCGCTGCAACCGGAATGCGTCGCTCTCGCCGCTGGCATAAGTTTTCATCCGGGCGGCTATTTCCTCCGCGTCATGGCCATTGACGGATACCACCCTTTTATGGCTGTGGGGAAGATAGAACGACCCGTCGGTAAGGTCAAATTTCATAAAAAGCGGAAAAACCGGTATCCCGTCGAAAACCTTGAATACATCGCCCGAATAAATGGATGTATGCCCGTCGCCCAGCAGCGGTGGGAGGATGCCGATATGCTTGTACAATTCCGCAATATCCATGCTGTCCGGCAGGGACGCTTTGACCCGGTCGGCCGTCGCGTTGTATACCTCCTCCGGGCAGTGGGCGAACATATCCGGATGGGTTCCCCGGATGTAGGCTGTCATGCTGTCGATATCGGCTATTGCCTGAAGGCGGGAGATATCCTGCCTTTCCGGGCCGGACGGATATGCGGTTGAGAAAGTAAATGCGAGCGACAGGGCTATAAGGGTGGCTTTCATCTCTTCAATTCTTTATTTACAAGTAGGATACCCGGGTTAGGTCACACAAAGGTGGTAAAAATTTACGACTTTATTTTCCAGGCCGGGAATATATGACGGTCGCCGTGTTGTGGTTAGGATATCCCCGTGGTGGGCTTGACGTTCCTCCATTCGTTCGGGAGGCACGGTCTACCGGTTGCGCTTGTGGGGTGGTGATATTGCAAAGACCGGCAGGATCCTTTTTCTGCCCGCAGGGCACGTTGTTTGCTCCTGTTTCCGGTAAAATACGGTTATGGTCCGGAGAGATAATACAGGTGCGGTTGACGAAAAGCCGGTAAAGCGCCATCCGAAGTGGCGCAGGTTCCGCAATATTACGTTTATAGTGCTGGCCGTGGGGCTTGTGCTCTTTTTCCTTATCAGGTTCTATTACCCGTTCGGCGAGGGGGTTAAGACGGGACAGCTCAATTATGTGGTTTACAAGGGCGTGGTGTTCAAAACATATGAAGGTAAACTGGTGCAGAGCGGCTTCCAGTCGGACGCGTCGGGTGGTCTCCAATCAAACCAGTTCGTATTCTCGGTGGCAGACAAGGATGTGGCCGAGAAGCTGATGCATGCCGGAGGACAGATTGTGGAACTGCATTATAAGGAGTATTTCGGGGCCTTACCGTGGCGCGGGTACTCTAAATATATCGTGGACGAGATTTTAAATATATCACCGGCCGGGTCCGCTCCATCCATGCCGCCGGTCAACATCGGTCAATAGCAAACTAAACGGCTTTATATTTAAGGGCGGGTGCCAATCGGTGCCCGCCCTAAATTTAATGCCTGTCCGAGACAGGCATGCGGCCCGCCGGGGACGGGGTGGCGGGCCGCTGAATAATACAACGTGTAAAAAAGGTATATAGTTACCTTATTTATTTGATAAGGCTTCTTAAATATAGCTGTTTCTCACCCTTCCCGCATCCTGTGCGGAAAAATCAATCCATCGGTGCACGATGTTCCGAAAAGACCTATTTGTAGTACGAAAGCGGCGTGCACCGGCCGGGTGTTCGGAAAAGGTTTTTGTATGCCGCGAAAAGGCCGGTCCCCGCCTTATGCGTAACTCTTCTTCCCGGCGCCGGAAACAATCACGTAGGTCACCGCCGCGATAATGGCCGCAAGCCCCACGATGCCCTGCATGGTGAGCTTCTCGGAAAACATCGAGACCCCGAAGAATACCGCCACCAGCGGCTCGGCCGAACCGAGTATCGAGGTGGTGGTGGGGCCGGCATATTTAACCGCTTTCAGGAGCGCGATATTCGATACTATGGTGGGCAGGGCGGCCAGCAACAGCAGGTTTATCCACGCCCCGGCACCCGGTATGGGATCGATACCGCCGGTAGAGAGTGATATGACACCGAAAATGAGCGCACTCACCAGTAGGATGTGGAACATTACCACCCGGCTGTCCAGCGAGGCTAAACCCTCCTGGTTGAGTCCCACTATATACAAGGCATAGCTGAACGCGGTGGAGAGGGCGAGCAATACGCCCCGGGTGTCGGTAAAACCGCCGCCTGTCCATGACATCGAAGCCACCCCGAACAGCGTCACCCCCGCGGCCACCAAAAGCCCTGCGGGGCACTTCTCCTTATAAACCACTACCATAAGCAGTGCAACCACCACGGGATACAGGAAATGGATGGACGTTACCACACCGCTCGAAAGAAAGTTGTAGGATAGGAGCAGGGCCACCGCCGTGGCGCAATTCAGGACAGCCATTCCCGACAGGCGGAGAGCCGTAGCGTTGCCGATGCGGATATCCTTACGTCCTGCCGCACAAAGCGTTCCGACCGCAATGGCCGAGAACAGGCACCTGTAAAATAGAATAGAAGTCTCCGCCATCCCCGACCGTATCAGGGGGATGGAAAACAATGGGATAAGCCCGAAGGTTCCCGAGGCGATAACCGCACAAATAATCCCTAATATCTTATTACCACGCACTTTCCGAAACACCGTTTAAAAATTAACACAAGTAGACGTAAAACGTTAATTTTTCACAAATATTTCGGCAAATGTAATAAAATTTTTCTCAGGGAAAGGGGTAACTATTCAATATCGCTAAAAAACTCGGAAAGTGATATGCGGTGAATGTCCAGGAGCTTGATCAGGGTTTTCATCGTAATGTTGAAACCGTTCTCTATCCTCCAGTAGGATACGCGGCTCAGGTTATTGTCGTATGCAAATATTTCGGCGCTTTTGTACCCTTTGTCCTTCCTCAGTTCCTTTAATTTTTCCGCTATCTTTTTCAGTCTGGCCTCCGCACTCAAATCTCTTTCCTCTTCCATATTTTTTTTTCAAAAGTAGCCGGGTGATTTCAATTATGTAACAACAATAATTAAACATAGCATAGGTCTACATATTATTTAAAACATCAAATATGTTGTTTTTTTTGTGGAAATATCTATCTTTGCCCCGGGACGAATTATTTCCCGCTGTAATACCAACGCAATCACTGAACCAACGAATTCTTAAATACAAATGTCTAACCCCATTAACTGATTCCATGAAAAAGCTAAGCTACTTTTTAATGTTACTTGCAGGTTGCTCTATCATGTTCGCCTCGTGTATCGACAACGACGAGTCGGACAGCGTGAAGCAACTGCGCGAGGCCAAGGCCAGCGAATACGAAGCGATGGCCGCTTACCTTAACGCACAGGCGCAGGCAGCCCTTATAATAGCCCAGGCCGATGCCGACTATACAGCAGCCCAGGCCCAGGTTGAAGCCGCACGGGCGCAGTTTATCCTTGCCCAGGCCGCTCACGAGGAGGCGCAGGCCCTGATAGCCCGACTCGAAGCCCAGATTCTCGAAGGCAGCGTCTCGGCTGAAATCGAAGCCGCCCTTCAGAAAGCCCAGGCGGACGCTGCCGAACACGCCGCAAGGCTCGCCGAAGCCGAGTACGAACTTAAACAGTGGGAGTATAAACTCGATGTTCTGGCACTGAAACACGAGAAGAACCTGCTCGAAGCGCAACTTGAGTACGAGAAGGCGATGATTGCCCTTAAGGCATATATTGCCGAAATCAAAGCCGGGGCCAACGATTATGTCGCAGACCTTCTCGACCTTTACGAAGAGCTGGTTGTCGAGCTGGCCTCTAAAGAACTCGAAGCGGTACAAAAGAGTCTGGAAATTATGCAGGCCGAAGCAAAACTGGCTTACGTTACCGAAACCCAGGCTATCGACAAGAACAACTTTGTAAAAGACCTCGAAACGAAGGTAGCCCTCGCCGAAAAGGCCCTTGCAAATGCACGCGAAGGTCTCGAAACATGGGAAGCCCTCCTTCCGGACGTGGAGCAGGCCTATGAAAAAATCGCAGCCCTCGAAACTGAAATCAACGAACTCAAAAAGCAGAGGATAACCGCCTACAACGAATACGAGGCGGCCCTCGAGGATTTGAATATCAAGCAGACCGAAAAGGACAGGCTTCTTACCGCTAAGACCAACGGTTTCTACTACAACTACTATTTGGGAAACAATTGGTTTTCAAGGTGGAGTAATTTATACGTCTCGCTTGCCAACGGGGAGACTTACCGTATAGAAGGCACCGTCGAAGGCGTGCGCTCCATCATACCGCTGGTCGAAGCCGACATCGCCGGCCTTGAAGCCGACTGTGAACAAGCCGAAGCCGACTACAACAGGGCTATCGCCGGTATCGAAGACGCCGTGGACGCCGACCAGCAGGCCTACGATAACTACATGGCTGCCGCCGGGGGATGGGTGACCGCATGGGGAGCCTACAACGACGGCGATATTACCAAATCGCAGTTCCTCGCTGTGGACGAAGCGTACTGTATCGCCTACGTGGAATATTTCGGTAAGGCGACCGTTCCGGGCTACGGCCTTATAAGCGGTACGGCCGACGGCCGCCAGAGCCGTCCGGACGGAACCAACGAACACAACGGAACGAGGCTCCTCGATTTGGGCACCCTTACGGGCGATTATTCCAATACTACCAACTATCCCGGCGACCCGGCCGACCAGGACCTGCTGGACGCACTTACGGCAGCCCGGATGGAATGGCTCGAAGCACGTACGGCATACAATGCGTGGGAGCTGACGGCCGAAAATTTCATGGCCGTGGATGAGGCCTACTGTATCGCCTACGCCGAACTGAACGGCGGCATTGCAGACGGTTCGTGGGAGCTTCGCCCTGACGGTAATACCTTATTCAGCATTATCGACTACGCGATGTATGTGGACGCCGACGACTATGAAGGTACCCGCTACCTATACGGCGACCTTATCGACAGCATAGTGCCGCTCCGCCAGAGGCTGGAATACTGCCGGACCGCCGTGGTTAAATACGGTGAAACGCTCGAATCGCTTATCGAACTGGAAAGCGTTTATGAAGATTACGAAGTTGCAGAGGCCGAATATCTTGCCGCAGACGATCTTTACCGGGAAAAATATATCGCTTACGAAGATATAAGGAGCGAAATTATCGCTAAGAACAACCTCATGGAAGAACTGTATGTAATACAGACAGTTCTGTCGAATGACAACGCACCTTATACCCTGACTGTATTCGAGGTTGAGAACAGGATTGCAACCTACACCGCGGCTGTCGAACAGGCCGAAGCAGCCCTGGCACAGGCCGAGTTGGACTACGCATACTACGAAGAGCTATGGGTCAGCAATGAGCTTACCTACAATCAGATGCTCGAATACATGGCTGCGCAGATCGAAGAACAGAAAGCTTTTCTCGCCCTGCTCAACGACCAGATAGCACTGCTGCAAAAACAGGTAGATTCGCTCAAGGCATCTATCGACGAATTGTTGGATTAAAAACCGGTGACGGGTTATGCCCGAGCCCTTCCCCCGGTGTGCGGGGCGGGGCCGGGCGCATCCCGATAAAATAGGTCTGAAATGATTAAACGATTATATATAGTCCTGCTCCCGGTACTACTGCTCACCCTGCTTTCGGCCGGTGCCCTCCGGGCACAGGAGAAGCAATACGAACTCCCGCGCAAAGGGAACGTACAGGTGTCGGTTATCGTGGGCGCAGGAACATATGTCACCAAAACGGCACCGCTGCCCGACCTTACGGATTATTCCATCTCCGCCCCAATTATCAACTGGTTCGACAAGTCGCCCATACTCGAAATCGAGGGACGGTGGTTTTTCACGGACCGCTGGGCGGCCAAACTGACCGCGGGTTTCGCCATGAACGTCAGTCCGAAACAGTCGGCGGTGGAAGGCCTTTTCGAGTCGGGTGCCGGAAGTTTGACCTCTACCGATATTCCCAATTATGGGGCGGTGGGCGGAAGCGAAAATTATCAGCTTTCGCTCGGTTTGGGAGCCGACCATTATTGGGATATCGGCAAGGGGCTTATGTTCCGCCTCGGTGCCGAGGGAGGTTTCGCGTATGCCAAAGCCAAATATAAGGCAAACAACGATACGGATTATTACGACCCCTCGAAAGGGATGGCGTACATGGTAAACGTCAGTCCCGTCGCCGGGCTGGACTACTACCTGACCCGCACGTTGTTCTTCTCTGTCGGGGTGAGGGTGTTTACATACCAGTATTCTCTCTACTCCGAAATCCCGCAGCCGGGACTAAAAACCCTTGCCGCGGACAGTCATACTTTTAACTTTTTGGGTAGGCCCGAACTTAAGATAGGTTTCAATTTCTGAGACCGAAATTCGCCACGGGTGGGGCCGGTTTTTCCGTGAGGAAAGACCGGCCCCTTGTTTTACGGATTACCTATACTGAATGAACTAAATTGTGAGATTCTTCACTTCGTTCAGAATGACAATATTAGAGAAATGCTATCCTGAGGAGCCGGTGGCGACATAGAATCACCCGCTGAATGAATGTGAGATTTTTACTTCTTATGAACGACGATATTAGCTAAATGCTATCCTGAGGAGCCGGTGGCGACGTAGTATCTCCCGCTGAATGACGATAGTTCATAAATGTCATCCTGAGGAGCTGAAAGCGACGAAGGATCTACCTCCGGTATAGTATAAGACTATTTTAATTAAAATTCCCCCGTCGGAGAGCCTTCCGCGTCTGTAAACTTCGCTCAGGATCACAATATTACGGGAACATCATTTTTCGGTCTATAGGCGAAGAAGTAACCCAACACAACTATCAATCAAACCGGCCGGACCTCTCTCCGCTCTTTACATAATTTGCCGTTCGAAGTTTCCCATTTTCCGTGGGCCAGGAAAATTCCGTCCTGCAGCGACCTTTGGTCCACGAAGCGGTGGTTTCCCCGCGGACAGGCATCGTAATTGCTGTATATGTTATTCCCGGGGCCGTTTTTGCTATGGCCCCGACTGCGGAACGTACATAATTTTAAAAACGATAAGCTATGAAATTCCATCACAGGCACCATGAAGGTAAGATGACTAAAGCAATTGAAAACCAGACGGCTAAACTTCCGTCGGTGATATTCCTGTCGGCGGCGTTCGCCTCGATGGCGGCGTCCATAACCCTGCACTGCCTTAAACAGCGCAAAACCGCCCTTTTCGTGGGCCAGTGGGCCGCACCGCTGATGATTATGGGTATTTACAATAAAATAGTAAAGACCCAGGGTAACGAATAAAGATCCTGCCCTGCATGTGGTATATGCCTCCCGCCGTTCACGCGGGGGGCTTTTTTCGTTGTGGAGGTCGACCGGATTTCCGGTATTGGCCGACAATGAGTACATTTGCGCTTATTTTAACCGTTAGGGATGGACCGGTCAGATTCTAGGAACAAGATAATAGTAAGGGCGTCATGGGTAAGTACCGTGGGGAATTTCGTCCTTTCGGCGCTCAAAATTTTTACCGGTATCTTCGCCGGCAGCCTTGCCGTGCTGTCGGACGGTATCGATTCGGCCACCGATGTGGTGATATCGATTGTGATGCTTTTCACCGCCGGGATAATCAGGCGCAAACCGAGCCCCAGATATGTTTACAGTTACCAGAAGGCCGAGGGTGTTGCGACCATGATACTCTCGCTGGTGATTTTTTACGCCGGCATTCAGATGTTGTTCGCCTCCATCGGCCGGATTTTCTCGGAAGACCCGCGGGAAATGCCCGGGTTCATAACCATCTGGGTAACCGTGTTCTCCATAGGCGGTAAACTCCTGCTGTCGATGTACCAGTACCGGCAGGGCCGCCGGGCCGGAAGCAGCCTGCTTACGGCAAACGCCAAGAACATGCGCAACGACGTGGTGATATCGGCCGGGGTGCTGCTGGGTTTGTTTTTTACATTTATCCTCCGCCTGCCGATACTCGACGCCGTGACCAGCCTGCTGATTAGTTTTTTCATAATCCGTACCTCGGTACAGATTTTTATCGACGCCAACGTCGAGCTGATGGACGGTGTTAAGGATGTGAAGGTCTACGACCGGATTTTCGAAGCTGTCGACCGGGTGGAAGGCGCCTCGAATCCGCACCGCGTGCGCTCCCGGCAGATTGGCAACATGTATATGATATCCCTCGACGTGGAGGCCGACGGTGGCATCACCCTCCTCGAAGCCCACGCCATTGCCGAGAATGTGGAGCAGAGCATCCGCGACACGGTGGACGACGTGTACGATATCGTGGTCCACGTGGAACCCGCCGGCACCGCCCACCGCAAGGAGATTTACGGGATAGACAAGGGAATAATAAAATAACATCCCAAACAAGGGATGTTATTTTATTATTTAGAAACCGGCTTATCGTTTTATTATAGTTTCTTCCGGATTGAGTCGGAAAGTTTTATAAATCATAGAAGACGGACTTCCGTCTTTAGGTTTTATTTCGATATTGAATCTTACGCCAAGATATTTGAATGATAGTTTATGCGGCTCGGGGAATTGGCCGGTATTTATATTCATATCCTGATAATTATAGTTTCGTGCAGGTTCAATAGTCGCATCTTCTACTTTTCTGTTTTTAGTTACTCCCTCTTCTACATAGACCTCGGTTCTCTCATTTATCATAACAAGTTCCTGAGCAATTATATTAAAGTCCGCTACACTTGTCAGTTCCGGATTAACTATAATATAAGAAGAATAATCTATTGTTTGTGGTAGGCTGATTTGTGTATATGTTACATAGAACATATCATTTCCATACATATCGTCAGGATACGAATTATTTTCATAAATGATTTGTATGGGAATCGAGGGTGTTTCCCGAAGAGTGAATACCCCCAGTGGTTTGTTATAAAACGGAATGTACCATGTATAACTTGATGAAACCTGTGTTCCGGGAATCATCATGGAAGCCCCCCTTAAAGAACCTGACTGTGTTGATTCTCCTTCAATAGTGAACTCTGTATTCATTTTCATACTAATAGGGGTGGGACCCGAACTCCCTCCTACAATGGCTGACAATATTTTCATTGCAGCACCCGGTAAATTCTGTGCTGAGGATTTTACTGCAGATTGTACCCCTTCATAGACTTTTTTATATATCGAATCGGAAAACACTGTCGGGTTTTTTTCAAGAAATCTCATTCCCGAAGCTGCTATTACACCACTTCCTGCTATTTCAGCAGTATTAGTAAGGCTCGAAAAAATATTGGAGTTTGACTTTGCCCCTATATATCCGGATATCTCAGATTGGCCTTCACCGGTTAGATTTATTTTGGCAATGTCGTAATATTTTAATTCAAACCCCCAGCTTATTTGACTGGTTGTATATGAAGTTATATTTGGATCATAATTAATTTCATACTCCATCATATACCAATTACCTTCCGCTATTTGTAATGATTGTAATTCATGGAAATTCATTACTGATTCCGTAGGGTCAAGAACTAAATCATTTTGGAGATAATTGAAAAGTCTGGATGAATTAGATGTTAAAAATATACTGTTTTGTAAATTTGTAGAGGTGGAAGTTGATGTGGTAATATAATAGAATATTCTCATTAGTCCCCCTATATTTATTATATAAAATAAAATAAGGATTTACTAATGGAGAACTGTCCGTAGGGTCAAAAGTGCTAAATAACAATTCCCAGCCTTCACTTGCTTTTCTATCTTCAGCAACTTCTTGCCCATAATTGTTTACTATACTACCTGTACCGTCCCAAGGAGTTGCAATACGTGGTTGACCAGGTCCGGTTGGCATGTAAACATCTTCCCAATCAAACCATGTAGTTTCTAATGGAGCACGGGTTCGGGGATTTTCATTACTTTCGAAAAATTCTCCTTCAA
>JAJQCA010000076.1:0-57378 GCA_021202985.1 Alistipes sp.
TTTTCACATTATAAATCCCAACACATTCCCCGGCAAACCAGCATCACACACAAAACACACATTTTGCACACCAACCGGTCTAACCGGACCGCGGGGGGCGCCTCTGCCCGTCCGGCACTGGCACCGTACGTATCCCGCTGTCAGCGATAGTTATTTTGCATAAATTACCCGAAGGGCTGTAGTCGAAGAACCGGCAACCGGGCCGTACCGCCACAGGGTTAAAATTCCCGGCCGCCTTCATATTTCGGAGATTATGTATACTTTTGCGCTGGCATTTTATGCGAACCCCGGAGTGGACTAACGGGACCGGGTCGCCACCGTAACGCCGGCAAGTATACGAGTATCAGACAGCACATAAACAGGAACGATGAAAACAGTTGTAAGCGGTATTCGCCCCACGGGGCAGCTCCACCTCGGAAATTATTTCGGCGCGTTGAAGAACTTCGTCAAAATGCAGCACGACGCCCGCTGCTATTTCTTCATCGCCGATTACCATTCACTCACCACCCATCCCGACCCGGAGCATCTGCACGGCAACGTGCAAAACGCACTGGCAGAGTACCTCGCCGCCGGGCTGGACCCCGAGGTTGCAACCATCTACGTGCAGAGCGACCTTCCTCAGACCGCCGAGCTGTCGCTCCTGCTCAGCATGCACGCTTACATAGGCGAGCTGGAGAGGACCGCCTCGTTCAAGGAGAAGGTGCGCAAACATCCGGAGAATGTGAACGCAGGGCTGCTCTGCTACCCAGTACTGATGGCCTCGGACATACTTATCCACAGGGCCGATTTCGTACCGGTGGGCAAGGACCAGGAACAACACCTGGAAATGACGCGTAAATTCGCCCGCCGTTTCAACACTATTTACGGCGTGGATTACTTCCCGGAGAGCATGCCATACAATTTCGGGCAGGAGCTGACCAAAGTTCCGGGACTGGACGGCAGCGGCAAGATGGGCAAGAGCGAGGGTAACGGTATCTACCTGGCTGACACGGACGAAGTGATCCGCAAGAAGGTAATGAAGGCCGTAACCGACCAGGGCCCCACCGAACCCAACCAGCCGATGGCCGAGCCTATCGCCAATATCTTCACCATAATGAAAATAGTCTCGCCGGAAGATACCTACCGCTTTTTCCTCGACAAGTACAACGCATGCGAAATCCGTTACGGCGATATGAAAAAGCAACTCGCCGAGGATATAATAAAGGTCGTTACACCCATCCGCGACAGGATAGCCGAAATAAAATCGCGACAGGGATACCTCCACGAAGTGGTAACCGCCGGGGCGGAACGGGCGCGCCTCAGCGCGGACGAGACCATGCGCGCAGTGAGGGAAATAATGGGCATCAAACCGTTCTGAGTCCGGCAAAGTGGCCTGTGACTCGTTATTATTGCTGTTTATCAGACGGCCAGTCAGATACGACAAGACGGGGATTCCCGGTGCCAAGGAATTAAAACCCGTAAGTGCGAAGTGAAAGATACCCGGATTTTCCCCCGATTTTCGTAAATTAAAATATCCGAATAGAACGCCGCTGGGCGTAGAAACGACCCCCGTGAAGTGAAAACCGAGGCACCGATGAAAAAGGCGGAGGTAGTGTACCGCTACCTGATGCTCCTGACAAAGAGGCTGACCGATAAGCAGTTGATGCTTATACTGGCTATCGTTGTCGGGTTGCTCGCCGGGTTCGGCACCTATGTCTTCGAGAGCCTGCTGCACGGTATCAAACACGCCCTTGTAAGCTGGTTCCGCGCGGACGAGGCAAGTCTCCTCTATTTTATCTACCCCGGCGTGGGCATAGTACTCGCCTCGCTGTTCGTACGTTACATCGTCAAGGATAATATTTCGGAGGGGGTGACCCGGGTGCTGTACGCCATGTCGCGGACCGGGTCGCGCATCCGGCCCCATAACTGCTACACGTCTATAATCGGAGGAGCCACCACTATCGGGTTCGGCGGTTCGGTAGGTCCCGAGGCTCCCATAGTGCTAACCGGCGCGGCAATCGGGTCGAACATCGGCAAGTTCATGCGAATGAACTACAAGCATATCACCACCCTGCTGGGCTGCGGCGCCGCGGCGGCCATAGCCGCCATCTTCAAGGCTCCCATCACGGGGCTGGTGTTCGTGATGGAAATCCTGATGCTGGAGATTACCATGGCCTCCATCACCCCGCTGCTGATATCGTCGGTGTCCGCCACCACGCTGATATTTATCCTCAAAGGTTTCGACCCGATACTGGAAATAACGGGCGTCGAGACCTTCGACCTGCGCAATATCCCGATGTACATAGCCCTCGGGCTGACTTGCGGCCTTATCTCGTACTATTTCACCTCGGTCAACTCGTCCATCGGCGAAAAGTTCCGCACCCTCGACCGGCAATACAAACGCTGGTTAGCCGGAGGGGCGATACTGGGCCTTCTGATATTCATTTTCCCGCCCCTGTACGGCGAGGGTTACGAATCGTTTACCGACCTGATGCACGGCCGTATCGACAACCTGTTCAACAATTCGCTGTTCTACAAATATAAGGACATCCCGTGGGTGATAATCGTCTACCTTGCGGCCATACTGTTTTTCAAGGTTATCGCCATGGCTTCGACCAACGCCGCGGGGGGTGTCGGCGGAACGTTCGCACCGTCGCTGTTCGTCGGTGCGTTCACGGGAGGGCTGATGGCCTATACCTCCAACACGATGCTGGGCATGGACCTGCCGATTATAAATTTCACTCTCGTGGGTATGGCGGGGGTGATGGCCGGGGTGATGAAGGCCCCACTCACCTCGATATTCCTTATCGCCGAACTCTCGAACGGTTACGGGCTTTTTATCCCGCTGATGCTCGTAACGGCCGTCTCGTTCGTGCTGAGTTATTACTTCGACCCCTATTCCATCTATACCAAAAAGCTCGACCAACGCGGCGAGCTTCTAACGCACAACAAAGACCGGTCGGTGCTGGTATTCCTGAACCTCCGGGAATTGATGGAGACCGACTTTTACGAACTCGACGAGAATGCCACCCTGGGAGATGTGGTAAAACTAATATCCACCGTACGCCGGAATATCTTCCCCGTAGTAAGCCCCGAGGGCGTTTTGATGGGGCTGGTGCAACTGGACGACCTGCGGGCCGACATGTTCAACCCCGAAAAGTACTCCACCCCCGTCGACCGTTACATGATACCCCCGATGGACCGTATCCTGCCGCACGAACAGATACAGAGCGTACTGGAAAAATTCGAGGAGACCAAGGCCTGGATGCTGCCCGTGGTGGACAAGGATAACCGCTACCTGGGTTTCATCTCCAAATCGCGCATACTGGCCGCCTACCGTCAGCAACTGGTGGAAATCAGCGAAACATAATCCCGCAGACAGGAAATGCGATACGGGGTTCCCACTCACGGGACATCTATTCCCTGGGGTTGCTTTGACAACAGATTACCACACCGTTACACTCATCCATTCCGGTATCGGGGTAAAATTTCATAAAATAAAACCGGGCGGCGGGTTCGCCGCCGTGGTTATTTCGTAAATTTGTCGGGTCGTTTCCGGGAGGGTCCCGGGATAAAAAATAAGTATATGGTTAATAAAACGGACACCACTTTACTGGGGACCGAAAAAGTCTCGACGCTGCTCCTGCGATATGCGATACCTTCGATTATCGCCATGACGGCATCGTCGATCTACAATATCGCGGACAGCGTGTTCATAGGCCACGGGGTCGGTTCCATGGCCATTTCGGGGCTGGCGATTACCCTGCCGCTGATGAACCTGTCGGCCGCATTCGGGGCGATGGTGGGAATCGGGGCCTCGTCGCTGCTCTCCATAAAGCTGGGGCAGAACGACAGGGCCAGCGCCGGGTCCATTCTGGGCAACACGGTGCTGATGAACGTGATAATCGGGTTCCTGTTCGGGGCCGTGTGCCTGCTGTTCCTCGACCGGATATTAACCCTTTTCGGGGCCAGCGACCAGACTCTACCCTACGCCCGCGACTATATGCGAATAATCCTGTTCGGGAACATCTTCACCCATCTCTACCTCGGGCTGAACAATACCTTGCGGGCCGCGGGCTACCCCCAGCGTTCGATGACTATTATGCTGATTGCCATCGTGCTGAACTGTATACTCGACGCACTGTTTATATTCGTATTCAAATGGGGCATACAGGGAGCTGCGTGGGCCACGGTGATAGCACAGGCTCTGGCGATGATACTGGAGTTGGTACATTTCTCCAACCACCGGCACGAAGTACATTTCAGTCGCAGCATTTTCCGGCTGCGGCGGAAGATAATAAACGGCATCCTCTCCATCGGGATGGCGCCGTTTTTGATGAACATCAGCGCAAGTATAGTGGTTATTTTTATAAATAACGCACTGAACCGCCACGGCGGCGACTACTACGTGGGGGCCTACGGTATAGTGAACCGGGTGACACTGATTTTCCTGATGATAGTCTTCGGTCTGAACCAGGGGATGCAGCCCATCGTGGGATACAACTACGGGGCGAAGAAATTCGACCGTGTTAAAAAGGCTCTGTCCATGGTAATCGTGGCCGCAATGGCCGTCACGACGTTCAGCTTTTTGCTTTGCACGCTTTTCCCCGACCTTATAACCAAGGTCTTCACCAAAGATACGGAGCTTATGGAGATAGCCCGTCCGGCCATCCGGCTGGTGTTCCTGATGTTCCCCATTGTGGGTTACCAGATAGTGGTTACGAACTTTTTCCAGTCTATCGGCAACGCAAAGGTGGCCATACTGCTTTCGCTCACGCGTCAGCTTATATTCCTGCTGCCCCTGCTGATTATCCTCCCGGGAATTTACGGTGCGACCGGGGTCTGGATGAGCATCCCCATAGCCGACTTTCTCTCTACTTTCCTTGCCGCAGTGATGATGGTAAGGCAGTTCCGGATATTCCGCAAACAGAACATTCAAATTTGACGCTATGGAAAAGAAAGTGGTCATAACACTCGGGCGCCAGTACGGCAGCGGCGGAAGGCTTGTCGGGCTGAAACTTGCCCAAAGCATCGGCATCGGCTTCTATGACCGTAAACTGATAGACGAAGCCGCCCGCAACAGCGGCCTGCACACGGATTTTTTCGAACAAAAGGACGAGCAGGCACCCACCGGCCTGCTTCATGCCCTCTCCGTGGGATTCGGGTTCAATGCCGGCTTCTCGCAGGAGGCACTGTTCAAGATACAGTCGGACACGATAAAAGAGGTGGCCGGCAGGGAGTCGTGCGTTATAGTCGGCCGTTGTGCCGACTACGTCCTGCGCGAGACGGAAGGCTGCATCAACGTCTTTATCCACTGCCCGGACCAGGTGAGGATACACCGGGTAGCCGAGCGAAACTCAATAACCGAGAAGGAGGCCGCCGAACGCATTGCCCGAATAGACAAGACCCGCGCGGCTTATTACGACTTCTACACCGACAAGACCTGGGGCCAGTCCCGGTCGTATCACCTTTCGATAGACTCCTCCGTGCTGGGCATCGAGGGAACGGCAGGGTTTATAAGGGAATTTATCGAAGGCAGGGGGTAAGCCCGGGGTGGATGGGGTGTTAATATAATAATATCCCGGATGCAACTATTGCCCGGACCTTATTATTTTCGCCTTCGACCAATATGTTAAATTGCCGGTCTGGCCAGATTCTGCTTGATGTGGTCAACAAGATAGGAATAATGCCTGAGTTAATTTTGCAGGAAACAAAACGCTATGGCATATAAAATTTCCAAAGACTCGGTACCGCACTACGTATGGGGGGAAGACTGCGACGGGTGGGTATTTACGGATACTGCGGCCCTGGCGGTTAAACTCGAGAAAATGCCTCCCGGGACAAAGGAGAAACTCCACCGTCACAGTATGTCCACACAACTGTTTTATATTCTCAAAGGAGAGGCTGAATTCCTTATCGACACCGAAGAGGTTCGTACCGGTGAAGGAGAGGGAGTAATTGTACCTCCCGGCGCAACGCACCGGATATCGAACGAAGGTGGAAAAGAACTGGAATTCATGGTCATTTCCCAACCGACGACAACCGGGGACCGAACGGATTCAGAATAACGTCATAAACGGGCGAAACCGCACACCGCCGAAGACACATTAATAACCGCTCTTTTCCGGTACGCTCGATTTCGTTCCCGGACCGACGGTACACGGGGGTAAATCGACATAATATCTTAACGGATTGAGGACCGCATTCCGTCGGACTTTTGTATCTTTGTGGTTCGGTTAAGAAAATTGGATAAAAAATGAGTACGCACCAGTTGAGTGAACAGGAGGAACTGCGCCGCCAGTCACTCGCAAAATTACGGGAACTGGGTATCGACCCCTACCCGGCCGCGATGTTTCCCGTAACGGCCACGGCCGCCGGAATAGCAGCGGAATACGACCCGGAAAAAGGAAACTGCGCCGAGGTGGCAATCGCCGGGCGTATGATGACGCGCCGCATTATGGGCAGCGCATCGTTCTTCGAGCTTCAGGACCATACGGGCAGGATACAGGTCTACGTCAAACGCGACGATATCTGTCCGGGAGAGGACAAGACGCTTTATAACACCGTTTTCAAGAAACTTCTCGATATAGGCGATTTCATTGGTATCAAAGGCTTCGCCTTTATAACCAACACGGGCGAGCTCTCGGTTCACGCACGGGAGCTTACCCTGCTGAGCAAGTCCATCCGGCCCCTTCCCATCGTGAAGGAGAAGGACGGGCAGGTGTATGACGCCTTCACCGATCCCGAGGTGCGCTACCGCCAGCGGTATGTGGACCTTGTGGTGAATCCCCACGTGCGGGAGGTGTTCGTCAAAAGGGCAAAGATAATCTCCACCATGCGGCAGTTCTTCGACTCGAAGGGCTACCTCGAAGTTGAGACACCCATCCTCCAGCCCATCCCGGGCGGGGCGGCGGCAAGGCCATTTATCACCCACCACAATACGCTGGATATGCCGCTCTACCTGCGGATAGCCAACGAATTGTACCTCAAAAAACTTATCGTGGGCGGTTTCGACGGGGTGTATGAGTTCGCCAAAGACTTCCGCAACGAAGGCATGGACCGGACCCACAACCCGGAGTTTACCGTTATGGAGATATATGTGGCCTACAAGGACTACAACTGGATGATGGATTTCACCGAGGAGATGCTGGAAAAGGTCGCCGTGGCGGTGAACGGTTCGACGAAAGTCCAAATGGGCGACCGGGAGATAGATTTTGCGCGGCCCTACAGGCGGATATCCATAAAGGACGCGATTAAGGAAAAAACGGGTTACGACGTAACCTGCATGGACGAGGCGCAACTTCGTGAGGCGTGCAAAAAGCTGAAGGTGGAGTATGACGAAACGATGGGTAAAGGCAAGCTGATAGACGCCATCCTGGGCGACTATGTGGAGGGCGACTTTATCCAGCCGACTTTCCTCATTAACTATCCGCTTGATATGTCGCCGCTGTGCAAGCGCCACCGTGAGGACGAGACACTTACCGAGAGGTTCGAGCTGTTCGTAAACGGCAAGGAGCTGTGTAACGCCTACTCGGAGCTGAACGACCCGATCGACCAGTTGGGCCGCTTCCAGGAGCAGTTGCGCCTGAGCGAAAAGGGCGACGACGAGGCTATGTTCATCGACATGGACTTCGTGAGGGCCCTCGAATACGGTATGCCAACGACCTCGGGTATGGGCATGGGAATCGACCGCCTCACGATGCTGATGACCGGGCAGACCTCCATACAGGACGTGCTCTTCTTCCCGCAGATGCGCCCCGAAAAGAACACCGTGCAGGACGGCGACGATAAATACATACAGGCCGGCATTCCGGCCGAATGGATACCCGTGCTGCGCAAGATGGGCCACCTTACGGTGGAGGCCGTAAAGAATCTTTCGCCGGGCAAGCTGTTCAACGACCTGTGCGGTTACAACAAGAAAAACAAGCTCGGGCTGAAGAATCCCACCCCGGACGAAGTGAAAACCTGGACGGGACAATAAGGTAGGTATGGCAAGGCGCAAGCGTACCAACGCGTTGATAGTTGTATCCTACTTCCTGCTGGTGGCCGCCATTTTGGGATACGCGGGGATATATACTTACGCGCCCGAAGGCGGCGACACGGAATACTGGACCCGTCTTCAGCAGTTATGCCTTGTGTTGGCCGCCGTAGCGGTGGGTATGTGGCTGGCCGGTTTTATCAAACGTAAACGCGACAACGACAGCAATGGATAACAACCGTCACGACACACCGGAACCGGCGAGGACGGTAAAGAAACGCCATCGGGTAAAGGTTGCCGCGAGCTGCGGCGGCGCGGTCGCCGCGGTAGGATTATTGCTGATGCAGCTCCTTGTGGCCCGGGAGGACCTTACCGGCTTTCTCCATGGAGTACAGATGTTTCTGTTACTGCTGGCGGCAGCAAGCGCAGTGGGACTGGCTTTGACGGTGCCGGGCGGCAGGAGGAAGAAAGAGCGGTAGAGTGTTTACCGGCGGCGGATGCACTGTTTACCGATAATGGGGAAAGATGCCGGGGAGCGGGTGAAAATAGGCAGGGTATAATACGGGTGTTGAGCAACAAAGGTTACCAGCGGTAGATCCTTCGCTACGCTCAGGATGACATTATTTATTTCCCGAGAACGGCGAGAAGATGTCGTGGGCAGGTGGAAACAGGCAGGGTAAAATATGGGTGTATAGTAAGAAAGTACCAGCGGTAGATCCTTCGCTACGCTCAGGATGACATCCAGTGTTCGGGGAACGCCCCGAAGTATCCTCGCTCAGGATGAGAGTGTAATTTATAAGACCGATAACATTTGAATTCAAAATATACGGAAATGAGACAAAAAATCGTAGCGGGTAACTGGAAGATGAACACCACCCCGATGGAAGGCGTTGAACTCGCCAAAGCCGTGGTTGCCGGGTCGCGCAACGTCGACAAATCGGTGAACTTTATCGTGGCTCCGCCCTTCACCCACCTGTCCGAAGTGATGAAGGTGACGCGCGGTACGGGTGTTGCCGTGTCGGCGCAGAATTGCGCGGCCGAAGCCAAAGGAGCCTATACGGGCGAAGTGTCGGCCGCCATGATCGCCTCGCTCGGCGTGGAATACGTGATACTGGGCCACTCCGAAAGGCGCGAATATTACGGCGAGACAAGCGAAACGCTCAACAAAAAGCTGGAACAAGCCTACGCCAACAACCTTATCCCCATCTACTGTATCGGCGAGAAGCTGGAAGAGAGGGAAGCGGGTAAGCATTTCGACGTTGTCCGTTCGCAAATCGAGGAGGTGGTGTTTAACCTCGACACCGACCGGTTCGCAAAACTAGTAATCGCTTACGAACCCGTCTGGGCAATAGGCACGGGTAAGACCGCGACCGCAGAGCAGGCGCAGGAAATACATGCCTATATCCGCGGGGTACTGCGTGAGAAGTTCGGCGATGCGGCCAACGATACCGTCATTCTGTACGGCGGAAGCTGCAACCCGTCGAACGCGGCCGAGCTGTTTTCGAAAGAGGATGTGGACGGCGGCCTTATCGGGGGCGCATCTTTGAAAGCCGACGACTTTATCGCCATCGGAGAGAGCTATTAAGCTTTCCCGGGCATGACAATACGCCCCTTACCTGAAGGTTTACCTTGCGGGTGAGGGGTTTTATTTTAAAGAAACTTAAGCGTTGCGGCTGAACGCAGACCAGGTACCCAGGAGATAGAGCAGGCCGATACCGAGCGCCGCGAGGGAGAACAACGTCTGGAGGAAATCCGGGATTTCATCGGTGTAGTATAAAGCGAGGCCCGCCAAACCCCTGATTATATAAACTGCCGCTATGGAATACAAAATCGGTTTAAGCCATGGCAGCCGCCGTTTCACCACACCGGCAACGCCAAGGGCATAAATCCCGAAGGTGGCGAACAGGAGCGCCACCAGAAGTGTCAGAACCAGCGGCAACGGCTGCCAGACGGCCGCGGCCTGTGCCATCCGCCCTGATACACCGGTTATCAGAAACGCCTCCTCCAACCGCAGCAGCGCGGCGAAATGGAGAAGGGATATCGACAGGTTGAGGTAGCCACCAAGTTTCAGCATACGATTTATGGCTTAGAGAAAACCCTGTTAAAACAGGATGAATTTGCGTGCCGTGAAATTCCAGACCGTTACAGTAAGTGTGGTCAGAATTTTGGAAACCAGGTAATAGAAACCGGCCTTGTCCGTAAAGAGCCACATCAGCAATGAAGTGAGTGCAAGGCCCACCACGCCTATCAGCACGAATATAACGAATTCCGCCCACGGCCGCCCCAATTTCCTGCGGCCGAACACCCACCGGGTACTCATCACATAATTTGCCACAACCCCGGCGATATAGCCGATAACGGCCGACAGAAGGTAATGCAGGCCCACATAGTCGGTAAAAACTTTCAACAGCACGAAGTCGATACCAAACGCAAGGCAACCGGCTAACACATACCTTACCGCCTCACCCTCGGGGGAACTGCTCCTGTGCGAGAACAGATGCCTCAGCGTTATGTGTCTGCGGTCGATCAAATGTGGGAGTCGGGTTGTTTCCGGGTCGAAATTAATCGGCCGGAAAGTTAAAATAATCTTCCGGAATTTCCTCACCGGCCAGTATCATGGCCGCCAGGCGGCGGTCGAAAAAGAGCAGGTAGGTTTCCGGGTTATCGAGTTGCCATGCCACCGGGAACAACTCCGGATAAGCGTTCACGGCCGGAAGAAGGTATAGCGGCGTGGAGTTGTAACCCAGCTGCTCCAGGACCACGTAGTCGGCGTTCTTTTCCAGCAGGTCGGCGATAAGCTCCAGCGGTTCTGTGGTGAATTTATAGTTTACCGCCACGAGTCTCGGCGCCAGGTAGTTGAACAGGTCGGGCTTACGCGCTATTACCACACTCCCCTGCGGGGCCTGGCGGTTAAGCTCCCGGGCTATAAGGAAGTAGTTTTCGTAATGCGGTGGATACGGATACCGGGCCATTTCGGCCTGCACGGCCAGCGGTTTCAGGGCGGGCAATACCATCACGAGGAAAAGAAATGGCAGGACGCACGGCAGGCCCCTCACCCGTTCGTCTTTCTCCCCGGCTGAAGGAAGGCGCGAGAGCGACCAAAGGACGAGGTAATAGATACCCGTGTAGAAGAAAACGAACAGCAGCGGGGCGATAGGCGTCACGTAACGAGACCCGTTCCCCCCGTGCCACAACATGAACAGGGCGATGTTGCCTAGCAGGTAGAAAATAAACATCCAGCGCATCCGGCCCATCTTCCACGCCCCGTAGAAAACTATTCCCAACACGATCAGTCCCGACACGACCGACAGCGCCCCGGACGGGGCTTCGCCCCACTCCATAAACGGGAAAAGTATCTCGCGGAAGCCTTTGATTACCGTCTCATCGAAATTATTCACCATTTTGGTAAACATTTCACCGAAGGTCGAAATGGTGCCCTGCTCCGGGCGCCACGGGTTGACTGTCATTATGGTACCGAAATAGCGCGACTCGATGCCGTGTACCGCGTTGCGGACCGACCACGGCAGAAGCAGCAGTATAACACCACCAGCGAAAACCCCGGCCTGTTTCCACTCCCGCCTCATCAGGAAAAACACCAGTGCCGCACCAAGTGCCGACATTGCCACCGACCTTATATAATAAGCCGCAACCAGAAGGACCACCGCCCACCAGAACCTCCGGTCGCACAGGAAACAGTAACGCCCGGCACCGGCTGTTGCGTCGGGGATAGGCGGTGCGGACGCTTTGCGTTTACGCCCGGTCATATTTGAATTAACGGTTTTCCCATCCGGGGATGTACCCGGGCCGGAAGAATCCACCGGGGTATCAGCCGCAACTTTTGTATTTCCGCACAAGGGCAGGGACCCTCCGGGTGTATGCCCGTGACGTGACCGGAGGCCAGAGTAAAGGTAGAGCATAAACATGCCGGCCGTCACGCAGAACATGTAGGCCATTTCGGACATTACGATGGTGGCGAATCCGAGAGTCTGCGGGGAGAACACCGCCAGCAACACAGCGCAGAAAGCCAGTACAGGCCGCCCCGTAAGCCCCCTGGCCATAACGAAAATAAGAAGGAGCGATGCGAGCAGAAGTAACCCGTTCATAACTTTGAAGAAGACCGGCGAGTCGACCCCGAACGCCATAAAAAAAGAGAGCAGGGCCGGGTATCCGGGTGGAAAATGGCTGGCCGGATGGAAAAGGCCGTCCGTGCCCATAGCCGCGTACCCGTGGCCGGCGGCCATGTTGCGGGCAAGGGTGAGGTAGACCGCGTTGTCGCCGCTGATATGCAGTTTAGCATCGAACTGGGTCGCAAACACCACCGCAAATACGACGGCTATCACCCCGGCATAGAGCCAATTCAGCCTTTTTTCCATAGCCTGCTTTTGGTTAAGCCCCACCTGGAGAGCCGGTACGATATTGAAACCCCGATTACCCCTAAGCCGTAAACGGCGCTGCGGCGCAGGTTGATGGAAGACGCGTCGTCGAAATATTTAGTCGGGCAGGTGATTTCGCCTATCTCGTAACCTTGCCGGAATATCTGGGCCAGCATCTGATTGTCAAAAATAAAATCGTCAGAGCAGGCATGGTAATCGACGCTGCGGAGCACCTCGGCCGAGAAGGCACGGAACCCTGTATGGTACTCGCTCAGCTTCTGGTTCAGCATCAGGTTCTGAAACCAGGTCAGCCCGCGGTTTGCCACATATTTTAGCAGCGGCATACCGCCTTTGCGCGCTCCCTTGCCCAGTATCCGCGAACCGAGCACCACGGGATACAGTCCGCCGGCTATGATATGGCACATGGGTTCGATTAGTTTAGGGGTGTACTGGTAGTCGGGATGGAGCATAACAACGATGTCCGCCCCGAGCGACAGGGCCTTGTCGTAGCACGTCTTCTGGTTCCCGCCGTAGCCGCGGTTTCGCTCGTGGACAAGAACGTGGGCGATACCCAGCCTGCGGGCCTCCTCCACGGTGCCGTCGCGGCTGCAATCGTCCGTGAGGATGACCTCGTCGACAATACCGAACGGTATTTCACGGTAGGTCATTTCGAGGGTCCGCGCCGCGTTATAGGCCGGCATGACAACAACTATTTTCTTTCCGTCTATCATTTGCGGATGGGTTCGGTCATCACTGCATCGAAATTGGATGCGTAAAAGTACGAATTTAACGGGAACCGCACCAACAACCCGTCCCAACTTTCAACGCCGGTGGTCCGGCTTACCGTGCGGGGAAATAAAAAACCCCGCCGTTTGCCGGCGGGGCATGTACATACCCGGACCCGGGCATCACAATTTTATAACCGTACCTTTACGGTCGGCGACCGCATCTGCGGAGCAAATCACCACCCTCGAAACGCCGCTGCGCACCGCGGAGAAGGCGTTCTCGAGCTTAGGCAGCATCCCTTCGTTCACCGTGCCGTCGGCCTTCAGCGTCTCGAACGACCGTTCGTCTATTTCGGCGATTACCGAATCCTCATCGTCCTTATCAGCCAGCACTCCCTGCTTTTCAAAACAATACACCAGCTCTACCGGAACCGAGGCCGCCATCGCCACGGCTATGGTTTGGGCCACCGTATCAGCGTTGGTATTGAGCAGCGAGCCGTTGCCGTCGGTAGTGATCGGGGCGATGATTGCCGTGTAGCCCCCCTGCGCCAGCATTTCAAGCAGGCCGGTATTGACCTTAACCGGATCGCCCACATAACCGTAATCGACCGGTTCGGCAGGCCTCCTTCGGGAAAGCACCAACTTGCCGTCGGCGCCCGACAGGCCCACCGCACGGCAGCCGCGGGCACCCAGCTTATTGACAATGTCCTTGTTGATAAGTCCGGCATAGACCATCGTCACGACTTCGAGAGTCCTCTCGTCCGTTACCCGCCTGCCGTTGAGCATAACCGGCTCGATTCCAAGCGTCCGTGATATCGCGCTGGCAATCCTGCCGCCGCCGTGGACAAGTATTTTCGGTTCGTCCAGCCGGGCGAAATCGTCAAGGAACGACTCCAGCCTTTCGGGGTTATCGACAACGTTACCGCCTATTTTAACAACTTTCAACATACAATCCACAAACTTATCGACAGCCTTATACGCAAAGGTCTGTAATGCCCGCTATCCAAAAAGCACGCCCGCTTTACTACCCTCGCCTTTTTATATTATATTCCCGACCGATTTAGCCGATTATCCCGGGGTAAGCGACAAATCCACTGTTCCACTCGGGAACATTTTATTCAAGCTGCCGACTCATTATAATCCGGTAACCTCCCTGTCGGAAGCAAGTTTGATAAGGGCGTCCACCGTCCGGTCGGCTTCCGACTTTCCTATATTCAGGGCCGGCAACAGCCTGATAGTGTGCTTGCCGGCAGAGCCTACGAAAATCCTCTCCTCGTATACCAGCCTTCGGCGCATACCGGCGGTGTCGAACGGGAATTCAATCCCTATCATCAGCCCACGGCCACGCAGTTCCTTAACGTTGGGCACCTCTTTTAGCCGCTCCAGCATGTAGTCGCCCATCCGTGCAGCGTTGTCTGTCAGTTCGTCCCTCAGCATTACCTCCGCTACGGCGATAGCCGCGGCGCAGGCGAGGTAGCTTCCGCCGAAGGTGGTACCCAGCATCCCGTGGCGTGCTTTTATATGGGGTGCGATAGCCAGCGCGGCAACCGGGAAGCCGTTGCCTATTCCCTTCGCCATCGTGTAGATATCCGCGTCCACCCCTGCCCAGTCGTGCGAAAAGTAACGGCCGGTCCTGCCGCAGCCACACTGCACAGAGTCGGCCACGAACACCGCGCCGAAGCGGTCGCACAGCTCCCGGACGGCGCGCAGGAACCCGTCCGAGGCGACCCTAATACCGGCCACTCCCTGAATCCCCTCCACAATCACGGCGGCAACTTCCGCGCCGTGCGCGTCGAAATATTCCCGTAATGCCTGCTCGTCGTCGAAGGGCAGGAAGACCACATTTTCCGTTTCGTTCACGGGGGCCACTATCGCCGGATTGTCGGTCGCCGACACGGCGAGCGACGTCCTGCCGTGGAATGCGCCCCGGAACGCCACGACCTTACTGCGGCCCGTGTGGAACGAGGCGAGTTTCAGGGCGTTCTCGTTAGCCTCGGCCCCGGTGGAGACCAGGAACAGGTTGTAATCGGGCTTACCCGTAAGCCTGCCCATAAGCCCGGCCAGCTCGGCCTGCCTTTTGATTACCACCGAGTTGGAGTAGAAACCGATTTGGGACAACTGACTTTCGATAGCCTCCACGTATTCCGGCGCGGTATGGCCTATCGAGATAACCGCGTGGCCACCGTACATATCCAGGTACTCGTTGCCCTTATCGTCCCAAACCCGGGAACCTTTTCCCCTGACGATGGCTACATCGTATAAGGGGTATACATCGAACATTTCCATGGTCAGATTTTTAGAATGCCGCGGCTTTTAGCCTGAGGCCCGCCGTGCGGTCGAGGCCGAACATAAGGTTCAGGTTCTCCACGGCCTGCCCGCTCGCCCCTTTCAGGAGGTTATCTATGACCGAGGTTACGAGCAGCATATCGCCGTGCCTTACCACGTGAAGCAGGCACTTATTGGTGTTGACGACCTGTTTCAGGTCGACAGGGTCCGCGCTGAGGAACGTGAACGGCGAACCGGCGTAATACTCACGGTACAAGGCCTCCACCTCCTCCTGCGGCGCGGCGCACCGCATGGTAACCGATGCGTGGATTCCGCGGGCAAAGTCGCCGCGGGCGGGAACGAACGCAAGTTGCGGTACCGTCACCCCCTCGGGAGCGACAGCCGAGAGGCTCTCGCTTATCTCGCCGAGGTGCTGGTGGGTAAATTCCTTGTAAACCGAATGGTTGTTGGCCCTCCAACTGAAATGGGTCGTGGCCGTGGGTTTTTGCCCGGCACCGGTAGAACCGGTCACTGCGTTCACAGTTATATCGTCGAGCAACAGCCCGGCCGCGGCCAGCGGCAGCAGGGCGAGCTGTATGGCGGTTGCAAAACAGCCCGGGTTGGCTATGTTCCGGGCCGCGGCTATCCTCTCCGCGTTCATCTCGGTCAGACCGTAAACAAATTCGCGGCCATCGAAGAGCGAGTTATCCCGCAGGCGGAAATCGTGGCTCAGGTCTATGACCCGTACGTGTTCCGGCACCGGATTTTTTTCGAGGAACCTGCGTGCCGCGCCGTGGCCCACACACAGTATGGCCGCGTCGATGTCCCACGAAAGCCGGTCGGTAAAGTGCAGGTCCGTATCTCCTACCAGGTCGCGGTGGACCGAGCAGACCGGGTTTCCGGCATTACTCGTGCTGTGGACATAGGTTATTTCCGCCGCCGGGTGATTTACCAGTATCCTGACGGCCTCCCCTGCGGTATAACCGGCTCCCCCGATTATTCCAATTTTTATTTTTCCCATGGACATTTTTATTCCTGCTGCAACCAACGGAACACTCCGTCGTCCCAATAAATAAATCCGCCGCCGCACGCCTCGGCAACATGCACGTAAACGGCATCGTAAGGCATGATTACTATTTCATCTTCCGGAACGTCTTCGAAGGCCCGGAAGTCGTCGGTGTAATTAGACCAGAGAGGCTCCCCGGCGGGCACGGCACGCATTTCGCCTACCCAATAGTAGTCGTCTCCTCCCGGATTATCCTCCTCGAAAAAAACGAACATCCTGCCATAGTGGTTGCCCTTGTTTATGAACAACAGCCGGACCCGGCCTGTATCCTCGGTGCGGACAAGTACTGCGAGGTCGTCGTCCCGTTCGCCGAAAAAATTACCCGACACGTGGAACACACCGTCGCCGACGTCCGGTACATGGGGAACGTAATCCTCCAGATCAGGAAACTGCGTCAGAATGGATAAGATATTATCAACCTCTTCCGACAGGTTATCGGCGGGCACTTCGGCGGCCGACCGGATGTCCTCTATTTCTTCCTGTTCGGGTCCGGCGGCTTGCTGCGGTTCCGGCAGTTCGGTAATTTCCGATACGGCAGTTTTGTCAGCGACAACTCCGGTCGGGCCACCGTTTCCCGGAAAAATACAGCCGACCAGAAAAACAGGCGCTACTGCCAACAGGGTCCTCTTGAGGGTAGTCTTGTGCATCTATTCGTTTTCCGGCCCGTTGACCTTGTAATATATTTTGGTCTGGTTGCCCAGTATCTTGCCGAAGCCCTTCACGTCTTCGGCCGTCCAGTCCTCCATCATTTCGCCGTAGGCGCCGAAATTGGTGTTCATCAAATCGTGCGGAGTTTCCACACCCACTACAAAGAATCGGTACGGGGCAAGCTCCACGATAACCTTGCCCGTTACGTTGCGCTGGCTCTTTTCGAGCATAGCTTCGAAGTCGCGCATAACCGGGTCGTAATACTGCCCTTCGTGGAGATGGTTGCCGTAGAAGGCCGAAATCTGGTCTTTCCAGAAAAGCTGCCACTTGGTCAGCACATGCTTTTCGAGCGTATGGTGCGCTTTTATTATTATAAGCGGGGCGGCGGCCTCGAACCCTACCCTGCCCTTTATACCTATTATCGTATCGCCCACATGCATGTCGCGCCCTATGGCGTACGGGGCGGCGATGCGGTGGAGCGAGCGTATAGCCTCTATCCGGTCGTCAAACTTGCGGCCGTCCACCTCGGTGAGTTCTCCCCGCTCGAAACCGAGGGTAATGCGCCGCGGCGCGGTTTCGGAAAGCTGAGTCGGGTAAGCCTCTTCGGGGAGCGTGTCGTGGGAGGTCAGGGTCTCCTTACCGCCCACCGAAGTGCCCCAGACGCCCTGGTTAATCGAATAGAGAGCCTTCTCGAAGTCGAAGTCCACCCCGTTGGCGCGCAGGTAGGCAATCTCCTCCTCGCGGCTCAGGCGCTTCTCGCGTATCAGGGCCAGCACTTCTATCTCGGGGGCGATGATGTTGAAAACCATATCGAACCGTATCTGGTCGTTCCCTGCCCCGGTGGAGCCGTGGCAGAGGTAATCGGCACCTATCTCCTGCGCGTACTTCGCGATGGCCGTGGCCTGGGAAATCCGCTCGGAGCTGACCGAAATGGGATACGTGGAGTTCTTCAGCACATTGCCGTATATCATATATTTTATCTGGTGCTCGTAGTAATCCTGCGCCACGTCCAGCGCCACGTAACTGGTTACACCGAGCGCAAGGGCGCGCTCACGGATGCTCTCCAGCTCCTCGGGGGTGAACCCGCCCGTATCGGCAAGGGCCGCGTGCACTTCCATGCCCAACTCCCTGGCAAGGTAAATCGCGCAGTAGGACGTATCGAGCCCGCCGCTGTATGCCAGAACTACTTTTTTCATCTCAATATGATGTTTAATTATTATCAGCCAATCCCGGGAGCAGCGGTGTTACCGGGCCTCCGGTTCGTAAACAGGGTGCACCCGGCAGGACTATTTCAAATCCTCGTCGTCCGGGCATTCTATCTTGGGATTATCCACCGCCGGGTCGAACAGCATCGCGGTACACAGGCAGTTCTGCCGCCTTTTGCTGAGCAGTATCTCGTAATTGACGCAGCTCTCGCACCCTTTCCAGAAATGGTCGTCGTCCGTCAGTTCGCCGTAGGTCACCGGCCCGTAGCCCAACTCCTTGTTAATCCTCATCACGGCAAGCCCCGTGGTAAGCCCGAACAGCTTCGCACCCGGGAAAAGCTTCAGCGACAGGAAGAACGTCTTAATCTTTATGGCCTTGGCAAGCCCCAGCTTGCGGAACTCCGGATTGACTATCAGCCCCGAATTGGCCACATAGCGCCCGTGGCCCCACGTCTCGATATAGCTGAACCCGGCCCAGCGGCCGTCCCGGTGCAGAGCGATAACCGCCTTGCCCTCGCGTATCTTCGAAGCCACATACTCCGGCGTACGCTTCGCAATACCCGTACCGCGCGCCTTCGCCGACTCGGCCATCTCCTCGCAAATAGTCAGGGCATGGCATATATCGCCCTCGCCCGCGACCCTCACTACAAAATCATCGATAGTCATTTCCAGTAATCCCGCTAATGTAACCGTGGCCTTTGCGGACCGCCTTCGCGGCCCCGCCCCGTAATAGGACTCGCAAAGGTAGGAAAAAAAGGGGTTCGTTGTACTAAAGCCCCGGGCCTGCGTGAAATACCTAAGCAATACGCATGCGGATGTTCAAAATCGAACAAATAGGGCGGACTTATAGTTATATCGGAATTTATGATTAACTTCAATAGGAGGATTGGACACGGAGTAATAATTTTGAACCGCTGCCCGCGTTAAAGGGAACGGTTGTTGTTACCCCGCGGCATAACGAACTTACAAATTTAAAAGCAACAGTCATGGCTAAATTCGAACTACCACCGCTTCCATACGCGTACGACGCGCTTGAACCGCAAATCAGTGCGGAAACGATGCACTTTCACCACGACAAACACCACAAGGCTTATGTGGACAAACTGAACGAACTGATTGCCGGCACCGAGTATGAGAATTTGTCGCTCGAGGAAATTATCCGCACCTCTGATGGTCCCGTTTTCAACAATGCGGCACAGGTATGGAACCATACTTTCTTCTTCGAGACTCTCTCCCCCACGGCCGGCCAGAAACCTTCGGGCGCGCTGGCGGAGGCTATCGACCGTAATTTCGGCTCGTTGGAGAACCTCGGCGAGGAACTCAAAAAGGCCGGCGTGGGCCAATTCGGCTCCGGTTGGGCGTGGCTCGTGAAGGACGCTTCAGGCAAACTGTCCGTGCGGGCGACCCCGAACGCGGTAAACCCGCTCAAAGAGGGGCAGACCGCCATCCTAACCGTCGACGTATGGGAACACGCCTATTATATCGACTACCGCAACCGCCGTCCCGACTTCCTGTCCGCCGCATGGCAGCGGATAGACTGGACAAAGGTCGCCGAACGCTATAACGGGTAACCTACCCGGCAAGGGTGCTACCCGGCAAAGTGAGGCCCGGTATCGACTGGCAACCACCGGGCGAAGTAAGGCCCTGGCAGGTTCGGCCCCCGGCAATGTGAGGCCCGGCAAAGTGAGGCCCGGTGTCGACTGGCAACGCCCGGGTGAGCTGGCAACAAAATGAGTGAACCGGAATTGTCCGGTTCACTCTTTTTTTTTCACGTCAGGTGTATGGTGCAATTAGCACATTCGTGGTACGGTTACGGTGTGGGGAATCAGGTTTTATATTCGTACCTTTGTATGTCAGCACGGTTGCAGGATGGGAAAACAATTAACGGATACTGTAAAAAAATACGCGCATTTCCTGGAGAAAGTGCGGGGCTGTTTCAGCCGGAAGAGCACCGATATGGTGGCCGGCGCGCTGGAACTCGCCGCGGACAAACTCGACGGGATGAAGCGATACGACGGCTCCCCTTTTCTCGACCACTCGGTCAACACCGCCCTGATAGTCATCTCGGAAATCGGGCTGGGCCGTAACTCGACCATCTCCACCCTGCTGCACGACCCGGTACGGATGGGATTGCTGACCGCCGAGGAGGTAGGCGCGGCCTACGGCGAGGAATGCGTGCCCATACTGAAAGGGCTTTGCAACATCTCGGACGTAAATCCCAAGCTCTCGAAGGAACAGGCCGACAATTTCCGCGACCTTATAGTCTCCTACTCCACCGATCCGCGGGTGATACTGATAAAACTTGCCGACCGGCTGGAGGTGATGCGCAGCCTCGGGATGTTCCCGCCCGACAAGCGGCTCAAAAAGAGCTGGGAGAGCATGAACCTCTATGCCCAGATAGCGCACAAACTCGGCCTTTACTCGCTCAAAAGCGAGCTTGAAGACATATCGCTCAGCTACCTCGAAGCACGGGATTATGAAAATATAACGGTCCGGCTCGAAGAGTCGGCGGCCGAGAGGGAGGCCTTTATCGGCAAATTCCTCGCTCCGGTCACAGCCAAACTCGACGATGCCGGAATAAAATACACCATAAAAAGCCGCACCAAGTCGGTTCACTCTATCTGGTCGAAGATGAAGCGGGTAGGCATCCCGTTCGAGGAGGTTTACGACCTGTTCGCCCTGCGCATTATCATCGACTGCCCGAGGGAGGACGAGAAAAGGCTCTGCTGGAACGTCTATTCCATAGTGACGGACTTCTACACGCCCAACCCCGAGAGGATGCGCGACTGGATATCCATCCCCAAATCCAACGGTTACGAGTCGCTTCATACCACGGTCGTAACAAAAGAGGGCAAGTGGGTTGAGATACAAATCCGCTCGGAGCGGATGAACGAGGTCGCCGAACGGGGTATCGCCGCCCACTGGCGGTACAAGGGTGTGGCCCAGGGCGGGATGGGCAGCGAACAGTGGCTGGCGAAGGTCCGCGAGCTGATGGAGAGCGACGCGGATATAAGCGGTATGGCCGGCGAGGGGACGATGGGAGAGATATTCGTATTCACTCCGCGGGGCGACCTGCGTAAGCTGCCCGAGGGCGCAACGCTGCTCGACTTCGCCTTCGACATCCATACCGGACTCGGCTCGACCTGCACCGGCGGCCGGATAAACCAGCGCAACGTGCAGATACGGGAGGTACTCCGTAACGGCGATATCGTTGAGATTTTCACCTCCAAGGCACAGAAGCCCAAGGCCGACTGGCTGGGTATCGTGAAGACATCGAAAGCCCGTAACAAGATACGCGCCTACATTCGCGAGGAGCAGGCCAAGGCTGCGAACCTCGGCCGGGAAGAACTCGAACGGAAACTTAAAAACTGGAAATTCGGCATTACGCTTGACGACGCCGTGGCTGTGCTTTGCAAATTCTACAAGGTGCGCACGGGGATCGAGATATACGGGCGCATCGCGGACGGGAAGATCGGAATGACCGAGTTGAAGGAGCTGCTCTCGCGCCACCTCGCCGGGGAACCCCTCACCGAGACACGGCGCCGTACGGCACCCCCGCCGAAAGTTGCGGAGAACGCCTCGGGCGACGCGCTGGTAATAGACGACACCATAAAGAATCTCGACTATAAGCTGGCCAAGTGCTGTAACCCGATATTCGGGGATGACGTGTTCGGATTCGTCACCATCAACGCAGGTATCACCATCCACCGCAACGACTGCCCCAACGCCGTGCGTCTGCGCGAACAGTACCCCTACCGCGTCTTGCCCGCAAAGTGGCGAAGTACGGCGGCGCAGGGGGCCTTTCAGGCGAGTATACGCGTGGTCGCCGAAAATTCGACCGGCATACTCAACCGGATTACGGAAGTAATCAGCGACCTGAAAATAAACATCCGGTCGATGAGCCTCACGCCCAACGACAAGGGAGAGATAGCCGGCCTTATAAACATCGAGGTCACCGGCACTCAACTGGTGGATATGGTGGTCTACAAGGTAAGCAATATAAAGGGCGTTTTGCGGGCTTACCGTATCAAAAGCTGACCCCGGGCGGGGGTGCGTTTACGATTAATTCCATAACTTTGTATCCTTTTTGTTAATTGTGCTCCCGAGCTTTTACCGGGAGGCTATGGCGAGCCTTTTCGCCGCCGGATATAAACTTTTGAGATTGAAGTTTCTATATAAAATATGCGGACTGTTTTTTGTGGGCCTCGGCTTCCTGGGGGCGTTCCTTCCGGTACTGCCCACCACACCGTTCCTGCTCCTGGCCCTCTGGTTTTTTACCCGGAGTTCGCCGCGGTTGAAACAGTGGCTGCTTACCAACCGGCTGTTCGGTACCTATATCAGCGACTTCTATAACGGTAAGGGAATACCCGTAAGGGTGAAATATTATACGGTCATTCTTTTGTGGGCGGCCATCCTGTCGTCGGCCTATGCGGTGTCGGGCAGGTTGTGGCTCCAAATCCTGCTGGTGGCGATTGCCTGTGGCGTTACGATACATATACTGAGATTCAAAACCAAAAATAGAAATGCCGCGAAAACGGATAATGATTCTGGTTCCGACCCCGCATGAAGCCGTGGCTTTCGGTGGAGCCGTAGGGCCCTGCGGGGACGGCCGCACTACGAAGGATGTAGCCGTTCCGGAGTATTTTCCCATACCGGAATATGGCCATGAAAGCTGGTCTGCCGCGGTGTTGCCGGAGGATACCGATGTCTGCATAACGGTCGGCGGCGTGGGCATGGCCGAGACGGCTGCGGCAGTGGCCGGCATCATAGCCCCCGGGCCGGCTGACAGGCCGGATTTGGTGGTACTTGCCGGTATCGCGGGAGCTTATACACGGTCGGGATTAGAGCCGGGCGACTGCGTCGTCGCCGGAAGCGAAAGTATAGCCGATCTGGGCGCTGTGCGCGGCGGAGTGTTCGCCCCGTTGTTCGCCAAAGAGTACCATAGCCCCCTTGCCGCGCGGCAAGCCGCCCTGCCCGTGGCGCGTTCCCTGACGGTAAATTGCATCGGAGGCCCCCACGAAGGGTATCACGCCGCGGGAGAATACGGTATCGAAAATATGGAGGGCGCGGCCTTTTTCGCCGCGTGCACCGCGGCCGGCCTCCCGTTCGTCGAAGTAAGGGCCGTATCGAACCTCACCACCGACCCGCGCGGCGAGTGGCGTATCGACGAGGCCCTGCGGTCGCTCCGGGCGGGAACGCTCCGGGTCATCACGGAACTCATATATTCAGGAACGATATAATTCCCCTTTGCATACATAAACGGAAAAAATGAAACTTCGCCTTAACATATCTCCATGCCCCAACGACACTTTTATGTTCGACGCGCTTGTGAACGGGCGTATCGACACCCGGGGCCTGGAGTTCGAGGTGGAATACCACGACATAGAGCGGCTCAATTTGCTGGCCCTGGACTCCCGCGTGGACATTACCAAAGTAAGCTACGCGGTACTGCCGCTGATAACGGATATGTATACTCTCCTTGACGCGGGCAGTGCGCTTGGCAGGGGCAACGGCCCGCTGCTGGTATCCGGAGGAGAGGTGGATACGGCCCGCCCTCTGCGGATAGCCGTGCCGGGGTTAAACACCACAGCAAACCTGCTGATGGAGCGGCTCTATCCCGGGCAAAGGGACAAGCACGAGGTGCTGTTCTCCGAAATCGCAGAGGCCGTCGCGGCGGGGCGTTACGATGCGGGCGTACTGATTCACGAGGGCCGCTTCACCTATGCCGACAAGGGTCTCGTACAAGTCGGCGACCTGGGGCTGATGTGGGAAGAACGAACCGGGCTGCCGCTCCCGTTGGGGGCTATCGTGGCATCGCGCAGCCTTCCGGACGAAACCGTGCGGCTGGCCGGGGAACTTGTGCGCGAAAGCGTACTTTATGCCCTCGGGAATCCGGACGCCTCGCGCCGGTATGTCCGTTCTTATGCCCGTGAGCTGGACCCCACGGTTATCGACAGCCATATCTCGCTGTTCGTAAATGACTTTTCCGTCGCCCTCGGGGATATCGGCAGGCAGGCAGTGGCCGCCCTTACCGGTATTGATCCGGCCGGACTTTAAATAATGCCAGAGGACCGTAATCCTAAGTATACCGAAATAATTTAGAATTGGAACGTAGATACGCCGACATACTGGAAGGCCTTGCGGCCGAAGACAACCTGCGCACCCTGCGTGAGACCGTGCCGGACGGCCGCCACCTCCTCTATGGCGGACGGCGTTACCTCAACCTCTCGTCGAACGACTACCTGGGCATAGGGACGGACACGGCGCTCCAGGAGGAGTTTATCGCAAGTTTGGGAAGCCCCGACCGGTTCGTGATGGGCAATCCGTCCTCCCGGCTCATGACCGGCAACGGACCGGAATACGCCGCGCTGGAATGGTCCCTCGCCGGGCTGTTCGGCGGCCGGGAATGTCTCGTGTTCGGCTCGGGTTACCTCGCCAATACGGCCATCCTCCCCGCCCTCACCTCCCCCGGCGACGTAATACTGGCCGACCGCCTCGTTCACGCCAGCATTGCCGACGGGATGCGGCTGGCCGGATGCACATGGGAACGGTTCCACCACAACGACACGGACCACCTCGAAAAACTAATAAAGAGGCACGCCGGCCGGGGCTGCGGGACGGTGTGGGTAGTGACCGAATCGGTGTTCAGCATGGACGGCGACCACGCCCCCCTGACTGAACTATGCGCCTTGCGTGAACGCTACGGTGTGAGGCTTTACCTCGACGAGGCACACGCTTTCGGGGTGTACGGCCCCGCGGGCGCGGGTCTCGCCGCCGCGATGGGACTGGACCGCTGTTTCGACATTATCGTAGCCACGCTCGGCAAGGCCGTGGCTTCGCAGGGCGGTTTCGCGGTATGCGACGCGCAGGTGAAACAGTTGCTCGTAAACAAGGCCCGCGGAGTAATATTCTCGACCGCCCTCCCGCCTGTCAGCCTGATGTGGTCGAAGTTCGTCGTAGACCGGCTGGCCGGGATGGACGACCGGAGGCGACACCTCGCCGCGCTGGCCGCCCTGATTGCCCCTCCGGGGCGCAGGCCGTCGCACATAGTGCCCGTCATGGCCTACGGCAACGGCGATGCCGCCCGGTTGGCCGACCGCCTCCGGGACGAGGGATACTGGGTAACCCCTATCCGCTACCCGACCGTACCCAAAGGGCAGGCCCGGGTCCGCCTGTCGCTGAACGCCGCGATGGAAAGCGGCGAAATCGAAAAACTGGCACGTTTATGCAAGCACGCTGGCTGATACGCCGGGGTAACCGGAAAGTAGCCGTAATAGCCCTCGGCTGGGCCTGTGGCCCGCAACTGGTCGGCCATATCAGGCCGCAGGGGTATGACGTGCTCGCGTTATACGATTACAGCGGGATAGGGGAGATAATCGCCGGCATTGAACAGCGCCCGGATATCACCGGCCGGATAGCGGCCGGTAAAGAGTTGGTTGCGGGTAAAGATGATATCCCTGATACCGGGGCGCCGGTAGCGGATAACAGCGTAAGCCCTGACACCGGGACTTCCGCGACAAATAATTGCGGAACCCAGCAACCCGGGTTACCGTTAAAATCCGAGGGCGCCTCGACATTAACAAATAAGGGCGACTCCGGTCCACTCACCGTCGGCTCGCCCGGCGGGCTGGCCGAACTGAAGAGGTCTATAGAGGTATATCCTTTCCGCCTGCTGGTGGCATGGAGCTTCGGGGTTTGGGCGGCGGAACGGTTGTTCGCCGGCACGCGGTTCGACAGGGCGGTCGCCGTAAACGGCACCCCGTTGCCTGCGGACGAGACCGCCGGCATAGGGGCGCGCAGGCTGGCCGTAACCCTTCGGGGTATCGAAAAAGGAGGCCTCGAAGAGTTCAACCGCAAGGCTTACGGCCCGCACGCCGGCCTTGCCGAAGATGTTCAAAGCGAACGCTCCCCTGCCGCATTAACGAAAGAACTTTCCACCCTTGTCTCGCTTGCGGCCGTGCCATACCTGCCGGCCCGGGACTGGACCTTAGCCGTCGTGGGCCGTCAGGACGGGATATTCCCGCCCGAAAACATGCTCCGATACTGGGGTGACCGGGCCAGGGAAGTAAACTCGCCGCATTACCCCTTCGGGGACGAAACCATACTCAAGTTACTGTTTTGAAACCAGACAAGAAATTGATATCCGACCGGTTCGGCCGGAAATTCGAACAATACAACAACCTCGCCCGCATCCAGCAGGGCATCGCCGCCGAACTTGCGAAATTGTATGCCATCCATTTCCCCGTCCCGGTGACTGGCCGAATCTTCGAGGCCGGGGCCGGAACGGGATTCCTTACCCGTTTCCTGCGGATGGCGAACCCCGGGGCCGAGTTTATCCTGAACGACATCACCGACGCGGCCGCACCGTACCTCCGCGAAGCCGTCGCAGATTCGAAGGCCGCATACCTGTGGGGAGACGCCGAGAGTATAGAACTGCCGCGGGACCTCCACACCGTGGCCGCCGCATCTACCGTACAATGGTTCGACGACCTGCCGGGGTTCCTGCGCAGGGCGGCTTCCGCCACGGTAGAGGGAGGTGCTCTCGCCATTTCAACCTTCGGGCCGGACAACTTCCGGGAGGTACGCTCCATCATGGGCTTCGGGCTGGATTACCACACAAAAGCCGAACTGGGAAGCATGGCGGCCGAGGCCGGGTACGAGGTTGTCCATCTCAGCGAACAAACCCGGACGCTCTATTTCGATATCCCGGTGGATATCATTTACCACATCCGCACTACGGGGGTGAACGCGGTGAGACCCGTGCAGTGGGACCGCCGGAAGCTCACGGAATTTACAGAGCGTTACCGCGAGCTGTTTATGACCCGTGACGGTCTGATGCCGCTCACATATCATCCGGTATTCCTTATCGCCCGCAGGAAGGCTGCCGCGGAAGTTTAACCCGCCCACCGGACGCCGGAATGGTAGCAAGCGGGTGGAGGTGCGATTATTCCCCGCAGGGAGGCGGGCGGTTTCCGAATATCTTATTAATTTTGTCGTTCCTAAGAGAGAGCCGGGGAGCTTCGCCGCTGCCCGCCATTGTTGCGGGGAGAGGAAAGTCCGGGCAACACAGGGCGCCGTGCTTCCTAACGGGAAGATGTCCGAGAGGGCGTGGTTCAAGGTAACAGAAAACGACCGCCACGGGAAAAGATGTACCTAATGCATAATATCCCGAGGTAAGGGTGAAAAGGCGGGGTAAGGGCCCACCGCCATGCGTGGTGACACGTGTGGGCGTACCACCCACGGGTTGCAAGGCCATGTATACCGGCATTTAAGGATTGCCCGTCCGCTGCCGGGGGGTAGGCCGCTGGAGCCTGCGGGCGACCGCAGGCGTAGATAAATGGCGAAGGGACGGCCGTGGATGCGAATCCCGCCGTTCGACAGAACCCGGCTTATATCCCCGGCTGACTCTCTTTTTTCCGGTCTCCCCTGCCGCCCCCGTACGGAGCGCAGGCGGGAGGCATATAATTCGCCCGTAAAGCAATGAAGCCCGAACATATAGATATCTCTCGCTACGATTACGACCTCCCGGACGGGCGTATCGCCCGGTTTCCGTTATCCGGAAGGGATTCGTCCAAACTTCTCGTATGGCGGGACGGGGCTATTTCGGAGAGCGTATTTTCCCGTATAGGCGGCCACCTGCCGGACCATCCCCTGCTCATTTTCAACGATACCCGTGTAATCCGCGCCCGTATAATGATGCGAAAGCCCACTGGGGCGCTGATTGAAATTTTTTGCCTCGAACCTCACCAGCCGGCCGACTACGAGCGGTCGCTCGCCGCAACGGGCACCTGCGAGTGGAAATGCATAATCGGTAATTCGAAAAAGTGGAAGGATGGGCCGCTGG
Source organism: Alistipes sp. (assembly GCA_021202985.1). Lineage (GTDB taxonomy): Bacteria > Bacteroidota > Bacteroidia > Bacteroidales > Rikenellaceae > WRDF01. The sequence continues at coordinate 28,084 of JAJQCA010000076.1, forward strand.
CCGTCGGTTTTACCTGCAACGGGGAATCCCGGACAATGACCGCGCGGCGCGGCGAGGGCCACTCGGGCGGCTCCACCGTGGTGTTTTCATGGGACGCCGAAATCACGTTCGGCCAATTGCTGGAAATACTGGGCCGTATACCCATACCGCCCTATCTCGGCCGTGAAAGCACTGAGATCGACGAGACCCGTTACCAGACCGTCTATTCGCGCCACGACGGCTCGGTAGCCGCGCCTACCGCCGGTCTTCATTTCTCCGACGGCCTTCTGGATAGCCTGACCGGAGCCGGAGCCTCGCTGGCCGAAGTGACCCTGCACGTCGGGGCCGGCACGTTCCTGCCCGTCAAAGATCCGGACGCAACCAGACACGAGATGCACACGGAACATTTCAGCGTCACCCGCCAGGCGGTGCGCTCCCTGCTCGGCTTTCCCGGCAGGCGCATAGCCGTCGGAACCACCACCGTACGCACCATCGAGAGCCTCGGGGTCCTCGGTTACCGTATCCTCACCGCAGGCGACCCGTCAGCCGGCCGGCCGGTGGGCCAGTGGGAGCCGTACGACATTCCGGCCGGAATCACCGGCCAGGCACTGCTGACAGCGCTCGACGGCTATCTGGAAACCCGGGGGCAGGACAGCATACAGGCCTCCACACGCATAATGATAGCACCCGGATACCGTTTCCGCATCACGGACGGACTCGTCACAAACTTCCACCAGCCGAAGAGCACCCTGCTGCTGCTCGTCTCGGCATTTACCGGCGGCCACTGGCAGGAGATATACCGCTATGCCCTCGATAACGGTTTCCGTTTCCTGAGCTACGGCGACAGCAGCCTACTATTGAAATAACTTGGTTTTAATTTTTGGACCATGCAAGACTCCCCGCAGGAACGATCGGTGGTATCAGATATGACTACGCAGTTTGCGGCAGAAGCCCGGTGATCCATTTTGTCCATGAAAGCACGGTAGATGCCCTGCGCCTGAAGGTCTCTTCCGACCCGACATTATAGAGCCCAGAACGTTTCATTATTCCTACCACCTCCGTACGGGTAGGTAAAACATTGCGATCCAGCGTGTACCGGAGTGTTTCATTGAAAACCTGGTACGAGACGATTGATTTTACGAATTCCAGCTGACGTTCGACTATCGGTTTTGAGAAGAGATCTCTTCCTTTCGGGGTGAGCCTGCAACCCGACATCTCGTTTTCCCGACAGTTTTCAATCAGCCCCAGGTATTTCCCGGCATTGGAATAATAATCGGTCTGCCGCTGGTCGAAATCGTAATTCTGCGTTATCTCATCCTTGCTTATAAATGCCCTTCGGTTTAACAATTCGCAAAGGTTAATGACCCTCTCGAAACTATCAGCCTGCGGGAACGGCAGCCGTGGCTCATCCGCTATCCCGGTGTTTTGTAAAATGTCCCGTATATCACCGCGGCCGATAGCCCCCTGCTGGACAGAATACCTGCGATGTCGGACAAGCCGGATTGAGTTATAATGTTCCAACCGGGTAAATTCGTATTCACGCAGGTGGAAAATCCCGTTCGAATAGGTCAGGAACACCGGCCGTACCCTTTTTCTTATTTTGCCGGCCCACAACCGGTAGGGATAATAGAGCTGCCGCACCAGGAAGTCGTCCGAAATATAATTTTTCGCTTCTATTAAAATAAGCGACCCGGCGCCTTCGTACCCGCCGTCAATTTCAATCTGGGCATTCCCTACATTCACCGCAAGAGGTCCAACCAGTGTGTTAATGTTGAAATCGAAACTCAAAGAACTCATCCGGCCGCTCACTGTGGGCAGCAGATGTTCCTCACCTGAGAAATCCTGGAGAATCCTGGCTACATAGGCACAATTTATCGCGGTGGCCTCACTGGTAATGTCGCGGTAGTCGATACTTTCCAGCGTTCGGGGAAAGTCGATCGGGGTTATATCGATATCGTCATCGTTGAATTTAGAGAAGGTCTCGAAGGTGCTTATTTCATACGTACCCCGGGAGGTGGGCAGTATGGAAAGGTTATTCCGGGCAAACAGTACGGGCAACTGGGAACGGTGGTCGAATTTTGTCATCAGACGCGCTTCCCGGAATACGTTTATATCGGCGGAAGAGATGCACACCCGCCCCAGGGAAGATATCTTTTCCAGAATGGCGTGTTTCTCGAAGAGCTGTTCCCAGGCGGTATCGTTCTTAGATTTAGACATAGTTCCTTATTAGCACCTCGTCGATTTCCCCCCTCCGGTCGGCGACCGAATTTATAGGGCGCGCCGCCCTTACCACACGAATATCATAGTTATCATAGAGATCACGGATGAAGCCGCAGGAAGAATTGGAGAGAAGGAACCTTATTCCGCGCCTTGTCAGTTCATCGCAAGCATCCCGTAACCTGGTCTGTTCAGCTTCGTCCCACCCTCCCCGGATATATCCGGTGAAACTGGAACTGGGGGAAATCGGATGATACGGCGGGTCGAGATAGACGAAGGAGTTGGCGTCCAGGGCACGGAGAACCTCCTCGTAGTCGCAATTGCATATCCGCACGTTATTTTCGTTTAGATAGGAGGATACGCCCCGGAGAACCTTCTCGTTTACGATGTTCGGCGACTTGTACCTGCCGAAAGGCGTATTGAACTCTCCGGCGTTATTTACGCGATATAACCCATTGTAGCAGGTTTTGTTGAGAAAAATAAACCTCGAAGCCCTCTCGACCACCCCTTTTCGAGCGAACTCTTCCGTACGGTCGAGCCGGCGTATATTATAAAAGTAATCGGACTCGTTCCGGTGTCGTCGCAGGTCGGCAATGAGTTCCTCCACATTGTCCCTTATAACACGGTATACGTTTATGAGTTCCGGGTTGAAATCGTTGATTACGGCATTTGCAGGCCGCAGGTGAAATAAGACGGCTCCACCCCCGATAAACGGCTCTGCGTAATTCAACTCTCCCGCGTCCGGCGGAAGCGCCTCCATAATGGATCCGATGAGACGGCGTTTACCGCCGACCCATTTAACGAATGGAGACACTGGGTTGTCGTTTGGCATTTCCGGGGAGGATAAATCGTTTTTTCCGCCCGCTAAAATACGGATTTTCCCGGGAATTTGCCGTTCCCATGGGAGTATTTTACCGGAACCGGAAATATCGGGGGCCCATTTCCGTTATTTATTTATGATTATCAGCGCAAGCAGGCGGACGGATATTCCCGCGTTCTATTCCCGGTGGTTTATGAACCGTGTGCGGGCTGGCGAAGTGTACGTAAGGAACCCTTTCGATACGAGGAAAGTCAGCCGCGTATCGCTGCGGCGGGAAGATGTGGATTACATCCATTTCTGGACCAAGAACCCGGCCCCGCTACTGCGGCGTATCGACGGGCTGGAAGGCTACCGTTACTGCTTCCACTTCACTGTCAACGGCTACGGGCGGGAAACGGAACCGGCCGTACCGCCGTTGCCGGCCCTGCTGGATACCTTCCGGGAGCTGGCGGAAAGGTGCGGCCCCGGCAGCGTGGCATGGCGCTATTGCCCTATATTGATACGGCCCGGTTTCGGTGTTGAAGAACACCTGCGCAACTTCGAATCAATCGCCCGGGCGCTGTCCGGTCATACAGGACGGTGCCATATCTCTCTACTGGACGAATACACAAAAATCAAAAACGTTATCCGCAGCCACGGTATCAGACGAACCACCCCGGAAGAGGAAAGGTCGATCATTCCGGAGCTGGTACGCATTGCGGCCGCTCATGGTATCGGAGTCTATTCCTGTGCCGACACGGAAGGACTGTCGCGTTACGGAGTTGTTCCGGGCCGGTGCCTCGACCCGGGGACGCTTGAGCTACCCGGATGTTCATATAAAAAAGACCGCAACCAGCGGCCCGGGTGCCTCTGTTCCGAGAGCGTCGATATAGGCGGCTACTCATCCTGCCCGCACGAGTGCCTTTACTGTTATGCCAACCGGACCACAGGCCGGCCCGCCGACCGGTTCTCCCGGCACAACCCACTCTCCCCACTGATATACGGGGAGTCGCTGCCGGGCGATATTGTCACCGAGCACTTCCTATCCGTCAAGGCCCGGCAAATGAGAGCCGCTACGGACCAGTCGCTGTTCGATCAACCCCTTTTCGACCATTCGGCATAATTAAGGCCCGCAGATTGGTCCGTAAACGATACAAATAAGCCGGGATTTGGCATAATCTGCTTCCGGAATTTCTATAACAAGGGTAAGGCGGCTGAGTATAGTGCCGCCCTCCAGGCCGAACGATAGCTACCGACGTACCCAATCCCGGCCGGGGAGGTGGGATATAAAAAAGCGGCAGGACAGGTCGAACCCCGGGAAAGCCGGCATACAAAGCGCACCGTGTATACCCAACGGAAAAGACGTAGTCCATACCCGCACTGTCCGGGCCTACCACAGCCCACCTGTCCAAAGCATGATACTACGCCTTAAATGAAAAAGCGCATTGGACAAGTTTAGCCATTCGGTCTTGTGTGGTAGTTCGACAGTGCCTGGCTATCCGATATAAAGGGGTAAAGCGTGTATCCGCTTCACCCTTCGACAAAGATAACGAAAAGATTTAAAACTGTTTATAACGGATTCCCCGCCCTTATCCACCTGCCCACTCTCCCATTTCCGGGAAGTCCGTCTATTTTGGTAAAACAAACGCCGCGGCTAAACCGCGGCGTCTGCCTTATTTTACCGTGCGCAAGCCTTACTCGGCTGCAACCACGTTGAACTTCAATGTTCCCGCTATTCCTTTGTATAGGCGCACCGACGCTTCGTGCTCGCCGGTAACTTTAACCTGCGGTACAGTAATGTTACGGCGGTCCACTTCCACGCCCTGCGCGGCGAGCGCCTCGGCCAGGTTGGCGGCGGTAACGGTACCGAACAGTTTACCCTCCTCGGCCTTAACCGGGATGCTGACGGTCATACCTTCCAGCTTAGCAGCCATGCCCTCGGCGTCGGCGACCAGCTTGGCTTCCTTGTGCGCACGCTGCTTGATATTCTCCGCCAGCACTTTGCGGGCCGAAGCGGTTGCTGCTTTGGCGTAACCCTGGGGAATGAGGAAATTGTTGGCGTATCCGGGTTTTACGTTCACGATCTCATCGGCGTAACCCAGCTTTTCCACATCTTTCAAAAGTATCACTTCCATATCTCTTTCCTCCTATTTCATAAGGTCGGTTACGAACGGCAGCAGGGCCAGGTGGCGGGCACGTTTAACGGCCTGCGAAACCTTTTTCTGGAACTTCTGCGAAGTACCGGTGATACGGCGGGGAAGAATCTTACCCTGCTCGTTTAGGAATTTCTTCAGGAATTCCGGGTCCTTGTAATCGACGTATTTGATGCCCGCCTTTTTGAAGCGGCAATATTTCTTTTTCTTAACCTCTACCGTGGGGGGATTGAGGTACCTTATTTCCGATTGTGCTGCCATGGTTTACTCCTCTTTTTTAGCGTTAGCGACTTTGTTGCGGCGTTTCTCTGCATACTCCGCAGCGTATTTGTCCTGCTTGAAAGTCAGGAAGCGGAGGATGCGCTCGTCGCGGCGGAACTGTGTTTCGAGCTTGTCGATTGCCGGGCCTTCGGCCTGGAATTCGATAAAGAAGTAGAATCCGGTGGTCTTTTTCTGGATAGGATAGGCGAGCTTTTTCAGGCCCCAGTCCTCCTTGTTCACGATTTGACCCCCGTTCTCGGTGATAACACCCTGGAATTTGCCGTATACCTCCTGGGCCTGCGCATCGCTCAGTACCGGAGTGGCAATGAAAACGGTTTCGTAATTGTTCATAAAACAGTTAATTAGAAATTATTCGCAAAATGCGGCCACAAAGATAGGAATTTTCCCGGACAAAAAAACCGGAAGAACTATAAATTCTTCCGGTCCGTGCTATTCAGCGCCCGGCACCAATATCCGCCACTAAAAATAATAGCCGAGGTTTACGGATAGGTTGCCGTTATGGGCGGTACCGTATTCTTTTACTATCGACATCATACCCACACCGTACTGCAAACCGCAATAGATACGGCTGAACTTAAGCCCTGCCCCGAAATTCCATCCGATATCGCCTCTTTTCAATATGTCCCCGAAGGCATTGCCGCTTTCGGATACCTTCTCCGTGCTCCCCTGATAGGACGCCTTCTCCTCCCGCTTCAGTTTACCACCCACTCCCATCGCGAAATAAGGACCAGTATGAACCAGAACGTCCAGGGCCGGCAAAGAGAAACGGTATCCGGCATGGAGCGGTATCTCGAGGTAATGAAGGGTAAACTTGGCTTCCGCACTATACTTTATTCCAGATACGGAGACGCTCTCCGAGTTCTTGGCTCCCTTCATCGAGTAGAGAAGACCGGTCTGCACGAAGAATTTCCCGGCCGGGTGGATATCCGCCAGCACACCGGCGTTGAACCCGGCCTTAAGCCCGGCATCCACGTCTTTGCCGAAAAAGTGGGAGGTATTGAGGCCCAGCCTCAGGTTAAGGTCGACGTTCTGCGCATCCAGCGCGGCAAACGAAAACAGAATTGCTGCAATTACTACAAAAGTTTTTTTCATAATATTTAATTTAGGGTTATCGATGTTATAGTTCAAAAGTAATACGCCATGTTCAGCGACAGGTTGCCCCGGCGACCGCAACGGCGAACGGGGCGAACGGGGCGAACGGGGCGAACAGGCACCGGCAGAACACCCCGGGACACAAGGGGGGCAGGATACGGCGATATTCTTTTCATAATCCACGGGTTAGTTGAATTATATAAAAATGCCGGGAAATGATTCCCGGCATTAATATAACAAAAATATCCTGAAAAGGCCTGAAATCACAAATATTTATCCACCACGGCGCAGATACGTGCCTCTATCTCCCCGACCGTTCCCGTGCCGTCGACGGCGACGTACTTGTTTTGAGCGTCGTAATACCGTGCCACGACCTCCGTCACCTCGTGGTAGATCCTGATACGGTTGCGGATTACCTGCTCGTCCGAGTCGTCGGCCCGGCCGCTGTCGCGACCGCGCAGCAGAAGCCTCTCCGCCAGTACGTCCTCCGGCACTTCGAGCGAGAGCATGAAATCCACCGGCGTCGAGTGCCGTTGCATCAGTTTGTCGAACTCTTCAGCCTGGCGCACGGTGCGCGGAAAGCCGTCGAAAATATTCCCCACCGGGTTTTTCCGCCGCGCGATGTAATCGGCCACCATGTCGATGACCAGTTCGTCGGGGGCCAGCTCGCCGCGCGCGATATAGCCCTCCATACTCACACCCATAGGGGTCGACCTTGCGATTTCGTCCCTTATGACCTCTCCCGTGGAAATATGGCCCAAACCGTATTTCCCCACCAGCCTGGCCGCCTGCGTACCCTTTCCCGCTCCCGGCGCGCCGAATAATACTATATTAAGCATCTTTGCGAGTTATCTCCCGGACCGAAAGCGCCCCGGCGCCCGGTCCCTTTAAATTTAAGCAAGCGACAAAATTATGCATTATTTTTTTCGGGGCAAAAGAAAACCTAACTTTGTGGTAATTTTGACAAATCGACCGATGGAAGAAAAAAAACGCACCGAGATAGCCCGTCTGGGCGAATTCGGCCTTATCGAGAAGCTGACCGGCAACTTTTACCTCAACAATAACTCCACGAAAACCGGGGTGGGCGACGACGCGGCCGTTCTCGACACGGCGGCCGACGGTGCGGACCGGTACACGCTCCTCTCTACCGACATGTTGCTCGAAGGCGTGGATTTCGATCTGGTGTATTTCCCGCTGAAGCATCTCGGGTACAAAGCCGTGGTGGTGGGAATCAACGACATACTGGCTATGAACGGCCAGCCCAAACAACTGACTGTCTCGCTCGGCGTATCCTCTAAAATCAGCGTGGAGCAGCTCGAAGAGTTGTACGAGGGCATCCATGCCGCATGCGCCGATTACGGGGTGGACCTGGTGGGCGGCGATACGAGGGCGTCGGTAAACGGGCTGGTGATATCCGTCACGGTGGCCGGAAGCATCGCCCGTGACGCGGTGGTGTTCCGCAGTGGCGCACGGCCGAACGATCTGGTTTGTATCACGGGCGACCTCGGTTCGGCCTACATGGGCCTCCATCTGCTCGAAAGGGAAAAACGGGCGCTGGACGGCCATCCCGACCCGCAGCCCGACTTCAAAGGCTACGAATACCTGCTGCGGCGCCAGTTGAAGCCGGCCGCAAGGCTGGATATCGTAGAGACGCTGGCGGAAAACGGTCTGGTACCGACCTCGATGATCGACCTCTCGGACGGACTCGCGTCGGACCTGCTGCAAATCTGTAAAAGCTCCGACTGCGGCGCGCGCATCTATCTGGACCGCATACCGATTGCCCGCGAAACATACGATCTGTGCGAGAAGATGAATATCGACCCCGTGGTCGCCGCCCTCAACGGCGGAGACGACCACGAGCTGCTCTTTACCGTGCCGCTCGAAAAGCAGGACCTAATATCCAAAGTTGGCGGCATAGACGTGATAGGCCATATCACGGCGGCGAACACCGGTGCGATGCTCGTAACGCCCGACGGCGGCGAGATACCCATAACGGCCCCGGCCATAGGTTAGTAATTATGCGGTCATTTAGTTCGCTACGGGCATGAAGGCCGGGAGGTACAGCGGCACTCTCCTGACCGCGACGGGACTATTGCACATAACGGTGGTGGCCCTGTTGTACGGGGATATCCTCATGGGAATTATATTCGACGGCCTTTACGACGCTATCGGCAATAATCCGGCCCGTGCGGCCGCGTTATGGAATTTTACGGTAGGCCTCTTACTCGTGATATGGGGGATTACCCTGCAATATTATCAAAACCGGACCCGAAAACCCGCGCCGCTTTTCACCGGATACTTTTTATTGGCCTTCGCGGTACTTTTCTGCATTGCAATGCCCCGGTCGGGTGGCTGGTTGTTTATTCCGCAGGCGCTGATTATAATTGCGGCAAACAGGAAATACCGTCCGGTTTCGGAAAAATCAAAATCTTAGACAATCAGGTGAACGCGGCAACCAAAGATAATTTCCGTTGGCTTCCGACCTCCGTACGGGAGGTCCGTGAGCGCGGTTGGGACCAACTGGACATTATCCTGTTCAGCGGGGACGCCTATGTCGACCACCCGTCGTTCGGCCCGGCCGTGGTGGGCCGGATGCTGGAGGCCGAAGGTTACAGGGTGGCGATAGTGCCGCAGCCCAACTGGCAGGACGACCTGCGCGATTTCCGTAAGCTCGGCCCCCCGAGGATGTTCTTCGGCGTGACGGCGGGCAATATGGACTCGATGGTGAACCACTACACGGCCAACAAGCGCCTGCGGAGTGACGACGCCTACACTCCGGGCGGCAAGGCGGGCTTCAGGCCCGACTATGCGGTTACGGTCTATACCCGTATACTGAAGCGGCTCTACCCGCACATACCGGTCGTCGCCGGAGGTATCGAGGCGTCGCTGCGGCGGCTGGCCCATTACGACTACTGGAGCGACACGGTGAAACCTTCCGTACTGCTTGACAGCGGGGCCGACCTCGTAATATACGGAATGGCGGACAAGGTACTGGCCGAGGTGGCCCGCGCGATGAAGAACGGCTTCAACGCCAAGCTCCTGCGTGGTATCCGCCAGGTGGCGTTCCTCGCCGACGACGCCTATGCCGGCCGCCTGCCGGCGGAGCGTACGCTGCTTCTGGAGCCGTACGCCAAAACGGCTACGGATAAGAGTGCGTTCGCGCGCAATTTCACACTTATAGAGACCGAGTCCAACCGGCTGGAGCCGGACCGTACCATCGTGGAGGAATACCCCGGCGGCAGGTTCGTGGTGGTAAACCCGCCCTACGCCCGTCTAACCGCCGAAGAGATCGACCGCGGGTTTGACCTGCCCTATACCCGCCTCCCCCACCCGCGATCCCGGGGCAAAGGTGATATCCCGGCCTACGAGATGATAAAGCACTCGGTTAATATCCACCGCGGCTGTTTCGGCGGGTGCAGTTTCTGCACCATTTCGGCGCATCAGGGTAAGTTCGTAAGCAGCCGGTCGGAGCGCTCCATACTGGAGGAAGTGCGTAAGGTTGCGGCGATGCCCGATTTCAAAGGCTACCTGTCGGACGTGGGCGGCCCCTCGGCCAACATGTACGGCATGCGTGGCCGCGACGAGTCGTGGTGTGCTCTATGCAAACGCCCCTCGTGTCTCTACCCGGCCCTCTGCCGTAACCTCGATAACTCCCACGCCCCGCTGCTGGACCTTTACGCTAAAATAAGGCAGGTGGCCGGTATTAAGAAGGCGTTTATCGGAAGCGGCATACGCTATGACCTCTTCGACCGGCGCCACGGCGGACGGTACCTGCGCGAGGTGGTGGTCAACCACACCTCGGGACGGCTGAAAGTCGCCCCGGAGCACACCGAGGAGCGGGTGCTTGCACTGATGCGTAAACCGCAGTTCTCCCGGTTCGAGGAGCTTACCCGAAGTTTTCGGAAAATATGCGAGACGGAAGGGCTTAAATACCGCCTTATTCCCTACTTTATTTCGAGCCATCCGGGATGTACGGAAGATGATATGAAGGCCCTTTCGGACAAGACCCGGCGCCTGGACTTCAGGCTGGAGCAGGTGCAGGACCTTACGCCCACTCCCATGACCCTCAGTTCTGTAATGTTCCATACCGGTATCGACCCGTACACGGGTAAAAAACTTTTCGTGGCCCGTGATCAGAACGATAAGCGGAGGCAGAAAAGCTATTTTTTCGGCGCACCGTCCGCGCCCGGGGAGCCGGCTCCGGGGAGGCAGCCCCGTAAAATTCCGCATGCCTCTTCCGGCATGGCCTCGTCCGGAAGGCCCGGAAAGGGGAACAAAACGGAATCTGCGGCGGACCCGACAACGGGAAACAGACCGGCCCAGGGCCGCCCCGGGGTCAACTCAGGGGTTAATGCGCCGCGAGCAGACCGTAAACAGGCCGCGCGAGGCGGTAAAGTCCGCCCCGTTGTCAGGAAGTCCGGCCGGCGAAAATGAGTTACTTATATACCGGTCCTTTTCTGATAAGGGTAAACTAACCGGCCGAAACCGGGCAGTCCGGAAAAAACGTGAGGAACCATATCGTTTTATTCAGAGCTTTGTCCTCCGTTCCCGTATATCTTTAGTACAATAGCTTATAAAACGGCAGATTCTTCACACCGTGGTGGACCTGTGTATGGTATAGTACGACGCCCTGCCCGCGCTCGGAACGACATGCTTCGAGTCTCACGGCATCGTCAAACAGTCGGGTGATGCCGGAGCGGTAATTTTAATCTCCTGCCGGGCCGTTTCCCAACACGGAAAGCACCCGGTCGGGTAATCCGACCTACCCAAATACCGTAATTTCACGCGAACGGGCACCGATATTAAGGTTACCGGGCGAGGAGCCAAAGAACGGCCGGCCGGAAAAATCCGGTCGGCCGTTACCGTTGTCCCGCTAAAAGGCTAATGCGAACCTCCGCCGAGCACTTCGGTGAAGAAATCGTTCCCCTTGTCGTCCACGATTATGAACGCCGGGAAGTTCTCCACATATATCTTGCGTACGGCCTCCATTCCGAGTTCCGGGAAGTCGATTACCTCCACGCTCTTTATACTGTCTTTGGCGAGCACCGCCGCCGGACCGCCTATGGAACCGAGGTAAAAACCGCCGTACTTTTTGCAGGCGTCCGTCACCTGCTGGGTCCGGTTGCCTTTTGCGACCATCACGAGCGAACCCCCGGCAGCCTGGAACTGCGCCACGTACGAGTCCATACGCCCTGCCGTGGTAGGCCCGAAACTGCCCGAGGGCATCCCCTGCGGGGTCTTTGCCGGGCCGGCATAGTATACCGGATGGTTCCTCATATATTCGGGCATCGGTTGGCCGCTGTCGAGCAGTTCCTTTATCCTGGCGTGGGCGATATCGCGCGCCACCACCAGCGTACCTTTGATATTCAGGCGCGTTTTAATCGGATATTTAGAAAGGGTCTCCCTCACCTTGTCCATACCTTCGTCCAGGTCGATATCCACCGCCGGCGTCATAGCGGGCGGCTGCGCGGGCAGGAACCTCGCCGGGTTCTTCTCGAGCTGCTCGAGGAATATCCCGTCCTTTGTAATCTTGGCCTTGATGTTACGGTCGGCGCTGCAACTTACGCCCATACCTACCGGGCATGAAGCCGCGTGGCGCGGCAGGCGGATGACCCTCACGTCGTGGACGAGGTACTTCCCGCCGAACTGGGCGCCGATACCGCTCTCCTCGCAAATCCGCTTTACGCGCTCCTCCCACTCCAGGTCGCGGAAAGCGCGGCCTCCCTCGTTGCCGCACGTAGGCAGGTGGTCGAGGTAACCGGCAGAAGCCTTCTTCACCGTGGCGAGGTTCGCTTCGGCCGACGTACCGCCGATAACGATTGCCAGATGGTACGGCGGGCAGGCCGACGTACCGAGGTCCTTTATATGCTGTTTGATAAAAGCCGTCAGCGACTTCTCGTTAAGCAGGGCTTTGGTCTGCTGGTAAAGGAATGTCTTGTTACCCGAACCGCCCCCCTTGGTTACGAACAGGAATTTATATTCCATCCCCGTGGTGGCGTATAGGTCAATCTGCGCCGGGAGGTTGGTGCCGCTGTTCTTCTCGTCGAACATCGTGAAGGGTACCACCTGCGAGTAGCGGAGGTTGCGCTCCTTATAAGTCTCATAAACGCCCCGGGATATATACTCGGCATCGTCCACGCCGGTGTACACGTCCTCGCCCTTCTTGCCGATGGCGATTGCCGTGCCCGTGTCCTGGCAGGTGGGAAGGGCCCCTTCGGCCGAAACCACCTGGTTTACCAGCAGGGTATAAGCGACAAACTTGTCGTTGTCCGAGGCCTCGGGGTCTTTCAGGATGTCGGCCACCTTTTGCAGGTGCGACGCCCTGAGGTAGAACGACACGTCGGCGAACGCCTCGCGGGAAAGCAGTTCCAGGCCGGCCGGGTCTATTTTCAATATCTTACGCCCGTCGCATTCCAAGACCTTTACGTAATCTTTGGTAAGGAGCCTGTACTCCGTATCGTCGCCGCACAGCGGAAACGGCTCCTGGTAAATGAATTCCGACATAATATCTGTTGTTATGAATTTCGGGTTAAAGTCTCGCAAATATAACTATTTCCTTTCGATTGTTAGCCGGATAACAACATTATTTTCTACCTGCTCCGGCGGGCCGTGGCCGCCCGTCTTCCCGGCATTATATCAGCTCCGTCCCGTACCCAGGGGGAAACCTTCCGGCCGGGGAGAGTATCGTGCATTCCGCGAGACGGCATCACAACGAAGCCGATAAACGAAACACTCCGCACACCACCCGCCCGGTTTTTTCTATTATCGCAAATATCGACCGATGCATAGTCGCGGCAATGGAATAACGATTACTTTTGCCCTGTTTACCGCCCCTTCAATTTAATCACCCTTCCTGCAAAGTCGGGATTAAACTATTTATGACCAAATTTAAATTGATTATGGCCGCTCTGGCCGTAACCCTCGCTTCCTGCGGGGAACCCGCTAAAGGCCCGGAATATCCGGAACTGAATGAATCTTTCACCGTCGAATTAAAAGATACTTCTCCGACGTTTCCCCCGGAGGGCGGGAAGATTATTCTCGAACTGGAATCCTATGTTACTAAACCGCCCGGAAATGGGCGTACCCCGAAGGAGGAAAAACTGCCGGTAATCCCCGACGGCGTATCCGCCCGGATGGAGGGAGGGTCTTTCTCGATAATCGCCGTTCGCAACGGGAATAACTCCACCTGTATCGACCTGGAAGCCGGGCTGAATACGACGGGAGAGGTTAAGCGCGATGTAGTCGTTATCGAGGTCGCATACGGCTCGGAGATTGTCGTAAAGAAGGTGGATTTAATACAGCTAAAAGGAGACGTTACGGTTAAGAGAGCTATACGGTGTTCAACAGCCGGTCCGGTTGAAATACCGGCAGAAGGAGGAACGTTCGGGATACCGTTCCGGTCGGTCACGGAGATTTTTATCGACGGGGAGCTAAAAGAAACGGCCCCCTCCGATTTGAAAGGCCTTCATTTCGAGTGGGTGGAAGTAAATTCCGCTGCGGTCCACACTGCAGGGTGTTCCAAAAACGGGACGGAGCCCGGGGATTACCTGATCACCTACACCGCCGAAGGGCCTTATAATCTCGACCACTGGTGGACAGGTGGCCGGGAATATTATGTCGAGACAAAATCATACGTCAGGATTTTTCAGACGGGCGATACGGACGACCTTTTGAAAATCGAATTTATCCATCCGCAAACCCCGGGAGAAGAGTATTATTACGGCCGAAGCTCATTTTACCACCGTACACCGCTGGATGAATAAGGCACTTCATCCGTTTAGGTATAGGCCGTTAAGTTAACCGGGCCGGTGAGTTGCTTTTCCCGTGAAATTTCATATTTTTGTAAAATATTTAAAAACAGCCGCAGGAGCTATTCCACGGCCGGCCGGCGCGCCCGGTTTTCGTTTCGGTAACCTATTAAACTATATTGTCATGATCTCTTACAAAGAACTGGGTCTTGTTAATTCCCGCGAGATTTTCAAAAAGGCTTTCGACGGCGGTTACGCCATTCCGGCCTTCAACTTCAACAATATGGAGCAGCTTCAGGCCATCGTTTCGGCCTGTGTGGAGGCTGACTCGCCCGTGATACTGCAAGTATCGAGCGGCGCGCGCCAGTACGCCAACCAGACCCTTCTGCGCTACATGGCGCAGGGTGCCGTGGAATACGCAAAAGAACTGGGCAAGAACATACCCATCGTGCTCCACCTCGACCACGGCAACTCGTTCGAGCTTTGCAAATCGTGTATCGAAATGGGCTTCTCATCGGTGATGATAGACGGCAGCCACCTTCCCTACGAAGAGAATATCGAGCTTACCAAGAAGGTGGTGGACTTCGCACACCAGTACGACGTGACCGTGGAAGGCGAGCTGGGCGTGCTGGCCGGTGTGGAAGACGAGGTTTCGGCCGAGCACCACACCTATACCGAGCCGGACCAGGTGGTGGATTTCGTAACCCGCACCGGGGTAGACTCGTTGGCTATCTCGATAGGCACCTCGCACGGGGCCAACAAGTTCAAACCGGAGCAGTGTACCCGCAACGCGGACGGTATCCTCGTTCCGCCGCCCCTGAGGTTCGACATCCTCGAAGAGATTGAAAAACGCATTCCGGGCTTCCCCATCGTGCTTCACGGGGCCTCGTCGGTGCCGCAGGAGTACGTAGCCATCATCAACAAGTACGGCGGCGCTCTCAAAGACGCCATAGGCATTCCGGAGGACGAGCTTCGCAGGGCCGCCAAATCGGCAGTCTGCAAAATCAATATCGACAGCGACGGCCGCCTTGCTATGACCGCCGCGGTACGCGAGGTGTTCGCCCTCAAACCGGCCGAATTCGACCCGCGCAAATACCTCGGTCCGGCCCGCGACGAGCTCAAGAAACTCTATATGCACAAATGCGAAAAAGTCCTCGGCAGCGCCGGCAAGGCTTGATGCAGAATATATTTTTTTAGCAAAGGCCTGTTCATCGAGAACAGGCCTTTACTTTTGCTGTCGGAAAATATATATTGTCTGAATAAATTATGGTATTTAAATATTATGACAAAAGGCCTGTTCGACTCTTCGAAAACTTCATTGAGTTATACGGCGAGTGTTTGGATGAAATTATAAATGAAAAACTCGAAATAGAGATTTACCCTTCCCATAATTATCTTTCCGAATGGATAATGGACCGGAAAGGTTATTTTGCTACGAACCTCCTGCTCAAGGGAAAAAATATAGCCTATAACGAACAGAATTGCAATGCAATCAATCTCTCTATTGAGGAAAGACATGCTTGTATCGCCCACGAGATAGGCCATATCCGGGCAGCCTGCACGACATTCGCCACCTCCTTGGACAAAGAACACAATGCGGACCTGACGGCATGTGAGCTCGGATTGGGCCGACACCTGGCCGGCGCGTTACGAAAGATTATAGATGAGGGTAACCTGGCTCCCGGAACAATCAGCGAAATGGAGGAACGCATTAAAAAAATCCCCGGTTAAGGAAGGCCGGAATACCTCATGCAATAAGTTCCCTGTCCGGTTGTTTGTTCCGGCAGCCCAATTGAACGACCACCCGGTTTTTTGAGTTTAGGACATTTATGGATAATTTAGCCCAATCGATTATCTATCCGTCTATATGAGAACCCCAATCGTATTACCTACCGTTTTATTATCGCTCCTGCTGGTTTCCTGCCTTGGCCGCGGCAGGCAGGATGCCACGGAGAGAGCGCCTGCCGGGTTGACCGAACAGGCTCCGGACCCAGAAACCGAACAGGAAGAATTCAAGGAGCCTATATTTTACGACTACAACCGTCTGGCCGATTACGATTCCCTGTTGATAGACCGGCACTTCGTTTACAGGTCCTACGAATGGTTACGCGTGGACGGGCACCTGTATGCGGAGCAATGTGAAAAGTTCCAGGTCGACGACTTTGTGGAAGCGCCGAAACACGGTATCCAGTCTCACTATGTCTTCTCGGGCGGCAGGCTGATGCAGTCCGAGGGGGCTGAATATTATACCATGCTCTTCTTCGGCGATAGCCACGGCGAGTGGTCGGTATGGCTGGTCACATACGGCATGGCCGACAACAGACTTATCGACAGCCGTATCGTCTACAACTACCCGGACCCGGGCAGTGACCGGTGGTACGATGAGGACGTTTTTTATACCACTTTCTATCCCGCGGAAGGGAGGCTCGCGGCCCGCGTTTACATCCCTGTACTCGGTGATGTGACCGACCCGGCAGCTTACCTGGATATGCACTCAGCCATCCGCCCGGACGGCCGTTTCGAGGACAATACGGGAGTGCCTTATTCGGAAGCAACTGTGGCTCCTACGGGCTGCGGGCTGGATATGCTGTCCGGCAAATTCCCGTGCGGCGATGAGTGGCTCGCGCTGCGGTTCTGGAAAAGTGAAAACAAGGAAGGAGTAGTGATCGACGCAGAGATATACCGCACCATTTACGGATTTGCGAATGTAGGCGGCATACAGACTAAAGTGGAGCATATCGGGAATGGAATTCGAATCGAACAGTTTCAGCTTGCGTTCAGGGGTTATTCCGATGTAAAGGCTGTGGAGATTTGTGAACGGGAAGCCGTGGACATCGTAGCCTACCCGGGCCTGGAGAGAGCCGTGCTGGCAGATATGGCCCTGCGGGAGGAGAGCGCTTTTGCAAAATGGGATGAGTCGCAAACCGGGGTAACGGCCCTGTACAGTTACATGGTCGACGGCCGGGAATACCTGCTGGCCGAAGTAACCGATATATTCGAAAACGGTATGAAGGAGACCGCTCTCTCGTGCATAGACCCGGCAATGCAGATTACCCGGCTGGCGGATACAGGCGTCTCCAAATATTGCGTTTTCCGTCTCGGCGGGAAGGTCTACCTTTTTGTCGAGTGGTACACGGAGTATATGTATATGGAACTTTTCGAACTCGGGGAAGAAGTAACCCATCCCGAACACTGGCTGATAGTCTGCAGCTAAAACTAATCTCTGCAACGGGGTAGTAACGACCTGTCCGCCAGTCCTCGGTGCGGGCTGTTATCCGGAACAGTTGGCCATTACGCTGGCTCCATACCCACCGCCTTATTTCCGCCCTGCATCAGCCATGCCATGACGGCCTGCTGCGTTTTATTTCTGAGCCGTCAAGCCGTGCAGTATAGAAGTTCGTGAAATTCAGGCGAATGTACACGCAGATATATCTTTGAAGCCGCGCAGGAATTCTGCGGCTGACATGCGCTTCTTGCCGGCCGCATGTAACTCTTCGATTTCGATATAACCGCCCCGGCAGGCGACCCGTATATACGATTTGCCGTCCGAGGAGATGGAGCCGTAAAGGCCGGGGTGCGCATCGTAAATCCGGCTGGCCTTATAAATTTTAACCTGCACCGTACCGTCGGGCATTTCCTCCCGGGGCGGGCAACGCCTTGTTTGCAATTCGTCCTCCTCGTTCAGCTCCGAGGCCACACATTCCTGCTCCCCGTTGCGCACAAGGTACCCCCATGCCGCAGGGTACGGCGACAGGCCGCGGATATGGTTGTAGACAGTGTCGATATCGTCACCCCAGCGTATGTAGCAATCCTCGCGGAATATTTTCGGTGCGGGTTTGGGCACTCCCGTCCGGGGTTGGGGACGGAGTCGCAGGTCGCCCGCGGCAATCCGGTCCACCGATTCGGTCACCAGCCCGGCACCGGTCTCCATAAGTTTATCATGAAGAGTACCGGCGGTATCGGAGTCGGAAACGGCAACCTCACGGGTGCCGATTATATCGCCGGTATCCATCCCGCGGTTGAGCATAAAAGTCGTGACGCCGGTAACTGTTTCGCCGTTCATCAGCGCCCGGTTGATAGGCGCCGCACCGCGGTAGTCGGGCAGCAGCGACGCATGGAGGTTGAACGTACCGTAACGGGGCGCCGTGAAGACCTCTTCCGGCAGCATCCGGAAGGCGATAACGATTCCCAGGTCGGTCTTCCAATCGGCGAGTTGCCGCAAAAAATCGGCATCTTTCATCTTCACCGGCTGCAAAACCGGCAGGCCGGCGGATACGGCGTATTTCTTTACCGCACTCTCGTTCAGCTTCAATCCCCTGCCGGCCGGTTTGTCGGGAACCGTCACCACGCCCACCACGTTGTACCCCTGCTCCACCAGCGTTCGCAGGGAGAAGACTGCAAATTCGGGCGTGCCCATAAAAACTATCCTTAACTGTTTCGGGTCCATTACTTTGCGGTTTGGTATTAATGTATTACGGCAGTTAAAACGAGATATTGTTCCCGGCTTGTAAACCTTCTAAGCGGATGCTTATTTATAACCGGGCGCGCCTTCGTCGCTGTCAATCTGAACGAAGTGAACCGAAGAAGTAGTTAGCCCGTAAATTTATTAATGAGGCCTGACACTACTCGGAAATAAAATAGAAACGTCGAACGAGAAACCCCGAAAATATGGGGATTAACACTTCCATTGTCCACCGATTGTCAGCGGTTACTCCTCCCCTTCGCTCCGCCTCATGCCATTTACGTCAAGCTCTCTTCCACCTACTTAATCCCCAGCTTATGCCCCATCAGGGTTTGTTTGGTTTCGAGATAACGGCGGTTATGCTCGTTGGGTTCGATAACCAGCGGCATCACTTCGGTTATCGACAATCCGTAACCCTGAAGGCCGGCATGTTTCAGCGGATTGTTGGTCATAAGGCGCATCTTTCCCACGCCCAGTTCGTTGAGTATACTGGCCCCCACCCCGTAGTCGCGTTCGTCGACTTTAAAACCGAGCCGTATGTTCGCCTCGGCGGTATCCAGCCCTTCGTCCTGAAGGTGGTAAGCCTCTATTTTGTTGAACAGCCCGATTCCGCGGCCCTCCTGGTTGAGATAGACCACTACGCCCTTGCCTTCCTTCTCGATTGCTTCGAGCGCCTTGTGCAATTGCGGGCCGCAGTCGCAGCGGCACGAACCGAGTATGTCGCCCGTGGCGCACGACGAGTGCACCCGCACCGGAATAGGCTCGTCAGGTGTCCATTCCCCTTTGAAGATTGCCATATGCTCGAAGCCGTTGCTCTTCTGCCGGAATGCCACCACTTTGAACGTACCCCACTCGGTCGGCATTTCGGCGGTATGGCCGCGCTCCACAATGGTTTCGGTCCTCAGGCGGTACTTTATAATATCGGCTATCGACACTATCCTGATGCCGAACTTCCCGGCGATTTGGAGCAGTTCGGGCAGGCGGGCCATCGTGCCGTCCTCGTTCATTATCTCTATGAGCGCCCCTCCCGGACGAAGCCCGGCGAGGCGGCACAAGTCCACCACGGCCTCGGTATGGCCCGGCCGGCGAAGCACCCCGCGGCTACGTGCGCGCAGGGGGAATATATGCCCGGGGCGGCCCAGATCGGCCGGTTTGGTGGCCGGGTCCACGAGTGCCCGGATGGTTTTGGCCCGGTCGGCGGCCGAGACGCCTGTCGAACAGCCGTGACCAAGCAGATCCACCGAGACGGTGAACGGGGTCCCGAGTATCGAGGTGTTGTCCGGCACCTGCATCTCCAGGTCCAGCTCGCGGCACCGCTCCTCGGTTAGCGGGGCGCACATCACCCCGCGCCCGTGGTGAAGCATGAAGTTCACTATTTCGGGGGTTATCTTTTCGGCCGCCACTATGAAATCGCCTTCGTTTTCGCGGTCCTCGTCGTCGACCACTATCAGCAGTTTCCCCTCCCGGATATCCTCTATGGCTTCCTCTACCGTATCGAGTAGCCGTTGGTTTTCATCACTCATTATCTTGCCGTTATTTTTGCCAGTTGCGTTACGATGTAATTTTTTACTTTCTTGAAAGTATTGATATACCATTCCGCGTTGAACAGGTTGGAGTCGTTCGTAGCTTTATATACGAGGAAAACGGCTATCGGCAGCAGTATGAAACTCGACAGCCACATCCCCGAGAATGCGCTCCAACTCCCTTCACGGGCCAGTTTCTCGCCCGTTATACTTATTATGTAGTAGACCACGAAGAAGAGCACGGACACCACGATCGGCATCCCCAAGCCCCCTTTACGGATAATCGCCCCCAGCGGCGCACCGATAAGGAAGAATATCATTATGGATACCGGCAGAGACCATTTCCTGTGCCATTCCGTCTTATAGCGGAGCATACTCGCCAGGTCGCTCTTCAGCCGCTCCTCGTCCCATGTGAAGGAGTTTTTCGACGACCGGGCCGTGCTGAGCGCCGCCGCCCATAGTTTCTGCTTGTCCCTGAGGCTCATCATCTCCAGCGAATCGGCAATGTTCACCGGCCGGATACGCTCTTTTGACTTTTTGAGCGAATCCACATAAAGTGTATTGTCGTGAACGAAAAGCGAGGACATCAGCGGTTCGAATATTTCGGACTGTTTAATTTCAATAACGTTCGTCAGGGAGTCGATTCCCCTCTCCAGCTCTGAGAGGTTCTTGGAGGAACCGGAACTGAACATTTCGGTTTCAGAGTCGCTGCGGGCGAAGTCGAAGCCCGACATGGCCATCAGCGCGTCCTGCCGTTCGAAATAGTTGCGGGTAAGTTTGCTCTCGGTGAACCACGTCCGGTTCTCGCGGGTGTGCTCGAAGTTTTCACCGTTGTATAGTGTAACCACGAGGAATTTTTTGTCTTCCGAAAGGTGGATGTAACCCGAATCGGCCACCGTGGTGCTCATGTTCCCCCCGGCCTTACTGTTGTCGTATATAAGTACCTCGGTCAATAGGCCCGTGGAGGGGTCCTGCCTGCCCACCCTGACGGCCATATCGTCCAGTCCGTTGAAGAACAGCCCGTCCTGGAATTCGATGGTCTGCTTCTGCTGCCGTATGTCGTAAATAAGGGCGGTCATCTGGCGGTTGGCCCACGGCGCGAGGTTGTTCGCCACAAAAAAACTCCCCACTGCAATCAGGCCTATCACTATAAGGAGCGGCCTCATAATGCGCGGCAGAGACATGCCGGAGGATTTCATGGCAAGCAGCTCGTAATTCTCGCCGAGGTTCCCCATGGTCATTATCGCGCCCAGCAGTGTCGCAAGCGGGAGCCCCATCTGTATAAGGGTAATGAAAACGTAGAGCATAAGCTCCCCGACGACGTTTATATCCAGCCCTTTCCCGACAAGCTCGTCTATGTATCTCCAGAGGAAGTTCATAATCAGGACGAACATCACGATAAAGAACGTGAGGATCATCGGCCCGAAATAGGACTTGAGTATGAATTTGTCAATCGTTTTCATCCGCTACGAAACGGTGTGCTTTCCTGCTGTTTATTACCTGGAGGCTATAATGGCCGGGCTATTAAAACCGGGTCGCCAACGGCGCTGCGCCGTAAATAACTTTCAAAGTTAGTAATTCCATCCGGATATTCCCGCCTATCCGGCGGCATGGCTGCGATTCCTCGCCATGCGGATATTGGCCGCGTGGGCGCCTTTCAATATAAGAAGCGTTATCGACAGGATAAATATTGTGGCGGCACCGGCCGGAATGTCCATCATATAACTGGTCCAGACCCCGAGGAAGTTCCCCGCCACCGCAATCACGGCCCCCCAGAGCGCTATCCGCCCGAACGATTTGGTGAACACGTTTGCAATAACGGCCGGAAGCGTGAGCAGCGAAATCAGCAGTACTATCCCGACGGTGCGGATAGAAAAAACTATGCCGAGCGCTACCAGTATACCCATAAAATAGGAGACCGCCATCACCGGAACACCCTGCGAGGCGGCGAAATCGCGGTCGAACGCCACGTACATGACCGGACGGTGGAACAGCGTGAACAGCCCGACTACGATTACCGCGAGGGTTCCCGTGGCTACAATGTCCGAGCTGGTCACCGCAAGGATACTTCCGAACAGAAAACTCATCAGGTTTGGGGCGTAGCCCGGCGTCATGTAGATAAATATTATACCGAGCGCCATACCCACCGACCAGACTATACCGATAGCCGAATCTTCACGCACCTGTCCCCTGCTCGACGACCATTCGATACCCACGGCTGAAAGCACCGAAAAAAGGGCCGCACCCAGTATAGGGTCCTGACCCAGATAGTGCGCAATTCCTATCCCGCCGAACGAAGCGTGGGTGATACCGCCGCTGAGGAACACCATCCTGCGGCAGACGATATAGGTCCCCAGCACCCCGCAAACGATACCCGACAGCACGCATGCTATCACAGCATTGGTAAGGAAACTGTACCGTAATATGTCGTGGAAAAACTCCATACCTCTATGTTAAGCAGGCAAAAGTAACGATTTATTTTCGTTCTTTTCACCCGAGGACGGTAACACCGGCGGCGGCCGGAAACTGCCGGTACGCCGATTTACCCGCCCGGCGGCACATCCGGTCGCAACCGGTGGTTAAGGCGGAGTAAATAATATGCCGCACCCAATTTTTGTATAACTCACGGGGTCGGTACCACCTCGACCAATAGTGAAAAACAGAACATCTAAATTATCTACCGATAGATGCCAATCCACTTGACCTTTCTCCCACCTTATGAGTAGTCACAGAGAATTGAACTAAAAAAAAACTAAAAACACCACAAAACAGACTGTTTGTATTATTTATTTAATATATTTGCCGTTCAGGTATTGAACATATTAATCTAAAATTTAAATAGATGAAACATTTTTATCTGCTACTGGTTGGAGCCGTCGCCTGTGCGATGGCCGGCTGTTCCGGGGATAAGTCCGGTTCGGCCGAAGAAGTGTCGATTATAATACACCCGAAGGTAATGACCCGGGTCGGGGATAACAGTTTTGAACTGGGGGATAAAATCGGGGTTAATATCCTGTTGTCCGACTCCGGCTTGAGGGCCTCGGGCGAAGCCTATGCCGACAATGAGGAAATGGTACACAACGGGGATTATTTCGAGCCCGCGGAGGAACTGAAATGGTACGGCTCGGGGCCGGAAGCCACATTCGAAGCATATTACCCGTACATGGACGACCCGGAAACAGCGTTCATTATAGAGACCGACCAGACCGGCGACGGTTACGCCAGCGCCGACTTCCTGATGGCCAGGGCCACGGGGGTAAGCCCTAATGTGGGAGGCGTGAGCATGAACTTCTACCACGTTATGTCCCAACTGGTAATCAATATCCAGAACCAGTCGGCTTTCGAAATCACCGAGGTTACAATAAGCGGTGCGGACTGCAAAGGGCAGCTCAGTTTTTCCGACCAGACAATCGTAAAACCGCTTATGAATGAGAAGGCCGTCATAACGGCCCAAAGGCTCACGGAAGAAACATACCGGGCCGTGCTCATTCCGCAGCAGGTAGCGGTTACCGTACAGATAAGGGCCGGCAACAACGGTGTCATAGCCACGCAGGCGTTCAAGGAAAATAACTTCCAGTTGGGTAACTCATACAAAATAAACCTTGCCGTCAACAGTGATTTCGACATTACGGATGCGGATATAATCACCGACGGTGATATAGGCGAATGGAACGAAGGCGGGGAGCTGCAGAAGAATTGAGCGCCGGGTCGGAGTCGGGAATGTTTGTGCGCCAAATGGGGTCAAATATTGGGTTTGCGGTGGTATTTTTATATCTTCGCAGCCTGATTATTAATAAACCCTTAAATTATGAAAATTACATCTCTGGCCATCGTGGCCTCTATTTGCCTGGCCTTAGTCTCCTGCGGAGAAGGAACCACCAGCCCGAAAGTTTTTAACGATACGGCTATCAGCGCTTTCCAGGAAGCGACAAAAGTGCTGGATAGTTTCGACGCGAAAATTACCGAACACATCAACGACGGCACCCCTGCCGCTATCGGTGAGGATGCCGACGCGGCCCTGGCCGAAGTCGACAAACAGCGCGGCCGGGTGGAAGCGCTCAACAACCCCAAAGGTGAAGAATACAAACAGGCGGTGCTTAAAAGTCTCGATACGGTGAAAGACATTGTGGAAACCGGAAAACAATACTCAGATTTGCCGGAAGGCTATTCCCGGGCCGACTTCGACGCGATCCGCAAAGTGTATAACGACAAAAGGAGCGAATTGTCTGCAAACCTTCAGGAAGTGGCCGCAGCACAGGTCGAATTTGTTAAAAACGTCTCCGCAAACTAACGGGATAAAAACAATCGATACAGGGACCGGCGGTAATATACCGCCGGTTTTTTTGTGGCATCCGGGCCAGAAGTGGTAATCGTTCTTTTCCGCAGCCGACTGAGAGTTGCAATATTCAAAACACGGTGAGCTCCTTGTTTTGGATTCCGGAGAGCCGGTCCCCGAGGATATTGACGATTGCGGAAGGCAGCAGGTGTTCCCCTACCGCACCGACCGGGACAAGCCCCTGTGGCGAGAAGGCGAAAAGTTCGTCCATGCCGGTCAGGCAGTCGGCCGCGACGGCCGTTTCGTGGACCTCCAATCCGGCCGACCGGCAGGCTTCTATACCCAACAGTCGCTCGACGCTCTGCGCGACGCGCGACTCGGCGTCGGCCACGAATACTTCCCGCCCACGGACGCAGAACAGCGGGTCCTCGCCCAGCGAAACGGCTTCCCCGGCATAATTTACCGTAATGGCCGCATCGTAACCAAGCCTGCGGGCATAGGTGAGCGCGTAATTATGGGAGGTAAGGTTCGCCGCGGTCCGGAATACCGGGAAAGGCACCTCGTACGTTAGCGGCAATGTCCGCTGCGGTTTGTGCCACAGGCTGTACCCCTGATACATCATCGGACCGAGGTAGAAAATAAATATATCGGCCCGGTCCTGCTCTTTACCCGGTGCGGCGACCAGCCGTATCAGGTTACTTCCCAGCGAGGCGCTGTTGCGGTAAAGCACCTCGCCGATATTTTTTCCGAGAGCCGCCTTGTCTATCGCCGGGTCGTAACCGTACAGGGTTGCGTACGAATGGGCGAGCAGGGCCAGGTGGGCGTCGATGTGCAAAGCCCTTCCGGCCAGAGTATGTATATTGCGGTATGTGTAGTTAGTCCCCAACAGACCCGTCAACCGGTTCCCGCAGGAGCCGGATTCGTAAATCCGCCCGTTAATGCTTATGTACTCGTCCGGCATGGTTACCTGAAACCGTTTAGGAATATATCCAGTTGAGAAACACCGCCCGTCAATACGGGGAAGACGAAGCCGTAAACAGCCCCGGCAAGGTGTGCGTGGTGGTTGACCCTTCCACGGGGGTTACGCGCCGACCACGATTCGTAGGCGATATAGAGAACGGCGAATATGATTGCCGGCATGGGGATGATTGCCATAAGGTAAATGTTGCTCATCGGTTTGAGGAACACCGAGGTGAACACCACGGCCGACACCCCGCCCGATGCCCCCACGGACGTGTAGTAAGGTTCGTTGCGCCTGCGGAACACATCGTAGAGCAAGGCTACGGCGATGCCGCCGATATAAAGGAGCAGGAACCGGTATTCGGGCTTGAATGACACCCCGGAAACATACTGTACCCTGAAACTCTCCATAACGAACATCCCGAACGACAGGAACACGAACATATTGACGATAAGGTGTGTCCAGTCTCCGTGGACGAAACCGTGCGTCACGACCCGGTCCCACTGCCTACGGTGGTAAACGAAATAGGGCTTCAGAGACAGCCTGTCGAACAGACGGCGGTCGCGGAAGCAAAGGGCCGAAACGACGACGGTGAGAATGATGACTATATTTATCATAAGCGGGGTTTTCCGTTTTAGCGGATACAAAGATAAAACAATTGCGGCAGCCGCCGTCGAAGCGCGGCGGGGAATGAGATTTAGCGGTTATTTAAGTTTGGTTTCTGTCCATTATACCGTGCACATAAAAACGGCAGCTTTTGACCGGCTGCCGTAGATATTAAGCCCGCGGATTAAACCCGCCATATATAGAGTTAAAGCGGCCCTAACCGACCCTAACTATTTCCGGACCTCGGAAGTGGAATTAATTTTTTTCTTTATCTCTTCCGCGTCGCCCACATAATAATCTTTCAGAAGAATAAGGTCGTCGTCGAATTCGAAAACATAGGGCACGGCCGTGGGAATATTGAGGCTTACTATATCCTCGTCGCTGATTCCTTTAAGGGTTTTCACCACTCCGCGGAGACTGTTACCGTGGGCCGCCACCAATATGCTGTCATGGTCGCGCAGCGATGCGAATATCCGCCCGGTCCAGTAGGGCATCAGCCTGTCGATTGTATCCTTCAGCGACTCCGACAGGGGCAGCTCGGATGTGGGCACATCCTTGTACCGCACGTCGAAACGGGGGTTGCGCGGGTCCTCCGCGTTGAGCGGCTCCGGGGCCACGTCATAGCTGCGCCGCCACATGAGCACCTGCTGCGGCCCGTATTTCTCGGCGGTCTGGCCTTTATTGAGTCCCTGCAGCGCGCCGTAATGTTTCTCGTTGAGCCGCCAGTTTTTTTCGACCGGTATCCAGTCGAGGTTCATCCGGTCCAGTACACAGTCGAGCGTTTTGACGGCCCTTTTGAGATAGGAGGTGAACGCCAGTTCGAAAAAGAACCCGTTTTCGAGCAGCTGGTCCCCCGCTTTATATGCTTCCGCAACACCCTCTGCCGTGAGGTCGACGTCGGTCCATCCAGCGAAGCGGTTCTCGCGGTTCCATACACTCTCGCCGTGCCTTATCAGTACAATCCTTTTCATATACTTTTTTTGATTGATGATTTCCGCAAAGGCAATATGCACCTATAATGCCAATTTACCCGGCCGCGACCCGCCCGCACCGCGGTACGGCGGGATATTCGCGCCCGGAGGCAGCCCGGACATGACGGAGGCACCCCGCGGCAATTCCCGTATCCGGCCAAAATGTAGGTAAATCGGGACAGCGGGCCGGCAGGTTATCGGACGGAAATTAGTAACTTTGCCCCGACTTAAACGCCTATACCATGAAAAGAGCTATCCTGACGCTGCTTCTGTCGTTCCCCTTCGCCCTTACGGCCCAGGTCGGCAACAGGGCTGCGGATGTAACAATAAGGGACGGGAACGACGAACCCGTCCGGATTCCGTACCTCGGCCAGAAGAACCTGCTGATATTTTATATCGACCCCGACCATGGCTACCAGAACAGGGAGTTCAGCGATTACCTCGAGGATAACCCCATCGTGGGCGACAATATCTATTCATGTGGTATAATCAACCTGAAGGACGCGCCTCTCGTTCCGAACGGAATAGTGCGCTCCCAAATCCGCAAGAAAGCGAAGAAAACCGGTCAGGATATCTTCACCGACCCCGACCATATCGTGCGGGACGCCTGGGGCCTTGGCGATGTGAACAACCTGTTTACAATAATCATAGTCAATGCCGACCGGGAAATAGTATGGATTAAAAAAGGGCGTTTGAGCGAAGCAGACCAGGAGGAATTTTACCGGGAGGTCGCCAAGTACCAATAATAACAGGCACCTTTCCGCCGTTACATCCTCGATAACGAGTATGTCACTCCAAAAACAGACAATGACAACGACTATAACCCGTTTCCTTAACTCAAGATTCACTCCGCTCGTCGCCCTTCTAAGCCTGACGGCAGGCCCCCTTTTTTCTCAGGAGACCATTCCTCCACAGGCCGACTCCCTGCCCCGATACAGTTCGTACTATTACGACCAGATAGAACTCCCCGATGAAGGCGGGGAGCAGGAGCGTCCCGGTTTCTTCCGCCGCTTCGGCAACTATTTTCGCGATTCCAACACAGACAAGAGCCAGACCAAGGGTATCGACTTCAGCCTTATCGGCGGGCCGTTCTACAACTCCAACATTAAGTTCGGGATAGGGTTGGTGGCGGCCGGGCTTTACCGTATCGACAAGACGGACCTCAGCATCCCGCCCTCCAATATTTCCATATTCGGCAGCGGGTCCACCTCCGGATTCTACGTGGTGGGGATACGCGGCAACACTTATTTCAACGGCGGCAGGTACAGGGTCGATTACAAGACGGCGTTTCTCTCCATGCCGACAGATTTTTGGGGTATCGGGTACGAAATGGGGCGGCACGACGACAATAAAACCAGTTTCGTCCGCAAGACGGCCTCGGTGAAGGTCGATTTCATGTACCGCTTCGCTCCCCACCTTTACGGCGGCGTGAACGCAAGTATCGATTACAACAAGGGTAAGGACTTCGACGACCTGTCGTACCTCAACGGTCAGAAGACCCACTACACCAACAACGGCTACGGCATTTTCCTGATGTACGACTCGCGCGACTATATCACGGCCCCCCACAGGGGATGGTACGCCAAGTTCGAGAATATATTTTTCCCCTCTTTTACCGGCAACAACCCCGGGTTCAACCGGATGGAGCTGACGGTGGACTACTACCACCGGGTATGGAAAGGGGGCATCATGGCCTACGACCTGCACGGGATATACAATTCGGGCGACGCCCCTTGGACCATGCTGGCCCAGTTGGGCGGCTCGTCGAGGATGAGGGGTTACTACGAGGGTCGCTACCGCGACAAGGGGCTTGCCGAGGTGCAGGCCGAACTGCGCCAGAACGTCTACCGCCGTATCGGTTTCGCGGTCTGGGGCGGAGCGGGTACGGTCTTCAATTCGTTCTCGAATTTCGACACGTCGCACATCCTTCCCACCTACGGGCTGGGCTTCCGCTGGGAATTTAAGAACCGCGTGAATGTGCGGCTGGACTACGGGTTCGGCAAGGGCGAGTCGAGCTTTATGTTCAATATCAACGAGGCGTTTTAAAAACGTTATTCTTCATCCCTGAGGCTACTCAGAATCTACTACTTACTAAAGTAATAAAAGACAGATTCTTCACTGCGTTCAGTATGACAATATATCAAATACCATCTGAGGTGCGAAATGATGAACCGAAGAAGGAGTAAGCACCCGTAAGCCCTGCTTACCAATCCGCACAATGTCATC